>JAYWHX010000035.1:0-5099 GCA_043777375.1 Planctomycetota bacterium | reverse complement strand
CATCCTGGCCTCCCCGGTCATCCCTGAAACGATTCCGCAACATGCTGTAAAACTGAACAGTAGCGGAGACTGACATTTAACGATAGACAGACTAGTAGTGCGACCGGGGCTTGCTCGGTCGTCCGGTCACCGCTGGCGTTGGCGGCAGGTATTGCTCTGCGATCTCGATCGCCTCGGGACAGTCGAGATCGATATCCACCAGCCAACCTGATGGCTCACCAAGAATGAGGCCAATGTTCGCGGGTTGGTCGAAGTAGGCAGGGAGGTCGGCTTCGGTCAGCGTCATCTTGCCCCAATCGTCGATCTTCGCTCCTTTCCGTTTGAACGGGATCGGCACGACGCGCCAGCCCCGGCGCACGTACTCGCGAGCGGCTTCGAGAGGCGATACCGGCTGAGGCAGTTCGATCACGATGCAACCGGCTCCTGACGCTGGGAATACAAAGTCATCAAGCGTCCCGCCGCCCCAGCGGGTGGCCGGTCATCGTTCAGGCAATGCAGCGATTGTGCATCAAGCAAAATGCCCAGACAGGCCCGGGCATGGGCCAGATGCGAGACACCACTTTCCAGATCGTCGTCCTGCCCATCCAGCCACTGGGCGAGATGTCGCTTCGCAGCTGCGATGTAGACCGTGGCCCGGATCGGTGCGGTCCGCCAGTTGTACGGCCCGTATTTGCGGGCTCCGAGTCCCATGACAACCGCTTCTAGGATCTCCGCCGATGGCGGGATCAGGTGCAGCGGGGGTTTGTGTGCAGAGGCCCGATCCTTCGGGTTCTGATCGGGCGGATCAGCGTCCCGCAGACGCGGGAGATCATGCTCAGTTAACAAGGTGAGTTCCTCCAAAGTAGGAAGTGCAGCCACGGCATCCCACCAGGAGGCCGAACACGCGGCCTCCCAGCAGTCCTGGCACAGCCCCTGGCGACTGCCGATGGAGTCGCCGTCGTCACAGGGGCGGTTGAGGCACAACGAACAAATCATCCAAACACCTGCCAGTTGAGAGCGGCTCGGACGCAGTCCTCTGGTGAAGCGGAACTCGGGCGGATGACGGGGATGTCGAGCCATTTGGCGAACTTGGTCTCACGGGTGGCTCCGACGGAGTAGCCCGGCACACGGAGAACTGCATCGCAGCGGGCTAACAGCTCGCGGTCGTAGTCGAGCCATTCTTCGTACGACTTGGGCGAGACGATGTCCCAGAGCATGGTGAGGTGCGGGACGAGTGGGGTGAACCCGGCTGTGAGCAGAGCATCAGCGATCCGGATTGCATGCTTCGTATTGGCGACCGGGTCAGGTTCCGAATATGGAGCCGCCACGTAGATCAGTGGGACTACCGTCTGCGTGGTGGTCTTCCGAACTTGAATCTCCACAGATTGCACTCGGGTCAGAGTCGTCAGCATCAGTTTCTCCAAAGAGGGTGGCGTACATCGGGGCGTAGTGGGCTTCGCGGGCCAGCAGGTAGCGGGCACGCATAACTTTGAGTGAGTCGGGAGTGACGGGGTTGTGGACTGCCGAGTGCAGAACCTCGAATCGGCTGGGCGTATCGTCATCGGGGACGAAGCCCCATGCTCGGACATCGACAGCGTTATCGAGTGTGCCACCGGCGAACGGGATCACGGGGCTGTGGGCGACGGAGAGGTCGATCATCGCCAGCAGGTCAGGAGTGATCCCTTCCTGGGCGAGTTGGTCATCGACGAGTTTGGTCAGGGCAGCAAGCAGGCTCATGGGACTCCTATTCAAAGGGTGAGAGTTAACGGCTGCGGAGCAGCCACGGTTCGAAATAGGCTTGTTTGCCGCCGATGACGACACCGCAGCCGAGGATGGGCTTGTGGGCGAAGCGGCGGCCGTAGTCGAACTGCAGGCGGGCGGCGTCGATACCGCAGCCGACCGAGAGGCCGAAGACGCGGAACTCGGGATTGGCCCACCAGCGGACACCGGCCTGGCTGTGAAAGTGACCGATGACGGTGGAGCGGAAGTTGTCTTTCGCCTGCTGGTATGCAGCGTCTTGCCCGGCTCGACCGCTGTCGCCGTGTGAGTAGATCACGCCGTCAATGATCAGCTTCGAGAACCGGGGATGGATCGACCAGCCGACGTTCCACATGTCGGCGTAGTCTTTCAGTAACTCGGGCGGGAGCCCCGCTGTGACTGCTTGGCGTTCGGTCAGAGCATCGTGATTGCCGATCAACCAGTCGGCCTTGGGGAACGCTTTGGTGAGGGTGGCCACCTGGCGTCGGGCCTTGGCGTACTCCAGCGAAGCGTTCCGCAATGACGGACTCTTCTCGTGGTACGAGATCGAGGCCCAGTCCACGAGATCGCCGATATGCACGACCCGCGTGACCGAATAGCTGTCGGCCACACGCTTCAGGAAGTCGACGTAGCCCGTCCGCATGCCGGGGCAATGTGAATCTCCGATGACAAGTACACGAGCCAATGGCTTACCCCTTCTGTGTATTGCGATGCCGCATGACCATCTCGCGGTAGTGCGGTCGCCCGGCGTACCACTGGTCCTCGTCGATGCCATAGATCTTGCGGACCGTCTCCGAGAGCAGTGCCTTCTGCTCATCCGTGGTCGCGAGGTTGAATTCGATACAGGTGTTCCGGGTTCCGCACTCGTGAGCGTCGCCGCCGAACCTCAATGAGGCTCCGCAGAACGAACACTCTTGAACACCCATAGTCCAGCGGTTGGGCATCGCCACCTCAGAACGGTACGTCGTCGAGATTGACACCCGTGTAGATCGCACACGGTTCCGGCTTCGGTCCGAGTTTGCTGTGGAGGATGCGTTCGAATTTCTCCCCGGCGACGGAGCGGACGGTGACGAATTCGGTGGGAGCGAGTGCCCCGGCTTCGGCGAGATCCGCAGCGCGTTGTGCGGAATCGGGCACCGGGTCGGGCGAGCGGGCCTTCCACCATTGCTCCGCCTTGCGACGGGCCCAGCCGGTGTGTTCCAGGCAGATCCATTCGCTGACCCAGTAGTCGAGACCGAGGCGGTAGTCGACACGGAGTGTCTTGGGAGCCGATTCGTCGGCGTCCTTCTTGGTGTGGACGCTGTAGGTGATGTCGCGGACTTCGAACTCGGTATCGGTCGCTTGTCCGGCCAGGACACCGGCGCGGGACGCCTGGGCATCGTGCTTCTTCCGCTCAGGTGGCGGAAACTCGAATCCGCACTGTGGGCAGTGAGAGTAGGCGGGGGCGATCAGTGCCCGGCAGTTCGGACATTCCTTGGCGGGGGCTTCTCCTTCACCGAGCCTTGCCTTGTCTTTCAGAAGCAGCTGATCGACGGGACCATGCCGCAGGACGTTGCCGCCATAGTCGAGGACCAGGCAGTTCACCTTGCCCGAGTGCAGCCGGAACCCACGCCCGACCATCTGGTAGTACAGCCCAGGCGACAGCGTCGGTCGCAGCAGCACCACGCAGTCAACGTGGGGGGCATCGAACCCGGTTGTCAGGACGTTGACGTTGCACAGGAACTTCAGCGGGGCTCGAGGAAACAAGCCATCCGGTTCACCCCGAAACCGGGCGAGCAGTTCATCCCGCTCGGCATCCGGCGTTTCACCACAGACGAACCCGCACTCGATGCCGTGTTTCTCCGCCAGCACCTGGCAGACATGCCGTCCGTGCTTCACTCCGCTGGCGAAGATCAGCACGGCATTCCGCTCTCTGGTCGCATCGACGATCTCAGCACAGGCAGACTCCACCAGTTCGGAGTCGTCCATTGTCTGTTCGACTTCGCTGGCGACGAACTCTCCGGCCCGCACATGTAGTTGCGACGTGTCGGCTTTCGCCAACCCGGCCTTCGAGATCAGTGGCGACAGAAAGCCATCGGCGATCAGCTGACGGACACCGACTTCGTAGCAGACCGCATTCAGGAAATGGTCCTCCCGGCAGATCGGACCGGCATCCAGTCGAAACGGCGTAGCTGTAAATCCCACGACGCGAACGTGAGGATTGATGATCCGGGCGTCGGCCAGGAACTGCCGATACATCCCTTCGCCATCGGCGGGGATCAGATGGCATTCATCGACCAGCACCAGATCAAACGCATCGAGTTCGCACGCCCGCTTGTAGACCGACTGGATACCGGCCACGATCACGGCATGCTCCGTGTCACGCCTTTTGAGCCCGGCGGAGTAGACCCCCACCGGCAGGTCCGAACAGACCTGTCGCAGCTTGTCGACTGACTGCTGCAGAAGCTCTTTGACATGAGCGAGCACCAACACGCGGCCGTTCCACTGCTGCACCGCGTCACGGCAGATCGTCGCCATGACTGGGGTCTTCCCGCCACCCGTCGGGATCACGACGACCGGATTGGTGTCGTGTTCTCGCAGGTGCTGGTACACCGCGTCGATGGCCAGTTGCTGGTAGGGGCGGAGCGTCAGCACGTTCAATAGACCTCATACAGTTTGATGCGGGGCTTGAACCGGCGACTGCGATTCGGGTCGTCGAACCACACCCAATACTGCTCAGTCAGCAGGTCGCTGATCAGGTCGAATGCTTCGTCAGGGGAGTCGACCTCTTCGGTCCCTTCGGGCGACGTGACCTTGAACAGACGCTCGCAGAGGACGGGCGGATCATCGGGAGCGAGGTCGGGGGGATCGGCGATGTCGCGTTCGTGAACGATGGTGGGCATGGAGAGTCTTCTTCAGGTGACGGAGTGAACGGGCGGATGACGACCGTCGCGTGACCGGGACGACATGGCGGGTGCATCTCGATGACAGCTCGTTTGACCTGGCTGTCGTCGAGGTAGACCCCGGCGTGCTGGAGCGAATCCCACACGCCCTTTTGAAAGTTGTCCCAATCCCGGCGACGGGCATCTGGGGGATAGAGGTCCAGTTGGACCTGGAGGTGGCCAGAAAGAGGCTGGCCGACCCGCCCCGCGAGGAGAGAGCACACGCATTCGCGGTACTCTCGCCCCTCGCGGCTGAGGAGCGTGCGGTAGCCCACATGCCGGTAATACCGGTTGACGCTCGGCGGGAACGGCAGCACATACGACAGCGGAGCTACCGCTGCAGCGGCCCTGTGCGGGAAGGACATAGCGATGTCCCCAGGGCCAGTTATCACGACCTCTTCCACGGCGGCCCTCCAGTGCCAGCGGGGCCGGTTGGTCCAG
>JAYWHX010000034.1:0-5110 GCA_043777375.1 Planctomycetota bacterium | reverse complement strand
CGATCCCACGGGCGATCCGGTCAATCCACAAACATCAACTCGTTCGATAACAACAGGACCTGAGCGAGTTGTTCCCAGGGGGTGAGGAGGACAGGAGCCGGCCCCGTGAAGTCCTGTTCGGCGTCCCAGGTGACTGCTGTGGCGGCCACATCTCTGACGGTCGGCACCCAGAAATGCTGCTCGCTATTGAAGTCGACATTCCGGTCCACCACAAAGTCGAGCGTGTCGCCCTTCTCGAGCGTGACAGACTCGATGTTCATGTCTTCGGTCCGGTGGTGAACGTCTGCCCGGGCGAGGATGCCGCCCCGGTTCGACACGATCCAGCAACGGATGCCATCGCCCACCGCGACCTCGTGGATCGCTTTCGAAGAGACGGAAAACGTGCCGGCATGTGGAGCGGTCCAGCGGCGGATCGTGGCGTGCAGCATATCATCGCCGGGATGGCCGCCGCGTGACGTCAGCTGGGCCCAACCCAGAGCGGCGTCGGGCCAACTGGTGCCGCCCTGCCAGGCCGAGCCATTGAAGTACGGCAAGGGGGTGAAGCTCTTCAGCTGTCCAACCGCTTCATCGAGTTCGCCGTACCCATAGCTCCACGCCAGGGTCTCCTCGCGGGGAATGGCCGGGGGTGGCTCCGCTTCGGTGGCGAGGAAGGCCAACGCAGAGGCTTGCTGAGCGGATGTCGGCTCGCGCTGGTAAGCCACGCGGAACAGACGTTTGAGTTTTTCAGGCGGATCTTCGACATCGCTCAGGCCAGAATGAGCGACCAGCGCGCGGGACTTCTCGGCCATCAGTGGGTGATTCAGTGAGAACAATGCCTGCTGCGGCACGGTTGTTTCACTACGAGACGGAATGTGCAGGTCCGGGTTGGCGAAGTCGAACATCCGCAGCACAGCTGGCAGGAACTGGCGATCAACGGTTCCATACAGTGTCCGGCGATGATTCGATGAGCCATTTCCGGAGAACAGGTCAGCTGACCGGCCCCCGATCTGGCGTTCGAGTTGCCCGGTCGTGACCAGCAGCGTGTCGCGGAATTCCTCCCACGACAGGCGATGGACGTTGGCTCGCCACAGCAGTCGATTCTCGGGATCGAGCAGGTCTGCGCGCTGACTCGCCGCGAGATCTGCCGGGCCATGCGAGCTTTGCTGATAGGTGTTCGAGAGGACGATCAGCCGGTGAATTGATTTCGTACTCCACTCGTTCGAGGTCAGCTGAGTGGCGAGCCAGTCGAGCAGTTCAGGGTGGCTGGGGGTCTCGGCACGAATGCCGAAATCGCTGGGAGTCCGCACCAGTCCCGTCCCGAAGTGGTGTTGCCACAGACGGTTGACCCAGACGCGGGCGGTCAGCGGATTCGTGGGATCAACAATCGCCTTCGCGAGTTCCATGCGCCCGCTGCCCTGAGTGAACGGAGCCGGTTCAGCTCCGGCGATGAGCGACAGGAAGTGCCGTGGGATGAAGCCGACCTTTGTCGCTGGGTTGCCCCGGCGCAGAATGCGGTTGGGACGAATCGCCTCGCGTTCGACGAGAGTGACTGCATACGCCGGAGCGAGCGGATTGTTGATCAGTGCCCGATCGATGTCGTTGTGCAACCTCCACAGCTGATCGACGGAACCAGAGTCGTAGTAGATCTCGGTCGAAAGGATCGACTCGTTCGGGATCAGGCACGGAGAAGCGGACGAGTAGAGCACCTGTCGTAGAGCTTCCGCATCGGGTTGAGGCAACTCCGTCGGCGGAGGTGAACCCACTGTCTTCGCAGCTTCCACGCCGGCCATCCAGGCTTTGTCGATCTCGGTGAACAGTGCAGCGTACCGCTCGGCGACCTCACGCATGGAAGTCGGCGGGAGTTGCATCGACTGCGCGACCAGCCTGTTGACTGTCGTGTCACCGGGTGATGCGAATGTCTGCGCGATCTCGCCCGAGCGGGCCGCGAACTCCTCGGGGCTCAGCTGGGCGAACCGCTGCCACGGCACCCAGACCGGATTCCCGGCGTGCATTTCCGCAGCAATATACGCTTCCCACCGCCAGACGAGGGCGGGGATGGTATCCGTCACTGCCAGGATCAGGTCGAAGCCTTCCTGCGGATACTTGCTCAGCTCGGTCTGCGCGACGAGGTAGTCCTTCAGGCGGCTGCGAACCCGGTCGGCGGCTTCAACTCGCTTGGCCTCGAAGGTCTCGGTCTGCGTCTTGAGCTTCTCGCCGAGATCCTTCTCAAAGGCAAGGTAAGCCTCGCTCTTCTCGATCGGTTCAGCGGCAGGCACAAGCCACTCGCGCGAATTCATGAACACGCCATACAGTGAATAGTAATCCGCCGTCGGGATCGGATCGTACTTGTGGTCGTGGCAGCGAGCACACGAGGCCGTCAGGCCCATCGTGCCGCGCGTGACAACATCGATCCGGTCGTCGTAGATGTCGTGCGTGATCCCGAGAAATCTTCGCCCCAGAGTGAGGAACCCCATCGCAGCCTGACTTGGCTTATCATCCGGAGCCACTTGGTCAGCTGCAATTTGCAGCGTCAGGAACCTGTCATACGGCAGGTCGCTGTTGAGGGCCAGCACGACCCAGTCTCGATAGGCGGGCGCATGCACCCACACCCGCTCTTCGCGGGCGTAGACGTAGCCTTTGGTGTCCGAATAACGGGCGACATCCAGCCAGTGCCGGGCCCACTGCTCGCCATATTGGGGTGAGGCGAGTAATCGCTCGACGAGCTGGGGGTAGGCTGCGGGACCATCGTCCTGCAGGAAGGCGTCGACCTCTTCCGGAGTCGGCGGCAATCCGGTTAAGTCATACGTGACCCGCCTGATCAGCGTCCGGCGATCCGCTGGCGGCGAGTGTGCCAGCTGTTGGGTTTCAAGCTTCGCGAGGATGAACTGATCGACGGGAGTCAGGCACCAATCGGGGTCGCTGACTGGCGGAGGCTCGGCGGACTTCACGGGTTGAAATGCCCAGTGCGTGCGTTGCTTCTCGAGCTTCTCGGTCTCCACGAGCGAGGTCGTCACGGGCCACGGAGCCCCGAGCATGACCCACTTCTCCAGCACGGCGATTTTGTCGTCCGCCAACTTACCATCGGGGGGCATCTGATTATCGCCGGTGTAGCGGACCGCCTCGATGATCTGGCTGGCTGCGGGTTGCCCGGGGACCAGGGCGGGTCCGTTCTCGCCACCTCGCAGAGCTGCGTCACGAGAATCCAACCGCAACCCGGCTTGCTCCTTGTCCGGCCCATGGCACTTCTGGCAATGCTCGACCAGCAGCGGGCGGACCTGAGATTCGAAGAACTCGACCTGCTCGGGCGAGAACACATCGTCCGCCGGACATACTGTGGCCGCCAGCAGGATCGCCGAAAGAGAAAGGCACAGATTCAAACGCATACAGCCACTCCGAAGTCGTCGCGGAGAGTCTCCCCACGCACAGACATCAGCATACTCCAATGCGTCGCGTCTTGGGGAGTCTGGACGGCTGCGATGTGGATCACTCTCGCTGCTTCAAAGCACACAAGATGAGTTGTCGGGTGCCGGGTGGGAGGGCGAAGCTCCTGCTGACCCGCGAGCCAGTGACGACGTTTCCTCGTGAGAGCGGCTCGGCAGGAGCCTGGCCCTCCTGAAGGCCGCGAACACGAAATTCAGGACATGACAGACCACTAATGTGGCGAAGATTCCAGTAACTGGACGTGTCGCCAAGCTCCGGTGCGGAATCGCCAGAGCAGGGTGGCGGCGAGCAGGGCGAGATAGGCGACGATCCAGATGGTCGCGGCGGCGTCACTCCAGTGGTAATAGCGGACGCTAATGAGCGCTCCGGGGACGAACACTAACCAGGCGATGACCAAACGGGCGAGTAGCGGGAACGTGGTGTCTCCGGCAGCGCGCAGGGCTTCGGCCAGGGTCGTGGCCACCGCATCGAACAGCTGCCAGGCGGCGGAGACCATGAGCATGCGGACACCGATCGTGAGTGTCTCTGAGGCTCCCTCGCCTTTGGCGAATGGGGCAATCAGTAATGTGGGGATCAAGAGGTATGCGACCGCAGTGGCCCCCTGCCACAGCAAAGTCGCAGCAGTGGTGAGAGCCACCACGCGCGGAACCAGATCCTTGACCCCGGCTCCAATGGCCTGCCCAACTAGGATCGCTCCGCCACTGGCCAAACCGAAAGCGGGCATGAAGGAGACGGAATTCAAAGTGAACACGACGTTCATGGCCGCCAGCGATGGGGTTCCCAGGTATCCCATGACGGCGTTCGTAAAGAAGATGAACGCAAAGATCTCCAGAAACCAATTGAGCCCAGCCGGAAGTCCGAATCGCACCAAACGGCGGAACTCCGACCACTTCCATTCCGACTTCGGCAAACCTCGTCCGGTCCACAGGAAGTATGTGAACAGTCCGGCCAGTGCCAGCCACGTCGACAGCGTGCTGGCGAGCGCAGCTCCTCGCACACCCATCGCCGGACAGCCCCAGTTCCCCTCGATGAGTAACCAGTTGCCCAAGACATTGGTGAGCATCAGGCCAATGTTGGCGATCATCCCCGCGCGAGTCTTGCCGAGGCCGCCGAAGTAATTCGCCAGGGCTTCGATTCCGACGGCGGCTCCACAGCTCCACAGTCGGATCACCATGTACTGGCCCATCAGCACGCGGACTTCAGGAGTCAGCGAGTTCTTCGATAACACATACGGAACGGCCAGCGTCGCCACAAGACAGATGACCTGTGACAACAGACCCAGAAATAGACCGTACCAGCCGTACCGTCTGGCCCCGATTGCGTCCCCCTGACCATAGAGCTGGGAGGAAAAACTGGAGACGAGGAAGACCATGGCCAGTGGAAAGATAATGACCGCGAACGAGTTCATCGCGCCAGTGGCGGTCGCCGCCAGAGCACTCGCTCCGAGCCCGCTGACCATGTTGGTGTCGCACAAGCCCACGACCGCCTGGCTCATGCGTGAGACCATAATCGGCCAAGCGACCTTCCAGAGGGCGGCTACGGAGACATCGGGAGGCAGTGAGTGATTCGTCGAGGATTCAGAGGTCATGCGGTTCCCGACACGCGATGATGGAGGCAGGTTCGTTTTCTCCGGCGAGCGTCCGGCGTGAGCCGGATGGTCTTTTCAGGTATACAGAACCATCCGGCTCAC
>JAYWHX010000033.1:0-19097 GCA_043777375.1 Planctomycetota bacterium | reverse complement strand
TTCGACGATCTTAGAAATTGTCGATCGGTTCCTGGATTGGGCTCTTGTCACCAAACTTCAGTGACTTCTTGAGCCAGACCAGTTCTACGGTGCCGATGGGGCCGTGGCGGTTTTTCGCCATGATCAGATCCGCTTCGCCGGGGCGATCTTCGGGATCGTATGCATCGGGGCGGTGCAGGAACATGACGATGTCGGCGTCCTGCTCGATGGCTCCGGATTCGCGAAGGTCAGCCAGTCGAGGGCGTTTGTCTTCACGTGTTTCGACACCACGATTTAGCTGGGCCAGGGCAATGACCGGCACGCGGAGGTCTTTGGCCAGGAACTTCAATCGCCGGGTGATCGTCGACACCTGCTGCTCGCGCGGCATGTTTTTGTCATCGGACTCGATCAGCTGGAGGTAGTCGATGATGATGATCTTGATGTCGAACCGGCGTTTCAGGCGGCGCGAGATCGAGGCAATTTGCGACATCGTGCGACCGGCTTGATCGTCGATATAAAGCGGGTATTTCTTGAGGACGTTCGCCGCCTCCATCAGGGCGTGCTGCTCGATCTCATCCAGATCGCCCTGCCGCAGCTTGTGGCCATCGACCTTGGCCTGCATACACAAGAACCGCTCGGCGAGTTCCAGTCCAGACATTTCGAGGCTGAAGATCAGCACACCGGCATCAGTGGCTGCACCGGCTAAGGCGAAATTACAGACGAGGGCCGTTTTTCCCATACTGGGGCGTGCGGCGAGGACAATCAGTTCGGTCTCTTGAAACCCGCCGGTAATGTCGTTTAGCCCATTGAACCCGCTGGTCAGCCCCGAAGTGGTTCCCTCGGCATCAATACGGGCGAAGATGCGGGCGAAGGCATCGTCCATGATGTCGCCGATGGCCATCTTGTCGATGTTCGCGCCGTTTTCGACGATGCTGAAGATCCGCTGTTCGGCCTTCGAAAGGATGTCTTCCACATCCGAGTGGCCGTGATAGGCTTCTTTCAGCGACTCCGTACAGGCTTCGATCAGCGATCGCTGCAGCCACTTCTCGCGAACAATCTTGGCGTAATATTCGGCATGGGCGGCGTGCGGAACGGTGCCCAGAAGCTGAAGGATGTAGGGTGTTCCGCCGACAACGTCTAACTCAGCCCTTCGAGTGAGTTCATCGCGAAGCGTCACAGCATCGATGCCGCGTACGCCCGCCTCGTACATTTCGTGGACCGCCTTGAAGATCCGGCGATGGGCATCTGTGTAAAAGCAATTGGCCGTGATCTGCGACTGCACTTCGTCGATCGAGTCATTCACCAGCAGAATGCTGCCCAGTACGCACCGCTCTGCTTCCAGGTCCTGGGGCGGAACCTTGTCCATGAAGTCGCCGATCGGCGTGCTTTTCTCAGGTTTCTGAGGGGTAAAAGCCATGGACTCGCATTTCGAGGAGTGGGAACACCAACAAAAAAGCACCTCCCCGGATTCCGGAGAGGTGCTGCAATTCTCTAATGTTCCCTAGCCGCAATCAAGCGGTCGAGGTGGTCAGCGAAAGTCTGACGACTTCCGCTACGGATTTAGCGGATCGAAGACGCCGTGGGCACGACCCACACCTTGACTTCGGTGTTGATGTCAGCATGCAGCTGGAGCTTGACGGTGTACATACCGAGCTCCTTGAGTGCCCCATCCAGCCGCACCATGTCGACTTCGACAGGGTAATTGGCGGCCTTCAAAGCCTTGCTGATTTCCACAGCACCGATCGAGCCGTACAAATGGCCTTCTTCGGTGGCGTTGGCTTCGAGGGTGACGCTGTAGTCGCGAATCTTGTCGCCAACTTGCTTCAACGCCTTCAGCTTGGCAACAGCGACCTGATCCTGGCGCTGACGGTGCCGCAGAACCATGGCCTTGTTCGCCTCGGTCGCAACCGTCGCCAAGCCGAGTGGCAGCAGGTAGTTACGAGCATAGCCCGGCTTCACCTTGACGATTTGACCCTGCTCACCGACATTCTGGATGTGCTCAGTCAGGAGCAATTCCACTCCACCACGACGATCGGCGGAGCGCACACGTTCTTTACGCTTGGGAGGCATGTTCGACCTTGCTGAATACCATGGATTGCCGACCGACGGATGAACGCAAGGTCCAAACTGGAACGACAAAGATCAGTGACAGAAAATCTGTCATTGTGAACGAAGTCTTGTGCCAGCGAATTTAGCCACAACTGACTGAATTCACTGCCAAACTCAGACCACGCAGAATGCACCCCGGTGGGTTCGAACCACCAACCTTCGGTTTCGTAGACCGATGCTCTATCCAATTGCGCTAGGGGTGCGTGAAATCCTTTTATACAGAATCCGGGGGATCATTCGCAAGTCTGCTAATCAGACATGCGTTGCGGACCACCGGTTCGCCAGAATTGAGCTCGTCTCAACCAGTCTAGAGCCCCGTCATGACTAGGGGTTGAGCGTCCGAGTTCCGGGCCTTCGCAAAGCCTCAGACCCGGGCACCCGACCCCAACTCCTGTCTTGACGCGACACTAGCCTCGGAGAGATCGGGGATATCGTCCCTCCCCTGTGTTTACGGCGACTCGGTCGCGAGTTCGGAAATCTGTAAGGGAGTCAGCTCCCCGCGATAAAGCCTCAAATTCGACAATCCGCCTTGGAAGTGGTCCTGCGCCCCGAACCCGATCTCTATTGGCTGATCGGACTTCAGATCGTATTGGGACGGTTCGAAGCGGGCCGATTCCCCCACTTTGACGCCGTCGACAAACAACTGAAGACGATCTGCCCCCCGGACGGCAGCGACGTGGTGCCATCCAGCGGGGAACTCGCGGTCGAAGGTGGCATTCCGGCCCGCCTCGATCGAGAGCACTCGCCCCGAGGGAAGCGCCCCGACAAACATCCGCCCTTGATAAACCGCCATAGACCACGCCCGTCGGTATTTCACATCCGGAGTGTGATCGACGCGACCGATGCGGGACCAATCGGTCTGTCCGTCGTAACGATAGACCTCGGCCAGCGGGAGCGTCCCACCATACATTTTTCCGTTGTAGACCAGAAGCGGCATCGCCTCCAGCTCGCTGCCGAGCTTGCCAGCATCCTCCCAGTGCGTGCCGCCTGTGTATCGGTAAACGTGAGCCTGTGGCCATTCACTGACGAACAAGCTGCCACGATGGACCGCGAAGTCGTAGGTCTGCGTTGCTCGCGGAATCACGCCGACAGTGGCCCACTCTTTCCCATCGAAGCGGAAGACCGAGCCCTCGTCATAGCTGGTCGCGAAGAGTCCGCCGTTGAACACAGTGAGCGCCTCGACTCGCTTTCCACCGGGAGTTGGCAGCGAAGTCCACTTCTCGCCCCCCTCGTATCGATAGAATCCCGCTGGCTTGTACAGCGAGCCCGCGTAGAGCTGCCCCTGAAACACGACCAGGCTGGCCACCCCTTCGGTCTCGGGAGACAACGACCCGCAGAAAACCCATGAGTTATCAGCTCCCAGTCGATAGACTCGGCCCCCGAAGTGAGGGTTCTGCGATTCGGATAATGCCGAACCGGCCAGCCGATATTTGCTGCTGGCGACATACAATTGGCCCTCATGCACGGCCATCGCCGAGATCGCGTTCGATAGGTCGGGGCTCCCCAGATCGGTCCATTTCTGACCTTCCTCAAAACGGAAGACCCGGCCAGCCTCCGATTCTCCCGGATGGCAAGTCGAGGCATACAACCGCCCTTGGCAGACGCACAACGAGAAGATGTACACCGCATTCCCCAGCTGCCCGTGATCTGTGAAGTCTGGCTCGATCCGCCCTTGATCGATTCCAAAATGCAGCTGCCGGGAATTCGACTGAGAGTTGGTCACTCCGCCGTGGCTGTACAGCCCGAGATGAAATCCCGTTCGGGTCACCGGGTCGTACTGGCTGAGGATGTCGCCGGGCACATCCGTCGTGCTGCCGTCTGTGTAGACCCAGCCAGAAATGGAGAACGGTTCTGCTCCAAGACGCAAGGTCGGGGAGGTCGGAACACGAATCACCGACCGCTCGCCATCAAAGCGGGCTGCGAGGCGCTGCGCTCCCTCGGGGCCGATCTCGCCGAATGTCAGCCCCTCGACGGTCGATCCCGCTATCTGCCCGCTGGCCGACTCGACGTTCTCCCGCAGAGGCCAATGAGCAATCATTTCCGGCTCGGCTCCCCAACAGGCGGAGCACAGAGTTGCCAAACAGCACACAATCCACGGTCTGCGCATGGTGATCTCCCGTGAGTATTCGTTGAAGACAGCAGATGTTCTACACCAACCGTGTCCGATCCAGAAACCAGCGAGTCCCTTGTCGGCCACCTCCGCAGAGATCCCGACACCCGGAAAACTTGTCTTGTGAGCATCTCCTGCCTCCCCCTACGATCTCGGTATTCTCAAAATCGCGGGACGGTTCGCCGGTCCGATATGGCGAGTCGCTGGGGCAAAATCACTCCAGCAGAGATCATTGTCTTCGCAATAAAGGTCCTGGAATGAGTTCAGGTTCGTCCCGGTTGGGTGGTCGTTTGGAGGGTGACAACTTCCCTGCGCAGTGGAAGTCCCTGATCCCCGCTCCGTCGGCACTGCTCGGCGATGGACAATTTTCCGGTGACCCAGTCTCCAGCGCCGTAGCAGCTGCCCGAGACTGGTTGCTAGAGCGCCAGCACATCGAGGGGTACTGGATTGGCGAACTCGAAGGGGACACAATCCTTGAGTCCGAGTACATCCTGCTCCTTGCATACCTGGGACGCGGGCAATCGGAACTGGCCCAGAAGTGTGCCCACACGATTCAGCAGGAACAGTTGCCAACGGGCGGTTGGGCATTGTTCCCGGGTGGTCCGCTGGAGATCAGCGCCTCGGTCAAGGCGTACTGGACTCTGAAGATCACCGGGCACGATCCTGAATCGGAGTTCATGATCCGCGCTCGCGAGGCAATTCGCGCGGCTGGCGGAGCGGAACAGGTCAACAGCTTCACCCGGTTTTATTTCGCTCTGCTCGGAATCATCTCGTATCAGCAGTGCCCGGCTGTGCCGCCGGAATTGATGTTCATCCCGTCATGGATGCCATTCAATATCTATGAGATGTCCGCGTGGTCGCGAACCATTGTGGTCCCCCTCAGTTTAATCTGGGCCTTCCAACCAGTCGTGAATGTTCTGCCAGAGCATCGGATCGACGAGCTGTTTCTGAATGGTCCGGAGAATCTGCCGGTCACGATGCCGCCCTCGGGACAGCTCGATGGCTTGAAGTCGACGAGCTGGGTGAACTGGCACAAGGTGTTCGGCGCGATCGATGTGACCTGGAAGGCGATCGAGTGGCTGCACATCAAACCTCTGAGAAGCTGGGCGATTCGCAAAGCGTCGAAGTGGATGCAAGAGCGGTTCATCAAGAGCGACGGGCTGGGAGCAATCTTCCCGCCGATCATCTGGAGCATCATCTCACTGAAGTGTCTGGGATACGCCGAGGATTCACCTGAGGTGCTGGCGGCGCTGAAAGAGTTGGAGAAGCTGACCATTCATGAAGGCGACACCGCGCGGCTGGAGCCGTGTCGCTCGCCCGTATGGGATACGGCGATCAGCGTGATTGCTCTGCGCGAGGCTGGTGTGTCGGCTGACTCGGCGCCGTTACGAATGGCTGTGGATTGGCTGCTGTCGAAGGAGGTTCGCAATCCGGGTGATTGGTCGGTTCGAAGACCGGAGGTGGAACCGGCGGGCTGGTACTTCGAATTCAACAACGAGTTCTATCCCGACATTGATGACACCATCATGACGACGATGGCGCTCGCCAAGTGTCTGCCGGGGGACTCGCACGCAGCCTGGACGGCCGAGTTCGTTCCGGGCGAATCTGCAGCTCGAAAACTGACAACAAACGAGAAAGTGAATACTATCATCTTCGGCACCACGACCTCGGCAGCCAAAGCCGCAGCGGACGTAGACCGGATGCGACCGATGCTCTCGGCCATCGAACGCGCGGTACGCTGGATCTCGGCCATGCAGTGCCGAGGTGGCGGCTGGGCGGCGTTCGATGCCGACAACGATCGCGAGCTATTCACCAGGGTGCCGTTCGCCGATCACAACGCCATGATCGATCCACCCACAGCGGACATCACAGCCCGGACGCTCGAGATGTATGGCCGACTTGGGGTCAGTTCACATCACGAAACATTGCAGCGGGCGATCGAGTTCGTCTGGAACGACCAGCAATCCGATCACAGCTGGTACGGCCGCTGGGGCGTCAATTACATCTATGGCACGTGGCAAGTGTTGGTCGGGCTGACTGCGATCGGAGTCCCCACGAACGATCCGCGATTGCTGGCGGGAGCGAACTGGCTCCGCCGAGCGCAGCAGGCGGATGGCGGCTGGGGCGAGACGCCACGCAGCTATGACGAGCCGGAGCTGCGCGGAACAGGCACGCCAACTCCCTCGCAGACAGCGTGGGCGTTAATGGGGCTGATGGCGGTCGGGGATCTCGATGGCGGTGAAGTCCAACGCGGCATCCAATACCTCCTCGACACACAGCAGCCAGACGGCACGTGGGACGAGCCAGAGTTCACGGGCACCGGGTTTCCGCGGGTGTTCTACCTGCGATATCATCTCTACCGGCACTACTTCCCGTTGATGGCTTTGGGGCGCTACGCCGCGCTGCGAGGAGCCCATGCGGGCTGATGAACTCCCCTTGAGAAACCGATGCCCACTCCCCCCGCGACGATGACCTGGACCGGCGATGCGCTCACTGGTTCTCTCCGCCTGATCGATCAGACACTGCTGCCAACCGAACTCGTCGAGATCGATTGCCGGACCGTCGCTCAGGTCTGGGAGGCGATCAAGATGTTGCAAGTGCGCGGAGCCCCGGCGATCGGTGTCTCGGCCGCGTACGGCGTAGTCATCGGTATGCAGTCGACTGTGGCTGCCTCCGGTGAACATTACATCTCCGTACTCAAATCCGTGTGCCAGGAACTCGCGACGAGTCGACCCACAGCTGTGAATTTGTTCTGGGCGTTGGACCGCATGCAGCGGGTGGGAGAGACACTCGTCTCGCAACCGGGCCCACTGCGGATCGAAGCACTCCTGGCAGAAGCCCGCCTGATCGAAGCCGAAGACCGGGCCATGTGTTCGGCGATCGGTCTCGTGGGAGCGGAGTACCTGCCCGACACTTGCGGCGTCCTAACTCACTGCAACGCCGGTGGTCTGGCCACAGCCGGAGACGGAACTGCTCTGTCGGTGATCTTCGCCGCCCACGCACAAGGGAAACATCTCCAAGTCTATGCCGACGAGACGCGACCACTGCTGCAAGGGGCCAGGCTCACGAGTTGGGAACTCATGCAGCGCGGCGTCCCAGTGACTCTCATCTGCGACAACATGGCCGGGTGGGTCATGCGAGAAGGACGCATCCAAGCTGTCATCGTGGGAGCCGACCGCATCGCCGCCAATGGCGACGCGGCCAACAAAATTGGCACGTACTCGGTCGCCCAACTCGCCTTCGCCCATCAGATCCCATTTTACGTCGCTGCTCCCAGTAGCACGTTTGATATGACTCTCCCCGACGGAACGGGCATTCCGATTGAGCAACGGGCCAGCACCGAGATCACGCACGGCTTTGGGAAGCAGACCGCCCCGGCAGGAGTTGCGGTCTACAACCCCGCCTTCGACGTGACCCCGGCCCGCCTCATCCGGGCGATCTTTACCGAAAAAGGAGCAATCGAGCGCGTGAACACCGAAACCGTTCGGCAAGTCGTGGGATAGGCTTTCCGCCTGTCGTTTCGAGGAAGCTGAGCGGCTGGGAGCCTATCCCACGGGTCACGATACGGGGTCGTTCCGTAGAATCCACAGACGAGACATCTCCCGCCGTTCGACCAGTGCGACATACGCCCCCCACAGGCCGATCGTCGCCAGCAGGTGCAGAATCCCAAGCAGCGGGAAGACAAATCGCCCTGCCACTGACCACGTGGCTGCGATGGCCAAGACTTGACCCGCGATCAACCAGCGACTGGCTCGCCCCGGAGGAGTCTGCCACAAGATCGCCAAGCCCAGCAGAGCGAACGCCAGCACAAACAGATCGCCCGGACCGTGGGGGCGAAATTCCTGAAACACGCGGGCGGGCCACAGACTGGCCGCTTGAAGCGGGTGCTGGCCCACCCAAGTGCGGGCGGACTGTTCACTCAGCAGGGCTCGCGCCAAAGTGCGCCGCACCGGGTCTGGCTGATCAATCCCTCGAAAGAATTCTGTCTCATCCAGATTGAACCACATCCCGCGTCGAGCGAATGCCTCGTCCGAATACGCAGCTGACAACTGCTCCGCCCCCTGGGTTCCCAGTGGACGGAACTCGCCAAGTACCTGCACGTTGTGAATCCACCACGGCAAGCAGACGGCGATCGCGACCGTGGATAACAGAGCGGTGTGCCTCACGGTGCGCCAGCGATCAGGACGTTCCGTCTGCCACCACATCCCGATTGCCAGGAGCGGCAACCACATGACCATCATCGTACGGCACATGACCAAAATGCCGAGTACGACGCCCGTCAGCACTGCGTCAATCCAGCGCCGCTTGCGATCCCATTTCATCAGCTGGAGAAACAATAGCGTCACCAACCCACAGGCCCAGGCTTCGGTCAAGATCTCATTCGCCATAGTCCGCAGACGGGGGTCGACGATGAGCATCAGCGCAGGGCAGAGCAGCGCGGGAATCACTCCAGCCAGCTCGAACACCTGCCAAGTGATCGCTCCGATCACCAGTCCGAGGCAAAGCGCCTGGCAGATGCGGATCACTCGAAACTGTCGCCCTGATTCATACGTCGCGGCCAAGATCAGCGGATACAGCGGAGGTCGATCCGTGACCGGCCCGCTGACAGGAACTGCCGGTGAAGCTCTTCCCGCTTGCTGGTAAGGAGCCAGAAATTCCGCGGCCTGACTGTCTCGGTGAAACCCGTGCCCCGAGGTAAGACCCCAAGCAATGAGATCGTAATCCGGAGCATCGCCGCCACTCTCCGGGGGCTGATCCAGCGTCCCCTTCCGCTGCATGTGGGCGATGAAAAACAGCGTCGACGCCACACAGACGAAGACAGACAACAGCCGCCCCCAGGTCGGGTGAGACCAACGGTGATTGAAATCAGCCAGCACCAGTCGGGCCTTTGAAGTAGGAAGCGCGTACGTACTGCCGAAGCCAACGAGCGGATGATAGCACGCTCTCTCCCGCAAAGTCGCCGGAGTACGACCAAGAAAGGTCTGTGTGGGCTGTCCTCCGACCATTGGGGTCATTCTCGAAGGAGAGGCGAAAATGTAGCGAACCTTGCTGGCCCCCTGCGTGTCCACTCCATCGTATGGATCAAGTACGTTGTCGCATCTCTTTCCTGACGCGGATTCTCGCCGGAATCGCCAGGCCGGTGTTCCCGGAGGATGAAACTCGTTAGTTTACTTGTGGGGGATCGAGGTCGGTCGACCTCGCTCGCAGGAGTGGCCCCCTCACCATCACGGTCTCTTTTTTCTCAGTCACATTTCAGGAATCGCATGGATCCGTTGGAATCTCGGGTACGAGATTATCTCCAAGGGCCGTCTTATCGGCCCATCAGGTTCGCTCAGCTCGCCAAGAGAATTGGCGTTCGTCAATCGCAGCTGGAGCCGCTGCAGGCCCTCCTCAATCGCATGGTGGACGAGGGGGCCATTCAATGGGCCGAATCAGGGCGCATTGAAAGTCGTAAACGCGTCGAAGGGATCACTGGAACAATCCGGCGGACCGCGATGGGGGATGGGTATGTCACGCCCATCACGCAGACCGTTCCCAAGATCGTCGGCGACATTGTCGTCTTCGCCGAGGACATGCGCGATGCGCAAGACAAGGACGAAGTCCTCGTCCGCCTGACCGGTCAGCGCCGGTTCGGGGAACAACGGGTCGCCGTCGTCGAAAAGGTGCTGAAGCGCGCCACCACGACCTTCGTCGGCACGTACGGGGAGGATAACCACGGCGGGTTTGTCCGGATTGACGGTCGCCAGTTCAGTGACCCGATCACGCTCGACGATCCCGAAACCAGCGGCGTGCGGCCCGGCGAAAAGATCGTCGTCGAGATGCTGAAATTCCCGTCCGCCCGCCGGTCAGGGGAAGCGGTGATCCGGACCCGCTTGGGGGCCCCCACTGATCTGGGGGTCGACACGATCTCGATCATTCATGAGTTCGGACTCTCGACCGATTTTCCAGATGAGGTCCTCGCCGAAGCCCGCAACGTCGCCGAGGCCTTCGACGATACCGATCTGACCAATCGCGACGACCTGACCCACACCACGATCATCACCATCGACCCCGTCGACGCTCGCGATTTTGATGACGCGATCTCGCTCGACCAGCATGCCAATGGCAGCTGGACACTGGGTGTCCATATCGCCGATGTGTCGCACTTCGTGGCGCTGGATTCGGCTCTCGACAAAGAAGCCCAGACGCGAGGGAACAGCGTGTATCTGCCGGGTCGCGTGCTGCCCATGCTGCCCGAGATCCTCTCGAATGGTCTGGCGAGTTTGCAGGCCGATCGCGTGCGATTCACGATGTCGGCTTTTCTGGACATCGACAAGCACGGGGTCGTCACAGCGACCCGCTTCTCAAACAGCGCGATCAAGGTCAAGCACCGCTTCGCCTACGAGCAGGTCACAACGCTGATCAACGGTCCGAAGGAGAAGCCCGAGAACCTCACTCAGGATGTCTGGGACATCGTCTGGCGGATGCAGAAGCTCGCCCGCGTGCTGCGAACTCGTCGTACAGAACAGGGCGCGATCAACCTGGAACTGGGCGAGGTAAAACTCGATCTGGATCGCGATGGTCGCATGACCGGCGCTCACATGGTCTTGGGTGATGAGAGTCATCAAATTATCGAAGAGTGCATGCTCGCCGCCAACATCGCGGTGGCTCGCAAGCTGGCCGAAGCCGGGCTGTTATTCCCGCGCCGCATCCACCCCGAGCCGACGCCAGCGCGGTTGCAAATCTTGCAGGACTTCGTGAAGGCCATCGGCTGCCCGGTCCCGCAACTGCGATCGCAGGCCGACATGCAGGCTCTGCTGAAGAAGGTTCACGGCACCCCGCAAGAATACGCCGTGAACTTCGCCCTGCTCCGCAGTTTAAAGCAGGCGACATACTCGACGAAGGAGGAGGGCCACTTCGCCCTCGCAACAGCCGATTACTGCCATTTCACTAGCCCGATTCGGCGTTACCCCGACCTCGTCATCCATCGGCAGCTGAAGCAAGTCATCGCCAAACGGCCCAAGCGTGAGGGGTTCAGCAATCAGTACCTCGACACAGTTTGTGACAACTGTTCACAGACGGAACGGCGAGCAGCGGATGCCGAACGCGCACTGTCGCAGATCAAGCTGTTACTGTTCCTGAAGGACAAGGTCGGCCTGCGGATGGAGGCCACGATCACGGGCGTCGACCGCTATGGATTCTTCGCCCGCGGAATGGAGATCCCTGCCGAGGGACTCGTCCACGTGACGACTCTGCCGGGGCCGGAGACCTACGAGTACGACCGCTCTGCGCAGCGGCTGGTCGGTCGCAAGACGGGCCGCACGTTTCAGATGGGTGACCGCGTGATCGTCGAGATTGTGAAGGTCGACCCTGGCCGACGGTCTCTCGATTTCAAGCTGCTTGATGATGCTCCGAAGAAGCACGGGCGGCGGCTGATCGAGGCCACGGAACCGCCACCCGGCCAGCGTCCCAGCAAGCGGCGTCGCACCGAGCCTACTCCACCCACCAAGCCCACGCGAAAGCGCAAAAGGCCGTCGTAATTTGACTAGAAGTCGAGCTGTGTCGGGGGATGAATAGTCTCCCGACCAGCTTGGGACAACCTGCCCCAACGCCTGTCTCAGTTGCCCCATTTCATCATGCCCTCTTCGCCTGAACCGACGACACAAACTGCTCTCACGGTCACTTCCCGGCCACGATCCAGCCTGCGTCTGGCAATCCACTGGATTCGCCGGGTCCATCTGTACCTAGGACTATTCCTGTTTCCCTGGGCGGTTCTCTACGGCTTTACCGGCTTCCTGTTCAATCACCCATTGGTGATGAGCGACCAACCTCTGGAATCGTTTGGCAGCGAGGTGTGGACGGGGACTCCCATGGAGACACTTCCGGATCTGAACGCCACAGCCGATCAAGTCATCACGGCACTCAAGCAACGCCCCAACGCACCAGTTGAAGACATGCAGCGGGTGTCCCATCCGCTAGTGCGGTATGCCAACGATTTTGCCTTTGCGACGGTCAAGACCGCTGAAGGCGACATCGGCCTGCTGTTCGATGCCCTCGGTGGAGGAGGAACGATTCGTCGCACCCCAGCTGCGAAACCGAGTGGTCCTGATGAGGTATTCCCGTGGGCCGTGGCGGCAGCAGTGCCGCCGGGCAAAGGGGGCAGTGAGAAGCCGACTGATCTCGCCGATCCACTCCTACTGGAAAACTCACTCGCCGACCGACTCAAAGCCTCGATCCCTGCGCTACTCCAAGTCCGCCACTTGCCTGCGGGAGAAGTCACCGTCACTTCCGTGCCTGATCTCACTTTCGTGGTCGAGACATCGGGACGACTGTGGAAGGTCAGCTACAACGCCTTGAAGGGCACCGTCTCAGGCAAGCCATTCGACGAGGCTGCCCCGCCGGTGTCATGGCGGCGATTCCTCACACGCATGCATGTGACCCATGGATATCCCATGTCATCCACCAGTACCAAGTGGTTCTGGGCGATCGGGGCCGATGCCATCGCCCTGGTCATGATCTACTGGGGCGGGTCGGGTTTACTGATGTGGTGGCAGATTAAGTCGACTCGCCGCTGGGGGGTTGCTGTGCTGGCAGCCAGTGCCGTATCAGCCAGCCTGCTGGCCGTCGCGATGCACGGGGTACTGAGTGCCGGGTAGCAGATCGTGATCGAGGGACCAGCTGGGAATCACATACTTCCGTAACGCGCCCCGTCAGTCAGGGAGGGGCTTGGTCGATTGATTCGCAGCGAACGTGTCCCCACCACTCGGAATCACGACTCTTGGACGAGTCTCCATGCATCAAGAAGACTATTCATGACCTCAGTCCCAGTGCAGTCAAACCATCGACTCTCGCAACTGGCACTGATCGCCTCCACACTCCTTGGCTCATGGCTCGGGATGCAGGCTGTACATGAAGCGGGGCACGTGCTGGGCGCGTGGCTGACGGGTGGCCGGGTGGCATGCGTGATCCTCCACCCACTGAACATCTCTCGCACCGACCTCGCGGTCAATCCGCATCCGCTGGCGGTCGTATGGGCGGGTCCAGTGATCGGGATTGCGATCCCTCTGGCGTTGTGGGTCATCGCTTGTATCACGCGGTTCACTGCGGCGTTTCTGTTCCGATTCTTCGCTGGTTTTTGCTGGCTCGCCAATGGTCTTTACATCGGTCTCGGCTCGTTGGATCAGGTCGGAGACTGCGGAGATATGCTGCGACACGGGTCATCGATCTCGCAGCTGTGGCTCTTTGGAGAATTGACCGCACCCGTTGGTCTGTGGTTGTGGCACGGCCAAGGGACGTACTTTGGTTTGGGCGGAGCGAACGGAGTTGTCGATCGCCGGGCGATGTGGGTGAGCATAACGGCGTGCGCCGGACTCCTGATCTTGGGGCTCGTGATCGGGGGATGGTAGTTCCAATCACACGTGACGCGAGGTTTCGCCCCCTTCGGGAGGGCAAGGCTCCTGCCGAGCCGCGCTCGCAATGTGACGTGTTATGAGGCTCGCGGCTCAGCAGGAGCTTCGCTCTCCTGACTGAGCCAGACTTACCCTCACATCTTGACGCAATCGAAGCAGTTGATCGACAAATCCAAATTGCGACATCTTCCCAACCTGCGTCTCATCACCCGCCGCTTTGCTCCAGCAATTCCCAACGCGTGAACGCGTGAGACAGCTTGGCTTTGGCATCGGCCAACTGTTTTTGAACTTTCGCAATTTTGTCGCCGGACTGCTGATAGAACTGCGGCATGGCCATATCGCTGTGCAGCGAACCAATCTCCGATTCGAGAGATTCGATTGTTCCCGGCAACGTCTCCAGCTCGCGCTGCTCCTTAAAGGAGAGTTTTCGCAGGCGAGGGGCTGGAGTGGGAGCCGCTTCTGATGCCGAACCCGCTGGAGTCTTCGTCGCAGCTTCCGTCGCTATCGCACGCTGACGAATCCAGTCGTCGTACCCGCCGACATACTCGCGGACTCCATCGTTCTCGAACACGATGGTGCTAGTCACCACATGGTTCAGGAATTCGCGGTCGTGGCTGACGGTCAGCACGGTGCCGTTGAAATCGACGAGTCGCTCCTCGAGGAGCTCTAGCGTCTCCATATCGAGATCGTTCGTCGGTTCGTCCAGCACCAGAATATTGGCGGGCTTCGAAAACAACCTCGCCAACAGCACGCGATTGCGTTCCCCTCCCGACAGAAATTTGATCGGAGTGCGCGCTCGATCCGGGGCGAACAGGAAATCCTGCAAGTACCCAATCACGTGCTTATCAACTCCGTTGATCGTAATCGTATCTGAACCATCGCCGACACTTTGCTGGACAGTCTCCTCTTCGTTCAGCGTCTGCCTGAGCTGATCGAAGTAGGCGATTTGCAAGTTCGAGCCAAGCCGAACCTTGCCCGCTGTGGGTTCGAGGAGGCCCAGGATCAGACGCAGCAGGGTCGTCTTGCCCGCCCCATTACGACCAATGATTCCAATCTTGTCGCCGCGCATGACTGTGGTCGAAAAAGTGTCGACAATCTGCCGATCCGCATACCCGAAGGAGACCGCTTTCAGGTCCGCGACCAAGGCCCCGCTACGTTCGGCCTCCTGGATTTCCAAACGCACTTTGCCCACACGATCGCGGCGATCCGTGCGAACAATCCGCAGCTTTTCCAGAGCTTTCACACGGCCTTCATTCCGGACCCGGCGCGCCTTGACCCCCTGGCGAATCCAAACTTCCTCGATGGCCAGCCGCTTATCGAAGAGAGCGTTCTGCTTGTCCTCTACGGCGAGTGAGGCCTCCTTGCGCAGTAAGAATGTGTCGTAGTCGCAGGACCAATCGAACAGCCGACCGCGATCGATTTCCATGATTCGCGTCGCCAGTCGGCGGAGGAATTGCCGATCATGGGTTACGAAGATCAGGGCCCCGTCCCAGCGTCCCAGAAAGTTCTCCAGCCACTGAATCGAGTCCAAGTCGAGATGGTTCGTCGGTTCATCGAGTAGCAGCATATCCGGCTTCGAAACGATGGCCCGCGCGAGCAGGACGCGGCGTTTCATCCCCGACGAAAGTCGCTCAAACGCCGCCTCGGGGTCGAGTTCCATCATCTGGATAATCTGCTCGGACCGTTGCTCCTCTTGCCATTCCGGCTCCTGGCTCTTGGCATCGAAGCCCTGCCGGACAATCTCGGTCACGGGCCCCGTCAGATCCATCGGAACTTCTTGTGGCAACCGTGCGACCCGCGACCCAGCAGAGAACGCCAGCGTCCCGCCGTCCCCCTCGATCTCCCCGGACAGCAATCGCATCAGCGTTGTCTTACCCGCTCCGTTTCGTCCGAGCAGCCCAATCCGCTCCCTTGGCTCCACGCGACAGGTGATTGAGTCAAGCAGTGGCTTGCCTCGCAGGTGGTAACTGAGTTCGGTGATGTTCAGGAGGGGCATGAAGCAAGACTGCAATCGAGGCGGGAGGAACCCCATACACGGGGGCGCGGGGCGAGATTATGGCAGACTGAGGCTGCGAACTGAAACCACGCGGCGGACAACGCCTGTGACAGCCGAAAACTCTGGTTTCAGTGAGTATTCCCCTTCGTTGCCGTCTGTTTGCTTCGATTGAAAACAACGCCACGCTCTGGTCACAGAGATCAAGATTTGAACAGAAGCAAACGAAGGAAACGAAGGGGGAAGCAAACATGCCGTTCGATACTCATTCAAAGCGGGTCGATTCGTTGAAGCCAGAATCCTCAGAGACGGACTTCCCTTGACGATATCCATTTGTTGATCCGGTTGATCTGCAGCTCAATCCTCGCTGTGGATTGGCACACCAGCAACAAACGAATACGCTCTGTGTGCTATCCGTACAGAATTGCCCCATCGAGACAGCGTCCCGGATCAACACGCCCCATGCCGCAACAGACTCCGTCCACTGCCATTCACTCGGAAACCCTGCCGAACGGGCTGACCGTTCTGGTCGAAGAGATGCCAGATGTGCGCTCCGCATCGTTTGCACTGCTCACCCCAGCGGGCAGCCTGTACGAGCCGCATGGAGCCAATGGGACAGCTGCGGCTCTGGCGGATTGGATCACGCGCGGAGCCGGGAAACGCCCGAATCGAGAGTTGTCATCGGCTCTGGATCGTCTGGGAGTGCAGCGGGACGAGCAGGTCGGGTGGAATTTCCTGACGCTCTCGGGGGCGACGCTCGCGGAGAACCTGGCTCCGACATTCGAGATCTATCGAGACATCCTGCTCGCCCCCAGCTTTGACGAGGAGTTGTTCGAACCCGTGATGAGTGGCGTCGAACAGTCGCTTCTGGCGCAGGAAGATGACCTGCAGCGCAAGGCGTTTGTCGAACTTCGCAAACGCTGCTACGACCTGCCGTGGGGCCGCCCGACGGATGGCTCGCTCGAAGAGCTCGACAAGGTCACATCCGATGGGGTGCGTCAACACTTCCAGCGCTGCGTCGTGCCGCAAGGATCGATCCTCGGCGTGGCGGGCAATGTAAACGCGCAGGCGGTCATCGAGCAAATCCGCCAACTGCTGGCCGACTGGAAAGGGGTCGCCCCTCCCCTGCCGAAAGCCACAGCTGCTCCCCGAGGCCACCTGCACATCTCCCACGAGTCGACGCAGACACACCTGGCGATGGCCTATCCCGCAGTGTCCGCGAGCGACCCCGACTACTACGCCGCCTGGGCTGCGACGAGCATTCTCGGCGGCGGCAGCAGTTCGCGACTGTTCACGGAAGTGCGAGAGAATCGCGGGCTGGTCTACACCGTGTATGCGAGTCTGAACACGCTCAAGACCGAAGGACGAGTGATCGTCTACGCCGGAACAACAGCTGAGCGGGCGCAAGCCACGTGGGATGTGTCGCTCAAGGAACTCCGCAATCTGGCCAGCTCGATCTCGTTCGATGAACTGGAGCGCTGCAAGATTCGGGCAAAGAGCTCACTGATCATGCAACAAGAATCGACCGGCTCGCGAGCTGCGGGGCTGGCGCGGGATTGGTTCCATCTAGGCCGGGTGATGACACTGGACGAGGTGCGTCACGAGGTGGAATCGCTGACCGTCGACAAAGTGGTCAAGTATGCCCGCAGCCACGGCCCCGAGGACCTGACCTCGGTCACGATCGGGTCAGAACCACTGAACGTGTGACGGATTGACTGCCCTGATTATCAGGCAGCCCCAGAACAGAGGCCGGTGGTCACACTCCGCCATCCGGGCTCGTCCCGGTGGTTCCCGCGCCTGTGCGCTACTCAGCTGCCAGTAGCGCACAGGCGCGGGAACCACTCCGACAAGCGGAGTGGCGTGGAATCGTTTTTTGCCAGTGCCTTACCGCAGAAACGCCAGAGCGACGTACACCTTGGGGTCGACGTACGCCCCCTCACTGATACGAGTGCGGAGCCAGCGGCGGATGGACCGCAACGGGACCACATGCGTGATGATTTGCTCGCCATCGACGCCGCCCCCCTGCTTCCGTCGGCGGGCGTTACTGGCCTGGAAGTAGTCCACGACCTCTGAGGAAAGTCCCGGCGATGAGGGGGCCGAGTAGACCGCCTTCCAGACCTTGGATTCGTAGCCCGTCTCCTCGAGTAATTCTCTCTTCGCCGCTTCTACGATCGCCTCCGCTTCCTGCCCAGCGACATCCCCCGAAAGTCCTGCGGGGAGATCGATCACGGATCGCTTCACCGGTGCCCGGTACTGCTCGGTCAGCACCAACTCGCGATCTATCGTCACCGCAATGACTGCCACGACCCCACTGGCTTTGACACGCTCGGCAAACTCCCACCCGTTGTCGTTGACCAGTTGAAGAAATCGGCCCTTGGCGATTGTCTTGCGACGCGGCGTGGTGGGTGCCATGAAACTCTCCCTCGTAGAATATCGCATCGTAAGATGCTCAGTGGTCGCGGTGGTTCGCGTGGCAATCGACGCAGCTTTGAACAGTCTGATGAACAGCTGCTTTCACAGCCATGAGATCGTTCTGGCTGGCAGCTCGCTGGAGGTCTTCGGTCGCTTGAATTGCCCGTTTCATTCGTGTGTTGAACATTTCATCGGTCGACGGAGACGTTCGAGGCAACTCGCGAAACTCCTCGGCGAGCAGCAGGGCCTCGCTCGTGAATCCCTTCCAGTCATCGACTTGCCCGTTCTTCAACTCCTTATCGATCCCCGAGAAATGATGATCGATGCGAACCATGGCTCCCGTCAATGACTCGACTGCGGCGATTTCCACGAGCGGGCCAGCGGGCACCGTTGGCGGCTCGAACTTTTGAACTGCATCCCACAAACCCGTATAGTCGGCCCGGGTGCCGGCTGTTTTAAGAACTTCGACTGCCTCGATTTCGGAGAGCTTTCCCACAGCCATGCCGCAGTAGGCTGCTGCCGCCGGACCGCGATGCTTCCCGTGGTGACAGTGCATGAAGACTGGCCCGCTGGCAGTCTTCACGGCTTCAACGAGGTCAGCGCGGGCTTGCGATTTGATCTGGTCGTAGCCAATCGGAATATGCATGTACCGCAGGCCGGACTGGTGAGCGGCCTCCACGTCGGGAGTGGCTCCGTCGACACTGATGATCACCTTGATCCCTCGGCGAGCGAGTTCTTCAAACGCAGCTACCCCCTCGGGTTGGCTCCCCGAAAAAAGGCTCTGAGCGACTTGTCTGAGATTTTCGATCCCAGCAATCGGTCGAGGAGAAGCGGTCTGCTCCTCCCCGGAAATCACCGTGCCCAATAAAAGAGCCCACAATAGATGGAGCGTCCAGCGAATTCGAAGGGAGTCGAGTCGAGGCACAATCGGACACCTAGATCGCGAAGGGAGTGACAACAGATCATCTGGTTTACGTTCAATCTCTCCCAAACCTTGGTGCGATCTGTTGAGTTCTGACTTCTTCCATCATTTGTTCGATGGACGGTTCGTCGCCCAGAAATGAGGTTGGAGTCCAGCCTTTAGGCTGCTCCGGAGCAGCCTAAA
>JAYWHX010000032.1:0-19269 GCA_043777375.1 Planctomycetota bacterium | reverse complement strand
ACTCCATGTCCATTTTGGCCATCGAGTCCTCTTCCGACAGACCGGCCAGCTGGGTGCGGAAGAGTTCTTCCTGGAGCTTGGAGTCATTGAGTTCGGTGTAGGCGTTGGCGACTTCCATCCGCTGGATGTAGAGCTCGAACCGCTCGGCGATCGCGGGGTTGTCCTGCTTGCGCTTGGTGAGCGGGCAGATGGAGGCAGGATAGTCGATGACGAACACCGGTCCAACGAGCGAGTCCTCGACGAACATCTCGAAGACTTCACTGACGATCACGTCGGGGTGAACGCCTGTGGTCTCGATCCCCTTCTTCTTGGCGATCTCCGCAATCGCGGGGTGATCGGTGATGTCGACGCCGACGTGTTCTTTGAACAGGTCGGAATAGGTGGCCCGCTTCCACGGCGGAGTAAAGTCGATCTCGGTGTCACCCCACGGCAGGACCAGCCGTTCCTGGTCAGGTGGTGTCTCGCCCTTGGCGATCGCGCGGGCGGCTTTGTCGGCCAGAACCACACGGACGCAGTTGGTAATGATCGCTTCCGACAGGTCCATCATCGACCGATAATCGCCATACGCTTGGTAAAGTTCGATCATCGTGAATTCGGGATTATGCGTCGAATCGATCCCCTCGTTGCGGAAGACGCGGCCCATGTCATAGACCCGTTCAATTCCGCCCACCATCAAACGTTTCAGGTGCAGTTCCAGGGCAATTCGTAAATAGAGCGGAATGTCGAGCGCATTGTGATGAGTCGTAAAAGGCCGAGCCGCCGCTCCCCCTGCGATGGCGTGTAGGACAGGTGTCTCGGTCTCGTAAAACTTGCGGGCCTTGAGCGTGGTCCGCACCGAGTCGATCAGCCGCGTGCGGAGCAGCATGCGCTCCAGGACTCCTTCGGAGTAGATCAAATCCAGGTGACGATGTCGCAGCAACGTCTCGATGTCACTGACCCCGTGGAATTTCTCGGGAGGCTGAGTCAGCGACTTGCACAGGATCGTCAGATCCTTGATGAACACGGTGATTTCCCCGGTTCGCGTCCGCTTGACCGGTCCATCGACGCCGACGATATCACCGAGGTCCAGCTGCTCGATCACAAGCCACGCAGCTTCCGGGCAGTCGGCTTTGCTGACCATCAGCTGGATGCGTCCGGTCATGTCCTGGATATGGAAGAACTTCAGCTTGCCCTTGTCGTTCTGGAGCATGATGCGTCCCGCGACGCGGACCACTTCCCCATCGACGCCGTTCTCCGCTGGAGCTTTGGCGCGGACGTCGCTGATCGCTTGATGATCGTCAAATCGCTGGCCGTACGGGTCGTGACCCAGCTCGACGATTCTCTTGAGTTTTTCGAGGCGTGCAGCTTCCAGACGGTCGGGTGCGGGGGCGTCGGACATGGCCGGTTCTCAGGGGAGGCGTGGTGAATTGGTCGTGGGATAGGCTTCCAGCCTGTCTTCTTGAGACAATCAAGAGAGCATGATCTATCCCACGGAAAAAAGAAAACCCCCGCAACCGTGCGGACAGCTGCGAGGGTTTGATTCGTCAGGGTGTTGAGTTCGGCAGAGCGGACTCAAAAACCTTATTCGGCGTCGTCATCGATCGCGGGAGGAGCGACCATCGGAACAACACAGACTGACCGCTCAAGAGAGGCAGTGCTGCGATCCTGTGGCAGGTTGAACGGCGTATCGTTGAACTGAGCGGTATCGAGGATCATGTCCACCGCCTTGCGTTCGCGAATCTGGGCATACAGGTTCTCGATGACACCCGACTTGATCAGGCGAGCACGAACCCGACGTGGGCTTTCACCACGCTGGAACGACATCGCAGTGATTTCCTGCTCGATATCGAGCTCGGTGACTTCCAGCTTTTCTTCGGTCGCGATGCGATCGAGGACAAAGTGTTCCTTCAGGTTGCGGCGGGTCATGCTGAGCGACTGCTGACGCAGGTCGTTCTCGCGAGACATGATCTGCTGCGACGTGAAACCGGCCTGCTGCATTTCGAGGACTTCGCGACGCAGCGCGTTCTCGACCTGCTTGGCGACCATGTCTTCGGGCAGTTCCCAGTTCGCCGACTCGATGATCTTGTCGGTGATCTGCTTGCGGCAAGTCTGACGCTGTTCGTACTTGACCTGACGTTCCAGAGTACGGCGGATGGCCGAACGCAGAGCGTCGATCGATGCGAAGCCGACACGGTCGCAGAAGTCGCTGTCGACAGTCTGGGCACTCATCCGCTTCACATCCAAAATTGTGAACTCGACGTCGAGTTCTTCGCCACGCATCTCGGCAACTGGAGCTTCCATCGAGACCTTGATTTTGGCCTTGCGGGTCTGGTCGACCTGGGCACCAATCATCAGCTTATCAAAGCCCGCCAGTTCGCCGTCCTGCAACTTCAGCAGCGGCAAAACACGGACCAGCTGATCCGAAATTCGGTTGTACTCGGCCCCATTGCGGGACAGAACAATGTCGACATTGACGAAATCGCCTGCGGCGACAGCATCGTCGACTGGCTCTTGAACGCCGTACTGTTCGATAAAATTCTTCTGGTAGTCGTCGATGTCCTGCTCGGAGACCTCGCGGACTGGGCGACTGATCTTGAGTCCCTTGTACGACGGAAGGTCGAATGTCGGGCGCACTTCGACTTCGAACTCGTACTCGAAATCGGCATCTTCCGGAATTTCGACCGTATCCATGTCGAGATTCGGCTGATTGATCGGGTCGATCTTGGAATCTTCCGCGATCTGATCCAGGCTGACCATCAGCACGCGCTGTTTGACTTGGTCGGCAATTTCCTTCTTGAATCGCTTCTTAATGAGCGATGCAGGGACCTTTCCCACGCGGAAACCAGGGATTTCAGCCTTGCCGGTGTATTCATCGACCGCTTCAGCCATGACGCCCGCGATCGCATCCTTCGCGACAATCACGCGAACATGCTTCTTGCAGGGACCGACATCTTTGATCTCGGTCTTCAATTCCAAGCGAGGCTTGGCTGCCGCGACTTCGGTCTGCGGCTCGTCGAGCACCTGTTGTTCCGCCACGTGTACCGCTCCAGTTCAGTCAGGCCAGCTAGAAATACACAACCGGCCAATGACCGCCTAGATACGATCACGGCCGGGAGTGAAATTCCGATGAGTCTCGTCTCGCACCGAAATGCAAAACGACGAGAGCGGGTGAAGGGACTTGAACCCTCGACATCCACGATGGCAACGTGGTGCTCTGCCAACTGAGCTACACCCGCAATTGGCTAGGGAGGCGATTATGGCAGCAGCGAAAAGTACGTCAAGTCTGGAACATGCGTCAGGCCACAGGGATTTGGGTGAATCCGGGAAGGAAAGGCAGGCGATCGGCGGAAAAACCCGAATGGAGGCGTTTTTTTGATGTCACCTCGCTGCGCATCGACCACCTCCCAAACCTCGGTCGGCGGTGAGCGAAGAACTCTGACAGGGAAATGCAGGTCGCGAATTCACCGAAAGGCCGCAGATGCGGACACGGACTCCCGTCGCCATCCTTGTTGAGAATGCGTACAGCCCGTTCGCAATTGTTACAGGGATGTTCATCGTTATTGCAAGATTCGGGGAGAGTTTTCTGGTTACGATTGTCTCATCATGAGACACCAATCCATTCAGAAGTTGTTCCGGTGCGGCGTTCAAATGGCCTGCATCGGTTTGTGAATCATCGGGAGCTGAGTGGCTCGGCCAGAGGCGGATGAAGTGGCCGCTTGATTTATTCGCGACATCCACCCGATTCAGTGGAACAAGTTTTTCGCCTGCTACCGTTTAACTCCCGAACGCTGCGTACAGGTTAACAGCTGTACAATCGCGACTGGGACCATCACGGCAGCGTACCTCGCGATTTGCCGGTGCAATGTCAGGATGTCGATCAGCCACAGGCGGCACTGCTGGCTGACCTGAAGCAACGCGGCCTAGTGTAAGACACGTTGATTGAGTGGGGCGGCGAATTCGGGCGGACGGTCTACTGCCAAGGGGCACTCACGAAAGAGCAATACGGCCGCGACCACCATCCCCGCTGCTTCAGCGTCTGGCTCGCAGGCGTAGGGATCCAGCCCGGTACTACCAACGGTCAGACGGACGAGTTCTCCGACAAAGTCGCGGAGAATCCCCTCACTGCTCACGACGATGCTGCACTGCCTGGGTATTGACTATACCCGATTCAAGTACAAGTCGCAGGGGCTCGATTTCAAGCTGACGGGGGTTGGAGCCGCCACGGGTCGTGCAGGAAATCTTAGCGTAAGCACTTATCACAGGATTTCCAACGTGGAACTGCTCCGGACGATTACGGCACCGGATGTCCCGCAGGCAGATTCACCCAGCTATGACATCCGGCCATCGCGGCTGTTTCGTGGATCGTAAAGGGTGCCCGAGTGACCGAGCAGGTCACTTCAATCACGTACAGCTCCGGGCGTTTGTAATGGAACCGTTGCAGGACGGTTGCGGTGCTGAGGATCTGGCGGTCCAGATAAGGAGCCAGTTGATCCGGATCGGTGATGCGCTGGACTGATTGAACGCGGGCAAATAATGAGATCGGGACAAGACCCGGTTCAGCAGGCACTGAGAGCCCGTTGAGGATCGCCGCTCCGGCGGGGGTGAGCGCGTCTGCTCCCTGATGAAACCGGGTGGGGTAGAGCCAGAACGCCTCGTGTTCGCAGCGGAAAGCCCCGCCCGGTTCCGAGATGCCGCCCTTGCGAATCAGGACCGTCTGCACACCGGTCGCGAGCGCGCGACACACGACCGCCCATTCCTTGAGGGCGATGGAACAGGTTTCAAGAGTGTTGGGCATGGGAAGCTCGAATCCGATGGCAGTGGCTCGCGACGCCCCGGTGCTGCGAACACGATCGTCGTGAAGTGGTTTGGCTATGTGGCACGTAGGAAACGTGCCCCACAATGATCGCAATCCTGTTCACAGCACTCGCTTCGCCCGCCCGAATGACCACTCATTTGAGCAGTGCCTCTGCCACAGCGTCCGGCGTCAGGGTTGCCTCATGCAGTGAGTCAGGGCTGACCTGCTTCCACACTGCCAGTTCCGCGTCGTTCGCCGCAGTACAGCCATACACTGACGTCGCTCCCTCGGCAGCTGAGATGGTCAGTCCGCCGACTCCGCCGTACTTCAAAGCGCCGGGCAGCAGGTGGGGATCATCGTCTGTTTTTACGGACGAGAACGCGAACCCGTTCAGGTCGACGAGACACCTTTGGACGTCTGCATCGATGACACTGCGGGCCAGCAGGACCGGCAGTCCGGCCTCTCCGGTTCCGACGAGTTGGACCGACTTCACATCGGGGTGCAGACTCGCTGCGCGAATTACTGTCAAGACATCGCGTACGCGATGAGACAGCAGCGGGCGGTTGTATCCCAGCAGATAACCAGGATACTCCTGACGAAAATTATACGAGGCAATAGCGCCTGGATACAAGAACTCACCCGTCAAGAACAGGTCTGCTGAGGCTACAGCATACCCCGCGTCGGTCAGCTTCTGCACAGCTGCGATGGGGTGGCCTGTGGGATCGAACAGAGCCGACTTACCAGTCTCATCCAACCAGATCACCAGTCGGCCATCGAACTTGCTGGGATGGTAAATCGATGCAGTCGGGATTTGAGTCCCCTCGGATTTGCGACCGACCAATGCCGTGAGAATCTGGAGTTCGCCCTGGCCCGTGCTTGCCACCTCTGTGGAGACGATGTCTTCCGCAGCGGGAAGACCGCGATCAAGGGCGACTCCCAGCACGGGGCGGATGGACTCTTTATATTTCGCCAAGTCGGCCTTGGTCTTCGGCAGAACAACCTGCCAGGCGGCTGTCGATTCCTCGGTCATCTTCTGGCGCAGTGCATCGGCCTTCAGGGCATCAGCGGGGACCCGGTGCTTCTCATCGAAGATGGTCAGCTGGGCCTTAGTCAGTGGCCAGAAATCGAGCTGCTTGACCGGAACATCGGGAGCAAGTTTCAGATGAGTGGCAAACCAGCGGTACATCAACTCGCGGGACCACTGGTTGTAGTTGTGAGGGAATTGCTTGTAGGTCTTCGCAGCCACCAGATCGGTGGCACCGTAGAGCGAGTAGATTTGCTTGAGCTCCGGCAGTCCGCTGGTTTCGATATCAATCGTCCAGTCATCGGCCCCCACCATGCCGAGCGGGCGAGGGGCGAACAGGGCAGCGATGGCCACGTTGTTGATGCCGATCCGCAGGTATTCCGCGTTCTCGCACTGGCAGCCGCCCTGCATATTGGAGGAGACCATCACTGCAGGGAATGCGACCGCTGGGCGGGGATCGATAGCGCACAGCATGAACGTCTGCGTTCCGCCGCCACTGGCGCCGGTGACGCCGATTCGTGCGGGATCGACCTCTGGCAGTGAGGTGATGTAATCCAGGGCGCGAATGGAGTTCCAGGTTTGCAGTCCCATCTTGTTCTGCAATCGCAGGGCGGCTTCCACGTCGTTGAATTCCGTGCGGTGCCCAATCATCTGACTATCGGCGTTGCCCACCATGTCGTAATGAAAAACGATGCAGCCCATGCGGGCAAGTTGCACGAAGCGGGCTTGGAGCGGGGAATGAGCCCCGGACAGAAAGTCCTCGGCACCGGTGGCCAGTTGTTGAGCCGCAGTGGCGTCGCCCGCATCGTAAAACCGGCCCTCTTGCCAGTGCCCGTGCGGGCAGAGGATCGCGGGCATCTTTCCCGTAACATGCTGGGGCCGGTACAGCGTTCCGGTCACGTAATGGCCAGGCCTGCTGGCGAAGTAGACCTTCTCAACTGTGTAGTCCCCACGGTCGAACTTTTCCGTGACGATGGGTTGCAGCGGTGTCTTCTCGGGCAGGGGCCACAGACCGTTTGACACCAGCACTTGCTCACGGATGCGAGCCGCTTCGGACTCCCAAGCTGCCTTGGTGGTCGGTGGAGACCACGGATGCAGAGTGTCATTCAGATTGCGAAATGGTTTCAGCCGGGAATCGGCGGGCTTCGTGCCGACGGGGAAAATTCGTGGCGCGTCTGCCAACGCAATCGACGATCCCATCCCGAGCAGTATCAGGCGGACACACAGTTTAGAAATCATTCGCATGCGGGTGGCTCCTCATGGCAGTGGGCGTCAATCTCGTCGAGACGCATCGTGTGGAGTTTTCCTCCAAGAATCAACGCTGGCTGATGGAAACTCCAGCGCAAGACGTTCCTCCGCGCACAGCCTCGCGTTGGCGACCTGTAACGGCAGGATCTTCCGAATCGAGGGCGAATTCGAGTCGAAACAGGGAGGATTGCGTGAGCCATCCAAACTTCGCGTTGACCCGAAGCTGCGAATGCATCTAACTTTCCGTTCACGAAGGATTCGTTGGCTGGGCGCAGCCCCACTCGTTCGCAGGGAAGCAGACATGAGTTCAGAACTGTTGGAAGTCGAAAGCCATTTCAAATTCGGCGAGAACTGGGCGAGCTATGCCGAGTTGCTCGATGAAGGCCGAATCGAACAAGCGGAGGCCGATCTGCGCCGCATCATCGGACGCGATCGCCTCGACGGAGTTCGGTTCCTCGATATCGGCAGTGGATCGGGGTTGCACTCCCTGGCTGCTATTCGCATGGGGGCCGCTGAGATCGTGGCTGTCGACATTGACCCGGATTCCGTGCGCACGACAGAGCAGACGCTGAAGCGGTTTGCTCCGAATGCCAAAGTGACCTGCCAACAGCTGAGCATTTTTGACGCGACTCCGGAAGCTCTGGGGCAGTTCGACGTGGTCTATTCATGGGGCGTACTGCATCACACCGGTTCGATGCACGAGGCGATCCGCCGGGCCTCAACACTCGTGAAGTCGGACGGCACGCTGGCTCTGGCCATCTACCGCAAGACGGTGCTGTGCGGGTTTTGGAAGCTCGAAAAACGGATTTACCGCAAGCTGCCCAAGTGGGGCCAATCGGTGGTGCAGGGGTTGTACACGTTGAAGAATCGCGCGAGGTTTCTTCTGAAGGGCGAAAGCTTTCGCGAGTACCTGAAGCAGTATCACGATCAACGAGGCATGGACTACCAGCATGACATTCACGACTGGCTGGGCGGGTATCCGTATGAGTCGATGACTCCCAAGGCGTTCGGGGACTATGTCGCCTCGCTGGGCTTCGAGGTTGTCGCCCCCGTGGCCCTCGATCCCAAGCCGATGTGGACGCTCTCCAGTGGCGGGTGTCAGGAAATTCAATTCCGTCGAGCTGCGTAAGACACTTCCCCGATGCGCAACGCTCTCGAATACCTGATCATCATTCTGATCGCGGCGGCCACGCTCAGCGTGCAGGGTACGGGGTATGTCTCGTCCGATTGGATGAAGGTCTTGATCGTTGCGGTCTGCTGGAAGAAGACACTCTTCTTCGTCACAGAGGAGATGGTCCAGCTGCGCGATGCCACGCGGGTGAATCTGGCATACCATAAGTTCATGCGGCTGATGCTGGTGAACATGTTCCAGATCATCCTGTCGTTTGGATTGGATTTTTACTGCCTGCTGTCGATCGATGCGAAGAGCTTTTCCATCGACGAGTCCTTGCTGGGAGCTGAGCGAATCTTCGAGTGTGTCTACTTCAGCACTTTGAATTTCACGTTCTTCGGGTACGGAGACATCACTCCGCAGACGGTGCCTGCCAAGTTGCTAGCGATGACAGAGATCGCTTTGGCGTTCTTGACGGTGATCTTTCTGCTGTCGGATTTCATCAGCATGAAAGAGTCGCTCCGCCAGCGTGAGCCGGATCCCGGCGAGCCGCATGCGTAGTTACTCCTTGGACGGGGTGACTGGGAGAAACGCGGAGTCGGGCCGAGTGAGCCAGCCACGCCGGTAGAAGAAATACAACAGGACACCCGCGGTCCCCAGCATTAGCGAGAGTGCAAACGGGTAGCCGAAAGTCCATAGCAGCTCTGGCATGTTGAGTCGCGACACATTGGTGTCAAAATTCATTCCGTACACGCTCGCAATGAAGCTCAACGGGATGAAGATTGTGGACATGATCGTCAGCACTCGCATAATCTCGTTCGTGCGATGTCCGACCATAGTGAGGACGAGGTCTCGCAGGTCTGCACACATTTCTCGTTGTGTTTCCAGCACATCAATGATCTGGACCGAGTGGTCATAGCAGTCACGAAGAAAAACCCGTGTTTCGGAGGCGATCAGTTCTGAATCATGCCGCTGCAGGGAGTTGAGTGCGTCTCGATGAGGCCACGCAGCACGGCGTAATTGCAGCAACTCTTGTCGAATGGAGTGCAGGCGTTCCAGTACTACAGGGGACGTTCCATCCACAGCTGAGTCGAGCGAGTCGAGATCCTCGCCGTACTGTTCCAGTACTGGGAAATAGCTGTCGATCACGGAATCGATCAAGGCATAGGTCAGGTAGTCGGGTCCGCTTCGGCGGAGGCGTCCGTGGTTCGTGCGGAGGCGTTGGCGAACCGGGTCGAGGCAGTCGCCCCCTGGCAACTCCTGCACAGTGACGACGAAGTCCTTGCCAAGAAACAGGCTGACCTGCTCTGTCGGTTGGTGAGAGTTCAGTGCGGCCATTCGCACAACGATAAACAAGTGATCGTCGTACTCTTCAACCTTGGCTCGTTGGTGGACATGGACTGCGTCTTCGAGGGCCAGTGGGTGTAGGCCGAAGGCCTCGCCGATGGCTTGCAGCCATTGCGGGTCCGTGATGCCGTCCACGTTGATCCACAGGATCGAGCCCGGTTCCCGCAGCGCGGCCACTTCATGCGGCGACTTGAGGTCGCGCTCCAGAATGTCCGTCGCCGAGTACCGCATGGCGGTAACGCGGACAGGAAAGTGCGTCCCTCCGGGCAGCACCCGCTGTTCCGGACCGTGGGCGTGCCCGTCTCGGTGATGGAAAATCTTCTTGCGAGTCTTTGGCTTGGCTTTGTGGCGAGTCACCCGACGAAGTCCTCTAATGGATAGCAGCCGCGATACTTGCCGCCTTGTTCCGCTTGATAGATCAAATCATTGTCGACATCAATTGCGGTCAGTGCCCCATTTTCCCCGTAGACACAAGTGTCGATGCAGACCCACCCTGGCAGGACCAGCGGCAGACCGGATTCCTGAGCCGAGTGCCCACAGATCACAGGCTTGCCAGAGATGTGCGGCAATGTGTGACGACTGATTCGGCTCCAGCGGAGCCAGTGTTTGTCTTGTGAATTGAGTGGCGATCCGCTTTGAATTGAGGCATGCGAGAAGATTGTCGAGTCGGTCTCGATGAAGGGTTCACCGTTCCGGATGAACTCCAGGTGCTCGTCCGGGATCTGGGAGAAACTCCCCCCGTAAGACTGCAACATCTCGAACCCGCCATAGCGCGGCCACGAGTCCCTCCATTCTCCGCCGGCCATCGCGTCGAGCATCATCTCTTCATGATTACCCATGATGTGTCGGAACTGGCAGAAGCCCTTGATGTCGAGCAAGATGTCGATGCAGCGCTTCGAATCCGGGCCACGATCGATGACATCGCCCAAGATGATGAGTGTGTCTTCGGCAGTGACATCGAGGGCATGCAGCAACTCGACGAGCGCTCTATCGCACCCGTGAATGTCACCTATCGCCAAGGTCCGGCCACTGTTCACTGGGGCTTGACTTCCAGATTCAGGTTGAAGGTGTTCGATCCCTCATCAACGATCGACAAGACGATGCCGGAGCGGCTCACAATTTCAGCCTTCTCAATTGAGGGACGCGGATCAAGTCCACCCAGATTGCGGACCGTCACCCGGTTGTTCCCGACAGCTGCGCCGCGAAACGCGGGGATCGAATAATTGCCGCCATTGATCATGGCCCAGGCGATGGGGGCGTTGGAATTCTCTGGTTCGATGGTGATCGATCCCCATTTGAGTGGCTGTCCGTTCAGCGTCACGCTGCCGCTGACCTCGCGGCGTTGTCCGCCGAACAGAAGCCCATTTGTCTTCATCCAGGCGATCATCGCTTCTGGCCAGCGACCGACTCCCGGCTCGCCATCAGCTAGCCCGACTCCATGCGGGCCGTTCTGGAAGACATGCAGTTCCGCCGGGACATCGTGTTTGACGAGTGCGGAGTAGTAGGACAAAGCATTCTCGACCCGGACGCCTTTGTCTTCGTTGGTGTGGACGAGGAACGCGGGGGGTGTCTGCTTGTTGACCTGTGTCTGATTGGACAGATTCTCCCACAATGCGGCCTCCGCATTCGGCCCCAGTAAGTTGTTTCCCGACCCCTTGTGGGCAAAATCGTCCGCGAGACTAATCACGGGGTAGCACAACACGGAGAAGTCTGGACGACAGCTGACACGATCGATCGAATCCGGGGCGTCCGCTTGCCCCGCGTCAAAGTGCGTCGAGACAGTCGAGGCCAGATGCCCTCCCGCAGAAAACCCCATGACTCCGATCCGGTTTGGTGAGAGCTTCAAAGCAGTGGCGTTGGCTCGGACGTAGCGAATTGCCCGCTGTGCATCGCTCAGGGGGGCAGGATGCTTGTATTGGGGGCCGAGTCGATATTGCAACACGATCCCCGTCACGCCGTGTTCGTTCAGCCACTGTGCGACCTGCGATCCCTCGTGATCGTAGGCCAGAATGGCGTACGCGCCGCCGGGGCAAATCACGACGGAAGCACCGTTCGATTTCTCAGCTGGCGGGGAATAGATCCGGATGCTGGGCTTGTCGGACTCTTCGTTGCCGACCGCTCCCGGAGCGCCGTTCGGCCACAGCAGTATCGGATCGGGACCGACCGCCAGAGCCGTGGAACAGCTCATGGCGAAGGCAACCGACCAATTGAGTAACAGCGATTTCAGCCCCATGAATAGCGTCTCCCAGAAGATCTTCAGCTTTGATGAGTGTCCATCATGGCAGAGAGTTCATGGAATGGCCAATGAACGGGCTGTTCGTTCTGAGTCGCTCGGCGAGTCAGCCGGTGCCGAGCGAAGCAGGGAGCGTCAACGGCAAGTCTTTCCGAAGAGGCCAATTCCCCAGGAGAGCTATGACGCGACTCGCAATTGGATCTCTTCGGATTTCAGAGACACGATGGAAATCCCCAGTCGCTCCGCCATGGCGACGACCGCGGGTTCGTCAAGCAGGATCGTCATACCACTTTCGATGGCCAGGACGCGGGCTCCCGCTTCCTGCATGGTTTGCAGAGTCTGGACGCCGACGGTGGGAACATCGAATCGCATATCCTGCCTGGGTTTGGCGACCTTGATCACGACGAGATTTCCACGCTTGCAGAGTGTCCCCGCGCGGCGGATGCACTGGTCAGTACCCTCGATCGCCTCGACTGCGATGACAGCTGTGTCTTGTACGATGACGGTCTGCCCGATGTCGAGGCGGCCCATTTCCTTGGCGAGATCCCAGCCGAAGCGAATGTCATTCCACTGGGACGTTGACGGCTGACGTTTGGTGAGGAATCCGTGTTTCACGAGTAGCTCCGGACAGAAGGTGAGCGCGGACTCAAAGTGAATGCCATCGCGTTCAAACTCGCGAATGACAGCGAGGAGGAGAGTGTCGTCAGCCTTATTGGTGGCGTACCGCAACCACATGTGGATGGTCCGCATGTCAGGCAGAAGCCTCAAGAACCTCCACGGGTCGAAGAGGACTTGCTTGTTGACTTTGCCCGCCATGACGACGCGATCGACACGGTTCTTGCGGAAAAATCGAATCGCGGAGCCGAGGCGTGCGAGTGGAGTGTATTGAACCTTATCGCAGTACTGCCCCATGTTGTCATCGGCCATCCCCGTGATGGCGTTGCAATACACGGAATACCCCTGGCGACGCGCCTCCTCGGCAAAGAGGATTGGGAACCGACCCCAACCCGCGAGCAGGCCGATACGCTCGCCGGTGTGTGGTCGAATCGGGATGGTCACTGGGGTGATCATGAGTGAGAGGATGCCTTGGGCACAATCGCGAGCCGTGGTCAAATCAACGCGGTTTCCACCAACTCGTAGTCCCATTGACCTGCGGGACGAGTGCTCCGTTCCAAGCGGTACTTGGAACTTAACACTGAGGAGGATTGATTTCCGTCAAGGTCGACTGCCACCGGTTCAAACTGGTCAGTGGCTCGCGAATGGATCTGGAACCGCAATTCCGGACCACGCGCATCGACCAACCAGTATTCAGTCACTCCGGCGGAGAAGTAGGCGGAGAATAGCCGTTTGGTGTCTTTGGATCGAGATGAATCACTAACCACTTCTACCACTAAGTCAGGTGGCCCCTCAAACTCAAGGAAACTCCCCGGCGCATTTCCCGCAGTGGGAACCAATCGCACTTGCCCCGAAAGAATGGAGTCATCCAGCACCACCACAATGTCTGGTTCAGCACTGAGCTGAGCGTACGGGACACTGACGCGAGATTTGTCGACGAACACCTGCCCGCGATTGGTCGACTTCAGGCGATTGCGGATCACGGCTCCGATCTCGCTTTTCGGTGCCGAATGGAAATAGAGATTGTCGGGACTCATGTCGATCTCCACCCGTCCATTCACGAAATCAATGCGACCATACTCTGGAAACTCATCCGAGATCGCCCAACGACGAAAGTCCGCAAGGGTGTCCAAGCCGGCGGGGATCTCCAGTTCGTCCTGAATCAGAATGCTGGCGGACATGGGATCACTCCTGGGTGGGGAAACGAACCCGTGCGACCATCGCACGGCTCTGAGTATTGTAGCTGGAGAAGGAGTCGGTTGCCTGTGGAACCTGCTCAATTCACTCTGAAGCCTCATGATGTGGGGTGGCAAAACTTCGGCTTCTCGACAGTCTTTCTTCCATATCTATGGGGCGTCGTGCCTGGGGTGCAGTTCTCCCATTTTCTGTTCCAACTCATGGACCCTCTTCACGAGGTCGGGCAGACGTTGCAAGGCCAGCTGGATGCGGAGTTGTTCTTTGTCGGGGCGAGCCGGGATGCCGTAATGCGTGGTGCCTGGCTCGATGTCGGACATGACGCCCGCCTTACCACCGAGTGACGCCTTATCGCCGATTCTCAAGTGATCAGCCACGCCGACCTGTCCGCCACACCGGACATAGTCGCCCGTGATGACAGATCCCGCGAAACCGACCTGAGAGGCGATCGCGTTGTGCTGACCGACACGGCAGTTGTGGGCAATCATGACCATGTTGTCGATCTTGGTGCCGCGCCCGATCAGTGTCTCACCCACCATGGCCCGGTCGATCGTGGCACATGCTCCAATTTCGACATCGTCCTCAATGACAACAGTTCCAGTGTGTGGAATACGGGTCAGGTGCCCTTGAATGAGACGATATCCGAACCCATCGGCCCCAATCACTGCGTTCGCATGAATGATGACTCGCGAACCGAGCTGCATGCCGGGGTAGAGCACGGTATTCGGGTGTAGTGTGACTTCGTTTCCGAGGCGGCACTTGCGACGGATGACGACACCCGCGTGGATATCACAATTGGCCCCAATCGTGACGCCCTCCTCGATGACAGCGGCACTGTGGACATTGGTGCCAGGGCCGATCACCGCTGAGGGGTGAATGACGGCTTGCGACGAGATCCCTATTGTCTCGCGAGCTGGCACCGGGCGAAAATGAATCATCAGAGTGATGAACGCTCCCTGTGGATCGTTGACCACGACCAACGGGGACGAAATGGCTTTTTGGGCCGGCTCGACAGCGTCGCGGGAGAGAATCAGTGCCCCGGGAACCAGCCCGGCCAGGCGTTTTAGCCTTCGGGAATTCTCAATGTAGGTCACGGTCTGCGCAGTGACGCAATCGAGTGCAGCCACGTCTTGAATGACAACACTGCCATCACCGATGACATCGCCGTGAATCAGACTGGCCAATTGGGCAACCGTGCAGGCCATCAGGGCGGACTCCGTTCCGCTGAGGTGTGTTATTGTGAAATCAGGAGGTCTGTGCCTCGAACAAGTGTCTTCTTACTGGAAATTGCATCGAGAAGGCAACATCGATTCCTCAACCCGCTCACTGGAAACAGTTTACCAGAATCCCAATTCCGCCCGATGCCGCCCTCGATTTTGAGGAAATAGGGAATTTTTGGACTTTGATGATTGTAGAGTTTGAATAGCCTGCGCAGTCTCCATAGGATGTGGTCAACACGCGAAGCTTGCCTGTCGATCCTTGTATGAGATCAGCTCTCTCGAAGAGTCGATCAAGCATGATTGCACGGCAGGTCCAATCGCAGGTGCGCCAGTCGATCAGGCGATACAACTCGCAGGTTGGCTCTCCGGCGGTGACGGATTGGCCTCAATGAAGGAAAGTTGGGAAAAATGGTTCAAGTGAACACCACGCAGATGCACGGACGCCGCTCACGCGTCGCCCACCGTTGGTTCAAGGGCGGAGCAATTTGCTTGCTTTTTGCCACCGCTTCCTCCTGGGCAGTCGATGATCAGGCCCCGGGAGTCGGGTTGCGGGGATTGATTGCTTCGAAAGCCCCCGCAGGATTGCAGTCCAAAGATTTCGAGCTGTTGGATGGAAATTGGACCGATTGGGGGAACTCGACAATCGCCATCGTCGAAAAGCTCTATTCGGAGGAAGCCCTGGACATTGCGGGGCAGCGTGAAGTGCTGGCCCAGCTGAAGTCCAAGGCGGATGTCATGGAGAGGGCTCTCAAGGACTCCTCTTATGCCCAGCTGCATGGTCCCTTGGCCGACCTGCATGGTCGTCTGGTGCGACGGGTGTCGTTCGGAACTGCTGTTCTCGATATTCTGGAGTCTGATCCCACGCTGTCTAAGAAGCGTATGGTGGAATCCAGCTACACAGGTTTGCAGTCTGCGATTTCCAATGTGCGTTCTGATTTGGCTTCCATTCAGGGTGGTGACCTGTGGGTTCCCTACCTTGATCTGGATGCGTTGTCGAATGCCTCGAATACGGTTGACAACTCGCCATCCACTGTCGAATTGCTCTCCCGCATTACCACCAAATTGACTCCATCAGCAGAATGGTCAGACGCCCAGAAGGAGTTCCTTTCCCGGTCGTCTCTCGCCCGCCTGAACAGTGCCATCAGTGGCGTATCGAAGTCGCTCACTTCTCCGGCGGATGCCGATCCACGAGCGAAGGTCCGCGAGTTGGCTGGTCAGTTTCTGACTGCCCTGGATGATTACGAGGCCAACGGATCGACAGCATCAGCGACGAATGCCCGGCTGGCCTACGTCGCCCTGAAATCAGTCGCTCCGGACGGCGGTGCCAAGCTGACAGAGCTGATGTGCGCCAACTATTACAACTACAACATGCGGGTTGTGGCGTCTGAGGGACTTCTCAGTCGCGTGTTGAGTGACAACCGTAACGAGTCGTCCTGGATCAATCAGTGCGTGATGGGGGCACGGATTAACGGCTCGCAATGCACAAACACATCGGTGAATGTCGATTTGCGGCCGAGCGGCGAATCTGCTTTGATTGCTCTGACCGTCAATGGGACAGTCCAGTCAAACACGACCGGTGTCACAAACCAGGCGACGGTGTTTGCCTCGGGAAATCACCAATTCCACGCCGAAAAGAACGTGTTCTTCGATGGCAGGACGTTCTCCTCTACCCAGGCGTCAGTGGGTGTCAATGCGAACACCAACATCTACAGTGCCCGTGCCCGCCAGAGCTGGATTCCGATTCTCGGTCGAATCGCCGATGGAATTGCTCTGGACGTGGCACAAGGCAAGGCTGGCGAGGCCAACGCTTATACCGCCGACCAGATTCGCAACGAAGTCGGACCTCGGCTGGATAAAGAAGCTCAGTCGAAGTTCGACAAGGCCAATTTGGAACTTGAAACCCGAGTTTGGGGACCTCTGCGAGAGCAGGGGATGTATCCCGATGCGATGCAATGGAGCAGTACTGACAGTGATGCTTTGATTCGTACTCGCCTCATGGACACTGATGAACTGGGCGGAGCGAATCCTGCTCCAAACATCTCGATTCCGTCGAACGGAGTGCTGATCCAGGCTCACGAAAGCCTGATGAGCAATTTCGCTGATCGCTTTGAATTCGCAGGCAAGACGATGAAGGAGTCCGAAGTCCGGGCGACCCTCAGAGAACGCCTCACCAAGCTCCTCGGGCAGTCAGTCGACATTCCTGAGCCTGTTGTCCCCGAAGGCGAACAGCCTCAAGACAACACGCTGGTGTTCGATGCGGTCGACCCCGTCCGCTTCCAAGTAGAAGGGGGCCAGGTTAAATTTGTGATGCGGGCCGGACTGAAGCCTGAAAATGGGGAAGAGATTCCGACCCAGATCATTACCGTTCCCTTGACGTTCCGCGTCGAAGGCAGCCAGATCGTCATGGAGCGTGGGAACGTGGGGGTGAAGCCAATCGCTCCTCCTGAGAATGTGGGTCTGCAGGTCACTCGTGCCCGTATCATGATTCAGAACATTCAGCGGGCCATTCCCAGTAAGACCCTCAAGGCCGAGTTCGATCGTGAGATCGAGGGCAAGATGGTCCATCTGTCGGTGATCGGAATCGATGCCCGTGACGGCTGGATCTCCATTCTGGCTCGCTAAGAAATCACAGGACTCCGAATCGCTCATTTATGACGATTCCATCGCTCTATCCCGTGGCACCGAGGACGCCTTTTGTCCCGGTTCCACGGGTTTTTCTTTTGGCTCGCAACGTAGCGATCTGGCGAGCTTGTTGCTGCAAGTGTCGGACCAGCAAGGCACTGATTCGAGAACTGCACACCAATGAGTAGCTCATTTGGTGATATGCTAATTCTGAGGGACCGTCCCATGGAACACCGCGATATCGCACCAGTTGAACTGCCGGGAGATGAGTTGTGAGAATTGTGATGATCGGCACGGGGTATGTGGGCCTCGTCACGGGGACCTGCTTTGCGGATAGCGGGAACGATGTCGTCTGCGTGGATATCGACCACAAAAAAGTCGAACGTCTTCGCAAAGGCGACATCCCGATCTATGAGCCCGGCCTCACCGAGATGGTTTCTCATAACGTCGCTCATGGCCGCCTGAAGTTCACGACGCAAGTTTCCGAGTGCGTCCCGACTGCTAACTGCGTGTTTCTGGCCGTTGGGACACCCCAGGGTGATGACGGGTCCGCAGACCTGAGATACCTGTTCGCTGCTGCCGATGCGATCGCGCCGCTTCTCTCGAAAGATGTGGTGGTGGTTATCAAGAGTACTGTCCCGGTCGGCACCAATCGCAAGGTGGCGAACCGTTTGAAAGAACTTCTCGGTCGCGACGTAGATGTCGCCTCGAATCCGGAGTTCCTTAAGGAAGGCTGCGCGATCGACGACTTCACCAAGCCTGACCGTGTCGTTGTTGGTTCGGATCGGCAGGCACCCGCTGACCTTCTTCAAGAACTGTACAAGCCGTTTCTCCGGACCGAGAAGCCGTTCCTTGCCATGGGCCTGGAATCAGCAGAGATGACCAAGTACGTGGCCAACTGCCTGCTAGCCACCAAGATCAGCTTCATTAACGAGATGGCCAATCTGTGCGAGCGAGTCGGAGCCGATATCAACGACGTACGTCGTGGCATCGGCCATGACCAGCGAATTGGCTTTGCGTTCCTGTTCCCCGGCGTGGGATACGGTGGCTCGTGCTTCCCCAAGGATGTCCGCGCGTTATTCAGTGTCGCTCGTGAAAACAATATGAAGTTGCACATGCTGGAGGCCGTTGACAACGTCAACAACCAGCAGAAAAACGTCCTGTTCTCCAAAATCAGCGAGCACTTCAGTGGTCATCTGAAGGGCCGGAAAATCGCCCTCTGGGGCTTGGCCTTCAAGCCCAAAACCGACGACATCCGCGAGGCTCCCTCACTGGTTCTGATCGAGCAACTGCTCAGCGCCGGAGCCGAAGTTCACGTCAACGATCCGGTCGCGATCGAAAACGTCAAAGAGATCTTCGGCGATAAGCTGACCTATCACGCGCATCATTACGACGCCGTCGATGGAGCCGATTGTCTGGCGATCGTGACTGAGTGGAACGAGTACCGCACGCCGGACTTCGACTACCTGAAACACAAGATGCAGTCGCCAGTGATCTTCGACGGCCGCAATCTGTACAACCCCACGAAGATGACCAAAGCGGGGTTCACGTATTCCGGGATCGGGCTCCTCGTACCGAAGCCATAGGTTTCGTGTGGCACGTGATCGATATACGTTTGAGTCACAGGATACGCCTCGGGGCCGGACTTCAGTTCGGCCTATTTTTGTGGCAATATTCGTCAGAAGCTCTCCAAATTGATCGGTCTGAATCCGTGGCTGTTCGCTCGTTTTCGAGTTGATGGATCAGCGTGTCTGGATCGCTTTGTGATTTCGCCCCCCCCAGCTGGTACTCAGCGGCCGAACTTGATGACGAACTCGACGTCTTTGTTTCCGTTCAGGTCGATCACCAGTTGTTCCGGGGTGATCGAGGTCAGGGCCACTT
>JAYWHX010000031.1:0-66641 GCA_043777375.1 Planctomycetota bacterium | reverse complement strand
ATGCCTTCGCCCCTTGTGAAACACCAGTCCAGCCCCAACAAACCGTGGAATAATCGATCCTCGATAATCGCACAACGGCTTTTCAAACACGCTCTCAGGGTGTGCCACCCGACCCACAACAATGCTTGTATTTAGTTCCACTTCCACATGGGCAAGGTGTGTTACGTCCGAGATTTCTAAGTCGTGGGCGCGAATTCAGAAATTCTGAGTATTCATGTGGAGTGAACGTAGGTCTTCCATTTGAATCGGTGTGTTCGGCGCGGAACTTGTCAAAGGCATTTCCGTGGTCGATGAATCGCAGTACGTCCTTGTCTGTACTGAGTGCCAATCTCACAGTACAAACTAGCTTGTTCGCATACCTTCTCGTATGGTCCGGGATGAACAGTATCTGAGCTTCACCGTCTCGATGTGGTGTAATGTCGAGAGACTTACCATCTGGAGTCACCCAGAGGGCATGGAACTCACCTTCAATGTACTTCCTTGGGCATTCCCATACTGTCCAGCTATACTGAATTGTTCCACCTGCTACCCGTACCTGCCTCGCGACATTTGTGAAACATTCATCGAGTTGACAATCTTGACTGGGAATGACATCGACAAACAACGGTGAAGTTTCGAGTCGTAACTTTCTCTGAAGTGCCTTCACGGCTTCATTGATCTTTGTTGGCGCTGTAGCAAACATCGTGTAAATCACCACGGAACTCTGGAAAAAGCGCCGGTGAGGATCACCGGGGCTTTTTGGATTTCTCAGGTTACATCTTCTCGAACTCGGCGTCGATCACGTTGTCGTCGCAGCTGACAGCGTTTGATGCGACGGGGACATCTTCGCAAACTGCAGGAGCAAAAGAGACAACCTTGCGACCGCTCGATTCCATTCGCTCACGAGCGCGCTGGGTGATCAGCCGGATGTCGTAATTGCATTCCTTCGCGATGGCCTCTCGGATCGCTCGAATCTCTTCGACAATGGGATCGTTGGTCATCGGTTACTCCTTCAGCAGTTCCTCAGGCGTGCAAATCACCGGCGGGTGGTAGCCGAACTGTCGGCAGATCGTTTCGATGGTGACTCGATGCTGTGCATTGGCGATGTGAGTACAATTCCACGTTAACAGGAAATGGATTTCGTGGACAGCTGCGACGGCAATGTGCAAGGCGTCCGCCGCAGCTCGAGGCGGAATGGGAATACGATTGATCAACTGCTCCGCCAGGTTAATGACGGCTTCGCTCGGATCGAGTTGCGGGATGTCGGCCAGGGCCTCCAATCGTAATTTGGCTGCTTCGGGATCGCCCGCACTGACTTCGTCGATCACGTACGGCGAGACATAGAGATCAAAGTCCTGTCGGCGGGTTTGCCACCACTCGCGAGTCAATTGCTGGTGGCTGCACACAATGAGATCGCGACTGGCCCATGCGGTCAGGTAGCTGGGTATCGTCGTTTCCAGATAGACCCGGTGCTTCATGGATCGTCCTGCCCGATTGTGATCATATCAGCATAACGAAAAAAGCCCCGGTGAGGATCACCGGGGCTTTTTGGTTTTCTTGGGTTACTTCTTCTCGAACTCGGCGTCGATCACGTTGTCGTCTTTGCCGCCGGTGGCTCCGTCGGGGGCGGGGTCACCAGTGGGGTTACCCCCACCGCTCGCTTGGGCGGCGTCGTACATGTGTTTCGACAGGGCGTGGGTCGCTTGTTCGAGGCTTTCTACGGCGCTGTTGATGGCAGCTACGTCTTCGCCCTTGGTGGTCTCGTGGACCTTCGTCACGGCGGACTCGATGGCGGACTTACTCGCTGCATCGAGCTTGTCGCCCAACTCCTTCAGTTGCTTCTCGGTCGAGTAGCACAGGTGTTCGGCCTTGTTGCGGGCTTCGGCGAGTTCCTTCTTGGCCTTGTCAGCTGCGGCGTTGATCTCGGCTTCTTTTTGCATCGCGCTGATCTGGTCTTTCGACAGACCGCTCGACTGCTTGATCTCGACCTTGTGCTCCTTGCCGGTCCCCTTGTCCTTGGCCTTCACGCTGAGGATGCCGTTCACGTCGATGTCGAAGCTGACTTCGACTTGTGGCGTGCCGCGCGGGGCGAGGGGGATGCCTTCCAGGTTGAACTGGTCGAGCAGGCGGTTGTCGTTGGCCATCGCCCGTTCCCCTTGGAACACGCGGACCGTGACAGCCGTTTGGTTGTCGACAGCTGTGGAGAAGGTCTGGGATTTGGTGGTGGGGATGGTGGTGTTGCGTTCGACGAGGACGGTCATGACGCCGCCTTCGGTTTCGATGCCCAGCGACAGCGGCGAGACATCGAGGAGGACCACATCCTTCACATCGCCAACGATGATGGCCCCTTGCACAGCGGCCCCGATGGCGACGACCTCGTCCGGGTTGACGCCCTTGTGCGGCTCCTTGCCCTGGAAGATTTTCTTGACCAGTTCCATGACCATCGGCACGCGGGTCGAACCACCGACGAGGACCACTTCATCGATCTGCGACGGTTGCAGCTTGGCGTCCTTGAGAGCCTGCTCGACCGGGCGGCGGCAGCGCTCGACGAGCGGGTCGATCAGCTTTTCGAACTGCGCCCGCGTGATGTTCATTTGCAGGTGCTTGGCCCCGCTGGCATCGGCGGTGATGAACGGCAGATTGATCTCGCTGTTCTGAGCCTGCGACAGTTCCTTCTTCGCCTTTTCGGCGGCTTCGCGGAGCCGCTGGAGCGCCATGGCGTCCTTGCGGAGGTCCATGCCGTTCTCTTTCTTGAACGTGTCGGCGATGTGGTTGATGAGGACTTCATCGAAGTCGTCCCCACCGAGGTGCGTGTCGCCGTTGGTGGCGAGGACCTCGATCGAGCCCGCCTCGACTTCCAGCACCGACACGTCGAACGTCCCGCCGCCGAGGTCGAAGACGCAAATCTTTTCTTCCTTCATCTTTTCGAGGCCGTACGCCAAGGCAGCTGCAGTCGGCTCGTTGATGATGCGGACGACTTCGAGACCGGCGACCTGCCCGGCGTCCTTGGTGGCTTGCCGCTGGGCATCGTTGAAGTAGGCGGGGACGGTGATGACCGCCTTGTTGACCTTGTGCCCGAGGTAGTTCTCAGCTGCGTCCTTGAGCTTCATCAGCACGCGGGCGGAGACTTCCGGCGGGGTGTACTGCCGCCCGTTGATGTCGACCTTCACGTACTCTTCCTGGCCGCCGATGACCTTATACGGGACGATCTTCTCTTCCGATTCGACTTCCGAGTGACGGCGTCCCATGAACCGCTTGATCGAGTAGATCGTGTTCTTGGGGTTGGTCACGGCTTGCCGCTTGGCCGGTTCGCCGACGAGGATGTCCCCCTTGTCGGTGAAGGCGACCACGCTGGGGGTGGTGGGGTAGCCTTCTTGATTGGGGATGACCTTGATTTCGCCGCCTTCCATGACCGAGACGCACGAGTTGGTGGTGCCGAGGTCGATGCCGATGATCTTTTCGCTGACAGCCATGTGAGGAATCCTGAGGAGGCCAAGGGCCTAGGGGCTAGTGCCTAGGGCCAGAGGACTGTGTGGGTGTGGGACAAGTGCGTGTTATGCAAAGCGGATGCCGGAAGCTGCGTGATTCCGTTACTCAGCCGTAACAGTCGTTTTTGAAGAGAGTTGCGACATCGACTCCCGTACGAAGCGCGCCGCATTGTCAAAACGGCAGGGGCTGCACAGTCGACAGAATAGCCTGTGGGTGCAAAAATGGCGGCTGAGCTGGAGCTTGTGATCGCAGACGTTGTGTGAGCTTTGGCCCACGCATTCCGAGGGAGATCTGTCGATCGTGTGAGCTCAAGCCCACGCGACGAAAAAGATGCTCGGGCGGGGCTGAACCTTTTGGGTATGCAGACTGTCACCACTGCGTATGATGGGAAGCACGCTCGCCGAGAAGCCGAGCGACATCGCAGTTCGCGATGCACGAGACGTATGAGGGGCGACTGTCCCCCTCTGCCCAGAGTTTCTCTACATTCAGTACCGGGGCGTCGACCCCGTGTCACATGAACCCGTCGGGAAAGAACAACGATAAGATGCGGCGGCGGATCATCTTCGAGGCAGCTCGATTGATGTACTCGCGCCGAGAGTCCGAATATTACACCGCCAAACTCAAGGCGGCTCGCAAGATTTGCGGCGGCTGGGTTAAGCCCCGCGATTTGCCGTCCAACGCCGAGATCCGGGACGAGATCCTGAAGTTTGCCCACCTGTATGAGGGCGAAAACCGGCTGAAGAATCTGCGCGAGATGCGGATGGCTGCTCTGGCGATCATGCGACTGCTCAAGAAATTCAAGCCGCGATTGATCGGCAGCACGCTGACCGGGCATGTCCGCATTGGCAGCGACATCGATATCCACGTGTTCGCCTCGACGGTCGAGGCGCTGACCGGGACGCTCGATGAAGCGGGACAAGTCTACGAGGTCGAGCACAAGCTGGTCCGCAAGCACGGCGAGGAACGTCTCTTCACACATCTCCACGTGCAAGGTCCATTCGAGATCGAGCTGACGTTGTACCCGCTGGAAAAAGCCCGGCTGGTCTTCAAAAGTTCGATCACCGGTCAAGCCATCGAGCGGGCATCGATCTCCCAGCTGGAGAAGTTTCTGGCAGCTGAGTACCCGGATCAGGATCTGGAACATGTGGTGCCGACCGGCGAGGAGGTCGACCGGTTCACAGTCTTCCGGTCGCTGCTGATTCCGATGGCCGGTGTCTCACAGAGCCGCAAGCACCATCCGGAAGGGGACGCCCTGTACCACAGCTTGCAAGTCTTCGAATTGGCGCGTGATGAGTTGCCCTACGACGAGGAGTTCTTGCTGGCTGCACTGCTGCATGATGTCGGGAAGGCGATCGACCCGCTGGATCATGTCAGCGCCGGGTTGGAGGCGCTCAAGGGGTTCATTACTGACCGCACCCACTGGTTGATTGAGAATCATATGGAAGCGCACAAGCTGCTCAATGGCACCATCGGCGCCCGAGCCGAGCGGCGGCTGCGCGAGCACCCGGACTTTGAGGAGTTGGAGCTGTTGTCTCGCTGTGACAAAGCGGGCCGCCAGCGGGGAGCCCAGGTTCCGGAGCTGGAGGAGGCGCTCGACTACATCCGGGACATGGCTCGGATGTACGGGTGAACGGGAGTCAGAGCTGCGAGGCTCGCCCCTGTTCAATCGTCGCGAGTCTCTCGCAAAAACTTAGCGGCCTCTTCCGGCGGGACGGGGTTGATATAGAACCCACTGCCCCATTCGAAGCCTGCGACTCCGGCCAGACGCGGGAAGATCTCGATATGCCAGCGGTAATGCGGCAACTCGGGCATGTTAAACGGAGCGGAGTGGATGATGTAGTTGTACGACGGATCTTCGAGTCCGACCTCGAGCTTGCGTAGCGTACGTTTCAGCACATCCCCCAGTTCATCGATCTCGGAACGCGAGGCGGTTTCGTAGTGACTCCGCTGTACCTTGGGGACGATGCAAATCTCGAACGGAAAGCGGCTGGCAAACGGGCAAAAGACGAGGAACTGTGCCGTCTCCAAGACCACCCGCTGCGAGGAGGCCCGCTCTTGCAGGATCATGTCATTGAAGATCGAACGACCTCGATATTTGAAGTACGCCTCAGAGCCGTCGAGCTCCTCTTGAATCGTGATGGGGACAATCGGCGTCACGATCAATTGGGAATGGGCATGCGGCAGCGAGGCACCAGCGCGGGCTCCCTTGTTCTTGAAGATCAACGCATGGATCAGGCGGGTGTCGCGTTTGAGGTCGGTCAGCCGTGACTGGTAGGCCAGCAACACATCACGCACAGCTTCTGCCGGGAGGTGGGACAGATTCGTTTCGGAATGAGGGCACTCGACGATCACTTCGTGGGCACCGACCCCATGCATGACGTCGTACATCCCTTCACCGCGGCACTCCAGATCTCCATGGATTCCGAGCGCCGGGAATTTGTTGGCGATGACTCGGACCTTCCAGCCGGGTCCGTTGGGCTTTGTTCCCGGAGCCCGAACCGCGTAGATCTCCGGAGTCGTGATGTCCTCACGGCCCTCCAGAAACGGGTCGGATGCGGACTCATTCAGTTCCGGCTCTTCGAGCGATTGAGGGCGATCTGCGCGCTCGGGCGCAATGATGACCCAGCGTCCCACAATCGGGTCTTTTCGTAACTCGGACATCTCGTCTTCCGCTTTTGCCGTCTTGGCTGATGAGACGAGAGCCAGCTGCCTGCCCTCGTCCGGTTCCTCTGATCGTGAGTCGACAAGTATAGGATTGTTCCGGGACCGCTGAGCAGGGTCGGCGCGGAATTTCAGTCAGTTCTGGGAAACCTAAGTCAGCCCCGGCTCGATCAGGACATGCCCGCCCTGCACCAGGCGACGAGTCATCACCACCTCGAAGACCAGCATTCCCAGCACAATCAGCAGCAGCCACCACCAGAATTCCGATCGAGCCTGCTGATCGGTCGCATTCTTGGCAACGGCCTCCGCATCCGTGGTGAACACGAGTCCCTTGTCAGTCAGGCCCTGCACTTCGGGCGGCGTCAGCGCACTCAAATCGGATTCTTTTCGATCGAAATTCACGACGAACCGCTCGGGCTTTCCGGCGCCCGCTGCGGAACGCATCTCGTAGACCCCGGGGAGTGTTGTCTGTGCAAACCGCGCGGTGCGGCGGTCGCCTTCGATTTTGGTCGGAGTCCGGGCCTCTTTTCCGTCAGGCCCTTTCACAATCAATTCGCCGAGCGGAGCCTGATCCAAGACCAGCGGAGACCCCAGATCGACATTGCGACTGGTTCGCTGCGTCGAGTAAGCAAAGACGATCTCGTGCAGGAACGGGACAAAGTCATTCTTGCTCGGCAGAGTTGACCATTCCGAATCGAGAGGGGTGGACAGTTGCATCACAGTCCCCTTGCCGACCCGTTTCGCGATGAGCCACGGGGCCCCGTTCTCCAGCTTGGCGAGTACGGTTCCGGCAGGTGCGAGAGCGGTTTTCTGACCGTCCGCTCCGACTGGCAGTGGCTTCCCAGCTGCATCGACGGGGACCGGATCTCCCACGACTGGTTCCATGCGCCACCATTTGGCGAATCGGGTCGCGGTCAAATCGACGCCTTGATCCTTACGAAATCGTTCCAGCCACGGTGCCTTGAAACTCTCACTGTCCAGACGCATCGAGCCGAGCTTCAAATCGGTATCGCTCTGAACCTCGATCAACTTCGCTGGGCTCAGCTTCTTTCCGAGTGGCTCCGGCAACGCGGGATACCAGCCCGCCTGATTCTTTCGTCCCGCTGCAAAGACGACGGTCCCACCCTCGTCGACGAATTTGGAGATCGCGTCCGCTTGCGGCACAGTCAACGTCCCCACGTTCAGAACCCAGACGACCGCCTTACCAGTCAGCGACTGCGAGCTGAAGTCAGTCCAGCTGACCTTCTCGGCTCGCACCCACGGAGTGTCGCGCACAGCGGAGAACGCCGACATCAGAAAGAACGAATCGGACTGCGTCGGGTCGGCCTGCGGATCGCCGTCGACGACCAGAACGGGAATCCCATCAGCGACTTCGACAACGGCGTCAGAGCGGTCATCGCCCGGCAAGTTATCGGCATCCACCACAATGCTGACGAGATGGCTGCCGGTCTCCGAGAAGCGGTGTTCGAACTCGACCGAGCCCTCTCCATTGGCGGGCAGCTCCAGCGATTGTGACTTCTCCGCCAGCCGCTGACCATCCACTTCGAAGTACGCTGTCACGCGCTTCGATTCCGCATTCGTCTGCGAGATCACAGCTCGCACGCGAATCGGAAATTCCGGGACAGTCAGCTCGCGAGAGAGTTCGGCCAGACCGACTGCGACATTGATGCGGTCCTGCACCTCGCCCATGACATCGACGACCCACAGGCGGGGCGGCACGGACATCTGCTTGGACGAGTCGTCAATGCGAGTCCATTGATAAACATCATCTGGACGCCATGGCAGTTTCTGTTGATCGGTTAAGACGATCACTTCTCGCGACACATTCGATGACCGGCTCAGAATCTGAATCGCCTGTCGCAGGCCAGCTGCCAGGTTGGATGATCCGGCGGGAGCAGCGAGTTCATCGAGCGCGGTTCTGGCGAAGTCGAAATCTCCCGAGGGAACGTCGATGACCGTCCGCACTTGATCGCGGACATCTAACAAACTGACCGTGTCGCCCGGACGCAGCGTATCGATGCATTGGTGCCCCCACTGGACTGCCCGGGCGTGCGGCGTACTGAGTGGCCCTTTCCAACCCATGCTGTAGGAGCCATCTACGACCAGCACGACATCGCGGCTGACTCGTCCGGTGAGATGAGAGATAGCCCCACCTGTGGCCCACGGACGCGACATCCCAAACGCGATCAGACCGAGGATGCCCATCCGCATCAGCATCAGCAGGAGTTCTTCCAGCCGAATCCGGCGACGCGTCTTCCGCCCCAGCTGAAGAAACTGCATCGCCCCCCACTGGACGATGTCAAACTTGCGGCGGCTGATCAGGTGTGCCAGGACTGGCAACGCCATGGCAGCCAACCCGATGAGCATGGCAGTGTTGAGAAAACCGAAAGACATTTGACATCACCATCCACAGATCGAGCGAGGCAGCGTCAGCCCCATGGCACTGACTTGAGCTGACCCACCCGACACGTCAGCGAGGGAAACACGGGGGACAGTCGCTTTCGCTCTCCCCTCGCTGACGCGTCGGGTTGGTCTAGCGAGTGCCATAGGGGCGTCAGCCCCCCGGTCTTCATCCACACATTCGACTCAGCGCCGCTTCATTCACCCGGCTTGCGGACGCCAATCGTCAGCAGCAAATTGGCCCACAACGCCTGGTCACCCGTTTGAATCGTCAAGATGTGATCGCGGCTGGCGACCGCATTGTAGAAGTCCCATTTCTGAATCGGTTGCAATTCGATCCCCAGCTCGGACTCTCGAAAAATGCGTCGGTAGTCGTTCCAGATCGGCGGATCACCTTGCAAGGCATAGGGGTCATCCGCTGGAATTCCCATCGTGTTCGCAGACTCGATGGGAATGGCGGTCAGAAGTGCTTCCAGCACTTGGCAGCAATTCACCAAGCCGGGAGCGAGGTTCAGGCAAACGAGTTCGGCATTGGGCCCCAGCGTGTTGTACGCGGGGTAGTTGCCGTCGGCGATCAGGATCTTGGAGTGGTGACCCGCACGGCCAATGATCTGGTTGATCTGCGGGTGAATCAGACGATGACGCAGCACGGATCGACTCTCCGAGAGACTGGACTTCACGTGGACTAACACTTCCGCAGTGTGACCAATGCGGTTCGATTGTGCAAAAGAGCTGGGGAATTGACTTGATGTCGACGCAGAGTCTGGCGATTCAAGACGACGGATGTCATTGATCGCCGATCGGAGCCTCACCCGACAGGCCCACTACTTTTCATCCAAACGATACAAATCCTTCGGTGCCAGCTGGCTGAGATCGAGCCCGCCCTTGGCTTCTTGTTCCAGGAGACTGAGCCGGGCTTCGAGCCGCTGGAACCGCTGCTCGACTTGCGGCTCAAAGAGTGCCGATGTCCTGGCCGGATCGGGGCGCGGCACTTTCGGATATCCGAGCTGCCGCTGGAGAGCAGCAAACATGTACAGCGGGTCTTTGCCGGTATTGGCCTTCGCGATCCGCCCTTCCTGAGCTTCGAACAGAATCGGATACGACGGCAGAAATTCTGGATCGTTTCGCTTCCGACGCAGCTCGACGACATGGTGCTGCGACCGGGAAAAGAGCAGCTCAGCGAAGTCGGTCATGCCGAGCTGAGGGCGAATCTTCATGATCCACTCCTTCCACTCGGCGCTGTAGAACGGGTCCTTGGCCACCGCCTCGATGCCGAAGTCATATCCCAAGCGGTTTCGAGCCAGGCACTCGAACTGGTACATGAACAGACCTGGCGCAGTCGGCGTGCCCGACATGTACGCGGACAGCTGTTCCAGAATGGCCAGTGCGACGCGGATGTCGAAACGGGCCCCTTCCTCCTCGGCCTTCGACATGATGAAGGTCTGGAACGCCGAGAAGTAATGCCCCAGCTGGCGCATCCCCTCGCTGACGCGGCCATGGAGATTCAACTCACCAGCGAGGAAGTCGATCGCCATCGGGAGTTTGGTCGTGGTCAGGATCTCATCGCGGACCGACGCCAGAATTTCCTGGGCAGGCGTGTTCTGCTCGATCCGCTCCCGGTAGACCCGGAAGAGATGGTTCTGTTCGATGTATTCTTCGCGGTCGAGCATGGGAGGCTGCAAGTCTGCATGAAGGGAAGTCGGACTCTTGGTTGTGCCAGTATCAAGGGCGGACTGGCAAGTGCCAAGGGCCGACAAGAAAAACTCGCTGTTGGAGCTTGGCACTTGATCGCTGGCTGTTGATACTTCTTCTATGTCGCTCCCATCTCCTCTCTCATTCCCGAATCAACTCCCCCTCCGCATCTGCATCGTTGCGTTCAACGCATACCCCGCTGTCAATCCGTTGGCTGGCGGACAGGTGGGGGGGACGGAGACGCGGGCATGGTTGCTGGCGCGGCAACTGGCGAAGCGCTCCGATGTCGAGGTCTCGCTCGCTGTACGAACCACAGCGCCGCTGACTCAATCAGTGGTCGAGGGAGTCCGAATTATCGGGCTGCGAGATCGCTTCTATCGGCTGCGCGAGTCGGTCGGTGGGTTTGCCTCGCGGCAAGTGGGGTTCCCGTGGATCAAGGTCCATCGCTGGTCGCCCTCCCTGGCTTGGCAAGTACCGCTGCTGGCGACCGCTCGGTTCTTTGAGGACCGGCCCACCGATCCGCGCCTGCCGATGCCATTCTTTGAGCGGATCGAAGCCGACTTGTTCTGTTGCTTCGGCAATCAAGCCACAGCTGCGACTGCGATCGCATCAGCGCGGGCGACGGGGCGTCCGGCCGTACTATTTCTGGGCTCAGATGATGACCTGAATGCGGGATACACCGCCGATTCACAGGAGCGGAACCCCTATGGGGACACGGGAGCCACGTGCTATTACTCGTTGAAACAGGCGGATCAAGTTCTCGTACAGACTCCCGAGCAGCTGAGCCTGCTGCGAGATCGGTTCGGTCGTGAGGGAGTGCTGGTTCCGAACCCGATCGATCTCGCGGAGTGGGACGCGCGGGGGAATGCGGAGCTGCCACCTGAGTTGCACGCGGGGCTTGATCGGTTCGTGCTCTGGATGGGTCGTGCGGAGAAGATTCACAAACGTCCGCAGGTACTAATCGACATCGCCCGACAATGCCCCGAAGTCCCATTCCTCATGCTGCTCAACCCGCGAGACCCCGCTGTCGATGCGGAGATTCGGCAGTTAGCTCCGGCCAACGTGCGGATCGTGACGCAGGTGCCATTCCCGCTGATGCCCGCTCTGTTTCGCAAAGCGATCGCGTCCATCAACACGTCGTCACTGGAGGGTTTTCCGAATGCCTTCTTGCAGGCGGCGGCATCTCGGGTGCCGATCATCAGCACGGATGTGGGACGCTCGTTTCTCGAACAGTCCCGTGCTGGGGAGTGCTATGGTGGGGACTGGCAACGAGCGGCGTTTGCTTTGCGAGAACTGACGGACTCTGCGGAGAAGTGCCGTGAACTCGGGACTCGGGGGCGATCATTTGTCGAGAAAAACCACGCGATTGAACCTGTGACGGACTGTTTCGCTGAAACGCTTCATTCTGTCGCCGCCTTAGCTCGCTGAGGCGAACAACGCCGGTAGCAGCTGGACGACACCCCACAGGCAACCGCCCGCCATCAGCCCCGCCACGGTGTCATCAGCCATGACTCCCCACCCGCCGGGCAGCTTCTCGGCCCAGCCCACCGGACCCGGCTTCCAGATATCAAAAAGTCGAAAGAAAGCGAACCCCGTGATCGCTGTCGGCCACGTGACCGGCACGAAGAGGTAGACCCACGCGAATGCGAAGAACTCGTCGCAGACGACGAACTGAGGGTCCTTCATCCCTGACACACGAATCGCATGTATCGAGAGGGCCGTCCCCAGTAAAAACCACACCACCCCCAGCAGCGCGAGATCTTGCGGACTCGTGATCCCGTCGCGCTGGGCGATCCACACGAGCAACGGCCCGAGCAAACTCCCAAACGTCCCCGGAGCATTCGGCAGGTAACCCAGCCCTCCCCCCGCAGCTGCGAGACAGATGAGGCGATCGATGAGTGAGGTTTTGGCTCTGGGCTCGGAAGTGGTCATCGAAGAGTCGCTCTCAGGTCGATGCACTTGAGCGTCGTATCATCGTGAACATAGAGCAATCCATTCGACAGTGCTGGTAAGGCCCGCGTTACGCCGTCTAGCACCTTTTCTCGTGCCAGCTCTGTGTACGCCGACGCGTTGGGCTCGATCAGCACGAGTTCACCATTGGTTTTGACAACCAGCAGCTTACCATCGACCAGGATTTGTGTGCCGTACCCAAAGCTCGCCTCGGTCCACAGGACAGTCTTCTTTTTCGGGTCGAAACACTTGAAGTCGGCGACCCCGGTATCGTCTCGCCCATCGATGCCGTAGAACAGGCCATCAAAGACCACAGGAGTGGCATACTGACTCGCGAAGAATTCCTCTTTGGCGTAGTCGGTGACAAAATTGGGGAACTCCAATCGCCCGGACAAGGCCCCGACACCGTAACTACTCGTCAGGAAAATCTGATTGCCCGTCACGACGGGAGATGCTCCATTGACGGTCGGTCCGCGCGCCCCGAATGGGACATCGAACACCAAGCCTCCATTCGGGATTTCGATGCCGACGCACTTGAGTCTTGTGATGATGATCGCAACTGGCAGCCCCTCGATCTCCAACACCACGGGGGCTGAATAGCTGGCATCGTCGTTGATCTTCTTCCAGACCGTGGCCCCATCCTGAAGTTTGAAGGCCACAACGCCTGCGCCCGCCTTCTTACCTCCGACATTCACGACGATGCGATCCCCGACGACCAGCGGAGAACTCCCCGCGCCGAAATATCCGGTCTCGGCTCCGAAGTCTTTGTGAGTCTCCCGCAGCCAGTCGAGCATTCCGGTTTGCAGATCGTGACAGGACAGCACCCCCTGGGCTCCGTAGGTAATGACCTTGCCTTGAGCGATCGTCGGAGTGCAGAGCGGCCCATCATCACTGCCGAATTGCGGCCGAAACGTGGTCGCGTGGGCGTCTTTCCAGAGAGGCTTTCCGGTCAGTGCGTCGAGGCACTCGATCACCTCCTCCGCCCCCTCGCGATGAAACAACACAGCTCGTCCGTCAACCACAGCAACGCCTGCGAAGCCACTCCCGATGGGGCGCGACCACGTTGATTTTAGGCGACCCTTCCACTGCGAAGCGATTTTTTCGCTCGAGTCAGCGATGCCATTCCGCTGAGGGCCCAACACCTGCGGCCAGTCGGCAGCCTGCACTGAGAAGAGGCTTCCAGCGAGGAACAAACAGAGTGCGATCAAAGCGGACTGGGTTGTCATGTCTTTCATCCTTGAGCGATTTCCGATCGGGAGATCACTTCATTCGCCAGAAAGGGGTGACAAGAATCCGCGAACCTCTGGGGTGACTTGCAACGGAATTCGAAGACTGGCGAGTGTACTGTAACGGTGAGGCTGGGGTTTCGACAAAGCGAGTTCCCTCAATCCTCCCGCCTATCCGTGTCCATCGCGTGGTGGCATCTTTCCACTCGTACGGAAGATGGGCGACAGTGCGGTGTCGACTCCACTCGGGGCTTCGCTTGCGATCTCTCCGGTGGACAGTCATTCTGAGGGTATTGCTCACGAGTTTTCGCACACTGATCCGCCTCGCGCGGTTGAGGATGTTTCATGACCCACGGCTTCGGCATCATCGGCACTGGGATGATCGCTCACTTTCATGCGAAGGCGATTCAAGCCATTCCCGGTGCCAAGCTGGTCGGGTGCTTCAATCACGCGGCGGGGCGGGCGGAATCTTTCGGGCAGGAATATGGCTGTCGAGTTTACTCCACGCTCGCAGAACTCCTCGCTGATCCCGAGATTCACATCGTCACGATCTGCACTCCCAGCGGAGCTCACATGGAGCCAGCGATCTCTGCCGCACAGGCGGGCAAGCATGTGCTGGTCGAGAAGCCACTGGAGATCACCCTCGCCCGCTGCGATTCGATCATCAACGCCTGCGAGCAGGCCGGAGTCCAGTTGGGAGCGATCCTGCCTTCACGTTTTACTCCCGCGAATCTGGCACTGAAGCAGGCCATCGATACCGGGCGGTTTGGCCGCCTGACGCTGGGCGATACCTATGTGAAATGGTGGCGGACCCAACAATACTATGACAGTGGCAATTGGCGCGGGACGTGGCAGCTGGATGGCGGCGGGGCGTACATGAATCAAGCGATTCACAATGTCGATCTGCTGGCCTGGATGATGGGCGAGGTCACCGAAGTGATCGGCATGACGGCGACATTAGCGCATGAGCGGATCGAGGTCGAAGATGTCGGTTCTGCAATCGTAAAATTCAAGAACGGTGCAATCGGCACCTTGCAGGCGACCACCGCTGCCTGGCCGGGCCTGCAGAAAAAGACCGAGATCCACGGTACTCAGGGCTCGGCCATCATTGAACAAGACGATGTGCTGTTATGGCAGTTCGAACTCGAACAACCGACAGATGCTGGCCTCCGCGAATCGCTCGTCAAGAAAACCGGAAACACCGGTGGGGCGAGTGACCCCAAGGCGATCTCGTTCATCGGACACCAGCGCCAATTCCAAGACTTCCTGCTGGCCATCAACTCCGGCACCCGAGCAGCAATCGATGGCCACGAGGGCCGCCGCAGCGTCGAGGTTATTCTCGCGATCTACCAGTCCGCCTGGACCGGACGCAAGGTATCTCTGCCACTCCTGTGTGATCCCCAGCGACCGACGTAGCCTCTTGCGTGGGGCACGTTTCCTACGTGCCCGTTCACGTTACACTGACATGTTCCCATCGAGTCCCTCACCCACTTCTTTCGAGACTCCCCATGACCAGTTCACGTCGAGACTTTCTCTGCCAATCCGCCCTGGCCACTGGAGCCGCCGTCATGAGTAGTGCCTCTGTACTCCTGTCAGGAGCCGCCGCTGCAGCGGAGACGCAGGAGCTGCGAATTGATACACACCAGCACCTGTGGGATCTGTCCTGGCAGAAAATGGCATGGCTGGCGACAGCTCCGGATGTCTTGAGACATGACTATCGCAGCCAAGAGTACGCCACGGCCACAGCGGGCCGGTTGATGCGAACGGTCTACATGGAAGTGGATGTTGAAGAAAGTCAGCACGACGCGGAGGCCGAGTTTGTCATTGGGCTCTGCCGCGACCCGAAGCACCCGATGGTGGGAGCGGTCATCGGAGGGCGCCCCGCGTCTGCGGGGTTTGAAGCGTATGTCAAGAAGCACGCCGAATCAGGTCATGTGAAGGGAGTCCGCCAAGTTCTGCATGGCGAATCGACCCCCAAGGGATTCTGCCTGCAGCCCGAGTATGTCCGCGGTGTCCAGCTGTTAGGCAAACACAACATCAACTTCGATCTCTGCATGCGTCCCAGTGAACTCATCGATGCGCTGCAGCTGACGGAAAAGTGCCCGGACACTCGTTTTGTGCTCGACCACTGCGGCAATGCGGATGTCAACGCTTTCATCCCCGGTGCGACGAATCAGGCTCATGATCCGGATGCCTGGAAGCGCGACATCGAGGCTCTGGCCAAACGTCCGAATGTCTTCAGCAAGATCTCGGGGATTATTGCGAACGCCAAACCGGGTTGGACGGCAGAGACACTGTCCCCGGTCGTGAATCACTGTCTCGATTCGTTTGGTCCCGATCGCGTCGTCTTCGGCGGCGACTGGCCCGTGTGTCTGCTCGGAGCCCCGCTGAATGACTGGATCTCGGCTTTGACGAAGATCATCGAGAAACGCCCTGCCGCCGACCGAGAGAAGCTGTGGTCCGGGAACGCCAAGCGAGTTTACCGCCTGCCGGAGAACATCAAGCTGTAGTGCGGCAGGTTGCGAGGTGTGCGTCCAGATTTTATCACATCGAGGTGAACTCCCCGTCCAGCCCGCTGCGCCAGCAAGGGCCGCGTGTCGGACAGTCATCGCTTGGGCGATGACTCGACCCGCTGCCCGAGTGGTCGACCAACTTGAACTTGTGGGGGCGCAGAATTCGTTAGGATTTTGCCGTCCTGAGGTTTCCTGACATTGTCAACTCAACAAATTAAAAATGGTGGACCACCAGTCGCGATTCCATTTGCGAAACGCTTCCCTTTACGGAGTCATCGGACGCAAGCGGAGCACGCTTGCTGCGCAGACCAAGGTTTCTGGCACGCGGCCCTTGCTAGCGCAGCGGGCTAGACAGGAAAATGGGAGTACACTCCGGCTAAGATGCGTAGACGCAGTTCTGCTCGCCTGCGATGACTTCACCAATGATGTAGGCGGTCTCATTGAGACTCGCGAGGTGCTGCATAACGCGGTCAGCGACATCATTTCGGACCACGAAGACCATCCCGATCCCCATATTGAAGACGCGGAACATCTCTTCTCGATCAATCTTGCCGAGCCCCTGAACCCATCCAAAGATCGGGTTGGGAGACCACGTCGAACGATCGATGCGAATCGCACAGCCTTCCGGAAGCAGACGGGTGATGTTGTCACCCAGGCCGCCGCCCGTGATATGGGCGATCGCCATCAGATTAATGTCGACCATGAATTTCGACAGCATGCTGGCCGTCAATGACGAGTAAATGCGGGTCGGTGCGAGCAGCGCTTCGGCGACTGTTTTCCCGAGTTCAGGGACATACGCATCGATCTTCTGCTGACCGGCTTCAAAGACCGCTTTGCGGACCAGGCTGTAGCCGTTGGAGTGAAAGCCAGTGCTTGGCACACCAATCAGGACGTCTCCCGGACGGATGGCCGCTCCGGTGAGGAGTTTGTCTTTCTCGGCCACCGCCACGCAGAAACCGGCGAGGTCGAAATCATCGACGCTGTAGATGTCCGGCATGATCGCCGTCTCACCGCCAAGCAGTGCTGTCCCGGCCTGGATACAGCCATCGGTCACGCCCTTGACGATCTGCGTCAGTCGGTCCGGGTTGTCCTTGCCCATCGCGACATAATCAAGAAAGAACAACGGCTCGGCCCCAAGGCACAAGCAGTCATTGACACACATGGCGACCAGATCGATGCCAATCGTGTCGTAAACGCCCGCCATATGGGCAACCTTGATCTTTGTCCCCACGCCGTCCGTGCCCGAGACCAGGACTGGATCGCGGTATTTGTGGGCAGCGTCCTGCAACTTGAACAGCCCCGCGAAGCCTCCGGGCAGCGGGATGACCCGCGGCGTCTTGGTCCGCGCGAGCAGGGCTGGGATGCGTCCCATGGCCTGCTCATAGAGTTCGAGATCGACACCGGAATCGCGGTAGGACAATGACATGTGCGGCGGACTTGCAGAACGAAACATGCTCTCCCGAGAAGCACCCCACAGACGTTTCAGCCAACGCTCAAACGCCCGGCCTCCGGGACAGCAGCGAATCTGGTGACACTGTTGCCGATTGACGAAGAAATCGCAACGGTGGGGGGGGAGTGGCTGCCATCAGCCAGCGGGCATACGATTGACCTGTCACTGAAACACGCTGTTTCAGACCTGCCGCCTGATCCACCATTCCAGCAGCTGGCGAAACGGCGGGGTCAGGTTGCCTCCATCAGGCAGTATTAGGCGGGCTTGCAGCTCCTCGATCGAATGGAGTTCCAGTCCCGCAACTTCCCCCGCATTCGGCGTCAGAGGATCATCGGTGGTGATGACATAGAGGGCCGTATGCTCATAAGCCGTCTCCGGACTGGCCGAGAGTTTGACTGCGAATTGAAGTTTAAAGTCGAAGAGGCCGAGTTCCTCACCCAATTCGCGAAGGCCCGCGGTCAAGTAATCCTCACCCGTATCAAGATGCCCCGATGCGGATGAAGTCAGCCCATTGGGATATTGATCTTTGGATGCCGAACGAAGCTGGACGACCAGCTGGCCCGTCGAGCGAAAGACCCAGACATGGACGGCTCGATGTATCAGGTTGTTCGCATGCACATCGGCGCGGCGGGCCTGTCCGATGACACGGTCCTCTGAATCGCACACGTCAAAGATCTCGTCCGGGGACTGCATAGGTGGTTGGCCTCGACGCTGCGTTCGCCCGCGTTCTGCTGAGCTCAGTTACGGAACTCGATGCCCGGCGGACATGATTGGCAGATTCAAACTGGCAACATGTACGGTCAGCCGGTCGGCACTTTCGGGAAGTTCTTTGAACACCTGACTGGCGAAGGACGGAGCGTGTGTCGCTTGGTGAAGCGACTGGAGATACTCCGTCAGCAATTGTGGCCCATCGGGTGTGCCTTGCAGTAGATAGTGGACCCAGGCCCAGGCTTCTTGATAATCGGCCCGCTGCATCTGGCTGACTTCGTCAATCTGCTCCAAACGTTTCAGATCCGGACGCCAGCCGTTTTGAATGGCGACAGACAGGCTTTCGGCGTGATCCTGGTTGAGGCCGACCGCTTGCTCCGGGGGGACTTCGAAATACTCGGCCAAACCCTCATCCAGCCACAGCGGCACGGTCTTCAGCGAGGCGTGCAGGACGCCATGCGTGTATTCGTGCCTCAAATCCTCCAGTGTCTTGTCGCCCCAATACGCGTAGACCATCAGCTCCTTGGTCGTGCCAATAAAGAACGCACGTCGGGCCGGAAGGGCTGGATGTCGATCCCGCATGTACTGGAGATATCGCGATTCGTCCCGGAACAGATAAACCGTCACTGGGCGATCCGCAGCTGGCAAATGCAGTGTCGAGCGGACCTCGGTTCGCAGATTGACCAGTTCCCGCAGCAAGGGGTCATCGCGATCAATGTCGATGTCGGAGCGAATCGTCAGCTGATCGAGTTCAATTTCGCAGTGTTTGGGCAGCTGGCGGGTCTTCGGAACCGAGGTCGTATGACAGCCCCCCGCAGCGGTCGCCAGTACGAGCAGCGCGAGCCCCAGAGCCTGTCGAATTATGCGATGACTCAATCCAGACACTGGTCAATCCATGACGCCGCCGGGGCAAACCTGGTTGGGAACTGTGATCGTCCCAGAATTTGAAGGATGGCTCAACAGCAAACTCGCCGCTGACCGCCGTGGAAAACCGCAAACGTCCACAGGTCGCGCCGCAGGCAGGACTTGCTACACTACCCGCTTGCGGCGGACCTCACATCGGCGTTCCGATGTGGATGGCAGCTGCGCGAACGAGTGGTTGAGTCTCCATGTTTATCGATCGAGTGCATATCAGCTGCCACGCCGGTGACGGTGGCAACGGGGCTTGCAGCTTCCGGCGCGAAGCCCACGTTCCGCGGGGAGGCCCCGACGGCGGCGACGGCGGCGACGGCGGCAGCATCATTATCCGTGCGGAACATAACACGGGCAGCCTCGCAAATCTGGCCGGCCACCGCTTCTGGCGCGCTGACCCGGGCGAGGCGGGCGGTGGGTCGCTGTGTACCGGTCGATCGGGCGAGGATGTGATCATCCTGGTTCCGCCGGGCACGCTAGTCAAAGACCCAGAGCACGGGAACGTGCTCAAAGACTTGGCCGAGAACGGTGAAGAGATCGTGATTGCCCAAGGCGGAAAAGGGGGACGCGGCAACCGGGAGTATGTCAGCTCCGTTAACCGCACCCCGCGCGAGTTTGATCGCGGATTGCCCGGCGAAGTCCGCGAAGTATTCCTCGAGCTGAAGCTGATCGCCGATGTCGGCATCATCGGCAAGCCGAACGCGGGGAAATCGACATTGCTCAGTCGCATGTCCCGGGCGACTCCCGAAATCGCCCCCTACCCATTCACGACCAAGTACCCGAACCTCGGCGCGGTCCGCGTGGGCTACGATCACCAGTTTGTGATGGCTGACATTCCTGGTCTGATCGAAGGCGCTCACGCCGGAATCGGTCTCGGGCACGAGTTCCTGAAGCATGTGCAGCGGACCAAGCTCTTCGTTCACTTGATCGAACCTGATCCCGACGATCAGACCAACCCCATCGACAACTACTACAAGATTCGCGAAGAGTTGCGGCTGTATGATGAGACGCTGATCGAGCGTCCCGAAATCATCTGCATCTCGAAGAGCGAGTTGCCCGATTCCGAAGCGGCTGCCGAGTTGCTGGAAGAGTCTCTGGGTCATCCGGTGCTGCGATTGTCAGCCGCAACGGGGGCCGGGCTTCCGGAATTGGTAAAGCAGATCATCGCGCACTTGCAGGGGAAGGTGGGCGACGACTGGTAGTGGAATTGGTTCGGTGCATTTGCTGAGTGGAGTTCTGATGTTCAACCGACGTTGCATTCCGTGGGCCTGCGGGCTCGCACTCGTTTGGTCCACACTCCTGCTGGCGGATGCCCCACTTCCGGCATTGCCGTCTCCGGTGGCCGAAGCTCTTTCGCCCGAGGCGTGGCGGCGCGAGCACCGGATCATTGACCTGCACCTGCACGTCGAGGGGCGCCCCGAACGATTCGAGCGTGCAGTGGGGATACTCGATCGCGCGGGTGTGGGAATTGGCGTGAATCTCGGGGCGGGGACAGCCACTCACAAAGAGGGTGAGCTGTCCGATTTCGAGGCCACCAAGCTCGTGGCCGACAAGGACTACTCCCAGCGGTTTGTTCATTCAATGCTGATCGATTACTCCGGTTGGGATGAACCCGGCTGGAGTGAGAAGGCGGCCCAGCAGATTGTCGACGGCCATCAAATGGGAGCCGTGGGGCTGAAGGAGTTCAAACGCCTGGGGCTGTTCCTACGCGACAAGTCGGGAATATTGATCAAGATCGACGACCCGAAACTGGATGCCCTGTGGGCGAAATGCGGCGAGCTGGGGATGCCAGTCTCGATTCATGTGAGTGATCCGAAGGCGTTCTGGCTCCCGTATGACGAGACCAACGAACGCTGGACCGAGCTGAAGGATCACAAGAACTGGTGGTTCGGCGACCCGGACAAATATCCGCCCCGTATGGACCTGCTCGACGCCCTCGACCGTGTGATCGCCAAGCACCCGCAGACCACATTCGTGTGTGTCCACTTCGCGAACAACCCCGAAGATCTGGAGTGGGTCGATGCCGCCCTCACCCGTCGTCCGAACATGATGGCCGACATCGCAGCTCGCATTCCCGAGGTGGGCCGACACGACCCGGCCAAGGTTCGCGAGCTGTTCATCAAGCACCAGGACCGCATCCTGTTTGCGACCGACTTCATGGTCTACCACAAGCTGATTCTGGGGTCTGGCGGCGATGCGGATCAACCGAGCGATGCCGAAGCGGTCGCCTTCTACAACAAGTGCTGGCGGTGGTTCGAGACAGACGACAAGGACTGGCCGCACATGACCCCGATTCAAGGGAACTGGACCATCAGCAGCATCGACCTGCCGCGCGAGGTTTGCCGGAAGATCTATTTTGACAATGCCCGCAAGCTACTCGCAAAGTCACTGCCGTTGCCGAGCCTGTTGGCAAAGAAGATGGACCGCGACTTCGTTCCAGACGGGGTGTTGGATGAACCAGAGTGGGCGAAGACGACCCTCACGCGATTGGAGTACCAGTCGCACGATGTGTCGGTCCAACCGCACCTGAGCACTCCGGTTCGTGCGTTGTGGTCGGACAACTTCCTCTATCTGGCGTTCGAGTCCCCCTACACCGAGCTGAGCACCTTCTCTCCCGCGCAGCCGGAAGAGCGAATTGGGCTGTGGGAGAACGATGTGGTCGAGGCGTTCATCGCTCCAGACTTTGGTCATCTGAATCACTATACCGAGTACGAATGGGCCCCCACCGGCGAGCAGCTGGATCTCGATGTCGAACTCCCGGCAAAGAAGGATTTTGCTTGGAGTAGCGGGATGGAGTCAGCTGTCAGGATCGATGAGTCTGCGAAAGTCTGGCGAGTCGAGGTCCGCATACCCTGGTCGGCATTGGGCGAAAGGCCGCTGTCCGGTGACAGCTGGCGGGCGAACTTCTATCGACATGATCGAAAGCATGGAGCCGGACTGGCATTCTCCCCGACTTTGCGCGGATCATTTCATACCCCCGAGCGATTTGGGTGGCTGGGATTTGTGGAGTAAGGCAAGTGGCTGGGAATCACGTACCCGGCCACCCAGTTTTTTTTCTCACTGAAAACCACAAGTGGCGCTATCCGCCTCATCGGGGCTTCTGTTGGCCCCAGTCTACCAGCATGTCATACTCGAACTTGACTTTCGTCACCGCGATCTGGCCTTCGTGACTCGAAGAGTGTCCTCATGTTCCCGCAAACCCGCCTGCGTCGTCTCCGCTCGAATCCTCGGCTACGCGATCTCGTGCGCGAGACCGAACTGGCTCCGAACGACTTCATCCTGCCGCTGTTTATTCGGCATGGGAAGCAGACACGCATCCCGATCAGCTCGATGCCGGGTCATGCCCAGATGACGGTCGATCTGCTGGCAGCTGAGGCACGCGAGATCGCGGGCCTCGGGATTCCGGCAGTAATCCTGTTCGGGATTCCTGAGACGAAGGACGCCATCGGGAGTTCGTCGTGGGACGACTCTGGTGTGGTTCAGCAGGCCATTCGGTGCATTAAGGACGCTGCCCCCGATTTGCTGGTGATCACTGATGTCTGCTTCTGTGAGTTCACCGATCACGGGCACTGCGGAGTATTGCAAGAACAAGGCGGGCGCACCGATGTCGACAACGATCGGACGCTGTCAAACCTTGTGCAACAAGCCTTCAGCCATGCGAGCGCGGGGGCCGACATGGTGGCTCCCAGTGGGATGATGGACGGGATGATCCAGGCTCTGCGACACGGCCTCGATTCCTCGGGGTACATGAACATTCCGATCATGAGTTACGCGGCCAAGTACGCCAGCGGGTTCTATGGCCCGTTCCGCGAGGCCGCCGAAAGCACGCCGAAGTTCGGCGACCGCCGGACCTATCAAATGGACCCGGCTAATGGTGCCGAGGCCCTACGCGAGGTCGCACTCGACCTCGCGGAAGGGGCCGATCTGCTGATGGTCAAACCTGCCCTCAGCTATCTCGACATTATCCGCCGGGTGAAGGACGCCCACCCCGAAATCCCCCTCGCTGCCTACAACGTCAGCGGCGAATACGCCATGGTCAAAGCCGCAGCTGCGAATGGGTGGATCGATGAGCAACGAGTTGCGATGGAAATACTGACCAGCATCCGCCGGGCTGGAGCGGATATGATCCTGACGTACTTTGCGAAGGATGCGTGTCGGTGGCTGGGGGAAAAGTAGACGAGAAAGAGCCAAGCCCGCTGTTGCAACCTTCGAGTTTAGCAGTGCGCCTCGCGGGTTGTCCGGTACGCGGCGAAGCAGAGCTTCGCGGAGAGGCGTTCCCAAACCGGAGTTTGGGAACGAGGGAAAACACCAAGGAACTCCATCGAGCCTCGACCACTTCCCATGCCCAGCCGTCATGCATCTACGCCAGATTCACAAACTCCAATCGTCCGCCGCACAAGGGCCACCCGACGTAGCGATATCGAGGCTGACGTTCTATGCGGACTCAACAACGGAACATGCGAATCTGCAACCTTGGCCGAAGGGCTGGCGGTCGATTTTCAGTGTCTGCTCAAGTGTCTCGTTCCCGAGGTGACTCCCGCTGAGGTCTCGTTAGTCCGTGCCGAGGACGGGATCACGAAGCGCATGAAGATCGTGGGCGAGATTCTCGCGGTGAGGTTCGGGCCAGCGGGTGTCGAGCGCTTCTTGCGGCATCGGTCGGATACCGTGCGAGGGTGGTGTGCTTATCTCATTTCCGCCCTGCCCGGACTCACCCTCCCGCAGTTTTTGGACCAAATCCGACCACTGGCGAATGACCCGCATTTCGGAGTCCGGGAATGGGCGTGGATGGCTGCCCGCGAATCAATAGCTGGTTCGATCGATGAGGCGATCCAGTCACTCGTTCCTTGGACAGCTGACTCGTCAGAGTACGTGCGACGGTTTGCCTCGGAAAGCACACGACCACGCGGAGTCTGGTGCGCTCACATCACCGTGCTGAAGAACGAACCGAAACGCGGCTTGAAGCTGCTCGACCCATTGCGATCTGACCCATCGAAGTACGTAAGAGACTCCGTCGCGAACTGGCTGAACGATGCCTCGAAGACGCAACCCGCATGGGTGCGAAGTGTGTGTGATCGCTGGGTCTTGGAAAGCCCGACCAGCGAGACTGGGTCGTTGGTCAAGCGAGCCACTCGGAATCTGTAGCAAAGTCAACTTTCAGCATTGATCCCCCACATGCCTCACATCCTGGTTGTCGACGATGAACCTTCCATCTGCTGGGGATTGAAAGAAATCCTCACGGATGAAGGTCACGATGTGGTCGTAGCCAACAGCGGCGAGGCGGCGATTGCCTGTGCGGAGAAGCGGCTCCCGGATGTTGTCCTGATGGATGTCTCCCTGCCGGGAATTGACGGCGTGAACGCTCTGGGTCGGATTCGCGACCTGTCCCCGAATCCACCGCCGATCATCATCATGACGGCGTTTGGCAGCCTGGATGTCGCGGTCCGCTCGCTCTCGGCGGGTGCATTCGACTACTTGCCCAAACCGTTTGACCTGGATCAAGCGGTGCATGTCGTCCAGCGGGCTTTGCAACGCGCGACAGCCTCTCGACAACCGATCGACTGTTCGCTCGTCGGCAGCACTCCCACGCTCCTCGGTCGCTCGGCCCCGATGCAGCGGGTCTTCAAAGAGATCGCCCTCGTCGCCCAGACAGATGCAGCTGTCCTCATCACGGGAGAGAGCGGCACTGGCAAGGAACTCGTCGCGGATGCCATTCATGCCAACTCCCCGCGCCGCACCGGCCCATTCATCCCGATTTGCCTGGGAGCGCTCAGTCCCCAGCTGATCGAAAGCGAACTGTTTGGTCATGTGAAGGGCGCATTCACAGGGGCCGATACGCCGCGACTGGGGCTGTTGCAATTGGCCGACAAGGGGACGGTATTCCTAGACGAGATCGGCGATGTGCCACTCCCGATTCAGGTGAAGTTGCTGCGAGCCATCGAACGGAAAGAAGTCACCCCCGTCGGCGACCCACGTCCGCGACCGAGCGACTTCCGCGTGGTGGCCGCCACAAACCGCCCGCTGCCCGAACTGGTGGCCAAGGGTGAGTTCCGGGCCGACCTGTTCTTTCGACTGGGAGCTTTCCAATTGCAGCTGCCGGCTTTGCGAGAGCGTGGAGACGACATTGCTCACTTGGCGGAACACTTCCTGCGGCAGTCCTCCCCCCAGTCGGCGGGATTCTCGGTCGAGTGCTTGACCGAGCTGTCATCGCGAGACTGGCCGGGGAATGTTCGCGAGCTGAGAAACGCCGTCGAGCATGCCGGGATCCTCTCTCGCCAGGGGATTGTGCTGCCCGAGCATCTCCCGCAGCCGCAGACATTCACGTTACCGGGTGCGGTCTCGGCGAAAATCGCGGGAGCCGAAAGCCTGGCCGCATTCGTGACCGAGTGGACTCGACAACGCGCGACCGAACCAGCCAGCACCGGGCCCTCAACATGGCATGACGACATTCTCGCTCTCATCGAGCCGGCCCTCATCCAAGGGGCCCTCACAGCTGCGGGTGACCACCGCGCGAAAGCCGCCGAGCTGCTCGGCTGGCACCGGGGCACTTTGCGGGAGAAAATGAAGAAGTACGGGTGGGGCGAGTAGTGCCTTGGTGAGTACTCACGTCGGGGGCCTCCCTCGCGATGCCCTGCCCTGGCTCACGCGGCGGGAAACAGATCGCTCGAAATTTCGTATGGACTGCTCATCGAGGATCGCTGGCAGCTGATGAGTGAGCCAGTTATCGTAGGAATACGCACAGTCTGCCTCTTCTGCCCAATGAGGGATGAGTCGGAAGTGTCCTGCCAGCCAGCCCTCCGGATGGAATCCCGATGCATCCCCAGCACCCCGCCATTGCGTTCCCCGGTGAACCGAAAGCAAACGCCGTCCGCTCGTCATTAACTCAGGGGGAGCCAATTGCCCTGCGGACATTTACTCCCAGCCAAGTCGTGATCGCCAAGTCAGCAGGCGTCTTCCACTGGACCAGTGACGGGCGACGGCTCTATGACTACACCTCGGGTGTGCTGGTCTCGAATCTGGGACACAACCCTCGGCGATGGATGCAAAGATTTGCAGGATATTTGGGCTGGACAGAGGACATGTTGTTCGGCCCGACAGCAGGAGCCAACGAGTACGTCGCCGCTGTTCCGCTGACAGCATACAACGCGATGACTGAGATCGAGGGATTGGCTGTGCAGCGTCTGCTGAAGAACATGCAGGCCAGCCCGGGCGGTTCGCGGATGCAGTCAGTGATGTGGTCTGCCAGTGGAGCTGAGGCCGTACAAAAAGCCTTGTGGGCGTGTCTGGGGCGAGATCATGCTCGCGACATCATAATCGCCACGCGATTCGGTTTTCATGGGAAGAAGGGGCTGTCGGGAGCAGTCACCGGTTCCGAAGCCGATCATGATCGCGATCCGCGTGTGAAGTTCATTAGCTTTCCCCGCGAAGAGGTCGACGATCTGGCAAAACTCGAGATGCCACTCGACTTGACTCCATACCGCAGGGAACTCGAATCGCTATGGACTGCGCATGGCCATCGGATCAACTGCCTGATTACCGAGCCGTACCTCGGCGGCGGCGGCAGTTATCACCCGCACCCGGAGTATCTTCAACTGTTGCAATCGTGGTGCCGCGAGCATGACATCGTGTTTATTCTCGACGAGGTGCAAGCGAATTTTGGTCGGACCGGGACGATGTATGCCTACGAAAAATACGGTCTAGAGCCTGACATTGTTTGCCTGGGCAAAGGGCTTGGCAATGGCGTTGCGGTCAGTGCAGCTGTGGGGCGTGATGATTTGATGGGCTGCCTCAAGTACGGCGAAGGGTCCGATACATGGAGCGCAAATCCGATGGCCAGCGCGTCCGTCGTGGCGACGTTGGATGAATTTGAATGCGAAGATGTCCTCGGCCATGCGGTCAAACTCAATCGCATCTTTATCGCTGGGCTTCAAAAGCTGAAGCAGACCGGCGTCATTAGCAAGCTGCGCGGCGAGGGGATGGTCTTCGGCCTCGAATGTGCGGCCTTCGGAGGCCGAACGCCGCACGAAACAGCGATCGAGTTTGTACGGACCTGCTACCTCGGCCGACCCGGCGGCGACGGGATCCATTTCCTAGGGCCACTGGCAGGCAAGGTGCTCCGCGTCAGCCCGCCGATGACGATGACCGAACTGGAAGCCCACGACTCGTTGGCTCTGCTCAATGAATTGATCGCTGGCATGTCTCAGCGGAGTTATTGAGCAAGAACAGGCGATCGAGTTTCCCCTCAATACTCCACCTTCATCGCCATCGGCATGCGGCGTCCGAAGCCGAAGGCGCGGGGGGAGAGTTTGACGCCGGGGGGCATCTGGCGCCGTTTGAATTCGTTGCGATCGAGGTTGCGGGCGACCCAGCGAACTTGCTCGATGGGGAACTGCTTCGCGAGTTCGGCGATGGAGTCCTCGCGGTCGACTAATCCTTCGAGGATCGCATCGAGCACGGGATACGGGGGCAGCGTGTCTTGGTCGAACTGGTTGGGGGCGAGTTCCGCGCTAGGGGCCTTGTCGATGGTGTTGTACGGGATGACTTCCCGCTTCTCGACGGTCGAGTTGATGTACCGCGAAAGAGCGTACACGTCTCGCTTGTACAGGTCCGAAAGCACTGCGAATCCGCCGCACATGTCGCCGTACATCGTGCAGTACCCGACGGCCAGCTCGCTCTTGTTTCCGGTGGCAAGGGCGATCCAGCCCCGGCGGTTACTGCGAGTCATCACAATCGCCCCACGAATACGGGCTTGTAAATTTTGGTCGGCGAGACCCGCAGGCTGGCTGGACAGGTCGTCGCCCACAACCGGTAGCCCTTCATACGCTCGATGGGCGTCATCGATAGGGATCAGCTGACCATCGACGCCGATCGCCTTGACCAGTGTCCAGGCATCGTCGATCGAATGCGGGCTACTGTAGCGGCTGGGCATCAGCAAGCCGTGAACATGCTCGGCTCCGACGGCACGGGCGGCGATGTAGCAGGCCAGGGCGCTGTCGATCCCGCCCGAAAGACCCAGCACGCAATCGGTGAACTTGCAGCGCCGCATGTAGTCCCGGAGCCCCAGCACCAGTGCATCGAGCAGTTGTTGCTCGCGGGGCGGGTCGCGCGGATCGATCGCGGGAGGAAGACGGTCGAGGTCGACAATATCGAGGTCGGTGCGAAACCCGGCAGACTGATGCCGAATCTGGCCCTGGGCGTCCATCACGAAGCTGTGACCATCGAAAACGATATCGTCCTGGCCACCAATCTGGTTGACAAAGACAAAGGGGAGGCCAGACTCGCGAGCATGAGCAGCGATCAAACTCCGCCGCCGGGCGGGTTTGTTGATCTCAAACGGGCTGGCCGAAAGATTGATCAGCAGTTCGGCCCCCTGCCGTGCCAGCTGACGAACGGGATCGGCGAGTTGCTCCTCGGGGGTGTGGTAGAACGTCTCAGGTTGCCCCCACCAGGCATCTTCGCAGATGTGTACACCCAGCTTGCGTCCCAGGAATTCGATCGGTCGCAGCTGATCAGGCCTCTGAGGACGGAAATATCGGCGTTCGTCGAAGACGTCGTAGTTCGGAAGGAGCGTTTTGTGAACGCGGGCCAGAATTTTTCCATCTGCCAATAAGGAAGCCGAATTATGGAGTAATCCGTGGGTGCTTGTTGATGGGTGGCCCACCAAAATCGCTGCCCGACCGGCTGTCAATTTCGCCAACTGCTGGACTGCCGCCTCACAGCTGGTGATGAATCCATCCCGCAGCAGCAGATCTTTCGGGGGGTATCCGCAGATTGCTAACTCTGGCAGGATAAGCAGTTGCGCGCCGTTGTCTGATGCACCGCGATGTGCGTGTTCGATCAGTTGGCAGTTTCCCGGCAGGTCTCCGACGGTCGGATTGATCTGGCCAAGTGCAATTTTCATGAAGCAGCCTATCCTGCCGGAATGATTGGGAAGGGCGGCGAAACCGGACGCCACAACTCGATTGTAGTGCCCCGAACGCAAAGAAAGATTTTGGAGAACCTTGACAGCCCGGCGGGGGTCGATACCTTACCTACCCGCTGGCCCCATCGTCTAGTGGCCTAGGACACAGGATTTTCAGTCCTGTTACTGGGGTTCGAATCCCCATGGGGTCATCCTGAAACGCCGTACCGACTTGTCGGTGCGGCGTTTTTGCTTGGTATTGGCAGAAAATCGCTCGCGGCGCCTTGATGTACTGGCCCTCGCATTCCTCTTCATTCCAGCCACACCAGGGAGTCGATCCCTCACGGTACGTGTTGGGCGGAATTGAGTTGTGAAGGATGGCGAAGATGGACGGCGACGATTCCTGGCGGACTCTGTTTGAGAATTGGCCCAAGTCTTTTGCGAAAGTCGGGGTGTTGATCACTTCGTTCGGGGACACGGTGCCCTTCAATGACTTCAAGGTCAACCAAGGCATCCTTTTGGTGCAGCGTGAACGCCCCGACACGATCGGGGCCCGCAAGATGATGGTCAGTTTCACGGCGATCGTGGCTCTCAAAATCGTCGATGTGGCCGAATTGGAAGTCTACGAAGTCATGGGCTTCCGCTCCTAAGTCGCGGTCTCTGGGCCGCGGCAGGCTGGCTGGCTGCCCACTTTTCAGGCAGCCCGTTTATTAGGCATAACCGGTTTTGTAGAATTTACTGGACGGGCGGAATGCCACGTGTTATCCTTCTGATGTCGTGGCTGATTTGATGCGGCGTCCGCTCTCGTCTCCGAGAGCAGAGGCCGCATACGACACCAGGAAGGAGGCAGCCATGTTGGTCTTGTCCAGGAAGGCAGGCGAGCGAATCCTCATCGGTGAGGATGTTGTCATCAACATCGTTCGCATTGGACCGAATACCGTCAAAATCGGGATCGAAGCTCCCAAGAGCGTCAACATCATTCGCGAAGAACTCTGCGAAACGCTGGGGGCAACCCCCGAAATGGCCTTCGAATCCACTAAACCGAAATAGTCACATGGCCCAAAGACTTGGCCCATTTGAGACGCACTTCGAAATGCTCCAGCCGATCAGCTGGGACTTTCCTCGAACGCATTCAGCTCGTACAAACACACGCAACGAATCAGCAAGCGTTGATTGACCGTGCCGGAATGCTGACTTGGCAAATCACGGAAGTTACGATGCTTTCGGTCCGGCTCGCTGTACAAAAGTTCGTCGACCACATTGTGACGGGTTGAGTCTGCGTTCCCGCGCCGGTATCCTGCTCCGCTTCGAATGCAGAACTCTTTCTGCGGACGAGGGAAACAGTGTCATCCGACAGCTGTTCCATTCCAGACCACACACAGCGGAGTGACGGGCGTGCGATTCTCTTTGGTCGATCGAATTCTGACGCTGGAGCCCGGACGCTCCATTACAGCTGTCAAAAATCTGTCGATCGCGGAAGAGTACCTGGCCGACCACTTTCCTGGGTTCCCAGTGATGCCAGGGGTGTTGATGATCGAATCACTGGTGCAGGCTGGTGGCTGGCTGATTCGCGAGACCGAGGGCTTCCAGTACAGCACGATTCTCCTGAAGGAGGCTCGGGCAGTGAAGTTCAACAACTTCGTGAAGCCCGGGCACACACTCTGTGTGGAGTGCGAGATCACCAAGCACGAGGGAAACCTCTACACACTGAAGGGTACTGGAACCGTTGACGGAACCTCAGCTGTCAGTGCCAAGATCACCTTGGAGCAGTTTAATCTGGCCGATCGGAATCCCGACTTGAAGAAGTCGGATGACCTAAGGATTCAGAAGCTGCGGGAGTTGTTCGCCTGCCTGTGGCAGGTGGCGTAGGACCGGAGTGGGGCAGACATACTTATCTGCCTGATTTCAAGAATGAGAGACAGACTGGAATGTCTGTGCCACAGAGAGAACACCCATGAAACTGGCAGGCAAATTCGCATTGGTCACCGGCGGCAGCCGCGGAATTGGCAAGGCAGTCGTCGAGGCATTGGCCCGCGAAGGTGCCAAGGTCGCGTTCGTCTACAAGTCGAACAGCGATTCCGCCAACGCCCTCGTCGCGGAGCAGACTGCTCTGGGGCATGAGGTCATTGCGTTTCAGGGGGATGTCAGCAAGAAGGACGAAGCGGACGCGATCGTCCAGCAGGTTCTCGACAAGTGGTCGAGGATTGACATCCTGATCAACAACGCGGGGATCATCAAGGACGGCCTACTGGCCGCGATGTCCCTCGAAAACTGGCAGGCGGTCATCGACACCAACCTGACCAGCGTGTTCAACTTTGCCCAAGCCGTCATGCGTCCCATGATGTCGCAGCGATATGGACGCATCGTCAACATGTCGAGCGTCGCTGCCGAATACGGCAATCAGGGGCAGGTCAATTACGCAGCCAGTAAGGGCGGTATCCAGGGTCTGACCCGCTGCCTGGCTGCGGAAGTCGGACGCCGAAACATCACCGTCAACGCGATTGCTCCCGGTTTCATTGAGACCGACATGACCGAGACGGTTCGCTCAATGGGCGGAGACAAGTTCAAAGCTGTCGTCGCGGGAATTGCGCTGCGTCGCCTCGGGAAGCCAGAAGACATCGCCAATGCGGCGCTGTTTCTGGCCAGCGACGATGCCGCGTATATCACTGGACACGTACTGACTGTCGACGGGGGGCTAACCCTCGGCGGCATCTGAAGAAGCCTAGGGTCATGGGCCAACTGCCTAGGGCCAGAGAGAAGAGGGGCAAGTCCCTTCACACCACGAGAATCGGGGCTGTCCGCGAGGCGCGGCCCCACCAGTCAGAGTCTATCAGGGACTCCTACTGGCCCGAGGCCCTCGCCCCTAGGCCCCTTGGCCTTCAACTAGTTCGCATCGCAATCGGTTTCGGGGCGGGGTCAGACAATCCAGCTCGGAGGGTCCGAAGGGTGTGGCGATGGTCGCCACCTCAGCGCGTTGCAAGATGACGGGAGAAACCCATGCCGAGTCGTGAAGAAATCTTCGAAAAGGTCCGCGAAACACTGGTCGACGCACTGGGAGTGGATGATGATGAAGTCACCTCCGAAGCGACGCTGATCGGCGACCTGGGAGCCGAGTCCATCGACTTCCTGGACATCGTGTTCCGCCTCGAAAAGAACTTTGATATCAAGATCCCTCGCGGCGAGTTGTTCCCCGAGAACATCGCTTCGTCCGATTCCGGATTCGTCGCCAACGGCAAGGTGACCGAGCACGGTCTCTCCGAACTGCGTTCGCGCATGCCTCATGCCAATATCGACAAGTTCGCAGCTGACCCCAAGGTCGAGCGGATCTCCGATCTGTTCACCGTCGACATGATCTGCAAGTTCCTCGCTGCCAAGCTGGCTGCGTAAATGTAGGATAGGCAATCTTGCCTGTCCTGGAATGAACCGAAGAATTTCACCACGGAGACACGGAGGCACTGAGAGCAGAAAGTCTTGAAATCAGTGGAGCAGACATTCCTGTCTGCCTGTTCGGACTTGTTCTTCTCCGTGTCTCTATGTCTCCGTGGTGAATCTCCACTTGTGGCTTGTTGAGCCTGCTCGACTTCTCACCGATTCCATCACCCCCCAATCGTAAACTACCCTCCCATGCGCTGGTTCTGGATCGACCGTTTTATTGAATTCCACAGCGGCAAATCGGCCAAGGCGGTGAAGAACGTCTCGCTCGCCGAGGAGCACCTCCACGATCACTACCCTGGCTTCCCCGTGATGCCCGGTTCGCTGATGATCGAAGGCATGGCCCAGACCGGCGGGATTCTGCTCGGCGAATCCCACGGCTTTAAGCACGTCGTGATCCTCGCCAAGATCCCCAAGATGATCTTTCACAGCTGGGCCCAGCCCGGCGATCAACTGATTTATTCGTGTGAGTTACTCGACGCCCGCGACGAAGGCGGCATGGTCAGCGCCCGCGCGACCTGTGGCGATCGTCTGATTGCTGAGGGCGAAATCTTCTTTGCCCACGTCGACAAATCCCAAGCCGGTCCCGCCGGAGCCAACCAGAAAAACTTCGTCTTCGAACTCGGCCTGCTCGATGTGCTGGATGTCGGCAAGGCTGGCGACGGGACGTGATTCTGCTTGGTGCTCAGTGGGATGTCTCATGTATGCGGTTGCTTTTCTGGAATATGAATCGCAAAGATCTGTCAGAGGCACTGGCGGGAATCTTGAATGGTGGCGAATACACCCTCATAATTCTGTGTGAGTTTGGAGGCCAAAAAGGAAAGCTGCTCTCGACTGTGAATCAGCAGGGTGCATTTTACAGCTGGTGCGAGGGATCAGATGGCCGCATGACGGCACTGACCCGCCTCAAGTCGTTCAAAGTTACACGGATTCGAGATGAAGGTTTAGTCGATGACAATGACGCGAGATACTCATTTTGGCGTCTCATGTGCCATGGGGAACCAATAACGGTCTGCGGCCTGCATCTCCCCGCCGGACCCCATCACAGCACAAAGGCAAAGAATCACCTGCTCAATCGATTGAGTCGAGACATTGGATTGGTTGAGAAGCAGGAAGGGCACGAAAGGACAATTCTCCTCGGTGACTTCAATCTCAACCCATTTGACGAGATGGTCATTTCTTCCGAAGGACTCCACGCGATTTCTTCGCTGAGTGAGGCTAAGAGGCTTCGTTCGCGAACTGTCCAACGAGAGACGAGGGCGTTTTTCTACAATCCGATGTGGTCACACATGGGTGATCGTCCCACGGAACCGGCGGGGACTTACTATTGGCCCACAAGTGTCGACCAGTACGGATGGCAGATGTATGATCAAGTCTTGTTCCGACCATCTCTGATGGACGTTTTCAGTGACTTTGAGGTAGACATTGTCACGGCATCAGCCGAAAATCCGCTGACGGACAAACACGGGCACCCAGATAAGGATCGGTTTTCAGACCACCTTCCTGTCCGTGTCCATTTTTATGATCGAGCGTCAACATGAGCGAACCTGTGAACGATCTGTGGGGCGATTTGGCGGTGGAATCGACCCCAGCCGACGTACTCCATGAACAAGCGGACGCACTTGGTCAAAAGACAAAGAACCTTCTGGAAGGGTTGTTGCATACCGATATCGATAAGCAAAACGTGAGGGTTCGGTTTGCGGTCCGCGCCCCCACACTGGAGTACCAGACGACATTGTTCGAAGTGAAGTATACGGTGCTTATGCCCTATCCATGTCAGATAGAAGAGCATCTGACGGTGGAGGAGTGTCAAGATATCGATATGGGTGGCGAGATTTTGGCAACGAAAAACAAACGAAAGCGGTTGACCCAAGCTAAAGATGACACCGAACTTCGGCAACGAGTCAAGGATGCCCTTCAAAGCGACAACGTTCGCAAGATGGTTTCCGGGCTGCTTTCAGCGATTCGCAACTCGTGATGCTCGAACGAATTTTCGGCAAGAGTCAAGCAGAAGAAAATCGATTCGTGTGGGATGCCAGCAAGGCTGGCGACTGGACCAGATTTTTACTCTTTGCGATTTTGTGGTCGAACGACACTGCGAATTGCCAAGACGATCAGTGTCGTTGACAGGGTCGTGGTCGCGAGGGATTGGGCTAGTGTCCAGCCGTTGGACTGGAGACTGCTGACTAAGAGTGCCGGTATAAACGGAGCTATCAGCCAGAGTGCAACTGCAATGGCTGTCACGAGCGTCGCGCGAACCCAGCTGATTTCGGTTCGGCCCAGTTGCAAGTGGCCAGCAAGTGCAGTGGCGATGACTGCCGCGATTACCCGGGGTCCTAACGGACCGCCATGAGCGGCACCCAAAGTGAGTCCACAGAGTGCCGCTCCCCAGGGGCCAAAGCGGGGGAGTCGCATGGCCAGCAGCAGAATGAAAACGCCCGTCGCGCTCGGCCAGCGCGGATCCAGTGGGCTGCTCGCGCTGTCCCAGACGCAGCTGGCGTAGCCCAGTGCGAGCCAGAGGAATGCGGGCCCCATTATGGAGATTCCGGTCGAGCGGTATCAGGCGTCGGTGTCGTCACAGGTGCCCGCAGAGATAGCTCCAGGACCAGCACTTCGCTCGGCGGTGGCCCCTGCCGCGCGGGTGCCACCTCAATCGACCAGTCTGGCTCGCCTGGCTTCAGTTCAGCCTTGGTAATTGTGCCATAAAACAGTGGCGGGGAGAGTGCAACGCCGTGCAGCGAGGTAAAGACCAGGTCCCCCTCGGCCACTGGCTCAGTTGTGCCGATGTGCTGTAGTCGGCAAGTGCCCTCCTCTGCCCCAGACAGAATCCCTTCAGCACCGAGAATTGCCTCCCCCTCTTGCAGTCGCACGATCTGTGCTTGCCCCCGGAACTCAGGATCGGTGATGGATTGGATCGTGCTGGTCCAACGGCTGGTGCGAGCGATTCGACCGATCACTGATCGCCCGGCCAGCACGAGATCATCGGAGTTGACTCCATGCGTTTGGCCCTGGTCAAGCAATGGCTCGCCGGGCAGCAGTACCAAATCGCTCACAGCGACTTGATCGACTGTCCCCGCGCGGATTACAGGAGCCGGGGCCTCGTGGCCGTTGCTGCGTTCCCAACCGATCACACGCGCAGTGCGCAGTCGCGGCCGCACCTGCGGCGGAATGATTGCAGCTGGGGGCCAAGTGGGGACTCGCTGGAGTTCGGCCAGTTCGGCGCGGAGGCGGGCGGACTCGGCTTGCCAGTAGTGGGCCTGCCGCTGCCAAGAGGAGTCGATCTCAACGGCAACAGAGTTCACTGCGGGGGATGCCGCGTGAGTCACCTGTGGCACTGCGGCGGCGATGACGCATTGACCGGGAGCCAAGCCATCATGAACCAAGCTGCGAACCTTCCCGGCCCACACTTCTGGCAGGCACAGCAGAATTCCGCCCACCAGCAATCCGCCAGTGATCGACAGCCAACCGGGCGGTGAACGACTCTCAGCGGCCATCGGTGACCAGACTTTCGCGCCACAGATCAAAGTGCTCGAGGCAGATCAACGCTCCGCGAATGGCGGTTCGTTCCGGGTCATGGTCGCGGCGGACTGGAATCCCGATCTGCTCTCGCAAATATTGCTCAATCCCGCGCAGCTGGGCTGTTCCGCCGGTGAGCATCAGGCCAGTGTCGGCGAGGTCGGCGACGAGTTGAGGGTGACAACGCTCGATGGTCGAACGGATGCCGAAGACGACTTGCTGGAGCGGGTCGGCGAGGGCGAGACGAATTTCCTCGCTGACGACGACGACCTTACGGGCGACCCCACTGATGACATCCAATCCGCGAATCTCGATGGAGAGTTCTCGATCGAGCGGCACCGCGCTGCCGACTTCGAGCTTGATCTGCTCAGCCGTATTCGGGCTGATGCGAAGGGCGTGTTGCCGACGCAGAAAATCGACAATCGCCTGATCGAGGTGGTCACCCGCGACACGGAGAGTCTGTCCCGCGACCTCGTCCCCCAGACTCATCACCGAGACCTGTGAAGTGCCGCCGCCGAGGTCGCACACCATACTGGCCAGCGGTTCTGAGATCGGCAAACCGGCCCCAATGCAGGCGGCCTTCGTGACGGGCAGCAGGAAGACTCGCTCGGCTCCGGCCCGTTCGACACTTGTGAATACGGCGCGGCGTTCGACGGGGGACAAGCTCGAGGGCACAGTCACTACCACACGCGGATGCCCATTGGCCCCCTTCATGGCTTTGCGAAGAAAATACGAGACCATTGCCTCGCATAGCTCGAAATCGGTGATTGCCCCGTTGCGAATCGGTTGGATGGCGCTGATCGAATCGGGCGTGCGTCCCAGCATCTGCCGAGCCAGTGTCCCGACGCAGGTTCCCTTGCCGAGGACGCGGCGGCTGCCAGTTTCGAGAGCGATGACAGATGGTTCTTCCAGGACGACACCCCGCCCCGGAATGGCAATCCGAGTGCTGGTCGTTCCGAGATCAAGCGCCACATCGGGCGTGAACCAGCGGCGAAAACGGTGAAACATTCTGCTCCCTCAGCGAGTCGTCCTTGACCGAGTGTTTGTACCCGACCGGCGGATTTTGCCGCAAGAGGCATTCGTCAGAGGCAGCAGAGTGCAATCTTGGCTCGACACACCCGTTCGACTTGTCTGCGCGGACCGCTTGAATTTCGGTGTCGGACGCGTGATTCCGGCAACGGGCGGCTCTACAATGCCCGATTCCCCATTTCGGGGTTTGGCGAGTCAAGTCTCGTCTCCGGAACCAGTTGACCTTGCGGAAGGTTGGCTGGTTCATCTGCATTCGAGGGTCTCTCGATCGCAGCTTTGGACGACGAGGACAGAAAGTGCGGTGCGGCATGCCCCCTCAGTCTCCAGTGGCCACTTCCGTTTCAGTTCAGGACGAGAAAATCCTCGTTCTCGACTTCGGCTCGCAGACCGCCCAGCTGATCGCTCGGCGTGTGCGTGAACAGAACGTGTTCTGCCAGATGGTTCGGCATGATCTGTCAGCGGATCGTATCCGCGAAATTGCTCCGAAGGGACTGATCCTGAGCGGTGGTCCTGCCAGCGTGTATGAGAAGGGATCTCCGCATCCCGACCCGCGGATCTTCGATTTGGGCATTCCGATCCTAGGCATTTGCTACGGCATGCAGGCGACCTGTCACGCTTTGGGTAGCAAGGTTCTGCCTGGCGAGTCGCGAGAGTTCGGACAAAAGTCCTGCCATCAGTCCTCGAACGATCCCTTCTTCGCGGACGTCCCCACCGACTCGACCGTGTGGATGAGCCATGGAGATCAGGTTCAGGATCTCGACAAGAATTTCGTCTCGCTCGCCTCCACCGACACCTGTCCACATGCGGCCATTCGGCACAAGACGCGACCGATATACGGTCTGCAATTTCATCCCGAAGTCACACACAGCGAGTGCGGGCCGCAGCTGATCGCGAACTTTGTCACGAAGATTGCCAAGTGCCATGGACGCTGGAGCATGTCCAGCTTCATCGACCAGCAAGTGTCCTCGATTCGCGAACGAGTCGGGCATCGCCGTGTGATTTGTGGCTTGTCAGGCGGTGTCGATTCGTCGGTCACAGCAGCCCTGTTGTTCAAGGCGATCGGCAAGCAACTCTCGTGCATCTTTGTCGACAACGGACTGCTGCGGAAAGGCGAATCGGATCAAGTCCGCGAACAGTTCGGAGCCCACTTTAAGACCGACCTGCATGTGGTCGATGCCGCGAAGCAGTTCCTCGATGAACTGGCCGGGGTCGCTGATCCGCAGCAGAAAAGGAAGATCATCGGTCGCGTGTTCATTGATGTTTTCCGCCACGAAGCCAAGTCGATCAAAGATGCAGACTTCTTGGCCCAGGGGACGCTCTACCCGGACGTCATTGAATCCGGAGCGAATCCCGACGGCCCCGCTGCCACCATCAAATCGCACCACAATGTCGGCGGATTGCCAGCTGAACTCGGGTTCGAATTGATTGAACCGCTTCGTGATCTGTTCAAGGACGAGGTGCGTCGACTCGGTTTAGAGCTCGGTTTGCCCGAGCACTTGATCTGGCGGCATCCGTTTCCTGGTCCGGGTCTGGCAGTACGGTGTTTGGGAGCTGTCTCGGAACCCCGACTGCATGTGCTGCGTGAAGCCGACGCCGTGTTTCTCGATGAACTTCAAAAAGCCGGAATGTATCGCCAAGTGCAGCAGGCCTTCGCGGTCCTCCTGCCGCTGCAAACGGTTGGCGTGATGGGTGACGGTCGGACGTATGAAGACGTGATCGCCATTCGGTCGGTCAACACGGACAACTTCATGACAGCTGACTGGTCCCGACTGCCGTACGATCTGCTGCAAAAGATCTCGTCGCGGATCACGAACAGCGTGCGTGGTGTCAACCGTGTGGTGTACGACATCAGCTCTAAACCTCCGAGTACCATCGAGTGGGAGTAGGGGAGGTTGAGTGACATCCAAGGTCTGTCCACGACGTGAGTCGAGCGGTGTGGCCATGGTTTTTCCCGATTTCCAATCCCCGTCACGACTTGACGCCGTTTTCTGCCGATATTAAAAGAAAGGGAGCGTCAAGGGGTCAAGAGTGGGGAGTTTCCGCTCAACTGATCGCCTGAACCACGCAAAATGAGGGAAGGACAGCAATCGAAACGCACAGGGTGAATGATCAGATCCGAATCGCACAGGTTCGGGTAGTCAATCAGTTGGGAGAAATGATCGGCGTTGTTCCGACAGTCGATGCCCTTCGTTTGGCATTCGACGCCGGTATGGACTTGGTCGAGGTTGCTCCGACTGAGCGCCCGCCTGTCTGTCGAATCATGGATTACGGCAAGTTCAAGTACGAACAGAAGCGTAAGCTGCACAAAAACAACAAGGTCCATCAGGTCGAACTCAAAGAGATCAGGCTGCGACCAAAAATCGGTGATCACGACATCGACTTCAAGACCAAGCATGCTCGGGATTTCCTCACGGAAAAGGACAAGGTCAAGCTGACCGTCGTCTTCCGTGGGCGCGAAAACGCTCACCAGGATCTGGGGCGCGACGTGCTGATGGGGATGATTGCCAAGCTGGAAGACATCGCCAAGATCGAGAAGGCTCCATCGATGGAAGGACGAGCGATTACGGCCGTCCTCGCTCCGAAATAAGCGTTACGATGACTGCTGTGCATGGATGTCGCTGTGCGGGTCGGTGGCCAGAGAGTCACTGACCCGCTTTGCATATCGGCCCGATTTCGAGCTGGCCCGTCTTCGCATGGGTGCAGTCGGTGATTCGACCCTGCAAGGATGTTCCCGTGTCTTCTGAAGCTGCTGTCCCGTCCGAGGAATGGACTGTACGCCGCGTCCTGGAATGGACGATCGGTCACCTCAAAAAGCATGGCAGCGACTCAGCTCGACTCGATGCCGAGGTGCTGCTGGCACATGCCCGGGGATGCTCGCGAATTCAATTGTACACGGCGTACGACGAGGTTTTGCCCGAGACCGCCCGTCAGAAAATGCGGGAACTCGTCAAACGCAGGGTCAATGCCGAGCCTGTGGCGTACCTGGTCGGGACCAAGGAGTTCTACAGCCTCGCGTTTGAAGTGAACCGCGACGTGCTGATTCCAAGGCCGGATACCGAGCTACTAGTGATGGAAACCCTGCGGCTGCTGAAGGAGATCACCAATCCGACTATTCTGGAATTGGGGGTCGGGTCTGGCTGTATCAGTACGGCGATTGCGGTGAATCACAAAACGGCCCGCATCGTGGGAGTCGAGATCCATCCTCCGACGCTGGAGGTGGCGCAGCGGAATCTCGAACGTCACCACGTTTCTGACCGAGTCGAATTGCGATGTGGGGACCTGCTGAAGCCGCTCCACCGAGGGGAGCAATTTGACGTGCTGGTCAGCAATCCCCCGTATATCCCGACAGCCGAGATTCAGACCTTGGCCCCCAATGTCCGTAACCACGAACCGCACCGAGCCCTCGACGGCGGAGCGGATGGCCTCGACCTGATTCGAAAGATCGCAGCTGAGGCTCCGGCGTTTGTGAAGCCGGGGGGGTGGATGTTGATTGAGTTCAGTCCAGAACAGGCCGAGACGGTTCGAACTGTTATCAGTCAACCTGATTCGGAGTTTGAAGACGTGGCCATTGTGTCGGACTTGGACTCCCAGCCACGGGCGATTCGAGCGCGGCGACGGCGAGGCTGAGATGAGACTGCGACTGTGTTGCGAGATCGCACCACGCCCCTACAAGCGGCAGCCCCCCGCAGAAGTGAAGGCGAATTCGGGCGATTTGAGTTGCCCAGTTCAACACTGAAACGCAGACTCTCAATAAGATTCACTGCTTCCTCACCGTCCGAGCCGAGCCGACACCATGCGCTCCGTCATGAGATTCCTGATCAGCGAAGACGGTCCCACGGCCGTGGAATATGCTGTGATGATCGGCCTGATCCTGTTGACTGTCATGGTCACCGTTGGCCAACTGGCAGCGAAAACGGGCGATCTGTTCAATCATTCAGGGGCGGAATTACAGGCTGCAGGATTCTAATCAGGCTGTTTCGACTCAGCGCACGCTCGACAGACACATGATTTGCCTAGTCCAGAAGCCGGAATTCGTCGCAGTAGTTCTGGGGTAAACACTAAGTCGACGCACCAGCAGGCCAGTTCAGCAGATGGCTCGCAGTGCCCCTCCCGCAGGTTTTGTTCTCGGGCACACTGATTCGGTTGGCCGCATAGTGGGCAGGTGCTGGCACAAACGGTCACGCTCCGGTGATGCTCCATCGCAAATACGCCTCGATGTGTGGGTCCAGTTGTCCGTCAAGCACTTCCAGCGGGTTGCTCGTTTTGAGATCGCTGCGGGTGTCCTTCACGAATTGTTCCGGCTGCAGAACGTAATTGCGGATTGTTTGACCGCCAAAACCGATCTTACACTTCTCGCCGCGCCGGGCCGCTGTACTGGCGGCTTTCTTTTCTTCGCCCAATTGATACAGCTTGGCGATCAACATCTTGCGAGCTGCCGCTCGGTTCTGGTGCTGGCTGCGTTCGTTCTGACAGGTCGCGACGACATTCGTCGGCAAGTGGGTCAGCCGGATGGCGGAGCTGGTCTTGTTGACGTGCTGCCCCCCTGCTCCGCTCGCGCGGTACACATCTTCGCGAATGTCTTTGGCCCAGTCGATTTCGACGATGTTTTCATCGTCCAGGTCGGGGGTCACGTCGACCGCGGCAAAGGCAGTATGCCGACGACCCGCTGAGTCGAACGGGCTAATCCGCACCAATCGATGATTGCCGGTCTCCCCCTTCAAGAAGCCGAAGGCGTAATCCCCCGTGAAGTGCAGTGTCGCGTTGCGGATGCCCGCCTCTTCACCCGGAGATTCATCCATGAGGTCGACCTTGATGTCATGCGTCTCTGCCCAGCGGGCATACATCCGCACGAGCATCTGCGCGAAATCAGCCGAGTCGGTCCCGCCTTCCCCGGCCTGGACCGTCATGAAGGCATTGCCTGGGTCCTCGGGCTTCGACATGCTCGCCTGCAACTCGGCGGCGTACAGCTGCTTGCCGAGGGCCGCTTCCTGCTCGCGCACGTCCGGCGTGACGCTGTCGTCTTCCTCGGCAAATTCCAGCAGCACCGTCAGGTCGTCTGCCCCTTGTGACAGCGATGCCAACGGGCCCAGCTGCTTGGTGAGCAGCCGTCGTTCGTCAATGATTTTTTGCGCGGCTTCGGCGTTGTCCCAGGCGTTGGGGGCCGACATTAAGGCATCGAGCTCATTCGCTCTGTTCCGTTTGACGTCGTAGTCAAAGAGAGTCCTTGAGCTGGGTGACCCGCTCGATGAGGTTCAGACAACTGTTGCGGATTTCGTGATCGAGCATGGCTGGCAATTCCTGATGGTGGTCTTGAATCGAATTCGATCCAAAGACTTTCGGAGTGGTCGCAGTATAGGTCCGATGTCCAATTTGAGAACTGACTGCCCTCTCAACGGCAGCTACAGGTTCAACTCGATCAGGCGGACGAGGCTCCTGCCGAGCCGCTACCGCGATTCGGCGTGTTCACTGGCTCGCGGCTCAGCAGGAGCTTCGCCCTCCCACAGCACCAAAGCGATCACAACCTCACAGCTTCCACAACAGCGGCACAATGATGATCGTCATCGTCCAGCAGATAATGTCGAGCGGGATGCCAATGCGCAGGTAGTCACGGAACTTATACCCCCCGGGACCGAACACCATCAGGTTGGTCTGATAACCCAGCGGCGTGGCGAATCCGTAGGATGAAGTGACCGCCACCGCCAGTAGCAGCGGTCGAGGGTCGATGCCGGTCTTCTTCGCAGTCGCCAATGCCAAGGCACCCATGATCGCAGCGCACGCATTGTTGCTCAGCAGTTCCGTGAGCACGCCGGTCAGTACCACAACCACCGCCAGTACGGCCACCTTGCCCCAGGGCTCGGCCCATCCGATCAAGTAGTTCGCGATCCACTCGGCGGCTCCGCTCTTGTCGAGCGCCTTGCTGACTCCCAATGCAGCTGCGATCAAGATCAGGACAGGGAGATCGATACTGCGGTTCGCTTCGCGGGACGTGGTACAGCCGGTCAGCACCGTCAGTGCGGCCCCAATCAGCGAAATGAGTGCCGAATGATCCGACAGAAAGGTCAAACCGAGGACGACCGCGCCGAAGATCGAGAGAGCGATCCACGCCCGTCGGTGGTCAATGGGGGCACTGTCCTCCAGTCCCGAGACCAGGAAGAAGTCGCCCGAGTTTCGCCAGCGATGGATGAAATCCTCGGGGGCATCGACCAGCAGGGTATCACCGGGTTGCAGCACAATCTGGCCGATCTTCCGCTCGATCTTCTCGCCGCTGCGGTGAACCGCCATGATCGAAGCGTGATACCGCGACCGGAAATCGGCCTCTTTGACCGTCATGCCCACGAGCGGTGAAGTCGGCGAAATCACCGCCTCGCACAACTGGTTCCCCGAGCGAGGCGCAGCCGTGGGAATCCCCTGGGCGGCAGGCAAAGCGGACAATGCCGGGTGAGGGAGAATCTGTTCGTGGTGGTCGATGGGCTCGAGGCCACGAATCTTCTGGGCATCGAGGATGGTTGCGACCACTCCCGAGAAACAAAGGATGTCGTCCAGCAGCAGGAACTGTTCGGGGTCGACCGGGGAGAGCCGCTCGCCGCTGCGCTCAATGGCGTACAGGTACAGCCCCGGCAGATCGCGGAGGCCCGACTTGCGGATCGTGGTTCCGATCAGTGAGCACGTGGGACGGACGATCAATTCGACGGTGTATTCGCGGCGGTGGCTCTCGGCGTACTCCAGGATGTCTCGGCGATCGGGCAACAGTCGATCCCCGAAGATGTGCATGTAGAGCAGGCCAACAATCGAGACGGGGACACCGATCCAGGCCAGCTCCCACATCCCCATCCCTTTCATCCCGGCGTCCTCCATGGCGGAATGAATCACAAAGTTCGTACTTGTCCCAATCAGGGTGCAAGTGCCCCCGAGGATCGATGCATACGACAGCGGAATCAGCAGCTTCGATGGCGAGGTCCGCAGCTTGCGGGCCACATGCACGAAGATCGGCAGGAAGAACGCCACCAGCGGGGTGTTGTTCATAAACGCCGACAGCCCCGCCACCGGGGCGATCAATCGCAATAGAGGAGTCCCTTTCTTCGGCTGTCCTAACATGGCTCGACTGATGTACTCGATGGCCCCCGTCGTTTGCAGACCGGTCCCCACGACGAGTAAGCCAGCAATCGTGAAGATCGCCTCATTGGAGAACCCAACCAGCGCGGTCTTCATATCGATCACGCGGCACAAGACCAGAGTGATGAGTGCCGCAAGCATAATCAGCTCAGCAGCGATCTTCTCGTAGTACAGAGCGATGATGATCCCGACAAGCACGCCGAGTGTCACAATCATCGGCCAAGGTAATACTTGAATACCTGACCATGACCAGTCGAGTCCAAGCATCAGGTTCGCGGAATCAAACATGCTGTCGCAATTCACTGAAAAAAGAGTCCGGCGAGATCAGCGGGGGCCATCAACAACAACAGCCCGGAAGCGACCTCCGGGCTGAGACGAAATTTGGTGTCCGTGACGAATTGGTCCCTCGTGACAACCTGTCGCAAGGAGCGGGCTTAACAAGCACCAGCCAAAGGACTCTTCCGATACGAAAACCGGAACGTCATGGCATTCAACTTCGCATGGTATGGATTGTATCGGTCAAGCCGCAGCAGTCTATGCTCTGCCAGAGGTTTAGGCCGGACAGCTTACCCAATCGGAACGGCTGAGTTTCCTAGGGCTGTCCGCCGAACGAGTTCAACTCCGTTCTACACCACTTCCAACTGGCGGGCCGCACTGGCGAGGTTTCGCTGGACATACTCGATCGAAAGCCGCAGCTGCTGGCTCTCGTACAGCGTGCGATCGAAGGCGGTCAGGCGGCCGAGTTCTCGATCGAATGGGATGCCGGACGAGTCTAGCTTGCTGGCGAGGCGTTCGCAGCCTTCGAACCAGAACGGGTCGGCGGGGTGGCAGGCGATTCGCTGCGAGAGCGGCCAGTTCAGCGGGTGCAGGTGCAGAGTCGCGGTTTCCTGCCGAGCCGCTTCGACCGATTCGAAGACCTCGCTCAAGGCCGGTTCACTCGCTTGGTACGGATGGAAATCGATCGCTGGCGAAATCGCGGCAACGACGGGGAATTGGCGAGCCGAGCGATAAGCTAAATTCAGTGCCCCATGTCCCCCCATCCCAATACCAATAATCCCGATGAGAGGCATTTTCACTTGCCAAGTCTGCTCGATGTACGGGATCACCTCTGCCCGCACCCAGCCCAGTGGCCCAGCTTCGGGGAACTTCGCCGTGGGGAGTGAGAGCCACCACGTGCGACCGAGAAGCGGGCAAATCACGGGAACCGACGACGATTCTAAGATCACCCGAAAGGATTCGTGCTGCGACGGAGCGACCGCATCCAGGTCATGCAGGAACAGGATCGCCTCGGATGTCGAGCAAACCTTGGGCACCCACGCCTCGACCGGATGGCTGCCGACAACTGCTTGAATCCATTTTCCAGAAGCCATCAATCGCCTTCACTACCCGCACACGAAGTCGCCTTCCAGCCCGGCGGACTGGAAGTTACGGCTTCATCCTAGAGGGCTGCGCGTGATTGAGCAAAGCGATCCTAGTGGGGCTCGGCGTTTACTTGTCTGCCCCGACACGTACAAAGGCTTGGGTGAATTCGTCTTTGTTGAGTGGCTTCGAGAGGTCGACGCCGCCTTTGACAAAGAGCGGCTTCAGACGAGAACTCTTGTCCCACTCCGAACCCACTACGGTCTGGCTCTTGTCTTGGTCCAGAAGCTCAAACGCTCGATTGGCTTTCACAGCTGCGTCGACAGAGACCGCGACCGGAGCGGGTGGGGCTGCGGGTACGACTGGAACTGTGGTGGCGGATGGAGCAGCGGTGCCGGGAGCCGCCACAGCAGGTGTCGCGGCAATCGTCTTGGCCAATTCCTTGGGAATCAGAAAGCCATCGCCATCAATGTCAGATTGAGAGAACTGCGAGAGAGTGCCGCGTTTCCCTTTCCGCCATTCGTAGAGGGCGATCTGCCCGTCGAAATCTGTGTCGAGGGCCTTGTAGGTCTCGGGCAGGAGCGGCGACACTCGGGTGCGGGGCGCCTTGGCAGTTGGGCCGCTGCCGGTAGTGGAAGTGCCCCTGCCGCTACGACCTTCATTCGAATTCCCAGCACTTCCGGTGTCCTGTGGAGGGACAAAGTCGGGCCGATCAGAGCGTTCGAAGTCACGCCCCCGCCCACCCTCTTCCCGCTGGCGACGCATGTCTTCCATCCCACGCTGGGCGGACTGCTGCAAATCCTCGACGCGAACTCCCCGGTTGAAGTCCAGCCCCTGCTGCTGCCAGCTTTCGCGAACGAAACTCGGCATGCGTTCGATTTCGTTGGCAGTAATGATGCCGTTTTGATCCACATCAAGGCGCGAGACCATTTGGGAAGGATCGAAACCTCCCCGTCCGCCACCCCGGCCTCCTTCACCGCGATCGCCGCCTCTCCCTCCTTCACCGCCACGACCTTCCCGCCCCCCGTCCGGTCCCTGTGCTGGAAGATTCCTCGCCAGGAATAATCCGAACATCAAGCACAGTAAGCAGAACCGGACGAAACCAGTGGTTCGGAATTTCCCGCATGACACCGGAACGGATGATCCGAAGGTACGACTGATGGGATTTCCCATGAACAGGTCTCGGGAGTCGAAGATGCGGAATGGGAAATCTGGACCGGGATGATAACCCGGATTCTCCAGCTTGACTGTCCCAAACAGTAGAATCACGGCCAAGTGGGCCGTTCTCATGGCGGAGTTCGGAGTTCCGGCGAGCGAGGTTTTCACCCTGTTCGCGAGAACTCACTGTCTGGAACGGACAGCTAGCTCTGTATTCATCGGATGACATTCACGGTTGTGGTGGGAAAAATGATCCTCAGTCGGCACGATCTCCGCAACCTCAGTGCGTTCGTCCTCCTGTTTGTGACAGTAGGTGGACTCGTACTCGCCCAAGGCCCGGATGGCGGTGGCGGTCCTCCTCCCGGTGGAAATCAGGACGGTGGCGGGCGCGGACGCGGCGGGCCAGGCGGGGGATTCGGTGGCGGCGGATTTGGTGGCGGGGGACGTGGTGGGCGTGGCGGCGGGGGGTTGACTGGTGAACTGCGAAACGACTCAACCCTTGAAGAGCTACAGCTGACTGACGACCAGAAGACCAAACTCGAGGAATTCAATGAGGCCCGCCGCGCCAATCGCGGCGGCAGCCCCAAGGTGCAGGAACTGTTCGGCAAGATGCGAGACGCATCCGACGAAGAGCGTGCCCTGTTGCAGGCCGAAATACAGATTGAGATGACCAAGTCTCAAAAAGAATCCGAAGAACAGCTGAAGCAGATCATTGGCGACGAAAAGATCAGTCGATTACGGCAAATCAGTTACCACCGCCAAGGGGCTGGAGCCATCACACAGGAGGCTGTCGCGGGTGAGCTTGGCCTGTCTCAAGAGCAGAAGGACCAGATCGCGAAGGTTCAGGAAGAGCAGATGACTGCCTTCCGGACGCTGGGATTTGGAGGGGCTCCCGAAGATCGGCAAAAGATCACCGATGAGGCAAACGCCAAAATCACGGCTGTCCTGACGCCCGAACAACAGGCGAAGTGGACCGGAATGATCAGCCCACCTCCCAAGGATGTCGCCGCCGCTGCTAGTGGATCTGTCCCAACTCCCGGTGGGGCCCCCGTCACTCCTCCACGCCGCACGCAAATCATTGTCGAAGCCCCACCCGGCGTGACTCCCGAGGTCTCATTCGGCAAAGAGGCCAAGGACACGCAGAAACTCCAATTCGGGTTTCGCTACGCCCCGTGGATGGATGTGCTGAAGTTGTTTGCAGAGTCGGCCAACTTGTCGCTCGACCTGAACGCCGTGCCGCCGGGCACCTTTAGCTACTTCGACAAGAAAGAGTATACGCCGACCGAGGCGCTCGACATTCTGAATGGCTACTTGCTCCCCAAGGGCTTCGTGCTGGTTCGCCGTGATGACTTCCTGGTCTGCATCAGCATCGACGAAGAGATCGCTCCCAATCTGGTGCCGGTCATCGCTGCCGATGAACTGGCCACGCACGGCAAGAATGAGCTGTTGACCGTAGTGTTCCCCCTCGAGGGAGTCGATGTCGAGCAGATCGCCAAAGAGATCGAGCAGGTCAAAGGCCCGCAGGGAAAAGTGGTCGGCATGAAGACCACGAACTCGCTGATTGTGACCGACATCGGGACCAATCTCAGGCGCATTCAATCGTTGCTGGTGGGGGCGACACGCGGAGGCCCTAATGACCTGGTCTTCAAGCCATATACGATGAAGTTCCTCAACGCGGCGGACGCCGAACTGGTGTTGCGTGGCTTGCTGGGATTGCAAGCTCCCGTCACGAATGTCAGTGCAGGATCAGCGGCCGATAGCCGAGGGCGAGATTCCCGATTCGGTGGCAATTTTGGGGGTCAGCCTCCTGCTCCCGCTCCTTCGAGCCGCTCAGCTGTCAAAAGTTCTGCCCAGTTAACTGCCGATTCGCGGACGAACGCCCTGCTCGTCAGTGCAACCGCCGCTGAGCACCTGCTGATCGAACAAGCTTTGAAAACAATCGATGTCGAAGCCGAAGGCGGTGCGACGGCAGGTTCGAACAAGCCGTTCCTGCGTGTGTATAAGGTCATGAGTGCCGAGACGCGCGAGGTCACGAAGACGATCGACGCCCTGATGCCGGGAATCGTGGTGAATGAAGACACTTCGATCCGCGCAATCAGCATCTTTGCTAGCGAGAAACAACAAGCCGAGGTCGACACCCTCATCAGGCAACTCGATGGCGGTGGCGGTTCGGAGCAGGTGGCTGTCATCCCGCTGAACAAGATGGACGCCAGCATGGCGGTCAGCACATTGCAGTCGATGTTCATTCGCGATGGGAACGCCGCACCCACGATCCAAGCCGATTTGCTCGGGCGGCAAGTGATGGTCCGTGGCACATCGGATCAACTGGTGCAAGTCAAAACGCTGCTGACACAACTCGGGGAGGACGGCACCGGACGGCCCAAGGGGAGCCAGGCAGGCATGTTCCGCCGCTACCCGATCAGTGGTCGCGACCCCGCTGAATTGTTGCCATTGATCGAACGGATGTGGGGGACTGCTTCCCCCAATCCAATCCGAATCGTGACACCGGGAGAGCGGGGACAGGGCAGCAAAAGTAGCGGCCCGGTCCGCGAGATTATTCGTCCGGATCGCGGAACCAGCGAGACTCGCAACACGGATGAGGAACTCCAACCCTCGACAGCGATCCCACGCCCCAGCCGATCCGCCGCCAGCCAGCCTCGCGGCACACGCGTCAAGACTGCGGTTCTTGCTGGAGAAGAGACTCCCGCCGAAGAAGCCCCAGCCGACGTTGCTCCCGCATCAGTGACGCCAGCGGAAGCTGCCCCCGCTCCCGAAGCGACGACATCGCCAGCCGCCAGCGAAGCTCCGGCAGTTCAACTCCCCGCTGCGAAGGGGCAGGAATCCTCCGTCGTCGTCACGGTGATGGGCGACGAGCTGCTCCTCACCTCCGATGACCCGGCTGCACTCGATCAGCTGGAAGAGTTGTTGGGACAGACGATGGAGATCCTTCCGCCTCGATTGCAGTGGACCGTGTTCCCTCTGCAAACCGCCGACGCCACGGAAATCGCCACCATGCTGGAACAGCTGTTTCCAGATAGCTCGGTCAGCAAATCGTCCGGTTCCAGCAGCATGCTCGGGACGATGGGCAGCGGCGTGTCGTCGTTTGGCAGCAGTCTGATGGGAATGACTGGACTCGGAAACATGGCAGCGGGTCCGCAGACGCTGCAAATTATTCCCGAGATCCGACTCAACGCCCTGTTCGTGGCTGGACCGATCAATAAGGTTCGCGAAGTCGAAGAGATGCTCAAGGTCCTGGACGCCAGTGAATGGCCCGACACGCTCCGCAACAAAAACTCTCACATGGTTCAGCTGGAGTACGCTGACGCTCAAGAGGTCTACGATGTCCTCAAAGAGGTCTATAAAGGCTACCTGGAAGACGGTGCCAACAATCCCCAGGCGAATGCCCTAGCGATGTTAATGGGCGGCGGACGCGGCAATCAGAACCAGAATCAGAAGCCCAAAACCCAGCTTGCCTTTGGCATCGACAAGCGGACGAACCAGATTGTCGTGTGGGGCGATGACACAATTTTTCGTGAGGTCGAGTCGCTCGCCAAATCGCTAGACAAGGCGGCCCAGGAAGCCAAACGGACGGTCCGCGTCCTCTCACTGCAGAACACCAGTTCCTCAGTGGTGACTTCGGCCCTGGGACAGCTGATGCCCAAGGTGAAGGTCAGTTCCAGTGGTCCTCGTTCGAGCACGAGTTCCAGTTCCAGTAGTACTCCGACTCCCACCACGAGTTCATCCGGGGGAGCTGGGGACGCGGCGAATCAAGACCAGATGCGCGAGATGTTCCGCCAACGAATGCAACAAGGTGGTGGCACTGGTGCTTCGCCATTTGGTGGCGGCAGTGGTGGAGGAGGAGGAAACCCCTTCGGTGGAAGCAATGGAGGAAGTCCCTTCGGCAGCGGTGGACGTAGCCGTCGCGGTCAGTAACCGAAAAACCATTCATCGTCTGGGTTCAGTTCTCATTTTTTAGGCCGAGAACGTAGACGTGACTGGCTTGCCGTCAGATCGACCTCTAGGCTAGCACTGGCCGCCGCATTGCCATTCGTTGGAAATTTGACTCGTGCAACCTGCTTGTCCGTGGATCTACTGATCACTGAGAACTGAAAACGTCCGCCCCATGGATCTAGCCCAAGTCTTCCTGAAACGCCAGCTCGCCACCCCGGACCAGATTCTGGCGGCGAAGGCGGCACACCCCGGTCAGCGCATTGATCGCGCGCTGATCGAGTCCGGAATCCTGCGGGAAGAACAAGCACTGCAAGCGCTGGGCGACGAACTCGGCATGCGGTTCATCCCGCTGAAGGAGTTCCAGCCCGATCTGAATTTGCTCGCTCGATTCCCCACGACTGCCATCTTCAAACATGAAGTGCTGCCGATCGAGGGGCACAATGGCCGCATGACGGTGGCGATCAGCGACCCGTTCAATCTGGAATCACTCGACGAACTCTCCTCGCTGGGCGGCTGCCGGATCGAGCCGGTTTTGGCGTGTCGAGATGAGATTGTCGAACTGATTAAAAAGACGCTGGGCGTGGGCGGCGACACGATCAACCTGCTGGTCGCGCAGAGACAGGAAGAGGGCATCGAGCTGCTCGATGCGATTCCGGATGAACTCAGCGAACTGGCTCAATCGGCACAGGCACCGTCGGTCATCAAGCTGGTGAATGAACTGCTGGTTGAAGCCCTCGAACAGCGGGCAAGTGACATCCACGTTGAGCCGCAGGAGCGCGGGCTTTCGGTGCGATTCCGCGTCGACGGGATGCTCCGCGTCCAGCCGCTGCCGCCGGAGATTCACCAGTTCGCGAACGCAATTGTCACGCGCCTGAAGATCATGGCCCGCCTGAATATTGCCGAGAAGCGGCTTCCCCAGGACGGGCGTATCAACATTCGAGTGCAGGGGCGCGAAGTCGACGTGCGTATGTCGATCATCCCCATGCTGCACGGCGAGGGAATCGTGCTGCGACTCCTCGACAAGCAGCGGATGGTGTTCAACCTCAAGGGCATCGGCATGCCCGACGATGTGTACGACAAGTTCCACGAGCTCATCCAACTGCCCCACGGCATCGTGCTGGTCACCGGCCCCACAGGCAGCGGCAAGACGACCACGCTGTATAGCGGTCTGGCCGAGATCGCCACTCCCGAGGTCAAGATCATCACGGTCGAAGACCCTGTCGAATACAACATTGCAGGCATCAGCCAGATTCAGGTCCATGCCAAGATTGGCCTCACCTTCGCAGCTGGTCTGCGTTCGATCCTGCGGCATGACCCCGACGTGGTACTGATCGGAGAAATCCGCGACGGCGAGACGGCCACCAGTGCGATTCAGGCATCCCTAACCGGCCACTTGGTGTTCAGCACGCTCCACACCAACGATGCTCCTGGTTCGTTTACACGACTCGTCGACATGGGCGTGGAGCCCTACCTAGTGGCTAGCACCGTCGAAGGGATTCTCGCTCAGCGTCTGATCCGTCGCCTGTGCAAGGCGTGCAAGCAAGCCTACGTTCCGGAACCACGTGACCTGCCCGATGACTTTCCCGAAGCCGCTGGCAAGACGCTCTACAAGGCTGTCGGCTGTCGACAATGCCGCGAGGCGGGGTACAGCGGTCGCGCCGGGGTGTACGAACTGCTCGTCACCGACAAGGAGATTCGCCGTCTGTGTACCGCCGGAGCCAGCTCGGGCACCATCCGTGAACACGCTCTGAAGGCTGGCATGCAAACCCTGCGGCAGTCGGGCTACGGGCGAGTGCTGCGCGGGGAAACGACTCTGGAAGAGGTCCAGCGAATCACTCGCGGCGACGTGGGTTAGCCACCACTGCCATCGGACTTTTTTAACGAAGTGTGGGAATTAGCCCACGCGAGCAACGGATCTCTTTCAGTTCGCGTGGGCGAAAGACCACACGGCTCATCCCCTTTCCAAACAAGCGATGTCTCATCGCCACACAGCGTGGGACTTCTCCCTCGGCAGGTCAGCGAGTACGCTATCCCCTCACAAGCCCCTGAAGCCACGGTTCATTGTTAGTGACCGTTTGGGATCTCGAAGACATGACCGCCATGACCGACCTCATTCGTTCCCGAAACTTCTGGTGCTGCGCCATCGCGTGCCTGCTGGTCAGTTGCGGAGCCAATGAACTGTTCGCGCAGGCCCCAGTTGCCCCACCCGCTGGGGGAACCACAGTCATCGTCCAAGGTCGCAGCTTGTCCTTCGAGTGGATCATTACAATCGCCATGTGCGGAGCGGCGCTGTTTGTGGTGTGCCGCTCGAGTCGCCGGAATTAAACGGGGACAGTCCGGTGAGTGCCCTTTCGGTGCCAGAGTCGGTCGTGATTACCGGGATCGGCTTGGTCACGCCACTGGGTGTCACGCGCGAGTCGACCTGGTCGGCGCTGCTGGCTGGGGAGAGGGCAGGTGCGTTGCTGCCCCCTTCGCAACTGGAGCGGGCTTGGGATGGGATTGACCCGAGCCCGTTATGGCGAGGTTGCCCCGTTCCGCGAACGTGGCGATTTGCCGGCGAGCCGATCATTGGCGATGCGCTAGTCGCCGCTCGCGAGGCACTGGCCCATGCAAAACTGGGCCTGGGAGACCCTCTGCGCTGGGGCTGCGTTATGGGTGCCAGCAAAGGGGGCCTGCATCAGGCGGTCCCGGTGTTTGCTCAGCAGAGTCTCCGACAAAGACCCGTCCTCGCCCCAGTGATCGCTGGCCACGAAGGCCATGCGGAGCCGGGGATGACTGAGTTCGAGACGCCCTCTCCTTCCGACGCGTGGAGTGGTTTACCCGCAGACGCTTGGATGCAGATCTGGCCGGACGCCACCGCCACCGCCATCGCTCGCGAGTTCAATATTCGCGGCCCCGTCCTCGCCCCCGCAGCTGCGTGTGCTACCGGGTTAGTGAGCCTGATCCGAGCGGCAGAGTTGATCCAGTCGGGCGTGTGTGATGTCGTGTTATGTGGGAGTAGCGACGCCTCGCTCCAACCCGCCCTGCTGGCGTCGTATCGCCGTCTGGGAGTGACGGCTCGCGGAGTTGATCCACGCACCGCCTGCAAGCCCTTTGATCGTGACCGGGATGGATTTCTGGTCGGCGAAGGGGCCGCTGTACACGTTGTGGAAAGTCGCTCGCATGCCGAGCGGCGCGGAGCAACTCCACTCGCCGAGTTCGTTGCCGGGCGGACATTCTCCGACGGGGCCGGAGTCGCGGGACTCGATGAGTCGGCCGAAGGACTGTCCCGCGCGATCGCCGGAGCCTGCACAGCCGGAGGCATCCGCGTCAGTGATGTAGACCTCATCAACTTCCATGGGACCGGCACCGAGCAGAACGATCGAACCGAGTTCACAGCACTCTCCCGCGTGCTTGCGGGGCAGCCGCCCCGAGGAATCTGTTGTGCGTTCAAAGGAGCTCTGGGGCACCTGATGGGAGCTGCAGGTAGTGTCGAAATCGCCTTGGCGGTGTTGAGTCTGCGCGATCAACTCGCCCCGCCCACCGCGAACCTGCGGGCCATTGCTCCCGACCTGGAAGCGATCCAGTCTCTGCCGTTCACCGGAGAGTCACCGACTCCTCGAAGAATCGATACCGTGCTGAAACTGTCGCTTGGATTTGGCGGACCCGTAGCCGCCGTGCTGCTGCGAAAACCTGGATGATCCGGTCTTCTGACTAGGCCGCAAGATCGACAGCGAGCGCCGGACGTGTTTTTCCAGGTCGATGGCTTATGCCTCAGTGACGGTGGCCACGGCGCCCAGAATCACGACGTGTAAAGCAGCTTCTTACACTTGGAACATTCGTGGAACTTCGTATCGGACTTATACTTCCCATGGGTATAGATCCCACGACCTTCGCGACCGCGACTCCCGCAGTAGATGCAGCGATGGTCGCCATTGGAGAATCTCGCCCCTGGAAGCGAGCGGTACACGGATTCTTGAATGCCTCCCCCGAATCCAAATGAAAAAATCAGACAGGCGAGAACGAATCCTCCACCAATCACCCAGTTGAAAGGGATTGGAATTTCGAGTTTGAAATACAAACCGAAGAGGACCGCCACGGCGAGAAGCCCCGCAAAAGCTGCGACTATCTTGCGTTGCCGATAAACGGACTTCAACCCCGCGAGACTGGAGTTGAGATCAAATCGATCATCATCTTGAGCCTCTTCCGCTGCACGTCCCGATCGGACGCCAGAACTCCGACACACGAGTTGAATCGCCTTGACCAGGTATTCGGCAGCTCGTTTCTTGTCGTCCAAGGAAGGTTCAACGCCATTGACCCAATGGGCAATTGAGTTTCGGACCCCCAATGCAAAATTCACATCGCGAATAAAGTGATTGTTCTCAAAGCAAGCCTGTTTCTGGACCAGTTCACCAAGGGATGCAGTGGAATCCCCCTGTGCCTCCACTGCGAGAATCTCGACCTCCAGCAGTGCCGCTGCGTTGATCACACGCGAATCGAGATCAGCGATTTCCTGAATTTGGGCCAGCGTCTTCATTGTGTCGTGCCTGCCTCATGTGATGCGGCCATGAGTGGTCTCGTGACTAAACTCCTGCATGGGACCGAGGTGCAAAACGCCTTACACCACCGCGACGCCCTTCTTCTCGGCGAGCTTTTCCCGCACACGCTTCTCCAGCATCTTCAGAATCTCGTAATCACTCTTATACGGTGACTCGAAGGCGGGACGCAGTGGCAGTGGGACATCGTCCATGCGGTAGACGGTGCCCGTGGTGTTAATGCCATACGTCGCCGTCGTAAACGCGACAGCTGCGATGCGGGCGGTCTCGCTCATTTTGGGGTCGAGGGTAATGACCGGAATGCTCTTCAGGTGGTCGCGAGCGGGCTGGCTAAAGTTGGACATGGGGTCGCTGGCGATGATCATCGCAGCATCGGCCTCGCCCCGCGCCAGCAAGTCCGAGGTCGTGAACTCGCCGGGATTGAACCGGGGATAGCCGCGACAGAGGTTGACGCCGAATGGATAGCCGGTCGACCAGGTGACAACGTTGTCCGCCCCAGTGACGTTTCCGTGCCCGCGCATCGGCTTGGCGACCCAGCGCGTGTGCTTATTCATATCGCGGGCCAGTGCCAAAACTGCCCCGCTGTTGAAGTGTTTGCCGCGCGTCATCGTCACGCCCATCCCGAACAGGATCGCGCCGTACTTCGCCTTGATCATTCCATCCATCACCTCGCGCAGGATCTTGATCGAGATGCCCGTCTTAGCCTCCACGCTCTTGTCTGGGTCGAGGCCCTTGGCCATCAGCCTCCATGCCCATGCCAACTCAAAATCCGAGCGAGGTTTAATCTGCAAGAAGAGGTCGACCGCCTTCGAACTTTTCGTCTTCCGCACATCGATCAGCACAGCTGTGCGATCCTTGCGTCCGTTGGGCAGTTCTTCACTCTTGGGCATCAAGCTGTATTTTGTAAAGTGTCGAGGGTGGCTTTCCGCCGGGTTGCCGCCCCAGAAGAGCAGGTAATCCGCGCGGTTGCGGATCTCTCCAAGGGTGCTGGTGACTTCTCCCACCCCTTGAAAGGCCATGCCGCTGGGGCCGTGGCAAACACTGGTGGTGGTATCGACCATGCCTCCGATCCAGTCGGAGATGGCCACCGCGACGCGCTGGGCTTCGCAGGTGGTGTCGGAGAGACCATAGGTGACTGGGTAATGGGCACTGGAGAGAATCTCGGCAGCGCGCTCGATGGCCTGCTCGTAACTGGCGGGTTGTCCGTTGATGCGGGCGTCTGGTTCGTTCTCGATATGGTGGTTGAGAAACCACGCTTTCCCGAGGACGCAGGCCCGCTTGGCCTCGATGATTTTGTTGCCTTGCACGCTGAGGTCGATATCGTCGCACACGCACCCGCAAAAGGTACAGGTCGCGTCCTGCACGATCTTCAAATCGAGTGACGGCTTGGAAGCGACCGCAGGAGCTGTGGGGGTTTCGACCGACATGGGGTGATCCTCGGGCAGCGAAATCGAACCGGCGGGGAGCGACCGGAAACTCCACTCTGTGCGAAAGTCCGGCGTCTGTCAATCGGGAGGTGGCGGTTGATGAGTTCCCTGTTCGGATTTCGACCCATCAACGCCAGAATATTCATTTCAGCGGCAACTGCGTACAATTCCAGTGGTTCACATCAGTCGATTTCCGGATCTCGCGACCGTACCCCAGGAACAAATGGGCGGATGAGCGGAACGGTTTCTCACTCGATGCTTCATCGCCCCGTTCCACCTTCCTGATCGAAGGATTCAACCATGCTCTGCCAATTGATCGGCGACATGGGGGATACAAGGAGATTCTCAATGGTTCGTCGCTGGATTGGTCTGACTGCTGCCTCGGGAGCAGTCCTTGCGTTGTGCGTGAATGGCTTTGTGATCGCGGACGAAAAGCCCGCAGCTCAAAAGCCCAAGCCAGCTGCTGCCGCCGAGAAGCCCGGTGAAGCGCCCGCTGAAAAGCCTGCTGCTGAGAAGAAGCCGGTTGACCCATTTGCAGTCCCGGAAGGGTCGGATTCCAAGGTCCTGGGGATGTTTTTGTCCCGCCTGATGCGAGTTCCACCGACAGACCGCACCCCCGAAGGAATTCTGGGACATCTGAACAAGCTGGAAGCTGTGGCCGACGAACTGCTCGGTCGTGAACTCGAAGGTCCGCTGGTCGAACAGGTTGTCAGCTTAAAGATCCAAGTCCTGTCGACGCTGCCTCGGTTTGGCGACGAGAAGTCTGTGGAGCGTCTCTCCGATTTCATCGCCAAGTCGGCCGATGATCCGCGTCCGGCGGTGGCCAACATGGCCAAGCAATACCAGAAAATGGAGCGGATTCAAAAGATTGGCGACTTGAAGAAGGAAGAACGAGCCGCCCTCATTGAGGAGTTGGCGCAAGACATCCAGGACGGAGAGCTCACTGAAGACGAAGTGCAATTCGCCATGATGGCCGGAAACGCACTGGCTGAACTCGGGGATACCGAAGAAGCCGTCGCTGCCATGAATCTATTTGCAAAGTACGTGGAAGCCAACGGCAGCCCCAACGCGGAACCGATCGTCGCGAACATGCGTGGAACGGCCAAGAAGCTGACCCTGCCAGGAAATCCGATCGAGATCTCGGGCACGAAGGTCGACGGCACGGAATTCAAGATCGAAGAACTCAAGGGCAAAGTCGTCCTGATCGACTTCTGGGCAACGTGGTGCGGACCATGCCGCGCTGAACTGCCGAATGTGAAAGAGCAGTACGACCTGTATCACGACAAGGGCTTCGAAGTCGTCGGCATCAGCCTCGACGAAGACCGCGCCGCACTGGAAGAGTTCCTGACCGAAGAGAAGTTGCCGTGGATCCAATTGCACCAGAATGATGGTTCTGGCTGGAAGAACGAGAATGCCGCACGCTACGCGATCCAGGGAATTCCCGCCTGCTTCCTGATCGATCAGGAGGGCAAGGTCGTGTCCCTGGAATGTCGTGGTGAGGTTTTGCCGGAAATGCTGGCAAAACTGCTCGGTCCGGTCGAGAAGAAGGCTGAAGCGGAAGAAGCCCCGGAAAAACCCGCAAAGAGCGAGTAGTTCTCAGCTGAGCGTCTGCACGTCAGATTTTGGCAGGTAGACTGAAGCGATATCGAAGACACACCGGCCGTCAGGGAGCGACATTGGCCCCCTGGCGGCTGTGTCGTTTTTGGATGGGAGAGAGTTCGTGAAGAAGCAGTACCAGGCCTCCAGTCTCCCTCGGCAAACGGGCTTATTTGCCCGTCCGGAAGAGAGTTCGTTTGCCTCCAGATCGTCGCAGGGGGATTTTTCACCACGGAGGCACAGAGGCACGGAGAAGAGGCGACCAGAGGAAGCGATCCTTCCACATCCCACGAATGATTCGACCTCCATGCGTCAACAGGGAATCGGAATTTCTTCCGAGCCGAAGCTGTTGCGAATCTCTCACTCCCTGACTCTCACATTCTCGCATTTTCGAGCATGTCTTTCCGACAAGTTGCCCTCTGTGCCTCCGTGCCTCCGTGGTTCATTTTTCTGCTTTCTTCTGTTGATTTCAGTGCCCGCCCTCGCCCAAACGGAGACGAAGCCAGTTGAAGTTCTACCCGCCGTCAAACCCGAGCCCTCACCCGGTCACTCCATCCACGGCGAGGTCTTCGATGAGGGACCACGCCAAGCCGCCGTCCTGATGGGGAACACGGGCGATGTCCACTTCCACGTCTCCAGTAAAGTCTCCCAGGTCGAACAGTTCATCAACCAAGGAGTCGGACAGCTACATGGGTTTTGGTACTTCGAGGCCGAGCGATCTTTTCGACAGGCGGCGAAACTCGACCCAGACTGCGCGACGGCGTACCTTGGGATGTCGCTGGCCAATTTGGAAAACATGAAACGAGCGCGAGGCTTCATGGCTGAGGCAGTGAAGCGCAAGGACAAAGCCTCCCCTCATGAGAAGATGTATCTCGATGCCTTTGAAGCCTTCCTCAAAGAGGAATCCAAAGCTGAAGAGGTGAAGGATGCGAAGCCACCCACCGACAAAGAGAAGGCCGATAAGGAAAAAGACTTCGAGCGCAAACGCCGTGAGAAGCTGGCGTCTGATCTCGAAAACATCCTGCACGAGCATCCCGACGACTTGGAGGCCAAGGCCCTGCTCGGCTGGCATCTGTGGATGAGCCGCAGCAAGCACGTGCCGATCGTCAGCTACTTTGCCGTCGATGCCTTACTTCACGATGTGCTCGACAAGAACCCGCTGCACCCGTGTCACCACTACATCATTCATCTCTGGGATTATGAGAAGGCCGAGCGGGCTCTCGACTCCGCCTCGAAGTGTGGGCAAGCGGCACCAGCGATCGCGCATATGTGGCATATGCCGGGGCACATTTACTCCAAGCTCCACCGCTATCCTGATGCGGTTTATCAGCAAGAGGCCAGCGCCCGGGTGGATTATGCCCAGATGATGCGCTATCGCATTCTGCCCGATCAGATCCATAACTTTGCTCACAACAACGAGTGGCTGATCCGCAATTTGATCCACATCGGCCATGAACGTGCCGCGCGAGACATGGCCACGAACATGCTCGAACTGCCGCGTCATCCCAAATGGAACAAGCCGGAAAATGGGGATTGCAGCTCCGGATTCGGGCGGGCTCGGCTGCTGGAAACTCTCGCTCAGTTTGAGGACTGGTCCCAGCTACTGAAGCTCGCCGACAGCCCATATCTGGAAGAAGGAGCCAATGAGGAACAGAAGATCAAGCGGTTGCAGTATCTCGGTCTGGCAGCCTTTAATACGGGCGACTTCTCGCGCGGGTGCGAATACACCACGAAGTTGATCCGACAACAGGAAGCCCTCGAAGTCGAACAGAAAACCGCCGAGACCAAGGCCCGCGACGAAGCCACCAAGGCGATGAAGTCTGCCGAAGAGATCGACAAAGCCGCCAAAGATGCCGGGAATGGATTCAATGGTCGGCTGACCCCGCTCCGCAATGCGATCCGCGATCTGGCAGCCCACATTCATCTGGCGCATCGTGCCTATGGCGATGTGCAGGCTGCACTTAAGGACACGACCCGCATCGACCGTCCGCTCCAAGCCAGGACTCATTTGGCAGCTGGAGAAACCGACAAAGCGATCTCGACGATGCGAGACTTTGTGGGCTCGCACAAGAACGAGACGATCCCGCTGGCCCACCTCGTCTCGATCCTGTGGCAAGCCGGAAAGAAGGACGATGCGAAAATCGAATTCGAGAATCTCCGCAAGCTCTCCCAGATGGTCGACCTCGACGCTCCCGTGTTCCAGAGACTTGTCCCGATTGCGGCTGAACTGCAATTCCCTGTGGATTGGCGACTGCCATTGGAACTGCGGAACGACACGGGGATTCGTCCCGAACTGGCCTCCCTGGGCCCCTTTCGCTGGGAGCCGACAGCTGCGCCCGAGTGGTCTCTTGCCAATCATGAAGCCCAGTCGTTGTCCCTGGCTGAATTGCGCGGCAAGCCAGTCGTCGTGGTCTTCTACCTCGGAGCAGCATGCCTGCACTGCGTCGAGCAACTCAACAAGTTTGCGCCCAAATCGGAAGAGTTCACCAAGCTCGGCATCGAGGTCATCGGCATCAGCACCGATACAGCTGCTGACCTGCAACAGGCTCACAAGAACTACACCGGAACCTTTCCGTTCCGATTGCTGTCCAATCAAGATCTATCAGTGTTTAAGTCGTATCGCTGCTTCGATGACTTCGAAGACAAGCCGCTGCACGGGACGTTCCTCATCAGCCCCGCTGGCCATGTCTTGTGGCAAGACATCGGAGCGGAACCATTCATGGATGTCGACTTCCTGCTGGGAGAAGCCAAACGCTCGCTGCCTCTGCATGCCAATCCGTCCCCCCCCATGAATCAAGAAACAACGGCTGCCAAATAGCTCGCTCTGACTCTGATTGGCCATTCCACTTTTGATCTCGATGATCCAGTATTCAACCGAGAACGCCGAGGTGTCTGCGAGATGCCGATCCTAGGCGATTCGACCAAGCCTCTCGCTGTCGATACCCTGCATGGCTCGTCGATTGTCATCCGCCTCCCGTGGGGAAACGATGGTCTGAACAGTTGAACCTGATCCAAAAATGGGACACATTTGCTGAGAGTCGTCATCCATCGAACTTCGTTGTAATGTGCTATCCAGAAGTTTTGATTTGTGAGCCAGCATCAGATTGAGCTGTCCCCATTTCGAGCCGAACAGCATGTTCTCTCTGCCCTGCTCCGGAGTCCCAGTGATGACCAAGCCTCGCACTTCCTGTGGCGTCCTCCTGTTATTCATCGGACTCTTCCAGATCGGCCCCCTGACGCACGCGGTCGCTGAAGTGACTGCCACTTCGACATATATTCCGATGCGAGACGGAGTGAATCTGTCCACGGACATCTACCGAGATCCCGCCCTGATGCAGGCTCCGGTCGTGCTGATGCGTTCACCCTACAATAAGGCAGGGACCCGCCTCGTCGCCGATCGATTCGCGAAGGCGGGCTATGTGGCCATCGTTCAAGATTGCCGCGGCAAGTTCGCCTCCGAAGGAACCTTTACCCCCTACAACAACGAAGGCCAGGACGGTTACGACACCATCGAGTGGATCGGCCAGCAGCCGTGGTGTGCCGGCCCGATTGGGATGTGGGGCAGCTCATACGTCGGTGCCACTCAGTGGCAGGCAGCTGTCGAACATCCGCCGGGTTTGACGACGATCACCCCGACGGCCACGTTCAGCAGCTTCTATCGAAACCTGTATCTGGGAGGAGCGGTTCGCCACTCCTTGATTTCGACATGGGCGTCGGGGAATTCTCCAAAACCGGAGGGGGCGACACCGAACGGTAACTGGGGACAAACGCTGCTGCACTTGCCGCTCAGTGAGGTGGATGACCAGATTGGCTGGCCGATTCCGTGGCTGGAAGGGATGCTCACTCACCCCACGCCCGGCGGGTACTGGAAACGACTCGACATGACGCAGGACATCGTCGAGTTAAAGCTGCCCGTACAGCATGTCGTGGGGTACTACGACTTCTTTTCTCGCGAGTCGGTGAACAACTTCGTCCGGATGCAACAATCGGCAACCGATGTCGAAACGCGAAAGCACCAGCAGCTGATCCTCGGCCCGTGGGACCACGGCACGATTGGCCAGACAAAGGTCGGCGAACTCGATTTCGGTCCGCAGGCTCAGTGGGACTCCGGAGCTGCCACGCTGCTGTGGTTTGATCGCTACTTGAAACGTGATCCACAAGTCATCGCCACACCGCTCGTCCCGGTCCGCTATTTCCTGCTCGGCGAAAACCAGTGGCACGATGCGGAGTCATGGCCGCCCGCTGGCACGGAAGAGGTCGCGTTCCACCTGCATTCCGCAGGCCACGCCAACACACGAGCAGGCGATGGCCAGCTGAATCGCATGGCCCCCACCCGCGAGGAATCGGTCGATCGATTCCGCGCGGACCCAGCTGATCCGACGCCCGCCTGCCCTCTGACCGCAGCGCGGCCGATCCAAGCAGCGACCTGGGCCCCGATCGATCAACGGTTGATCGAGGATCGTCCCGATGTTCTTGTCTACACGACCGAACCTCTCACCGAGCCGCTCTCGTTTGCGGGCAACGCGCGGGCCGAGCTGTTCGTCGCTGCGGATACGCCGGATGCCGACTGGGCAGTCCGGTTAATCGATGTGCATCCGGATGGAGCGTCGTATAACTTGGCAGTTGGCATCTTGCGGGGTCGCTATCGCAAGTCTGAACTGCGTCCGGAACTCCTCACTCCCGGAGAAGTCTGCCCGATCACAGTCGACCTCGGCCCCATCGCGGCCCAGCTGGCTCCGGGGCACTGCCTGCGAGTCGATATCAGCGGGGCCTACTTCCCGTTGTTCGACCGGAACCCGAACACCGCTGAGGGTATTTTCGGGACATCGACCGCCATCGCCACGGAGTCGGTCCATCACACTCCCGCCCTGCCCTCGCGGATCATTCTTCCAGTCTTCGCCGAGGTCCACTCGACAACGTCCGGGGTGAAACAATGACTGCTTCCTCACTCGAATCGCAGTTGAAGCGTTCGATTCGCCGAGGTCGAGTACTGACTGCCCCCGCTCAACTGGCGGGATATGACACGGACGGACTGGGGTACAAAACGTTTCGCCCGGACGCTGTGGTGATCCCGGCAGATATCGAAGAAATGGTCGCGATTCTGCGGGACTCGCGAGCGCTCAACGTCCCCGTCACGATTCGCGGCGCGGGGACTTCGCTCGCCGGTGGACCAGTCGCTGCACAGGGCGGGGTCGTGGTGCATACGTCCTCACTGCGAAAGGTGCGTACGATCTGCCCAGAGGGGTTCTGGTGCGAGGTCGAATGCAGCGTCACTCTGAATCAACTCGACGAGGCCCTCCGCCCCCACAATCTGTTCTACCCACCCGACCCATCGAGCGGACCCGTCTGTACGCTGGGCGGCAACGTGGCAATGAACGCGGGCGGGGCGCATTGTTTCCGGTATGGCGTGACGAGTAATTATGTCTTGGGATTGGAAGTCATCATGCTCGATGGCAGTGTCAATCGCTTCGGCGGTCCAGCAGGTGGGCGTGGCGATTGGCATGAGGATTGGAAGCGGTTAATGGTCGGGTCCGAAGGGACGCTCGGTGCGTTCACTCGGTTCTGGTTGCGGCTGCTGCCTCGTCCCGAGAAAGCGTGGACATTCCGCGCCACGTTTCCTGATCTCCACTCCGCAGAGCGCGCGGTGCATGGACTGGTCGTGCATCCATCGTTTCCCGTGGCGATTGAGTTGATGGACCCGCGCTTCGTTGCGATGGTCGAAAACAGTCCGATGGCAGTTGGGCTGCCCACAGACGCCTTCTTGCTCGTGACCGAGATCGAAGGGCCCACCGTACTGGTCAACGCCCGGGTGAAGTCGGTGTCCCAACTCCTGACGGATGCGGGAGCGCTGGATGTCGAGTACAGCGATGACGAACTGCAACGGAAGAAACTTTGGAAGGCCCGCAAGGTCGCGGGTGGATTGATGGGGCAACTGAGCCCTGACCTGATTGTGCAGGACGCCGTCATCCCCAAGAGCGCGCTCGCCGAACTCCTCCAGCTGGTCTATGACGAAGCGGATGCAGCTGGAATTCCGGCAATCAATGTCTTTCATGCCGGGGACGGCAACCTGCATCCGAACTTCCTGTTTGATTCCCGCAAGCCGGGCGAGCTCGAACGAGTGGAGGCGATCAGCAAGCGGCTGATGCAGCGCGTGGTCGAAGTCGGCGGGACTCTGTCCGGCGAACACGGGATTGGGAATGACAAATCCAAATACATGCCGCTGGTCTTCGGCCCCGAGTCGATGCGGCTGCAACTGGCCGTGCCAGCGACCTTCAATCCGCGCCATCAACTGAACCCGATGAAGGTCTTCCGCAGCCGATCGTTTGCCGGCAGTGGAATCTCGGCGTCTTCCGATGCCACGCACGACGAGGGACCAGCGACACCGGACATCGACCTCGGCCCGCGATTATTTGTTCCGTTTCTGGACACGATCGATGGGGTCACGTGTGTCTCGGCGACGACCACTGCGACGGAGCTGGCAGACATGCTCACGCCACATCGCTTGCGGTTCCCACTCATCACAGATGCGGTGGCCCCCCTGTCTGAGCAAGTCTTGGCCAGCGAGTACGCCCCGGCATCCTCACGATTCGGCCAGTTTTGCGACAACATCATCGGGATGAACTGGCAGCTGCCCGATGGTCGCGTCGTGCGGATCGGCGAACGGGTGGTCAAGTCGACGACTGGTTACGACCTGTTGCGATTCCTGATCCATTCCGACGGACGATTGGGGCACCCTGTCGACTTCGTGTTACGTCTGCGACCTCACTGCGGCATGGATGGCATCATCCGACTGACGGGCAGCCGAAGTGCCGTCACTCGGGCGGTGCCGGTACTCCTCCAGTCGTGCTGGATGAACTGGTTCGATTCGGTCGATGTGATGGTCGATGGGAACACTGACTCGCTGGCAGTCCGAATTGCCATTAACACTCCCGCTGATGAGTGGCCTGTCTGCGAAGCGATGCTGGCGGCACTTGCCTCTGGCCACAGCTTGGTACTCCACGCTGAGCTAAATGCCGCCGCGCCCGTGGATGGGTGTCCGGACTTTGCATTCAAGACAACTCCTGATCGCGCGTTGGCACTCGCCAGCGAGGTTGCCAAATCGGGCACTGTGAAGTGCATCGCACTGTGTTACAACGGCGTGGTGCATGGTTACCTGGCCGATCAGAGCCATGCGGTCGAACAGGTGCGAAGTCTCGTCGACCGCGTCGCCCCTCAACTCCGTGAAGCCGGCGGAGACTGGCGTTCTCGCCACCTACCGCATGCGATCCCTCAAGGTGTCGAAGCTCAATGGCTGAACGTTCTGACGATGGAGTTCGCAACACAGTGAGTCCTTCTTCGCATCCCCCAACACCCCAAGACAAAGCGCACCCGCCGCTGAGTGACCTGCTCACGAACTGTGTGCATTGCGGTTTCTGTCTGGAGGTCTGCCCCACATATCAATTGACTGGCGATGAGAACAACTCGCCTCGGGGGCGACTGCGTCTCTGGCGAGAAGAGGCCGAAGGGCGACTGGCTCCCGACCCGTGGACCACGCACTACACCTCCGAGTGCGTTGGATGCCTGGCTTGTGAACCGGCCTGCCCCGCGAATGTTCCATACGGGGAGATTCTGGAGCAAGTCCGGCATCAGCATGTCAGCGAGGCACGTACCCGCCCGCCACTCTCCCTGCGGATGGCAGCTGCCCTGACCGCGCGGCCGTGGTTGTTCAATCTGGCGATGCTGCCCGCCCGCTGGTTGCGTTCCATCGGAATTCTGCCGCATCGGTTTCTGTTCGCTGGACGCCCGGCGGTGATGGAATCGACAGCTGACTATGCCCAGCGTTTGATGCTGCTGCATCGCCCAACTGGTCCGCGAGTCGCGCTGCTGACTGGTTGCCTGATGGAAGCGGTCTTTCGAGAGATCAACTTCGCCACCATCCGCGTGCTGATCGAGAATGACGTGCAGGTGATCGTTCCATCCGATCAGACTTGCTGCGGTGCGTTTCAAGAGCATCTGGGACTGGATGGTGTTGACCAGTTACGAAATCTAAACCGCCAGGCGTTTGGAGCGCTCGACGTCGACGCCGTGGTCAGCAACTCGTCGGGCTGTGGACTCGCCCTCAGCAAGACACTCAATGGGCCGGTCCCCGTGCGCGATGTTCTCGGGTTCCTCGGGGACCTCGATCTGGTTCGGCGAACACGCCCGGCAAACACGACCCGCGTGTATGTCGACTTGCCTTGCCACCTGATCCATGGGCAGAAGCAGGCTGGCATTCCGACGAACGTGCTGGAGGCGACTGGATACCGCTGGGAGCTGGCCCCGATGGCCCGTGACTGCTGCGGATCGGGCGGCGCGTACAACCTCCAGAAGCCAGAGAACGCTCGCGAGATCCTCACCCGCAAGTCGGCGTTCCTCAACGAGGCCGCCGGCGATCCAGTGATCCTCGCTACCAGCAATCACGTCTGCCTGATGCAGTGGAACTCCGCCCGCTCCGGCGGTCTGGTCCACCGCCCCTACGCAGTGCAACACATCATCCAACTGCTCGATCCTGGGGATGAACTGGCCGTCCGAAACACGATGAGCTAACCCCAAGGCACCGGTGAGGCACTGAGATGTGTGAAGCATCGGGGCGACAGGTCTGAAGTCTCAGTGGGACTTCGACAATCCT
>JAYWHX010000030.1:0-19319 GCA_043777375.1 Planctomycetota bacterium | reverse complement strand
ATCTGGTCAGAGCGCATTCCGGTGACTTTATCTGTCAGGAAACACACGTTCCCATTCCGAACACGACCGTTAAGCTGACAGAGCCAACGATAGTGCCGTAAGGCGTGAAAATAGGTTATTGCCGGGAACTTTTAACACCTCGTGAAGAGCAATCTTCACGAGGTGTTTTTTATTTGGGCTTGTTGTTTTTGGTCTTGGGGCGAATTGAGTGATGCAGCGATCACTCTGTGGCCAGCCCACCCTGTGTCTCGCAAGGGCATTGGAGACTCGCCCACTCTTTCCATTCTGGGTGTTGACGCCAATTCCATTGACGATGTTCCATCGGATACGCAAGAAATTCCGGCCTCCACTCGCCCCATCCGCGATGCGGCCGGGACGCACACTCCCAGCCTGCGAATGGTGTCGCGATCGCGATACGTCGATGGCCTTCGCGGACTCACACCCTCCCTCCCGTCCCGTCAGACTCACCTGAGCGAGCTTCGTGGATAGAGGGTCTCAAGCTGTACGCCTGGGGCAGCGGCTCAAACCTCCAATTCGGTTCTCGCAGTCACTCCGGATTCCTCAGCAATCTGAGCGAGTCCTGTTTCACGTCGTACAGCCAAGGTTCTCGGTCTGGGAAGAGATGGATCGCTCGTTGCAGCTCCGCCTCCGTCTCTGGTGCCCTCGCTCGCAACAGGACTGCGTCCAGCTGCGGCCGATTGACGATGTAGTCGATATGCCGGTCCACCGGGTCGGGGCGTATGAACACAATCGCTCGCCCGTGAATTCTCTCCATCAACAGCTGATCGAATCGATCGTATTTCTGTCGTGGGAATCGCAATTCGGCAAGGCCCATCACCACACGTCCGGGCCAGAGCGGTGGAACGGTCACCCAACTGATCGCGAGCGAGGTCAGCAGCACGCCGCCCCACCACCACCTCAGCGCTACGTGACCCGTCTCGCGGCAGCGTTGAGCGAAGTCCGCAGAGACGACACCCAGCACGATCGCCCACAGCGGGGCTGACTCGAACACGTAGTGCCACCCCATGATTCCCTCGAACCAATACGGCAGATGCACCAGGTGCAGGCTGACAATCGAGGCCACAATCAGCTTCAGATCCGTACTCCACCGCCGCCAGTTCCAGACCAGCAGCACGCACACAAACACCAGTGGGACCAGGCCCAGCGTCCAGCGACCGCTGGCCACGATACGGATTCCCATCTTCCGCAGAGCCAACGGCAGGGTCAGGTTCTCGGCCCAGCGGTCATAATTGTCAAGAACTTTCGGGCCAAGACGCTGCTCCCCCCGCTCGACATTCTGAAAGCCGTAGACATGCCGCGGGGTGTAGATGTCAGTATAGAGCTGATAAGGCGACACGCTGATGCTGCCGGTGATTGATTGGTTGTACGCCAGTTGTAGAGCGATTCCGGACAGTATGGGGACGGCCATGCAGAGGAGAAGCGGGAGTAGTGAGTGATAAGTGGTGAGTGGTGAGTGGTCAGAGGGTGAGTGTTGAGCTTGCTCTTGACGGCCTTCGGCACTCACCTCGAACCTCTGACCTCTGACCCGTCTCGCCACCCACCAGAACAACCACACTCCAAAAGGCAACCCCACTCCCGCAGCTGTCATCGGACGGCACAGCATCGCGAACGAAAGACCGCACCCGGCAAAGAATGAGGCGGCGTAGATCTCGAGTTGCTGCCATCTGCCCCACCCAATACTCGACCGCTGGCCAGCCTCACACAGTCGCCGCAATCGCAACATCCACACCAAGAACACCGATAGCCCCACCAGCGTCGGCAAATGAGCTAGGTACAGCTGGCTAAACAGGCACAGGCCCGGACAAGTCGCAGCTGCGAGCCCCGCGATGATCCGGGCCGACCGACCGCCAATCTCTCCAGCGACGATCGATGCCCCGGTTGTCACGATCCCGTGGGCAATCCACAGCCCCCAGATCGAGCCAAGGTCGTGGAAGATTGCAAACCAGAACCCTGCTCCGGGGAAATACCGGCTCGCGAATCGGCCTTCGTTCAGAACATGCATCTGATCGAACAGTTCAGGCAGCGGCCCGAAGCTGGGGAACGACGTCCGTCCGTCCAGAAACATCAGAGATTGGAACAGGTAGCTGTACTCGTCGTGATACGCGGGCGGGAGATCACGCATGTCCCAACCCGTCCAGGCGGCGACTCCGACGGCGAAGATGCCGAGTAGAAGCGAGAGCAGGTGAGTGGAGAGTGGTGAGTGGTCAGTGCAAGCGGGTTGAGGGATCGAATCGCGGCCTCGTACTTTCCAGAACACGAGCCCGGAAAAGAAGATCGGGAGAAACGGCAGCCAGTCGGCCTCTCTGCCGCTAAGCCAGCCGGTGAGCGCCTCATCCCGACTCGCGGGATTCACCCAACGTGCTGCCTCAAATTCGACGATGAGTATCAGCGAAACCCACCAAGCGACCCAGAAGCTGGGAAAACGGCCGGATTGGGATGGTTGGGACATGCCGCACATTCAGATTGAGGCGTTGTGGCCAATTCGGATACCCTGAACGTCTTCGCTCTGGGCAGATTTCGCCGATCGCAGTGTCTGCGGTTGCCGATCACTACTCAAGAGTGATTTCGTGGGCGAAATCGGCGGAGCAGATTTCTCTCCGACCGACGAGCACACAACCGCAGCTGTTAGCTCACACCGAACTTTTCATCGAGAGCTTCCATGGACGGATGCATTCGTTTCGCCTGCCTGGGGCTGTGCCTCTTGGTTGCGACTGCGCCGACACTGGCCGTCGAGCCCAAATCGGCGGCTTTGTCTCCAATTCAATCTCCCGTCCGAGTCGCCACGCTGGCCTTCATTGAACCAGATGGCACACGGCGGCCAGTCGTGGAAGTCTGGTCCAACGGCTTTGTGCAAGCCGCCGAGCAGGGTGGTACACGCGATAATCCCATCCAAATCACTCGGAAGGACCAGCTCACTTCAGCTGAAATGCGAGAACTGCACCGTTTACTAGCAGGTGAATGCCGGATTTCGTCTCTGTCATCGACAGGCATTCGTGAAACACTTCAGGCCGCCAGTCAGGAACAACAGCTCACTTCTGAAATCACCGGTGCCGCAGAGACGGAAGTGGGACTGCTTGTCGGAAAACACTGGCATGCCGTCACTTGCCCAGCGGTCTCGATCCTGACCAGACGCTTTCCTGATGTGGCGGAAGTCCAGAATGTCGCCACAGCTCAGGCTCGGCTGCAAAATATCGCTGCTGTCGCTCTGCTGGGAGGGAGCGAAATCGCTGACCGCCAAGCTGCAGCTGCCACGCGAAAACTCCGTGAACTGCACCCGGAAGCGGGCGTAATCACTCGTCGCGATCTGAAAATGGTGCGGCAGCTTCCCAATGGTAACCGTTTCGTACAGTTCCATTACGCGGGTTCACCGGGGCAGGGGAATGCCTGCTTGGTTTCGCTGACCCAAAGCCCGATGGGGCCAACCCGCATGAGTGTGCTCGACTCCCCCACCGTCGTGCGGTGAGAAGAAATCACTTCTCCGCCTCTGGGGCTCGTCCCCGTGCTTCCCGCTTTTGCGAGTGACTGTGGCAGACCAGCGCGGGAACCACCCACTCGATATCACCCGCCAACTCCGCCCACGATGCATTCCGAAGACAGAGAATTCCCGCTCGCCAGTCGACCCGATGCAAGGACTGCTTTGAAGCCGCAACGCCCCCCCCTACAATTCAAATGATCACCAGCAAGCAACGAAGTCGAACTCGTCTGAACCTCTTCTAAGAGTCAGACAAGAGGCTTTGATTCGGACTCACCCAGAAGCTGCACTTAGAGGAGCGGACCTTGAACTGGCTGCTCGCCACATTGCGATCATCGGTCGGGAAGAAATTCGTCATGGGGGGCACAGGACTCTTCCTGTGCTTCTTCCTCGTGGTGCATCTTGCCGGAAACTTCCTGCTGTATGTGGGGCCTTCCGCGTACAACTCGTACTCCGATGCCCTGCATAAAAACGTCCCCTTTCTGATCGCAGCTGAGGTCGGCCTGTTCGGAGCCATGCTCCTGCACATCTACCTCGCGGTCACGACAGCTGCGGAGAATCGGGCAGCTCGTGGCGGCCAGGGATACGCATTGAAGCAGACGAAGATTCCGGGGAGGGTGATCAATTTCCTCGGGATGGCACCTGACACAACGATGTTTGTCACAGGAGCATTGATCTTCGCCTACTTGTGCGTGCATCTCTGCGATTTCAAGTTTGAAGTCTTCGCGGATGAAGCACAACGGGCAGCCGATCCATTCACCAAGGCCGCCCGCATTCTCGGCAGCACCTCTCGGAAGGTCATTTATGGGATTGCCGCCTGCGTGGTCGGTATCCATGTCTCGCACGGTTTTTCCAGTGCCTTCCAATCACTGGGCCTGAGCCATCCGAAATACACCCCGACCATCAAAGTCTTGGGCAAGGTCTTCGCAGTCGTTGTGACAGTGGGCTTCGGTAGCTTCATCTTCTGGGACAGCGAACGCAGTCGCCGCAATGAGGCCGAGAGCCATTCCACCAGCCCAGACGGGTTGAGCAAATCAGCAGTCAGTGCCCAACCAGTTTCCCCACCTCCCGTGGTTGCCCCCACACCAGAAGTCGGTCAACCCTGAGCAACCGCTGAGCAGGGATTCCAGCCTTCTTCGATCCGCACACCTGCGACCGCTTGTCGCCAAGAGAGTCACCCGACCATGAGCTCCGACTCGTCCACTCTCCTGAATTCCCGCATCCCCAGTGGTCCCGTCGAACAGAAATGGGACAACCTGAAGCGGGACATCAAGCTGATCGCCCCGAACAGCAAAAAGAAGTTTGAAGTCATCGTTGTTGGGACCGGTCTGGCCGGAGCCTCCGCTGCGGCTTCACTGGCTGAACTCGGGTACAAGGTCAAGGTCTTCTGTTTTCAGGACTCCCCTCGACGCGCTCACAGCATCGCCGCTCAGGGTGGCATCAATGCCGCGAAGAACTACCAGAACGACGGCGATTCGGTCTGGCGGCTGTTCACGGACACGGTCAAGGGCGGAGACTTCCGCGCCCGCGAATCGAACGTCTACCGCCTTGCACAGCTCAGCGAAAACATCATTGATCAATGCGTGGCCCAGGGCGTCCCGTTCGCGCGTGAGTATGGCGGCACGCTGGCCAACCGGACCTTTGGTGGGACTCAAGTCTCGCGAACCTTCTACAGCCGTGGTCAAACTGGCCAGCAGTTATTGCTCGGAGCCTACCAAGCCCTGATGCGGCAAGTCTCTGCTGGCAAAGCGCAGATCTACGCCCGCCGCGAGATGCTCGACTTGGTGACGATCGATGGAGTGGCTCGCGGAATCGTGTGCCGCAACCTCGCCACCGGGAACATCGAATCCCACGCAGCCCATGCCGTGGTCCTCTGCACGGGCGGATACGGCAACGTGTTCTACCTGTCCACGAATGCCAAGGGATGCAACGTCACCGCAGCGTGGCGTGCTCACAAGCGTGGAGCCTTCTTCGCGAATCCCTGCTACACACAGATTCACCCGACTTGTATCCCAGTCACTGGGGATCATCAGTCGAAGCTGACGCTGATGAGCGAGAGTCTTCGCAACGATGGCCGGGTGTGGGTGCCGAAGCAGGCAGGCGATGCTCGCAATCCCGGTCAGATCCCAGATGCTGATCGCGACTACTTCCTGGAACGCCGATACCCCGCCTATGGCAACATGGTGCCGCGTGACGTCGCCAGCCGCGCGGCCAAGGAACGCTGCGACGGAGGTTTCGGAGTCGGCGGCAGCAAGATGTCCGTCTACCTCGACTTCAGTGCTGCGATCAAGGAGCAGGGCGAAGCTGCGATTCGCGGCAAGTATGGCAACCTGTTTCATATGTACCAGAAGATCACCGACGAGAACCCCTACCAGTCGCCGATGCGAATCTACCCCGCCGTCCACTACACGATGGGCGGACTGTGGGTCGACTATCACCTGGAAAGTACGATCCCCGGAATGTTTGTGCTGGGCGAGGCAAACTTCTCCGACCACGGGGCGAATCGCCTGGGAGCGAGTGCCCTGATGCAGGGTCTGGCCGACGGCTACTTCGTGGCTCCTTACACCGTCGGGCACCATTTGGCGACGCGTAAGCTGCCCGAAGTGACCGACGCACACCCTCGCTTCCGGGAAGTGGCTCAGGAAGCCCATCTTCGGCTGCAACGCCTGTTGAACGTCGACGGAAAACGCTCCGTCACCAGCTACCACCGCGAGTTGGGACACATCATGTGGGACTACTGCGGCATGTCCCGCAGTACCCAAGGGCTGACCACGGCGATCTCGAAGATCGCGGAGCTCCGTGATAGCTTTTGGCGAAACGTCAACGTTCCTGGCTCGGGGGACAACCTGAACCAAAGCCTGGAACTCGGGGGCCGTGTCGCCGACTTCCTCGAATTCGGTGAACTGATGTGCCGCGACGCCCTCGCGCGGGAAGAGTCCTGCGGAGGTCACTTCCGGGAAGAGCATCAATCATCTGACAACGAAGCCCAACGCGACGACGAGAACTTCGCTCACGTCGCAGCTTGGGAACACCAGGGTGAAGGAGTGAAGCAAAAGCGACACATCGAGCCCCTCAAGTTCGAGGCCTGCCCACTGCAGGTCAGAAACTACAAGTAGCAGAATTCCCACGAATTCTGCTGTGAACACAACATCCAGTCGCAGCACCCCAGAATTCTTACGAATTCTGCTACGGGACATTCCCATGAGCCATCCGACGACCGAAAACACCCTGAACCTCAATCTGAAGGTCTGGCGACAGAAGGACAATCAGTCGCGCGGCGATTTCCGCGACTACTCGCTATCGGGTGTCTCGACCGAGATGTCGTTCCTCGAGATGCTCGATGTGCTGAACGAACAACTCGTTCAGAAAAACGAAGAGCCTGTCAATTTTGACCATGACTGCCGCGAGGGAATTTGCGGCTCGTGCAGTTTGATGATTAACGGTCAGGCTCACGGACCAGACAACGGCACCACTGCTTGTCAGCTGCACATGCGGCGGTTTCACGATGGCCAAACCATCGTGATTGAACCATGGAGAGCCAAGGCCTTCCCCATCATTCGCGATTTGGTCGTCGATCGCTCCGCATTCGACAGGATCATCCAAGCCGGAGGCTATGTCTCCGTACGAACGGGCCAAGCCCCCGAGGCGAACAGCGTTCCGATTCCTAAGGTTGTGCAAGAGCAAGCTCTCGACGCAGCAGTTTGCATCGGCTGCGGTGCGTGCGTCGCGGCCTGCAAGAATGCCTCCGCGATGCTGTTCGTCGGAGCCAAAGTCTCGCACCTGTCTCAGCTGCCTCAGGGTGATCCTGAACGGGCAAGTCGCGTGCTGGCAATGGTGGGCCGGATGGACGAAGAGGGCTTCGGCAACTGCACCAACACCAGCGAGTGCGAGGCCGCCTGTCCCGCTGGTGTCTCGATCACACACATCGCTCGATTGAATCGTGAATACGCACAAGCCCTGTACGCGTCACCTCTGGACCTCAAGGGCCAGCTGTTGACTTCGTCGGGTGCTGGCGGGGATTGAGCAGTATGGGACGATCTACGAAGTCAGTCTTATGGGCCATCGTTTTGCTGGCCCCGCTCTTCGTGCTAGCAATGGGGGTACATCTTTCACCCCAAGGAGAGCGAATCGCCAAAACCGTCTCGCTGGTCGTTGTGATAGCCTGCCTAAGCCAATTGATCGTTCTTCACCTTCGCTCTGATGAGGAAGTCGACTATCTCTCGCGTTTGACGAAAAGATACTTCAATCGAGACGGTCTCTGCTTTGCACTTACATCGGAAGTGATCGACAGTACATATTGCCTAAAGCTTTATGTTCAAAATCAATTCGATCGTCCTTGTGTCGGACGAATTGCCTTACACCCTAAGAAGTTCCCTTTTCTCGCCCCTGTGGAGTTATCCACGATCGTATTCAATGTTAGCTGTGAGCCAGCGGGCTTTTATCTCGCGACAATGCCGATTCCTGTTCCCAAAAGATACCAAGGTACTCCGCAAACATTCGATATAGGCGCGTCCGTCGAATATCCTGAAGGTCAAGGGAACCGAGTCCGTTTTCGTGATGGACTCTACATCCGGACGAACGACAAATTCGAAGGGACTCAATCGCCACTGCTATCGATTGGGGGACTGTTTCTGGGAATGGTGCTTTACATGAAATCAGCCACATGCCATTTCTCACTTCCCACCAACGTACACGATGAATTGACTGGGGTCGTGCAACCATCTTTGCAGATGATATGGAAATTGGGCGATGCCCCGTTGCCTGAGTGATCGGAGCAACGAGTCTGGTGTGCGAAGCTTCCGACTCGCCGACATGTCTCTGTCGAGACTCCATCAATCGAGCGCGATGACGTGGTTCGTCATTCGCTCATACCCTGTTGAGGTAATCAGGTAGTTGTGCTCGATCCGCATTCCGCCGATGCCTTCGGAATATGCACCGGGTTCCAGCGTAATCACGTCACCGGCCACCAAGACATCCGTGCTCTCCGGCACCAGAATCGGAGCTTCGGGATGAGCCAGCCCAATCCCGTGGCCTGCGTGGTGCGTAAATAGCTCGGGTCGCCCTGCATCCGCAAACGGCTGAAACACAGCTGCGTGAACCGCATTCGCTCGGGCACCGGCCTTGAGAACAGCTTCACCGCCCCGCATCCCGGCGACGCACAGTGCGTGCATCTCGCGCAAGGCGGGCGAGATCGCCCCCACAGCGAATGTATTCGTGAAGTCGCTTCGATACCCGTCGAGGACCACGGAGAAGTCGAGGATGTACAAATCGCCCGCTTGCAGTGTGTAATCGGTCGGCAGTCCGCCGACCTTCGGCTTGGTGGCGTTGGTGGCTCGGAAATCGCCATACACCAGACCCGGACGACCCGCCCCGGCGATGCTCGCATCAGCCACAGCTCGGTAGATTTCGAGTTCGGTGACACCCGGACGGATGACCTCCTTGGCACGGGCCATACCAGCTTCCCCGCCGCGCATGCACTGCCGCAGCAAGGCAATTTCGTCGGGTTCCTTTTGCCGCCGAGCCGCTCGCAAGGCAGTTCCCAAATCGTTGAACAGCGGGCCGTCTGACGCCTCTTGCGAGGCGTTGCTTGACTCGGGCGGAAGAGCCAGCAGATCTCCCGCCGCGACGGGCAGGAATTCAGCCTCAATCAGTCCCCGCCGTCCTTTGAGTTCCGGTTGCAGCTGACGCAGGGCATTGACGAGGGCGTGGTCGCGATTGATGACCGCGTGTTTGTGGTCGTACCACTTCTCCACGATCTCGTGATCGACGTACGCTTTGTGAACTCCAGCCCGCAAAGCGAAGTTGTCTCCGAGCAGTGTCGAACGACCACTGCGTTCCAGGCACAGCCACCCGCGTTCGCCGCCCGAGAAGCTCAACGGCTGGACCCAGAAGTTGCACAGGTACTGGACGTGGCGGGGGTCCGCCACCAGAATCCACTCGACATCCGCCGGGAGCGAGGCCCACAAACGCTTGCGCCGTGCTTGGCAACCATCGAGAGTCAGCATGAGACCGTCCGTTCAATGTCCGGGAATCTGTGGCTCGAATCGGCTGCGTTTCGGCTGACCAGTTCGAGTGTCGGTAGCGTAGGCGATCTGTGCGCGGATGAGAATCGATGACATCCGCCCACTGGCCCCTCTTGTTCGAGTCGCTGACATGAACCTCCCTCACTGGCGGAAGAAATTCGCAGTCGCCTTCGCGGGTTTGTTTCACACCTGTCGGACTCAATCGAGCATGCGGGTCCACTGCACCTGCGGCGGACTCGTCGTCGTCCTCGCTGCAATGACGGGAGTCTCTCCGAAAGAATGGGCCGTGCTGTTACTGGCGATTGGCGGGGTCATCAGCCTGGAATTGGTGAACACCGCGATCGAGGCCATCGTCGATCTCGTCAGCCCGCAGCACTCCGAACTCGCCCGCACTGCCAAAGACACCTCAGCTGCGGCCGTCCTGGTGGCGGCCATAACGGCGATCGGTGTGGGAGCCTGGATTTTTGTGCCCCATTGGTGGGCTGTTCTTCGAAGCTAACGCAATGTGTCCTGGGGCGGCGATCCTTGATGGTCGCTCTGACCCAGGCTGACTTGTGGATTGCCCCACTCGGGGCGGAAGACTGGATGATTCATCGTGCCTGACCGATTCAGAATCGCGAGGTGTGTCTCTCGCTTGATTCGAGACGTGTCACAACTCTCGCATTTGCTCCCACGGGCGACATGAACTAATGTCCTGACTTGAGGTTTTCACTCGTCCGCAGCAGCGGCGAGTTGATCGTGCGATGGCTTCTCAACGGGAGTCGTCGCCTTCTCGCAGGAGTGTCTGAAGTGCCGGAAAACGTCGTCATCATTGGTTCGGGGCCCGCTGGCTGGTCTGCGGCAATCTATGCGGCTCGAGCCAAATTGAACCCCATCGTCTACGAGGGAGCCATCAATGGCGAGAATCAGATCAAGGGGACACTCCCGCTCGGCCAGCTCAACCAGACGACCGAAGTCGAGAATTACCCCGGCTTCCCGTTCGGTAACATGGCGGGCTACCTCGACTCGGCGATCGACCCGAGCATTCGCCAGTACATGCCGCCGCACCACGGGCACGGCGTCAGCGGTCCGGAACTTCTCCAGCTGATGCGGAAGCAGGCCGAGAATTTCGGAACACGCATCGTGACGGACGATATCGTCGAGATTGATTTGTCGCAGCGGCCCTTCCGCATGAAATCGCTGGAGGGGCAGGAAATCGTGGCCCAATCGGTGATCATCGCCACTGGGGCACGGGCCAATTACCTCGGCCTGGAGTCCGAGACCAAGTACAAGAACATGGGCGTGTCGGCCTGTGCTGTCTGTGATGGGGCCATGCCGCGTTTCAGCAATCGTCCGCTGGTCGTGATTGGCGGTGGCGACAGCGCGATGGAGGAGTCGAACTTCCTCACCAAGTTCGCCTCGAAGGTCTACATCATTCATCGCCGCGATTCATTCCGCGCCAGCAAGGTCATGGCGGACCGCGCCCTGAACAATCCCAAGATCGAAGTGAAGTGGAACTCCGCCGTCGATGAAGTCATCGGCAACGACGACGACGGCGTCACAGCTGTGCGCATCCGCAGCTTGAAGGACACCGCGAAGACCGAAACACTCGAAGTCTCCGGGTACTTCTGTGCCATCGGCCACACACCAAACACCGACTTCCTGAAGGGGCAGATCACGGTCAACGACAAGGGTTACATCCAGTGGCCCGTGTCGCACCGGACCAACACCAACGTCGAAGGAGTCTTCGCCGCTGGGGATGTGGCCGACGACTACTACAAGCAAGCGATCACCGCCGCCGGATCGGGTTGCCAAGCAGCCCTCGACTGCGAACGCTGGCTAGCCGTGAATGGCATCGGGCACTAAGTGCCTCGTCCACACTCAGAACCAGGGTCGGGGCAGCCCGATCGGGAGGGCGAAGCTCCTGCTGAGCCGCGAGCCAAGGACGACGCTGTCTAGTACGCCCGGCTCGGCAGGAGCCTCGCCCTCCCGGTTACCGCGAACCCCAGAATTAAGCCTTGACGCAGCACTGACCGGTTCGCCGTTGGGATTGCTCAATGTATTTTGACCACGCATCGAGTCGACAACCATGTCCACCCCCCTCCGTATCCTCATCATCGGTGCCCACCCCGACGACTGCGACATGAAAGCAGGGGGCACAGCTGCGATCTATCGGTCGCTGGGGCATGAGGTGCGGTTCGTCAGCGTGACGAATGGACAGTCAGGGCATCAGCAGATGTATGGCCAGGCGCTGACAGCCCGGAGGACCGAAGAAGCGGCTCGGGCCGGGCGGGTGATCGGGGTGCAGTACGATGTGCTGGAGTTCCCGGATGGCGGGCTGCAGCCGACACTGGAGGCCCGCTACCGGATCATTCGGCTGATCCGCGAGTTCGCGCCCGATCTGGTCCTGACCCATCGCCCGAATGACTATCACCCGGACCATCGGTATACCTCGCAGATCGTGTGCGATGCGGCGTATATGGTGATGGTCCCGGCAGTGGTGCCTGACGTGCCGCCGCTGCGGAAGAACCCGGTGATGGGTTTCCTCTCGGACAACTTCCAGCGGCCCTATCCGTTCTCGCCCACAGTGGTCGTGGACATCGAACCAGTCCTCGATCAAGTCATCGACATGATCGATTGCCACGAGTCGCAGTTCTACGAGTGGATGCCGTGGATCGGTTTCTTTGGCGACGAGAAGATGCCGACGGGGCTGAAGGAGCGGAAGGACTTTCTTCGCGACTTCATCCTGCGCTGGATCGCGCCGCTGGCCGACCGGCATCGCGATCTGGTGATCCAGACCTACGGTCCCGAACGCGGGGCAAAGATCAAATACATCGAAGCCTTCGAAGGCTGTGAGTACGGAGCTCCGCTGGATGAGGCGGCAAAGCAGCGGCTGTTCCCATGGCTTCCGGTCGTAGGATAGGCTTCCAGCCTGTCGACTTTCCTTGGTGTCAGTGTTCGCAATCTTCAGTTCATTGAAAGGCTGAAATGTTTTCATTTCCCTTTCCGCGAAGAGATCCCAAAAGCATTTTGGCTCTTCTGATTCTCATCTCAATCATCTTTTCTCCGATCATGCTCATAGGAGCAGGCATTGCGTGGGTATCCGAATCTCAGGATATCAAGAGCATGGAGGTATTTCAGGCTCAAGTCATGGTTGTTGGAGACCGGTCTACTCGACCGACGATCATCAGTTTTCAGTGTCGTGAACAAGTCGTGACCACGCGGCTTGCGAGAGGTTCAGTTCCCCAAGGATTACGCGTTGGTGATCCAATGGAAATCTTGTTCGACGGTTCTGCTGATCCAATTCCGAACCACTTGATCGCGAAGCATCGCCTCTCGACTATTCTAGGGTTTCTTGGAGCCATTCAAATTGCCTTCGGTTATGTGGGGGGAGTCCTCGCACGCCGATTCTATGGTTTTAAGTTCAACGCCTTTGACGAGGTCTCGAGAGCACATGGTGAATTTCAGAAACAACTTGGCCTTTGATGCGAGTTGATATGCCCGTGCTCTCGCCACTCCCCGACTACCGCAACCTTCCCGTCACCGTGATGGGGCTGGGTCGGTTTGGTGGCGGGTTGGGGGCGGTGAAGTTCCTGCTCGATCGCGGGGCGCGTGTCACTGTGACGGACCTGCGACCGGAATCGCAACTGGCCGACACGCTGAAGGAGTTCGATGCCTCGCAGCTGGTGCGGCTGCACTGTGGTGGCCACACGGATGCCGACTTTGCTGACGCTCAACTCGTTGTCGTGAACCCAGCAGTGAAGCCGAGTTGCCCGTGGCTCAAGAAGGCCCGCGATCGCGGCATCCCGCGGACGAGCGAGATGAATCTGTTCTGGCAGCACAACCGGGGCCGCGTGATTGGCGTGACCGGGAGCAACGGCAAGTCGACCACGACTGCCCTGATCGCTCACCTGTTGAAGACCGCAGGACGAGTCGTCCATCTCGGCGGCAACATTGGCGGGAGCCTGCTGCCGATGGTCGATTCCATCCAGCCCACCGATTGGGTGGTCCTCGAACTGAGCAGCTTCCAGCTGGCCGATCTCGACCGGATCGAGGCCAGTCCCGAGATCGCGGTCGTCACCAACTTCGCCCCGAACCACCTCGACTGGCATCCCGATCTCAATGACTATCGCCGGGCGAAGCAGACGATCCTGCGTTGGCAGACAGCGGACTCGACAGCTGTGCTGAATGGGGAGGATGCCGATGTACGCGAGTGGCCGACTCGCGGGCGAGTGAGATTGTTTGGACGACCTTCCGGCTCCCTCTCCCCCGCTGGCGACTTGGCCGACTCGAACGACATCCACTGCGGGGGAGAGGGTGGGGGTGAGGGGGTTCACACATCGGGACAGCCCCCTCACCCCAGCCCTCTCCCCCACAGCTACGTCCTCTCCGAATGCAATGCTGATCGTGGGGGAGAGGGAGCAGAGTCTGTGGGGCACGTTTCCTACGTGCCTGAGTTGGGACAGACGGGCATGTGGAAAACGTGCCCCATGATGGACCTTCTCGATCAGTTCCCCCTCCCGGGCGATCACAACCGCATGAACGCCGCAGCTGCGATTTGTGCGGTGCTGGCGGCGGGGGTGGAGCGGGAGTCGCTCGCTGAAGGACTGAAGTCGTTTCACGGCTTGCCGCACCGCTTGGAGTTCGTGGGAGAGGTCGCAGGTCGGCGGTTCTATAACGACTCGCTGGCGACGACGCCGGAGTCGGCGATCTGTGCCTTGAAGGCGTTTCCGGGCCGCGTCCTGTTGCTCGCCGGGGGATATGACAAGCAGGTCGACCTGAGGACGTTCGCCCACGAGGCGGCTATTCGCGCGACGGCAATCGCCTGGATGGGGCAGACGGCGGAGACCTTGGAGGCGCTGGCCTCGCGGGTGAGCGGCACGGCGCTAGCCGCCGGCTCCGGTGCGGTCGATCATCAAAGCCGGCGGCTAGCGCCGTGCCGCTCACAAGAGCAAGCTCGACGTGTGACGCACAGCCTAAAAGAGGCGTTTGATTGGCTGTGGGAGCAGTCGCAACCAGGCGACACGATCCTGCTGTCCCCGGCGTGTGCAAGCTTCGATTGGTTCCTGAACTTCGCGGATCGTGGGGAGCAGTTTCGGGGGCTGGTACGGGTGTTAGAGCAGTTTCGGAATTGATTTTTCAGGAGAGGCAGACAGGAATGTCTGCCCCACTCAGCAGTGGCACAGACATTCCTGTCTGTGCGTACTGAAGACGAACTCTGGAACTGTTCTAGAGGCAGAAGTTATCAGCCGCGTGTCATGAACCCTCCGCGCGTGGGGCACGTTTCCTACGTGCCTGTGTCGGAGATTCGGACACGTAAGAAACGTGCCCTACGAAACAGATCAATGCTCCGGTGGCAAGTCATCCGGGTCCATCATCTCCATCGCCAAGCGATCGGGATCGAGGTCTTCCACGACGGCGTATTTGCCGTCGAGCCAGCGGGAGAGGTCGATCTGCTTGCAGCGGATGCTACAGAATGGAAAGTGCGGCGCATCCAGCGACTCGGGCGGGACGACCTTCTTGCAGATCGGGCAAGCGATGGGTTGGATCATGAGGGGGGTTGAGCGTTGAGGGATGAGAGTTGAGCGAAAGAGGATTAATGCGGGGTGATCGCTTCACTCGTTAATGTCTCATTGTAGGCCTGAATATCGAGGACGCCATCCGGAGTCACATGCACGCGCACAGCTCCGCTGGTTGCGGTGCAGTGGATTGTTTCGGCGCGGTCGTAGATCTTCGCCAGTGCGGGCGTGATGTCCGCCCCACAGCTGGCCACGACATGCCGGGGGCGAGTCCATTGGGCGAAGGCAGTCGTGTTGGCGGACTTGCCGCCGTGGTGCGGAGCCAGCAGCAGATCGATCGGTTCGAGTGGCTCTTGTTGCAGGTGGGCGGCTCCGCCTTTCTCCAGATCGCCGGTCAGCAGGATGACCTTTCCGGCATATGTAATTCGCAATACGACGCTGTTGGCATTGTCATGCGAGTCGTCGATGACGGGAGTCGGATGCAGGACCTCGACACTGACTTCGGGATCGAGAAGCAGGCGGTCTCCCGCCTGAATCATGCGGAGCGAGGTTCCACGTGTTGCCAACTCATCGAACAGTTCTGGCACCCCAGTCTGTTCGAAATCGAGGCAGTGTTGACTGAAGAGAGCAGTCCCTACGGGGGTTTGCGAGACGAGATCGATGCCGCCGTTGTAGTGGTCGGCATCGGCATGCGAGATCACGAGGGCATCGACCCGCCCGGCCCCGCGCTCGCGCAGCTGAGACTGCACCGCGCGGGCGGCCCGGCGACCGTCGCCCAGTGAACCTACGTCATACAGCAGCGAAGTTCCGTTAGGGCATTCAATGAGGATCGCTTCCCCGTGACCGACATCGAGAAACGTACACGTCAGCCCCGTCTCTGGGGTCCGGGGCCACGCGGCAAAGATCAGCCAGCCGAGTGTCCATGCGAACGTCCCGCGCCACACCCAGCGTCTGAGCTCAGCTGTGCGAAGGAGTAGCCCCGCGAGCAGCAGCAGGTAGAAGCCCAGCATCCAGCCGAGTGCCGGACTGGGCGATTCGCCATAACCTCCGGGCAGCTGGGCCGACCACTCGACGGCGTGGAGGAAGAGATTCAACCCCTCACGAAAGGGGATCACGACCCACTCGGCGATGGATGGACAGAGCAAGCCCACACCCAGAAACACATACCCGGCACAGAGGACCAGCGTCGAGAACGGTGTGAGTAAGGCATTGACCACCAATCCTGCTGGGGAGACCAAATGAAACGTTCGCATCGTGATCGGGATCGTGACCAGCCACACCACGGCGGTCACGGTATAGCCAGCCAGTAGCCAGCGCCCGCACCACGCGGCCGCTTTCATGAGCCGAGATTTTTCTCCAGCCAGAATGTCTTCGGTAGCGGACACGGAAGTCCGCTCAGAAATCCAGCGAGTAACCACGATGATGGCTGCCACGGCAATGAAGCTGAGCTGGGCACCGACGTCGAACAAGTCAGCCGGGTTGACGAGCAACAGAATGAGGGCGCTGAGAGCCAGCGCCTGGATCCCATCGGAGCGGCGCCCGAACGCTCTGCCGAAGACGACCAGTGTTCCTAGAACAACGGCGCGCATCACAGGTGGTCGACTCTCGGCGATCGCGGCATAGCAGTAGATCACAGCCAGCACGAGCAGTGCGGTCGTCATGGTCCGGAGTCGGACCGCTCGGCACAGCAGCATGATGAACGACGCCAGCACGCCAATATGCAAACCCGAAATCGCCAGAATATGCATTGTGCCGCTGCGGATGAAGGCCGTTTCGGTTTCATCTTTGAGGTCTGACCGATCGCCAATCAGAAGCGAGGCAGCCACCGGTTGCAGGCGGGGGGGTAGATGGTCAAACATCAGCCGATCGCACTCGCTACGGACTCCGTCACGTAGCCGTGAGAGACGAGCTGCGAGGCCGCTGGGGCGTTCAATCAATCGCACTGTATCCGGGTGATCGCAGCGTAGAATTCGGTCGATCCCGCGAACTCTCAGGAAATCCGGGTAGTTGAAATCACCGGGATTGCGCGGCGGGTCGGGAACCGCCAGTTGGCCCAGGATCTCGACTCGATCACCCGGTTGGATGTCGAGCAGGTGCCCGGCGACATCGACTCGAACCAGGCCCGAGATAGCGAGATCTTTCCCGTCATGCGTGACGAGCGACTCGCCTTCGACCTGCAAAATGGAATGATCGAGCCGCATCCAGGTGGGGACGCCGGGGCGGTTGTTGTTTCGCAAACTGATGGGTGACGCCACGATGGCGATCAGACGTACGGGGGTGGTCTCGCGAGGCAAGGCGGCGATGGACTGCGTCTCTCGCAATGACCAGAACTGGTGATGCCGAGCCCCACCCGCAGCTGTCAGCACCAAAGCCACCCAGACAGCTGCGGTCCGTCGCAGCCCCGTTCGATGAGTCAACCAGGCAACCACGGCAGCTGTGACTCCGAGGCTGATCCAGACCGAGATCGCGGTCGGAAGAAAGCGATCAACGACCACGCCGCCCGCAAACAGAATCGCTGCGGTCAACGCGGGCTCGCGCGGCAATGTCTGGGGTTGGGGGACCGAGGCGGCCACAGAATTCCTATGGAAATCGCAGGTGACTAACGAGAAGCGGAGGAGAAACGTATCATAACGCGAGTGAACCCGTTGTGCCGGTCCCGCATCTGCGTGACTCAACCACGACTGGTGGAAGTTGATCGCTAGGAGGCTCGCGCATGCTCTGTCCATTCTGCCAAAAGGGTGAAACCAAAGTGGTCGACTCGCGCGGCAGTCAGGAGTACGTGATCCGCCGCCGCCGGGAATGCCTCGACTGCGGTCGTCGATTTACGACTTATGAGAAGATCGAAGAGTCACCACTCAAGGTCATTAAAAAGGACGGTGCCCGTATTCCGTTCGATCGAGAAAAGATCCGCGCCGGAATCGAGAAGGCTTGTTACAAACGCCCCATCAGTCCTGATCAAGTCGAGCGGATCGTCAGCGACATCGAGCGTGATGTGTACGCCCAATTCGATCGCGAAGTCCCCTCGCGGTACGTCGGCGAAAAAGTTATGGACGCGCTCAAGCTAGTCGACCAGGTGGCTTTCGTCCGTTTCGCCTCGGTCTATCGCTCATTTCAGGATGTCAACGACTTCGTTCAGGAACTCCAACCGATCCTGAATCAGAAAGACCGCCCTCGTCGGTAACAAATGGTTGAGATCGAATCGCCACTTCCCCTGTTCGCTTGCAGTCCCGTCTCGGGCGACGATGATGAATGCCCAGCAACTCGTGACCGAGCTGCATCAACTCGATAGGTCCCTCTGATGTGTGCCAAACAGCTGGCGATGGTCGACCACCGTGCGGCGTTCATTGACGACATTTTGATGAGTCAGATCGCTGACGGTAGTCGAGTGATCGACTTGGGGTGTGGAGATGGCCGGCTAATTGCGCGGCTACGGGATGAGCATGGGTGTTCGGTGCTGGGCATCGAGCGGGACCGTGAAGCGTTTCTGGAGACGGTCCATCGCGGTGTTTCAGCAATCATGGCTGACCTGAACGACGGGCTGGAAGATATCCCTGAAGGAACGTTCGATTACGCGGTACTGAGCCAGACACTGCAACAGGTGACTCGCCCGCTGCAAGTGTTGAACGAGATGTTGCGGGTCGCCAAGCGGGCGTTGATCGTGGTCCCAAACTTCGGGCACTGGCGAGTGCGAACCCAAATCATGCTGCAGGGGCGGGCTCCCGTGACGGAATCGCTGCCCTATGAGTGGTTTGAGTCGCCGAATGTCCACTTTCTGTCGATGCTCGACTTCCGCGATCTGGCCAGCCACGGCAACTTCCGGATCGTCAAAGAGATGCCCATCATCGGGCATGCGGCGATGAATTCCGCTTGGCTCTCGAACTGGCGAGCGCACAGTGCGCTGTATGTGCTGGAGCGATCAGAGCGAAACGCGACGGTTTAAAGCAGGGATTGATGATGGCGAGTACGAATTGTGGGGCACGGCCTTGACGCATTTGGGAAGTGAGTGGTTCTCTCGCGCCACGCTCTTCAAAGACTCAGGGACGTGCCACCCGCTATGTGTTCCTCATGATCGTTGGAAGCCCTAAGAATGCGTGGCTATCCCTTATGTGGCCGTTTCCACTTGCCGGCAACATTCTCGTCCTCCGCGATATCGTAGGTGAAATTTAAGATAAGCTGGATCTTTTTCGTATCGTCACTCCGATCGTTTGAAGTGGACCCCGTTTATTGGACCACGGGGTTAGATGGAAAATGGGGTTGGAATCGGGGACAACTTGGGGAGTCGTGGTTGGTTCTCTGAAGGTCGGA
>JAYWHX010000029.1:0-19340 GCA_043777375.1 Planctomycetota bacterium | reverse complement strand
GTGACAAAGCCGACCCCGGTGCGAGCCAGTTCAGACACCGAACCCCGCTTGCCGATGGGGGAAGCACGCCGCATACGCAACGACCGCCCCTCGAAAGTCCTGACTCAATCCGAGAGCGAAGCGGCCATCTGCGACGGGATCATTCGCTTCCAGGAAGAGTACCTCGGCTGGCGATCCGAACGGGTCTACGTCCACTTCATCAAAGACCTGCTCGTGGTCCGCATTCGCGGCGTGTTGACTCTGGCGGAGCGACAACTCAGCAAGTCGTCCATACCCGAGAGGGGCCGCGATCTGGTCAAGCAGACCCGCAAACAACTGCTCGAACTGGCCCGCCCCATGCTCGAATCACTGGTCCACGAAGCCGTCGGCGTGAAAGCCATCAGCATGCACCACGACATCAGCACCGTGACCGGCGAAGAGATGGTGATCTTCACCGTCGCCGAAGCTCCACGCTTCCAATGAAATCAACGTCTAGGGGAGACATTTGAAATTTCTCTCTTAGCCAAGTTGTAAAATGCATCAAACGGTCGCTTCGTGAAAAGACTGCTCTTGTTCCCTTCGCAACACTCCAAAGTCTGCGATCTGAGGTTTGAGACAGACTGACGCTCCGTTTCGAATCCCGTTTGCCATCCAGTGGGTCGAAGGCAAATCGAACCGCCGATTCGCGATCAAACAAAGACGGCGAGGCTTAGTCAGAAACAGAGACTTGTTCGAAAGTGGGTTCGTTCCGGTTCATTCAGATCTCAGGATAACACCACCGTCACTTGATGTTCCTTTCGATCGTCCACGAGGGGGATCACCAAGCTCGGGAGATCGACGCCGTCCACCGTGACACGTGTCACAGTCGACGACGGTTTTAGTTGCTCCACGGTGATGTGATACACCGTTTCTCGATACCGGTAGTGCATCACGAACGACTTCCACTCGGCGGGCAGGCAAGGCGTGAATCGCAGGTGATCGACCACCAGATGCACCCCCAGCAGCGACTCCACGATCAATTGATACATCCAGCTGGCCGATCCGGTGTACCAGGTCCACCCGCCGCGCCCGATGTGGGGAGCGACTCCGTAGACATCGGCGGCGACGACGTACGGTTCGACCTTGTACTTGTTGATCTTGTCGGGAGATGAGCCGTGATTGACGGGGTTGATGAGCTGAAACAGCTCCCAAGCCTTCTCATGGTCGCCGAGTTTTGCGAAGGCCATCACAGTCCAGATGGCAGCGTGCGTGTACTGGCCACCGTTCTCGCGGACACCGGGGACGTACCCCTTGATGTAGCCGGGGTCGAGGTGCGACTTGTCGAACGGCGGATCGAACAGCTGAATCAGGGCATCGTTGCGCCGCACAAGACGTTGATCGACGGCCTGCATCGCCAGCTGCGAGCGGTCGGGATCGCCCGCACCGGAGATCACCGACCAGCTCTGAGGCAGCGAGTCGATCTGACACTCTTCGTTGGTCGCGGAACCCAGTGGCTCCCCGTTGTCGAAGTACGCACGGCGATACCACTGCCCGTCCCACGCTTGCTGTTCGATGTTCGTCGCCAGTTGCGTGGCCTCGGCTTCGCAGCGATCTGCAAAGGCGACATCTCCCCGAGTGCGGGCGATCCCCGAGAACTTCTCCAGAATCCCGTACAGGAAGAACGCCAGCCAGACGCTTTCCCCCTGACCCAGTTCGCCGACCAGGTTCATCCCATCGTTCCAATCCCCGCCGCCGATGAGTGGTAAACCGTGAGGGCCAAAACGCAGGCCGTTGGTGATGGCCCGCACACAGTGTTCATACAGCGTGGCCGATTCCTCGGACGTGGTGGGCAGGTCGTAGTACGACTCTTCCTCCAACTTGACGGGGCGACCTTCCAGGAACTTGACCCGCTCGTCCAGCACCCCCGTGTCACCCGTCCCGTGGACATAGCGGCACGCGACAAATGGCAGCCACAAGTAGTCGTCACTGAAGTGCGTCCGCACGCCGCGGCCCACCGGCGGATGCCACCAGTGCTGTACGTCACCTTCCACGAACTGGTGAGCCGCACACAGCAGTAGCTGCTGACGAATGAGTTCTGGCTTCGAGTGCAGCAGGGCAGAGACATCTTGCAACTGGTCGCGAAACCCAAACGCTCCACCCGACTGGTAGTAACCACTGCGCGCCCAGAACCGGCACGCCAATGTCTGATACAACAGCCACCCATTTGCCAGCATATTCACAGCGGGATCGGGAGTCTGCACATGGACCGCACCGAGTGTGTGCTTCCAGAACTGCCAGACCTCTTCGAGGGATCGACGAGCCGCATCCAACGGGCGAACGCTCTCGACCAGTTGCCGGACATGCCCGATGTCGCGACCCATGCCGAGGGTGAAAACGACTTCGCGCTCGCGACCATCGGCTAAGTCAAATGTGGTCTGGATCGCTGCGCAGGAATCCAGTCCAGCCCCGGTCTTGTTTGAAAGTCGCTGGCGAGTCATCGCAGCTGGCTGCGCCAGACTCCCATTGCGTCCGACGAACTCGGTTCGGTCGCCCGTGACCGTGCGGAACTTCTCCGAGACGTTGAAAAAAGGAATCCGACAGGAGAATTCCAGGCTGTACGGGTTCCTGGCGAGTAAGGCTCCACACTGTGGATCAACCTCGGTGACCACGTGCATCAGCCCCTTGGAACGCATCTCGCCCAGGACCCACTCGACATACCCCGTCACTGAGATGCGGCGAGTCCGTCCTGACGTATTGCGCAGCTTGATCCGGACAAACTTCACTGGAAGATCGACCGACACATAGACCCACACTTCGCTGGTGATGCCGTACTCGGCATGCTCAAAGACGGAGTATCCAAACCCGTGTCGACAAACATACGGCGTCGACGAGGGGACGGGCTGAGGCATCGGAGACCAGACCTGCCCGCTCTCCTCATCCCGCAAGTAGAACGCCTCACCCGTCCGATCTGTGATCGGGTCGTTGTGCCACGGCGTCAATCGGAATTCGTGGGCATTCTCGCCCCACGTATAGGCTCCACCGCTTTCGGAGATGACAGTTCCAAACTGCGAATTCGCCAGCACGTTGACCCACGGAGCCGGGCAGACCAGTCCGGGAGCCATCCAAATCACGTATTCGCGACCATCCGGCGTGAAGCCACCGTGCCCGTTAAAGAACGACAGGTTCACGGGCGGCAGCAGAGGCTTGGAGACCGTCACTGTAAGACGATTGCCACGAACCGGGACCAGTTCCGGAATCTTGAGATCGGTCCGGTTGCGACGTTCGAGCTGCTCTTCGAGCGTGCCGGCAGAGTCGAGGAGAATCACGCGAGCGACCGTTTGCAGCAGCGTCCGGTCTTCGTCGCTGAGCTGTTCCGCTCGACGAATGAAGATCCCTCCCGGGCGATCCAAGGTGGGCGCGACGGTGCCCGCAGAACACAGTCCCATAATCAGATCTTGGAGTTCTTGACGGTATCCCGCATCCCCGTCGTTCCAAATGACAAGATCGACCGCCAGTCCTTTGAGCCGCCAATAACAGTGTGCTTGCACGAGTTGCCGCACTAGCTCCAGACGCTCCGTTTGCCCGATCCTGATGAGGACAATCGGCAGATCGCCTGAGATCCCGTGTCCCCATAAACCGGATTGGCCCCGCTGGTTCCTGGCCAGAATCGTCGCAGCGGCGCGTTGGGTGGAGTTCATATACACGATCGAGCTGGCGAGCCGTCCGTAGAGTTGGGCATCCGCTTCACTGGCGTTCAACTGTCGCAAGAGAACCTGAGCATGCGTCCAAGCCATATCGAGAACGCGATCCGCGAGATGGCGGTCATGGTAGCGCTCGATTAGCTGCACCGCGCCTTCGCGCGTGTCGGCCATCCCGGTAATGACATCGACCGAGACCGACTCATCGGGAGCCAGGCTCACGCGTTGACGAACGGCCACGATGGGATCGAGAACCGATCCAGCTGTGTTCGAGAGGCGGCCCGAGCGCTGCATGGCACTCGGGTTGGCTGTCGTGCGCCGCCGACCAATAAACTTCGAACGGTCCGTCTCAAAGGTCGTGTCGCCCGAGGTCGTTCCACGCACAACCATCAAGTGCAGCATCCACGGCGGTTTTTCCTGGTGTGAGCGAGGTCGACGGGTGCAGAGGATCGCCTGTCGCTGCTTCAGGATCTCCGTCTGCACGAACAGATTCGAGAAGGCTGGATGCGAGGTATCCGATGATTGGCTCGCCAGAACGACCTCGGCATAGCTCGTGAGTTCAATGGTCCGTGTGACCTTCGAACGGTTGACGAGCGTCACGCGTCGGATCTCGATGTCGTCTTCAGGGGAGACAGCGATCTCCGTGTGGAGCTTGATGTCATGGTCCCCTCGCCGGAATTCAGCGCGGGCCTGGGAGAAGATCGCCTGGTACTTCGGGCTTGCCACCTTCGTCGGATGATGCGAAGTGGACCAGACCTCACCCGAGGTCACATCGCGGAGATAGCAGAACTGACCGGTGTCATCGCATGTCGCATCCTCGCGCCAACGCGTGATGGACAGCCCCTTCCACTGGCTGTACCCGCCTCCGCTGTTGGTCACCATCACGTGGTAACGACCATTGGAGAGGAGATGGACTTCGGGGATCGGCGTGTTCGGAGTCGAGAAGACCCGCATTTGAGTCTGGAGTTCTTCGTCCGGCTCGCGAGTTTCCGAGGCTTCTGTGGCATGCGGGTAAAATGACGCAACTCGGGGAATACGTTCCTGAAGTAACATGGCAGTCGCCTGCAGCTGTGGGTCCGCCAGGAAGCGCCGCTGCATTGGACGATTGAGAAGTCGATAGGCCAGCGCCAGGAGACTCATCCCCTGATGATGGGCCATATAGGACTTCACCACTTCAAAGGTGTGGTCGCGAGTCAGTCGTGAGCGTGTATAGTCGATCGCTTCGTAGAACCCATACTCCCCAGTGAATCCCAGCGCATGCATTGCCTGCATGTTTTCGCAGGCAGCCTGCGGCGCGATCATGAGCGACATCACCGTGGCATAAGGAGCGATGACGAGATCGTCCGCTAGACCTCGTTTGAACCCCAAGCCGGGAACCCCGAAAGCGCGATACTGATAGTTCAATCTCGCATCGGTCAAATTGTATCCCGATTCGGAGATGCCCCAGGGAACCCCTCGCTGTCGACCGTACTGTCTTTGTCGTTCGATGACCGCCCGGTATGTCTGGTCGAGGAGCGTCTGCCGATGCGTGGGCATCACCAGCAGCGGCATCAAATACTCGAACATCGAGCCGCTCCACGAGAGGAGCATCTGCTGCCGATTTGAGGTGGTCAGCAGGCGACCGAGTGCGAACCAGTGATCTTGTTGTACCTGACCTTGGGCAATCGCCACAAAGCTACCGAGTCGCGCCTCGGAGGCGAGCAGATCGTAATAGCCGGTATCGCGGCGACGCTCACTGACATCGAAGCCGATCGCCATCAAACGCCGCGCGGGGTCGTAGAGGAACTCGTACTCGATATCGGAGATTTCGCCACAAGTCTCCGCCAGGGACTGGATTGCCTCCACCCGTTCCTCAGCGCGTTGTTGACTGAGTGTGATTTGTAATCGCAGCTCGGTGAGCCACTCACCCTCAGTCCGTTCCTCTGCCGACTGCGGAACGGGCAACATGCCGATCAGTTCATCCAAGACCGGCAGGAGCTGCTGCGTCAGGTTGACTGTCGAACGCAGCGAGGGACTGGCCTCCAGCAGACGCTCCAGTGACTGTACTTCCTGACGCAGTGGGGCTTGTTCAGACGATCCTCGATGGCAAAAGTCAAACGGTGCTGACGAATGGCCAAGCCATGGAGCGGTGTGCAACAGATCGGCTCCATGCTCTCGACATTGCTGTTGAAGATCGACCAACTGCGTGACCACCAGCGGTACTTGGCTGAGCGTAGAATGGCGCTGCAGTTCAGCCGCCATCACGGATAGCTTCTGCAGCAGGTCACTCGCCGTTCGGAGATTGTCCCAGGCAGGTCCGCGTTGACTTCCGCGTTCGAGCAACTCAAACAGCGGGCTCCAGAACGCCGGCGAAACAGCGGCCGAGGCCACCGACTGGCTGCTTTCTGCCAATGCGCGCCGGAAAACATCGAGTGAATTCCACAATCCCGTGGACAGTATCGGTTGTTCCAACAACTCCAGCAGTCCGGCCCGCAACGTCAGCACATGCCCCGCGAGGTTACCGCTGTCCACCGTCGAGACATACTTCGGATAGAGCGGTTGGAGAGTCTGCGTGTCGTACCAGTTCAGAAAGTGTCCGTGATAACGCTCCAGCTGTCCAAGCGTCTGAAACGTCAGACGAGTCCGCTCCAGCAAGCGTTGGACTGAAATGTAGCCGAAGTCGACAGCTGCCAGACTGGCCAACAGCGACATGCCGATATTGGTGGGAGAGGTCCGATGCGCGACCGTCCCGACGGGGTACTCTTGATAGTTGTCCGGCGGCAACCAGTGATCCTCCGGCCCAACATACTTTTCAAAGAATCGCCATGTCTGACGGGCCACCTGATGCAGGTAGATGACTTGTGCCTCTGTCAGCGGAAGTTCGTTCTGTTGCCCCGTTCGACTCAGCCGCCAGGCAACCCACGGAGACGCGAGCCATGCCAACAGTAGCGGTGCTGCCGCATACAGGGACTCCGGCTGCATGATTGCCAACGAGACCGTCGTCGAGATCGCAACAACAGGAGCCATGACCATCGCGCGATAGCTTCCAAGTAAGCTGTGGTTCCCGTCACGCTCGGCGTCACTGGCCGTCTTCCATTCCAGCATCCGTCGACGCGTGAAGAGCATTCGTCCGACGGTTCGCAGGCAAGCATCGAGGCTGATGTACGCTTCGTAAGGCAGGAATGCGAGGATCAGTCCCGCTTGAGCCAACCCGACCCCAGCTGACCGGATTGTCTGCTCGAGGTGTTGGAGTCTCGTAAAGTCACCCGTCCCTCGCATTGCTGAAACCACCGACAGACAACACGCCGGGATCAAGGCGATACAGAGAACGGCGAATGTCCAGACCCACGCAGGCGGCCACAGCAACCATCCGATAAGCAGAAGTGCGACCAGCGCCGGAGAAACGAAGCTGCGGCGAAGATTGTCAAAGATCTTCCAGCGAGACAGCCAACTCAGCGGATTTCGGGCTCGCTTCCCATCCGGTCCGGGCACAGAAGGGCACAGCCATGAAGCGATCTGCCAGTCTCCACGCACCCAGCGATGACGACGGCTCACGTCCGTACTGTACCGAGCGGGATAGCTCTCATAGACATGGACATCACTCACCAGTCCCGACCGGGCGTAGCACCCTTCCAGTAGGTCATGGCTGAGAATCTGGTTGTCGGGAAACCGCTGTTCCATCGTGGCTTCGAAGGCGTCGATGTCATAAATCCCCTTGCCGATAAACGAACCCTCCCGGAACAGATCCTGATAGACATCCGAGATCTCGCGGCTGTAAGGATCGATCCCCGCCTCTCCGGAGTTCAGTTGCGAGTACCTGGACTCGTGATCCTCTTCGATGGAAATGGCCACACCCGGTTGTAGGATGCCATAGCCTTCGACAACGACCTTCCGTGCCTCATCGACTCTCGCGCGGTTCAGGATGTGAGCCATGGTCCCGACGAGTTTTCTGGCGGCATCACGAGGTAGGATCGTGTCGGTATCCAGCGTGATGACATACTTCATCCGAGTCAGGGAGAGCGGGTCTCGGCCCACGACTAATGAGAACGCAGCCAATGAACCACCTCGACAGAGTGAGTTCAGATCGCCGAGCTTGCCGCGCTTTCGCTCCCGCCCCATCCAGGCCCGCTCCTGCGGATTCCAGAGCCGTGGGCGGTGAAGCAGATAGAACAGATCCTCCTCGGCGGTGCGGTACTTGTCGTTGAGTGCCTCAACCCCAGCTTGTGCTGCCTGCAACAGCGCCGCATCCTCGGGAAGATCAGCCGTGGCGGCATCGCGGAAGTCGGTCAGTAAGCAGAACCTCAGATTGTCGTCACGATTGGCGAGATAGCGAACCTCCAGACCTTCGAGCAAGCGACCGACTCCATCGAGACTGACGAGCATTGTGGGCACCACCACCAGTGTGGAGCACTCGGGCGGAATGCCTTTGGTGAAATCGAGTCGCGGTAGACGCAGTGGTGTGACGATCAGGGTTGATAACCAATTGACGAGGCTTAAACTCAGTTGCGTGGCCCCCACCATCAACAGCAGCGCTGCGGCCCATCGACTGGTGCCATGCAATTCTGTTTGCCAGATCACGACAGATGTGAAGATTGCAGAGAGTACCAGGATGGAACCCAGGTAACAGAGCAGCGACTGCCCCCCTACAAATCGCGAGACCGTGAGCCACAACGACCAACGCTGCTGCGAAATCCGCTCAAACTCGGGAAGCCCTGCGTCGATCAGAAAGTAACCGACATGCGCTGTGCGGTGCGATTCGCCATGCTGAGTCGCGTTCAGCCTGGCCAGTTCCACCACCCGCCGAGACACGTTTATTTCGCTGAATGGGCTATGTTTCGCCACATTCTCAATTGACCGCCGACATAGGTCGCGCGTCTGAAAGTCCATCTGGCAATAGACACCCGCTGGGTCTTCGCGCAGAGTCTGTTCGACGATACTCAGCGACTCGACGAACTCCCGCCAGTTGATCGCCTCCAGCTCGCGCAACCCGCCGATACTGTTGCTGATCGAAACCTGGTCAATGGCCTGCTGCTGACCTTCCTCCTGAACGAGTTGCTCGATCGTTCGCCCAAGGGCCGCCAGCTGATGCTCGATCCAAGTCATCAGCACTGAAAACGTAGGCCCGTGTCCCTGGAGTCGGCGTGTGATCTCCGCTACGAATGCCGAAGAGAGGGGCGGGTTCAGTCGAGCCAGATCTGCCACTAGCAAAATAATTTCTTGGGGTGACTTCTCGGCACATTCAATGAGCCGCTCCGCCCACTCAGCCGCCGTTGTGCGAGCGAGCGTTCCCTTGGCAATGCGTGCTGCCACTCGTCGCAGATTCTCAATCAGTGCCTGCCGGAACATGATCGGAACAGCCCACAGCTCGCCCAATGTCAGTGGTCGTCTTCGCTGATAGGCTGCCACAAACGTTCGCAGTCGTTCGGCGTCGATCCGCCCGTCAACATGCGAGATCAATTCCAATGCCATGTCGTACACCAGCGGATAACCCGCCGATGGCCCATTCAGCAGCCGAGGCAGGCTGCGGCTGTACTGTTTGGGAAGATGCCGCCGAGCTGTGCGAATCTGCTCTTCGATCAAGTAGTAGTTGTCGAGCAGCCATTCACTGGCGGGCGGAATGCGGTGCTTGCGTTCCACCGCCTCAGTCACAAACTGATATGCCTTTAATAGCACTTTCTCATTGGCGGTGAGACGAGCCAGCAAAAGGTCCGGCCCGACTGATGGGTCGATCTGATGCCATCCTGCCAGACTCTCTGCATGCTGTTCCAGCTGAGCCCCACTAAATAGATCAGAACGCAACGGCAAGTCGTCGCCAAATTCACGAAACAGCCCGTCGACGCCAATCCGAGATTGCCATCGTTCCAGCCGTACACGAAATAGTCCGCGAGTCCACTTCAAATCTGCCATCTCCTACAAGAACGAAATGAGTCAAATGTGTGCATCTGGCTATGTGACTACAGCTGTCAAAGGCTCACTGAGCGACACCAACAACCGGGATTCGATGAGTTTTCGAGTTTCCAGAAGCGTGGTGGTCACGGAATTGGCACCGGCTGCGACTAGCCGTTCCCGATCCAGCTTACTGACACCGTTCGGCCCCCATCGTCCGACGATGATCTGCATGTCCGGAGCGGCGTCACGCAGACGCTTACACAAGTATCGCGCATGTGACATTCCCCCCGGCGGCAGTGATGCAATACAGATGGCCACTGGAGGATTCACCACAATCTGAGACACCAACTCCGAAACCAGCATTTCCACAGATGCCACCTCCAGAGTGCAACGATTTGGGTTGAGCAATTGGCGGAGCATCTCCAGTCCGACTTCATCGGTGTCGTCTCTCGCCGGACAACCTAGCACGACTGGCAACTGGAGTTTCGCTGATAGGTCGAGGGCTTGCACGGAGTGGGCGAGCGGATCTGTCGAACTCAACGTCTTGACGACCGAAGGGTGAGCGGACTCGTCCACCACAAGCAGTGTCTTCCGCATGCCCTCGACGATCATTCGTTGGTCATCACCGGTGAGGTAATCACGCAACAGATCCCGCCGGGTATAGTTCAACGAAGGGATCAGGAGTGCATCGTAAACTTCCTCGACCGGCGTTGTCTTGATTCGCTGCAAGATCAGCTCTGATGCTTCGAGCTGATCTCCCAGCATGAGCCTCTGATAGAGACCGACCTGGGCGCGTAAGGCTGGGCCGTCCCCCAGCAGGAGATTCAGAAACCCCAACTGAGAAATATTCTTCCCCAGAACAACCAGGCAGACCGCGATGGGGGCCGATAGCACCAGTCCAATCGGCCCCCAGAGATACATCCAGAAGGCCGCAGAGATAATCAACGCCGTGGGAGAGACTCCGGTGCTGTGCCCGAACGCCAACGGCTCGATCACGTTGTTACTGATCAATTCCAAGACGACGATATAGCCGAACACGGCGAGCGGGAATGACCATCCGTCGGAAGTCGCCAAGCTCATAACGATCGGAAATATCGCACCGATCCACGGTCCCACGTACGGAATAAACCGGAGCCCCGCAGCCAGAAATCCCCAGAGGAATGCATTCGGCACATGCAGGACATACAGACCGATTGCCATGACAATGCCGTATCCCCCGTTCAATAGAGCGACCATCACGATGTATCGTGTAATACGTTCCGTCACCTCTTCGAGCGCCTTGCTGGTCAATGCAAGCCGAGCTTTGCCAGCCAGTAACACGATACGATCCCGCAAGTCTTCTCGCCCCAGCAGAAAGAACACAAGCAAGATCATCGAAAAGGCAAGAGTCCCTAAGACCTCCAAAGCCGACCCGAGATATCCGGTGAGAGACATCCAGGGGAACGATGTCATATTCGGAGAGGCGACTCCCTCGGGAGATGCATTCCGTTCCGGCACGAGGCTCGGCGGTTTATTCAGAACCAAAGACTTTCCGGTCGGCGACTCTTGAAACTCTCGGCTGATCTCATCAACCATCGTTTCAAACTGGCCGATAAGTTTTCCCGAGTATAATCGACGTAACGACTGCACTTTGGCTTTGATGATCGAGGTGTGTTGTGGAAGCTTCGCCAACACACTGGCCACCTCGTTGGTCACCATCATGCCTACTGTCACCAAAACGATTCCGGCTGCAGCAACCGCGAGCATGACGGAACCCAATCGCCCCAGACCCCGCCGCTGCAGCGCCCGGACTAAGGGATTCAGCAGGAAAGTTAGTAGAACGGCCATCGCAATTGGAATGAGAACCGGCCGAGCCCAAATCAGGGTCAGCACAATCACCAGTCCGATGACCGTTCCGGCTAAAAGGATCACGGCGCGCTGCCACAACGGATCTGGTTGAACGCGAGACATACGATGAGAACTCCCTTGCAGCTGTGATCCGTACATCTAAACCATCCGAGACAGGAAGGCTTCGATCCGGCGGGCGTTGGTGCCGAGGTCACTCTTGCCCACTCGTGAGACCGATCTCACGTCAATCCGACTGCCTGTCGGGGCAGGAGTCACTTGCACGACGACATCATCTTGGAACCCAAACCAGAGCGTGGTGTCAGTGGCCTCAATTCGGAGTGACTGTGGATTGGAATGCACGATTTTCCATCCCATGTCTTGAGCTGCTTGTACGGCGCGAGTGAACGCTGCATGAGAAGCCTCATTGACGACAATCGGCTTGAGATCCGGGTAGGCGGCCAGCTGCTGTCGAGCGACCTCTGGCCCGCCATATACAGCTGGGTTTTCCGCGTTGGCGCGCAGAGGGAGGATGGCGACGAACGCTGGAGGATTCTCGGTATCCGTTGTGATGTCATGAATGTATGGCAGACTAGCGAGATTGCGTTTCCACTTCAGGGTCAACGCCATAACGCTTGCTGAGATAACGAGCCCCACTAGTGTGGGTGTCATCCCTTCAGTCACCTTCGTGATCCAGAGTGCTACTCCTACAAGGCACATCACAACGGCCACAACACTCGTGAAACCAGCACATTTCACAATGCTGATTCCGGTCTTGTAGCCCCACAACCCCCAGCGATAACCCAAGCCTGAGAGACCCAGTCCCAGCAGACTGAGTACAGCCAAAACGAATCCCGAATTGCTGACGTAGTTCATTTTCGACCTCGACATTACGAATTCATTCGCCACAGGGTGAAGTTGAGCACAGCTGCAAAACTCACCCAGGCCAGATAGGGCACAAGCAGCAGTCCCGCCGGTCTGCTGACCCTCCAGAACGCAATCAGCGTTGCTCCGATTGATAGCCAGAGCAGAGTGATATCGATCAAGGCCAGCCCAACCTGATGCATTCCAAAACACAGGGGCGTCCAAATCGCATTCAGGAGAAGTTGCCCCAGAAACAGTCCCAGCGGCCACTGCCGAGTCTTCCAGCCGCCCTCTCGCCAGACCAGCCATGCCGCCACTCCCATCATGAGATACAGCACTGTCCAGACCGGTCCAAAGATCCACGTGGGGGGATTCCACGAAGGCTTGCTTAACCCCGTATACCAGCCATCCATGGAAACAAAGTATCCGGTGCCTGCCGTCGCCAGACACAACGCGCACCAGCCGACTAACGCGAGTGATTGCCTGATGTTGATTGGATCTGGTTGGTATATGGTACTCATCGCGAACTCTCCGATCCTGATATCAGCTCAAGCAAACGAGATCAACGGCTTGATCATTCCGTCTTCTTTGGTCTGCATCATCTTGAATGCCTTCTCGATGTCCTTGAACGGGAACCGGAGCGTCGTCAGCGGCAGAGGATCAACACGACCGGCTTCGATCAGTCTCATCAGTCGGCCCATCCTCTCCGAGCCGCCGGGACAAAGGGCGGTGCGGATCGTCTTGTCGCTCATTCCTACGCCCCAGGCTTCGCGGGGGATGGGCACGCTGTCCCCATCACCGTGATAGCCGATGTTCGAGATGGTTCCGCCGGGCCGCGTAGCTCTGACGCAAGCGGCAAATGTCTGCGCTGAACCCAGGGCCTCAATGGCGGAATCCACCCCCACTCCGCCAGTCAGCCTCAGAATCGCTTCGAGGGGGTCTTCCTTCGTGAAGTCGACGACCACGTCGCAGCCGTACTGCTTCGCCAGTGCAATGCGATTCGGCATCGACTCGACCCCGATGATCAGCCCCGCTCCACGCAGGCGTGCCCCGACAGTGGCCATCATCCCCACCGGCCCTTGCGAGAAGATCGCCACACTGCCGCCAATCGGAATGTTCGCGAACTCGGCCGCCACGAATCCGGTTGAGAGCATGTCGCAACAGTACGCAGCCTGCTCATCAGTCAGACCATCCGGAATCGGGGCGAGATTCGCGATCGCGTTGTTGACGTGGAAGTACTCCGCAAAACTCCCATCCTTGAGGTTTGCGAACTTCCAGCCACCGAGCATGCCGCCGCACTGGCTGGAGTGTCCTCGCTGGCAATTGTCGCACGCGTAACACGGCGTGATCGCACTCACCGCCACGCGTTGGCCGATCTGGAACAGACCACAGCCAGCTGCGACTTCGCCGAGTTCGTGGATGACTCCCACGGCCTCATGTCCAAGGGTCAGTCCCTGTCGATCACCAATCGCCCCCGCCACAGTGTGCGTGTCGGAGGTGCAGATCAATGCGACCGTCGTGCGAATGATGGCATCATTCGGCCCTGGTCGCGGGATCGGCTTCTCCATGAAGCCGACTTTCCCGATGCCGTGCATCACAAAGCTGTTCATTGTTCGGGACATCAGATTTCTCCAGTGAATCGTTCTCTCACACCAACGCTTCGCACGGTGACTGGTCTGACAATCACTTCGTCGCATTCGTGGGAGCAGGCTCGCTCGCCGCGTTGACTTTGGAGTCTTTGTTCCAGCAGCAGCCAAACACCCGATAGGCGTTGAGCAATAGCCCAGCTCCCCAGCCGAGCAGCACCCACTGGAACCAGTATTTATCCGGCGACCTGACCAGATTCAGAGTGATCAGTCCCGCATTCACCACGACAAAGATGCCGAGGTGAATCCAAAACTTCTTCGGGGTTGGAACTGGTCGTGAAGGGCGTTGTCTGTGGCTCTTTGTCGGCATGATCTCTCTCGTTCGGATCGGGAATCAATTCGGACCTGTTTGTCGACTTCAAGCTGTCGGACGAAGTGGCTCTTGGCCCACGGCTGGATCAGGAATGACATTCCGTGTCTTCCGCGTCCCCACGTCTTGGTTAACCCAAGTGTCGGTCACATCGGCTGTTCTGGGTTTTTCTTCTGCAAGGATCTCAGCAGCAGGTAATAGGGCCGGCTTATCACATTCCCGAGGCACCATCGTTGCCACTTGGCAGTCCCAGTATTCCCAACTGTCTGCTTCCACTCGCAACAGTGCCAGATGTGGGTCATCGAGCCCCAGGGGGAACCACGTCAGCAGTATCGGGGTCCACAGCTCCTCCAGCTTCTGACGCTCCTGACTCAATGTCGCACGTCCAGAAATCGACAGGTAGCGATGGTCATCACTATCGTCGTAGCTGACATTGACGTGTTGCTCGAGCTGCACTTCATCGACTTTGGGTGAGTCGATATTGGTGAAGAACCACAGCGTGCCATCAAACTCCCCGGGCAGCGTGGCCATCGGTCGACTGCGCAAAGATCCATCCGGACCGATCGTAGTCAGCATGGCCACCTTGATCCCATCAATCAGGCTGGAGAGGTGCTTGTTTTCTTCGGGTGAAGGGTGAATCATGTCATCTTCCTTGTGAGGAACCTGAATTGCTGCGAGAAGTCTTCACGCAGCCGAACTGCGTGATGTGATTCGTTGAGTGAGTTTGGCGAACTCCACCACCAATACAGGTGTCAGAGAACAGGCGGCGATCACTCCCCAGTCCGAGAGCGTGGGAGGGACGGTGTGGAGGACCTTTTGCAACAGTGGCACATAGACCGCAGCAGCTTGAAGACCTAAGCAAGTCCCCACAGCAGCCCACAGCCACCCATTCGTGAACAAGCGGTCGGTGAAAGCAGATCGGCTCTGAGAGCGTGCATTGAATGCATGGAAGACTTGGGCGAGTGCCAGCGTCATGAACGCCATCGTGGTCGCCCGTCGCAATCCCTCGCCGCTGTCGCCATACCAAGTCATCCCGATCACGTACGCGATCAAAGTGACTCCCGCGAGGAGCAATCCCTGCCAGACAATCAGTCCAATGAATCGAGGTGTGAGCAGCGACTCACGAGGGTCACGGGGAGGACGATTCATCACATCCGGTGCCGATGGCTCCAGCGCCAATGCAAATGCTGGGAAGATGTCGGTGATCAAGTTGAGCCACAAGATCTGCAATGCCACCAACGGCAGCGGCCAGCCAACCATGAGAGCAATGAATACGGTGAGAATCTCGGAGAAGTTGCACGAGAGCAGGTAATGCAAGAACCGCAGGATGTTCCCGTAGATGATCCGCCCTTGTTCGACGGCACTGACGATGCTGGTGAAGTCATCGTCAGTGATCACCATGTCCGCATTTTCTTTGGCGATCTCGGTCCCCTTGATCCCCATCACAATCCCGATGTCCGACTGCTTCAAAGCCGGGGCATCGTTCACTCCGTCCCCGGTCATCGCCACGATGTGCCCCTGCTGCTGTAGGGCCTCCACGATTTGCAACTTGTGCTCTGGGGAAACACGGGCGAAGACAGCTGCGTCGGAGACGGCTTGCTGCCAGGCCGCAGCGTCCAGGTCGACCAGGTCGCGTCCATGGACAGTGCGCAAGGGGCGCCCGTCGTGACTGCGGTCGATTCCCAACTGGCGTGAGATTTCTGCCGCCGTCGCGGGCTGGTCGCCCGTGATCATGATGGTGCGAATACCCGCTGCTCGGCAGGTGGCGATCGCGGCCTTCGCCTCATCGCGAAGAGGGTCGATCATGCCGACTAAGCCAACGAAGATCAGGTCATGCGCGAAGTCAGTCTCATGATGGCCCTCCGGCAGATCGCGATACGCCAGTCCCAGCACTCGCAAGGCGGCACTCGCCAGCTCCTGGTTTGTCTCCTCCCAGTGTTTCCGGTCCTCCGGCGTGAGGGGCGTCACTCCCGCTGCCAGGAATTGAGAGTGACTCGCCTCAATCAGAGCTCCCGGTGACCCCTTGATGAATGCGACAGTGCGACCGTCCGGAGTTCGATGGACAGTGACCATCCTCTTACTGGTACTGTCAAATGGAATCTCGCTGTGACGCGGATACTCAGACGCCAAGTCAGCTGGCTTGATCCCGGCCTTCTCCGCGACGACGATCAACGCAGCCTCGGTCGGGTCGCCCAGCACCTTGTCGTGACCATCAACTCGCTCGACTTTGGCATCGTTGCATAGCAGCCCAATCCTTAGCGCCAACATGAGTGGCTCATCTGTGCGAGGGACTAACGGTTTGTCCTTCAATTGAAACTGGCCTACTGCTGTATAGCCCACGCCAGTCACCTGAACCCGGCGATGGTCGATGGCCAAGATGCAGGCCGTCATCTCGTTCTTGGTCAGTGTGCCCGTCTTATCTGTACAGATAATGGTGGTCGAGCCCAAGGTCTCCACAGCTGGGAGGCGTCGTACCAAAGCTCGCATACGTGCCATGCGTTGCATGCCCAATGCCAGCGTCATCGTGGCGACCGCTGGCAGTCCCTCGGGGACAGCGGCAATTGCCAACGAAAGTCCAATCTCCAGCATATGCAAGAAGTCAGTCACCCCGCGCAGCCAGCCCGCCAGCACAATGATGGCACACAAGGCCAGTACAACGACGATCAGCATTCGACTGAGCTGAGCCAGCTTCTGCTCCAGGGGCGTCGCTCGAATGGCTGCCTCGTCGATCAGCGTGCCAATCTGCCCCATCTCTGTTTTCGCCCCAGTCGCGGTGACTAGCAACCGCCCTCGACCGTCTGCAATCGTAGTTCCCAAGAAGGACATGTTGAGCCGGTCCCCAAGAGCCGCATCCGGAGTCTCCAGCGGCTCAATCGTTTTTGTGACCGGATGCGATTCCCCCGTGAGCGCCGCCTCTTCAATCTGCAATCGTATGCTCTCGACGATCCGACCATCGGCGGGCACTCGAGATCCAGCGGCCAGTACGATCAGGTCGCCGGGCACGAGATCCGCAGCTGGAATCTCACGTTCGACCCCATCCCGGATCACATGAGCCAGTCGGACGGATTGCTTCTGCAGGGCAGATAAAGCCTGAGAGGCTTTCCATTCCGTTAAAAACCCGATACTCGCATTGAGGACGATGACCACGAGGATCGCGATCGCCTCTATGTTGTCGCCCATAGCGAAAGCGATCACCGTGGCTGCGACCAGCAAAGCCATGATGAGACTCTGAAACTGAGCCAGCAAGATCGACCAGGTGGAACGCTGGTGCGACTGAGCCAATGTGTTCGGCCCATGTTGCAAGATCCGTCGGTCAGCCTCTGCCTGCGTCAGTCCCTTCGTAAGATCCGACTGCTGTTTCGTACACACTTCGTCGATCGATAGCGTGAACCACGCAGCCATCTCGGGCGATGGTTCTTGACCATTGCGAGATGCAGTGTGGTTTGATCGTTGATCCGCGATCGGTGCCGCTGACACAAGAACTGCCTTTTTCTCAAGACTCATGTCGTCCGACCGTGTCGTGTTCGATTAGGTCGCTGCCTACTGGTGTGGTTACGAACCGAAACCAGTGCACACGTCTGTCAGTGGCAACGATGAAGTCTTCATCACAGCACGCGCATAAATGCCACGAGGTCAGACTTCTCTACCGGAGTCAGTTGGAGTTCCAGAATCAGATTGAAGAACTCCACCGTGTCGTCGAGCGTGAGCAAGCGCCCATCGTGCAGGTATGGCGGCGAGTCCTTGATGCCTCGGAGTGGAAAAGTTTTGATCGGACCATCCTGGTTCGCCATGCGTCCGCGAATCAGCTGCGGCTGGAAGAAGCGTTCAACCTTCAAATTGTGCATCAGGTTGTCAGTGTAGTAAGGACCTGGATGGCAAATGCTGCACTGAGCTTTGCCAAAGAACAGTTCCTGCCCACGTAGCTCAGACTCACTGGCCAACTTGGGGTCCAGCTTACCAAGTACATTCAGCTTGGGAGCTGGTGGAAAGTCCAGCAGTTCCTGAAACTCCGCCATGAAGTGAACCTGGCTGCCACGCTCCAGAACATTCACTCCCTTCTTGGTGGCAAGAATGGGGTCGCCATCGAAGTAGGCGGCCCGCTGCTCAAACTCAGTGAAATCCTCGACAGTCTTGAGCGCCCGCTGCGATCCGAAGAGTCGCTGAATGTTGACTCCCCGCAGAGTCGGCGTGTCGATGCGATGACGGAACTCTTGAGGGCGAACGTCGCCCGCCAAGTGAGTCGCTGCGTTGGTATGCCCATTGGCGTGGCAGTCGAAACAGGTCACTCCACGGCTGGGGCGGATCGAGCGACGGTCGTCTGTCTGGTTGAACTGTTGCTGCATCACAGGCGAGACCAACAGTCGGATTCCTTCGAGCTGCTTCGGGTTCAGGATGGCACCCAGCAGTTCATGGTAGTTGTCCATCGTGACCAACTTGCCCTGCGACACATCACCCAAATCGGGTCGAGTCGTCAGGAACATCGGAGGCGGGAACTCCGGCAGGAGGTGGTCAGGCAGGTCGTAATCGAGGTCGAAGCGACTCAAATCACGAGCCTCCTGCTTCTTGATCTCCTCGATATGAAACTTTGGAAACAGCATACCCCCTTCCGGATGATTCGGGTGTGGCAACGGCATGAACCCGGCGGGAAACAGACCCTGCTCTTGAATCACGGCAGGGGACATTGCCGCCAACTTCTCCCAAGTCTGACCTTGCGAGAGCCGAGTTCGCACCTGCCCCTGAACGGGTTTGCTACGAGCCATCGTCACTCCGGGAGTCGAGTGATCACCCAGGTCGTAACGCTGTTCCAGTAGATCGCTGTGTTTCTTTTGAATCGCTGCCTTTTCAGCCTGCATGCGTGCCATGACTACCGGAAAGTCTTCTTGGGCCACAGCGGGAGGCAGTACGGACTGCCCCTTCACCGGTGCAGCCTTCGAAAGCTGCTCCTGAGAGTAAGCCACACCCAAGCAGATCACTAAGACACCGCAAAAGCCATGAACCAAGAACCACGGATATCGAGTTTGAGTCCACATGCCATACTCTCCGTTGAATTGAAATGCCCGCCTGAATCGCGTCTCCGTTGTGTCAGACTGGGTTGCTATTCGTAGCGAAGTGTTTGCGCACATGAGCTGCGATTTGGGGATCGGTCAGTTGGTCGGTCGTCTCCACTTCGAC
>JAYWHX010000028.1:0-19481 GCA_043777375.1 Planctomycetota bacterium | reverse complement strand
CAGGGTTCGAATCCCTGCCTCTCCGCTGGGAAAGCCTCGCTTTTTCCTTGTTTTTCAAGGGAAACGCGGGGCTTTCTGCCTTGGTACTGCCCTCCTCTGCAGTGCCATCTTTTGCCACGTTTGGACACCGAAAGTCATCTGCGCGCTGCAACTTTGGAAGTTGGTCGACTGCCAATTTCTGGTCGTTGAGGTCAATGTGGGTGTACCGCTGGGCTGTCAGGACCGGCGTCGAGTGGCGGGCCAGCTTCTGGGCCGTGGCCAATGGCACGCCGTTCCTGGCCAGATTCGTGATGTAAGTGTGCCGGAGAGCGTGGAAGTCCGCGAACAGTCCGCTGGCGTCCTGGTAGGGGATACCGGCTGCTTTCAGGTCCGCTTGGAGCATCTTGCCCGCGTACCGATTCTCCGCCCAATCACCCGGCCACAGTTTCTCGGTCGGTGACTTCGCTTTCAGCCAGTCTCTGGCCAATTCGAGAATGTCCGCTGGCAGAGGAAGAACATCCATGCGACGGCGTTTCGAATACCCAGCCTGAACCGTCACGGTGGGCGGACTCACTTCAAGCTGGAGACTTGCGACGGTGAGCGATGCCAGTTCCGAGGCTCGTAGTCCGGTCGACATGGCCATCACGTAGAGCATGTGGCGGTCAGCTGGGGAAAAGCCGAGAACGGATTCTCCAGCGAGAGTGGCTTTCAGCAGACGAGTCACTTCGTCTTCGCTCAAAGCTCGGCGGTCGTGACGACGGTCGACCTGGACGTTGAGCATTTCCAATCGGGCCAGCGGATCGTTGATGAATCGTTTTTCCAATCGCAGCCAACGAGTGAACTGTTTGATCGCCCGCAGGTAGTGGTTCGAGGTCTGGACGCTTTGCCCACGTTGTCCGTCTCTGCTTGTTGCTCGCATCTCTGCGAGTGTCGACGAAATCACCTCAGCGTTGATTCCACTCAATCGGGTGATCTTCGCGGCCTCGAACAGGTTCTTGCAGCGGTACACCACCAGTCGCACCTGCTCGACGGAGACGTTCTTCGCCTTGAGTGTTAGTTCATCCGCTGATCCTTAATGGCCCCGCAGTACGTCTGTGCCATTGAGGACACTGACCTCGCCACTCGATGGCATCATCCGAAACTGATTAGAGATGTGTGTCGTGGAAGTGGCTCCGAATGAGAAATATGCTCGGGGGCTGATGTTTCGAGATTTGTATCCCGCGTTCCGGTTTCGCTATCATCCCTCAACAGAGCACGGGCAATCCGTGAGATACCGGGGCGAGAATGTCTGCCCCATTCCTTCCTGATCCAGACCAGCCTGCACCCATGGCCAAAAACATGATCGTCGCCCAATCGGGCGGCCCATCCCCTGTCATCAACAACACACTGCGGGGGATCGTGGAAACGGCCCGGCAGATGTCCGAGATCGGCACCGTATACGGCGGCTGGCACGGGATCGAGGGGATTCTCAAGGAAGAGTTGATCGACCTCTCGGCCCAGTGTGCCGATGAGATCGCCCTGCTGCGGACGACGCCGGGTGCCGGTTCCATCGGCACCTGCCGGTACAAGTTGAAGGACTGGCAGAACCAGGACTTCGACCGGATCATGGAGATTTTTAAGGCCCACAACGTCGGGTACTTCTGCTACATCGGCGGCAACGACTCGATGCACACTGCCCACACCGTGGCCGAACTGGCCCGGGCGCGGGGACTCGATATCGTCGGCATCGGCGGGCCGAAGACGATCGACAACGATGTCGGCGACAGCGAGTTCAAGCTGGTCGACCACACGCCGGGCTACGGCTCGACGGCCCGCTACTGGGCGCATTACGTCCAGATGGCCAACGAAGAGAACAACGGCTCTTGCCCGCCGGACCCGGTCCTCGTTATGCAGGCGATGGGCCGCGCGATCGGCTACATCCCCGCTGCCGCTCGATTGGGCGATCCGAACCGCGAGCTGCCCCTGCAGATTTACCTCGCCGAGCGGAAGGTCCACATCGACCAGATCTTCGAGAACGTGAACAACTCGCTCAAGAAGCATGGCCGCTGCATGATCGTCTTGAGCGAAGGGTTGCAGATCGACAACCTGCCGATTCCCGAAGAATTCATCGTCCGCGACTCGTTCGGCCACGCCAGCTTCGGTGCCAGCAAGACGACTGTCGCCCAGCTGCTGACCAATGCCCTGAACGACAAGTCGAAGTTCAAGCTCGCCGCTAAAGGAGCGGCCCGCTGCAACGTGCCCGGCACCGAACAGCGGCACAGCATGGCCTACGCCTCGACGGTCGACCTCGATGAGTCGTACTACGTCGGGCAGAAGGCGGCCCTCCTCGCAGCTGCGGGCGAGCACGGATACATGGCGACGATCCTCCGCACCGATTGGGACAACTACCAAGTCAAGTATGACAAAGTTCCGCTCGCCGAAGTCGCTGAGAAGGACCGCAAGTTTCCAGACCACTGGATCACGAAGTGCGGCACCGACGTGACGGACGACTTCGTCAAGTACGCCCGCCCGTTGATTGGGGATGACAACGTCAGCCTGCCAATCATCAATGGCCGCCTGCGGCTGGCCCGGATGAAGCCGATCTTCGCCAGTCAGAAGCTGCCCGCCTACATTCCGCAGGCTGACCGCGAGAAGGAACCGAAGAAGGCGTAGGGCGCCGATTGCCGAGTCAAATCGACTGGGCGAGTGGCCTTCTCGCGTTCGCCAATCTCAACATGCCAGGGAGTTGCACTCGCCAGAGTGCGGCTCCCCACGTGTTGGGGAACGCAGCTCTCCATCATCTTGGTGTCGATGAACCACTCCACTAGTTCTCCACAGGAGTTGGTGAAGACGACAGATGCTCATACGAGTGTCGGTGCCAGCCGAAGCCGAGGGGGTTGAGGTCGGCCTGTTCCATGTGCATCATGACGTTACTCGGAAGCGACGCAAAAACCTTCTGCACGCTGCCGTCGAACTGAGCGAAGATCTGGCCGATTCCCACATTGTGGAAGTATCGTCGCAAGTTGAAGCTGCTATCGATGTCGGTGTTGTAGATAGCCGGGGTCAGGCCGATCCGCATCGAGTGTGGCATCTGCTGCAATGTCGTTCCATGGAAGCTGACCTGCCAGTTACCAGCTGCGTCCGACTGAACCATCTTTTCAGCGAGCACTCCCCCATCCTCGTCGAATAGAGCCACAACGAGCGTCGCCCCTGGCTCGGTGATTCCCGTGAACATGGGGTCCGGCAGTGGGGGCAGGATACCCAGCCGCTGAGGTGCGACCCTCTGGTCGTCTTCGCCGCGCATGTTTCGCGGGTCGAAGAATTTGCTGTACTGGTAGTCACTCAAGTAGCCGTAGTCGACGTCGCCCTTGTTCTCCAGTGGAGTCAGTGTCACCAAGGTCGTATCGTCGTTCACCCCGTCGGGGTCCGCAGACTGCTCTCGGAAGTCGGGCGGAGTCACAACAGTGACGCGGTACTCGCCAGCGGGCAGGTTGCCGAACGTGTACTCCCCATTCGGTCCGGTTGTCGTCTGGAGGGTGAAGTCAACGATCCCGTCGCCATTGATATCGGCCCGCAGCTCCATCAGCTTGCCCGAGAAGCCGGGCTCTGCCGGATCGACCGCTTTGTTCCCGTTGGCATCCTCGGCCACGCGGCCAGAGATGCTGCCCCGACCTTGATAGCCGAAGTCCTGCGTGATGTTGTCCTCATCGGCTCCGAGCGTGTGCTGCGAGGCGTTGTCGAGCGGGCCATCCTCGTCAAAGGTTTGATTGGAACCACTTGGCTGCGAGGTGGCGATTGTGTAGTCGCCGACGGGGAGTTCTGAGAACAGGTAGTTTCCGTTTGGATCGGTGAGAGTGGTCGTGGTGTAATCCGCCACGCCATCACCTGTCAGATCCAGGTTCAGCGTGACCGTCACGCCGCCCATACCGGGTTCGCCAGCCTCTTGCGTGCCGTCGCCATCGAGGTCGAGCCACACACGGTCGCCGATCGATCCAGCTCCCTTGTAACCGAAGTCCTGAGCGAGGTTGTCTTCAATGACGCCGAGAGTCACAGCCGAGGTCTGATCGAACCCACCATCGGCATCGAACGTCTGCGTTCCACCGTCTGGGGTCGTCAGCACAGTAACGGTGTAGGCTCCCGGTGGGAGATCTTCAAACAGGTAGTTTCCGTTGTCGTCGGTCGTCGCCGTCGTCGTGTAGTCGACCGCTCCATCGCCGTTGAGGTCGACTTCCAACTGGACCGTGATGTTCGGGAAGCCCGGTTCGCCCGCGTCCTGGACGCCGTCCTGGTCGGCATCGAACGTCTGGTCATACCCAGCTGGCGGCGTGACTCGCACGGTGTAGTCACCAACCGGCAGGTCGCTGAACAGGTAGTTCCCGTTCGCATCGGTCGTGTCGGTCAGCGTGACATCAACGATGCCGTCCTGGTTGAAGTCGATGTCGAGTTCGACGGCGAGGTTCTTCAGCCCCGGCTCCCCCGCATCCTGAATGTCATCGCTATCGGCATCAAACCAGACGCGGTCGCCGATGGAGCCGGTGCCTTGGTAGCCGAAGTCTTGAGCGACGTTGTCCTCATCGGCTCCGAGGGTGTGTTGCGAGCTGTTGTCGTTGGTCGGACCGCTGTTGTCGAACGTCTGTGTCGTGCCTGTGGGCTGGGTCACGGTGATCGTGTAGTCGCCGACCGGCAGCTCATTGAACAGGTACGCTCCATCCGGCCCTGTGGTCGTCGAGGTCGTGTAGTCCGTGACTCCATCACCCGTCAGGTCAAGTTCCAGTGTGACCGTGGCCCCCACGATCCCTGGTTCGCCAGCCTCTTGCGTGCCGTCGCCATCGAGGTCGAGCCACACGCGGTCGCCAATCGATCCAGCGCCCTTGTAGCCGAAGTCCTGCGCGAGGTTGTCCTCGTTGACGCCGAGCGTCACTGCCGAGGTCTCATCGAGACCGCCATCGGCGTCGAACGTCTGCGTTCCACCCACTGGCGTCGTCAGCACCGAGACTGTGTAGGCTCCCGGTGGCAGGTCCTCGAACAAGTAGTTCCCGTTATTGTCGGTCGTCGCCGTTGTCGTGTAATCGACCGCTCCATCGCCGTTGAGATCCACTTCCAACTGCACGGTGATGTTCGGGAAGCCCGGTTCACCGGCGTCCTGCACGCCGTCTTGATCCGCATCGAACCACACACGGTCGCCAATCGAACCCTGGCCGGTGTAGCCGAAGTCTTGTGCGATGTTGTTCTCGCCCGCACCCAGCGTATGAACGGACGTATTATCGAGTGCCCCGTTGGCATCGAACGTCTGATCGTATCCGGCAGGTGGCGTGACCCGCACGGTGTAATCACCGACCGGCAGATGCTCGAACAGGTAGTTCCCGTTCGCATCGGTCGTGTCGGTCAGAGTCACATCGATCGTCCCGTCGCCATCGAGATCGACATCGAGTTCGACCGTCACGCCGTCGATACCCGGCTCTCCCGCGTCCTGCACACCGTCACTGTCGGCATCGAACCACACGCGGTCGCCGATCGATCCGGTCCCTTGGTAGCCAAAGTCCTCAACAACGTTGTTCTCGCCATTGCCGAGTGTGTGCTGCGAGGAGTTGTCGTTCGTGGGACCGGAGTTGTCGAACGTCTGCGTCGTTCCACCAGGCTGACCGACAGTGATCGTATAGTCACCGATCGGTAAGTCATTGAACGCATACAGGCCATCCGCATCCGTGGTCGTCGAGGTGGTGTAATCGGTGGTTCCATCACCATCGAGATCGAGGTCCAGGGTCACGGTGACCCCGTCGTACCCGGGTTCACCCACGTCTTGGGTGCCATCACCATTGATATCGAACCATACTCGGTCGCCGATTGAGCCAGTCCCCGTATACCCGAAGTCCTGGGCAACATTGTCTTCACCCGCACCCAGTGTGTGGGCCGACTCGTGATCGAGACCTCCATCTCTGTCATAGGTCGGGTCGAAGCTCACTGGCGGAGCGACCCGCACGACATAGTCCGCAGCGGGTAGCCCATCAAACAGGTAGTTCCCGCTCGCATCGGTCGTCTTCGACAAGGTGGCGTCCACTGCTCCATCGCCATCAAAGTCGATATCAAGCTCAACACTCACTCCGCCAATCCCTGGCTCGCCGGCGTCCTGGACACCATCGCGATCGGCATCGAACCAGACGCGATCGCCCAGCGAACCGGTGCCTTGATACCCGAAGTCCTGGACCACATTGTCCTCGTTCACACCCAACGTCACGTCAGCAGTGTGATCGTTGCCACCGTCTGGATCGCCTGTATTGGTGCTGCCACTCGGAGGGGTGACTGTGATCGTGTAGTCACCCGGTGGCAACTTGTCGAACAGATAGGCCCCATCGGCTCCGGTCGTGGTCGTTGTGGTGTAGTCAATCGTCCCATCGCCGTTGAGGTCAACATCGAGTTGGACGCTCAAACCATTGATGCCCGGTTCGCCGCCGTCTTGCGTGCCGTCACCATCGACATCCAGCCAGACCCGATCACCGATGGAACCCTGTCCGACGTAGCCAAAGTCCTGAGAGGTGTTGTCCTCGTCATCGCCGAGCGTCAGGAGCGACTCGTTATCAGGAGTGATGAGTCCGTTGTCGGCATCGAACGTGTGGTCATAGCCAGCTGGTTGAGTCACTCGAACGGAATAGTCCCCAATCGGCAAGTCGCTGAAGATGTAGTTGCCATTCGAATCAGTAGTGGTGGTCAGGGTAAAGTCGATGGTTCCGTCTTGGTCATAGTCGACATCGAGGTCGACCGTCACGCCATCAATGCCGGGCTCTCCAGCGTCTTGGACTCCGTCTTCGTCGGCATCGAACCAGACGCGGTCGCCGATTGATCCCTTTCCGGTGTAGCCGAAGTCAACATCGTTGCGAACCTGACCCGTGGTCAGAGTCGTATCGGTGGTCGAAGGCGTCCCAATCCCATTCAGGTCAAACGACTCGGTCAACCCGCCGATGGGGAGTGTTCCGGTAGCGACCGAAACGCGGTAATTCCCAGCGGGAAGTCCGCTGAACTCATAGACCCCGTTGGTCCCTGTTACGGTCGACACCGCGACATCGTCTCCATCGCCGAAGGTTCCGTTGCTTCCGGCGAAGACCAGATTGACTGTGACTCCCGCCATGCCGGGCTCGCCGCCATCCTGCACTCCATCGTTGTCGATATCGTACCAGACTCGATCGCCGAGAGCCCCGAGTGTGAGACTGCTGGTGTCGGCGTAGTTGTTGAGCCCTACTCCCGGACCATCCGACCCAGTTCGCTCGCCACCCACGGGAGCATCGGAGCCAGTGGGATTGCCCGTAGTGCCGCCACCGGGCAGTGAGGTGTATTCGACATCGACCGTGTTTGTCAGTGACGTATTCGGATTGACGATTGTGGTCGTGTAGTCGATCGTCACGACCTGCCCCACGGACAACTGGTCAATCAAGATGTCGAGTGCAGCTGCATTCGAGTTATCGAGGAACGTCGGAGCCACTCCGCTGAACGAGACGCTGACGGTGCCCATTTGCAGCAGAAGATCGGCGGGGATGGCATCATCGATGTTGATATCAAAGGCTGTGGCGCTCCCTGTATTGGAGAACGTCAGCCGGTAGGTCACTTCGTTCCCGTTGAAGGAGAGCAGCGACTTCAACACGTCGACGATCTCGGGCTCGACAACTTCCCCGCTGACAGTGTTCGAAGAGGCCACGACATTGCCGTTGATTTCGACATCGAAGTTGTTGTCGAGGGCGGTGGCGTCCTGGTTCGACGCCGTGTTGTTCACGATGGCGTTGAACTCGATGATGATCGTTTCGGCATTCATGTCTGTGTCGTTGTTGATCAGGTCGCCCAAATCAAACGTGATGTCCTGTCCGCTGGTCGTGATGCGACCGGCGGGCAGAGTGAAGGACGGCGTGGCTGCATCATTGTCTGCCCCTGCAAGATTCACTGACTCCCCGACGTCGCTGTCGGCGATAAACGAGACCTTGACCTGCGCGTTATCGATCAATGACATACCACTGGGCAGGTGATCGATGATTCGATACCCAGGCGAGGTGCCTTCCGGCAACGTGACCGCCAGTCGGTAACGAACGATCTCGCCCACTGCCAACGGGCGAGGATCGGCGGAGGTGTCAGCTGTTCCGTCGCCGGTGTGGGACTCAGAAGTGGCCACGATGCTCTTCACGGGCACCGGTGGGAGAATGGTGATGTCGGCGGAGTCCGAGTCGTTGTAGTCCTGGGCTCCCGTACGTTCATTCGGGTCGACTCCATCGAGGCTGGTCCAGGCGATCGAACTCGTGTTTGTGACCGTCTCATTCGGGATCACTGCACCGGACAGAGTCCCGGTGACGACGATGGTTACGGTCTGTCCTTCGAGCAGGTCGAACGAGCTACCCACGAGAGTTCGCAGCACTTCACCGGGAGTAATCTCAAACAGAGCGGAGAGATCGCCGCTGGCGGAGTGCGTGACACTGGCGATCGTGAGTCCGTCGAGCTTCACACCGGGCAGAGCGTCCTGGAAGGTCACATCAAACGCATCGGTGTCACTCAGTGCTTCGTGCGAAATGACGAAGGTGTACTGCACGCTGTCGCCCGAGTCACCAGTTGTACCTGACCCATTCACGACCACTGACTTGTCGACATTCAGGATCGGTTCGATAACTTCGATCGGAGCGGCTGAGGTTGTGCCGGTCGTCTGGGCGTTGCCAAACAGATCCCAGGTGAACTCGGCGGCGTTGTCGAGGGAAGTCGGCGGAGCCTCGGGGGCACCGACATTGCTCGGCACGTTGTCAATCAACACTGTGTACCGCAGCGTGATCGTATCGCCCCCGATGTTGTCGGCCACATTGTTGAGGTCACCGAGGTTGATTGTGAGCTGCTCGCCAGTCGCGGAAGTGCCCGTCACCGTTGTTCCAAACGAGCCGACATCGCTGAAGTCGCTAGCTCCGACAGTGGTGGTCATGTTCCCGTTCGACCGGCTGATTGAGTCGAGGCTAACGAAATGCAGGCCGCGATCGAGCGTATCGACAATTGCCGCATCGAGAGTCTGACCTTCGGGGAGCGTGATCGTGACTTCGTAGACCGCTGTCTCGCCGATGACAGCTTGGTTGTTGGCATTGGCAGCGTTGCTGATACTCGTCGAGATCAGTGACTTACTGATCAGCGGCGAGGTCACTCGCACATCGTCGGAACCCGAATCGGTATAGTCATTGGCCACGCCACCCGGGTCAGTCGGGTCACTCGTGCGTTCGACTCCGAGCGTGTTGTGAATGGTCTGGGTCGTCGTCACATCGCCGGGCAGACTCGTCCAGTCGACGTCCGCCGTGTTGGTGATGAGTTCGTTCGGCTGAACGGTTGGATCAAGGGTCACATTGAACGTGATCGTGATCGTATCACCATCCGGGATCGAAGCGGCAGCGACCGAGATCGAGTTGCCCGCCGAGGTGTTCACCAGCCCTGTGACACCTGCTGTGGGCGTCACTGTGATCGCACCAGAGATAGTCATGCCTGTGGGCAGTGCATCACTGATAGCAATGTTGAAAGCATTCGCATCGCTCGCAGCTGTGTGCGAAATAACCAGCGTGACGGCGTGTGTGTTACCCGCATCACCGGTGGCTGGTGTGATGGTTTTCGCGATATCGAGAGTCGGCTCGACGATCGTCACGTTGGGGGCCGAGTCGGAAACCGTATTTCCGCCCGCCCAGTTCCAGTCGGCGTCGTTGTTTCGCAGGTCGCTTCGGTCATTCGAACCGCCGTTGATCACGACGGCCTGATAGGTAATGGTGATCGTTTCGGTGACGGCATTGTTCGTGTCGGCGTTGGTGATATCACCGAAGTTGATCGTCATCTGGCGACCAGCGTTGTCTGCTCCGACTCCCACAGAGGCAAACGAGGCAGTGGCAGATCCAGACCAGGTGACATCGCCGGGATCGTTTGTGGTGATACTGGTGAGACCGACAAACGCCAATCCACGATCAAGCGTATCGACAAAGGTCACTCCACTGGAGGTCCCTTCGGTCAGACTGACCGTTACGGTGTAGGTAATGATCTCGCCGATTGCGACATTGTTGTTGAGCGTATGACCTTGATTCGTTCCGGTGATGACCTTGTCGATGGTCGGTATGTCGGTCGTGACCGAGGCGTTGTCGATGAGATCGTTGACCGTGTGATCAGTTCCCCCCTCGACCCCGGCATAGTTCTGAAGGAACGCAGTATTGTTGATTGTTTCGTTGGGCTCGACCGAGGTCTCGGACACCAGGTCGTAAGTAATCACGATGACATTGCGACCATCTGTGGCGTGGAAGCCATCGATCGACCCGGCGTCGTTCTGCAATGCTCCCCCGGTGCTGGGAGTGGCCCCCGGATCATCGAGCCGGATCCCTAGATCGAACAGCCCGGTCCCGCCGCCCACATTGGTGTAGGTAACACTCGCACCTGTTCCATCGGTGACGGTCAGGTTCAAACCACTGCCGGGGATTACGAACCCAGCGGGTAACAAGTCACGGACCTCGACATCGAAGGCCCCCTTGCGGCTGGTCCCGGTATTCTCGACGACGATTGCAAAGGTCACCCGGTCGCCTGCGTCAATGTTCGACAGGTTTGCATTGAGCGGAGTCGTATCAAGGTTTGTCGAGTTGAGAGTGCCTCCAAATCGGAAGCCTCCTGTCCCCGGTGCGGTCACTGACGTGGGTGCAACTGCACCCGTAAAGCTACCGCCAGAGTTATCGGTGGCGATCACTCCCTTGGTGATATTGAGAACGGGCTCAGAGAGGATGATCTGGTTGATCGCATCATCGACTTTGTTGTTGTTGAACGAGGAACCTTCCTCCTGCCGCACCTGGTTGGTCAGGAACAGGCCATCAGCGAACGGCTCATCTCCGACTGTGACGCTGAACAGGATGTCGATCGTTGTCGAGGTGTTTCCTGTATCGTCAAAGTCGCCATACGTGAACTCGACTCGGTTCTCACCGCCGACGGTCACCGTGCTGAGGCCAGGCACAATCCCCGAAAGTCCGGTGGCTCCGCTGAACGTATCATTGATGTGGAAGTGAGCCTGCCCGGCTGCGGGTGCGATGGCGGAGTGCGTATTATTGAGGGCGATGACTTCTCCTGCGGAGAAGACTGGCAGGGGCAGGTAATCGACAAACTTGAGATCTTCCACGTCGCTATTCGGAAGCGTGGCAGTGAAGCGATAGGTCACGACATCGCCTGGGGCGACCGTGATCGTGCCAGCACCGGCAATCACACCGTTGACGGCATAGATCGTTTTGGTAATGGCCCCACGGACGATCTCCAAATCAGCTGCGGTGTCGTCGGTTTCGCGTTCTCCATTCGGGGTCAGGTCGTCGACATTCAGCACAGCTCCGTTAATGACTGCGTCGTTGTTGAGCACGTCACCTTGGTCGACCGAGACGTCACCCGATGGTGGGATCACATCGAACTGATCTTGGATCACGACCCGATAGGTAATCTGTCCCGTGGTGCCGCCAAACGGCAGGGGAGCCCCGGCAGGTGGTGGCCCGCCACCGGTTCCACCATTCGGGATCGCGCCGCCGACCAGTTGGCCGTCCGCGAAGGAACCACCGCGCCCTGCCAGCTCATCCGAGATGCGGAAGCTCAGCGTCTGGGAACCATCGACTCCGGAAACGGGGGCCACGGTGAAGTTGGCTCCAGCGAATCCTGAGTTGGTCAGATTGCCGTGCTCGCTGACACTCAGTGTCGGCGTGAAGGATCCATCGAGTCGTAAACCGTCCGATAGGATGTCGGTGATGGAAATATCTTCGAAGCCAAAGTAGTCCGAAATCTGGAAGTCGAGTGTGTAAAGCAGAACGTCGCCCGGCGAGAAACCCACAGCTCCGTTATCGGTCAGGATCGTCAGTCCCTTCTGGACGGCAATCGCTTCGTTCTCCAGTTGATCATCGGGACCGGCCACGATTTCGTGAATGACGATGTTGTTCTGGACCGGGTCGCGACCATCGAGCGGGTCCCAGTCGAAGTTGGCGGAGACCTCGTTTTCTGTGATCGTGGTGTTCGCAGAAGTGGGGGCGATGACATCGTTGCCAGCGGCGTTGAACTCATTCACATAGAAATCAAACGTGACGGTGAAGCCGGTGTTGCCCGCTCCCCCCATCGCACTTCCGATGTTGATCGTCAGATTGTTATCCGGCGCGGCGTGCGGATCGGTCATCGTCGTCGGAGTATCGATAATCGTGACACCGCTGATGCTGGCTCCCGCATTGGGAGTCACGACGACATTGCCGAGAAACACGATCTCGGGCGGCAGGAGATCGGTCAGATTGAAATCGGTGAGCGTCTGCCCCTCGGCAATCTCCACGACGATCTCATAGGTCCGGGGGAAGTTGGGACCGGTGGCGGTCTCGCTCTCGGGGGCGAGGTTCTGCTTGGTCATCTTGGCCAGGATCGGATCAATCGACCCGGTCTCGGTCCAGAGCGACGAGTTCGTGGCGGCATCGCTGAGGATCACCGGGTCGGTACTAGTGTTATCCAGTGGGTCATCCCCGAACATAAAGGCTCCGCGAGCCTTGAAGTCGAGCGACACACCCAGGTCCGCCAGATCCGACATATCCGCCGAGAACTGGATCGAGGCGGGCGGCTGTCCGGGCGTGAACGACCCGAAAGGCAATTGGGCCACGACGAGCTTGTCGCCGGGGTTCCCTTGAACCTTGAGCGGGGCCCCCGATGCATCCTTAAGAAACGGATGGTCGACTTCCCCAGACACACCAAATTTCAGCTGCACAGTGGTGACTGGTGCCCCGAGATAGGTCGCGGACCCGATAATGTCGATCCCGTCGTCGAGGGCCGGGTTGGTTCCGTCCGCTCCGTTGACCGGGAAGATCAGGTCAATGATCGGGCCATACCCTTCGGACGTCCCGACGTTGTCAAAGGCCACCGAAAAGGTGAAGTCTTCCCCGATGAACAGATCATCCGCCGGAGTCTGGATCGTCACATCCGGAACTGCATTGAAGAGGACAATCTCTTCCAGTTCCTCCAGCAGCAGAGGTGCTGGAGCCTGGGGATGAACACGATGGATACGCTGCCTGGCGTTCCCCGTGAAAGGAGAGTTCGTCCACTGGCTGATGACACGGCGAATCGTCGAGATCAAGATGCTGCTCCAAGACAGTCCAAGGTGCAATGGACCGGGAGCAGCACCCAAGGGCTACGGCTTACTCCCGAACCTTAGGCAGCCGTGCCTCTTGAGCGTTCTGTTTTGTCGCTTGAGCAGAGGGTGATTGATCGTCCCGGGCCGGGGGACTGTTCACCGCTTGCTTGAGCAACTGAATCAAACGCTGTGCAGACCCGTAAGACAGGGCGAGCCGGGTGTGGATCGGGATGATGGGTTTCCCCGTCAGCGAATCCCGGATCAGCCCCGATGCACAATCGAGCATCACTTCATCAGGCGTCGTGCTGACGATGAAGTGACCTGCGTACTTGGCACACGGGTCTGCGTAATCAATCCGTGGTGTGGATGAATCCTTTGTCACAATCGACATCTCCAGAAAAGGGGATGAGAACAGTTTGATCTTTCGGAACTGAGAGAGTTCACTCAGGTTCGCGCATCAGAAAAGAAGGAGTGATCGTCACGATCGGAAAAAAGCCACTGGCGACGCTACCTCATCTCGGACATTTGCCACGCACTCTCGACCTTCGCCTCGACCCACTCGGTCGTCGCAGTCCAGACATGCTTCCCGAGAGGCTCGGCGTCTCCGGAGAGTGCCAGTCCGACTCGCTCGCCGCTGCGAACCTGGAGGGACTGCTTTGGCGTCAACACGGCCCGTCCGATCAAGTGAGGTCGAAGCAGCTGCCAGCGAGGCGATTGCGAACTGCCATCACTGATTGGCTGAACGGACAGCGGTCCACCCAGATGACCAGACAAGGCCGGATGTGGCGGCTGCCATTCGGCGGTCGGTCGGAATCCGTTGAGCGTCACTGAGACCTCGCGGTCAGTGGCTCCACACGGAATCATCCGAGCTGTGGAAAGCACCGGTCCAGAAGTGAGAGCCGTCGAGTTCGTCACTTCATGTTGCGGTACGGCATACAGGACTTCTTTAGCATCGTCGCTGCCGATTTCACACAGGAGTGTCCCTCGTTCGACCCATTGGCCGACCAATGGATCGAGATCACGGGCGAGAACCCGACCGTCGTGCGGAGCGATGATCTTCAATCCCGCCAAACGCTGACGCGACTCCTCAACCCGCTCTTGGATCGCGGCCAGCCGCTCCTCCTCAGAGTGGAAGGCAGCCATCGTCCCCTCCGCGAGGAAGTATTGGCTGCGGTGCTGTGCTTCGGCGAGCTGGGCCTCGTGAATCGCGATCTCTGAATGAAGCTCCGGATTTCGCAAGCAGAACAACAGCTCTCCGCCGATGACAGTCTCTCCCGCCTGTACCGCGACACGTTCCACAAAACCCGATGCTTCGGCCCGAATGGGAATCCGTTGCGAGTAGTCAATCACGCCGTGGGCGATACGCTGTCCCGGCCAGGGAATGACCGTGAACAGCGCAGTGATTAAGCCAGCGGCCACGATAAGCCCCAACGCGGCTCGCCACGGGCGAGGGCGACTCTCCACGTTCCCCGCGAGCCGCTGCACGGTTCTGAGCAACGGCCAGGCATAGCTCAACAGCGCTCCGCTGACCGCCAACATGAAGCCGAAGCCATGCAGCAAGACAGAGCAGGCAATCAAGATTCCCAGCCCCGTCAGCACCCGCCAATAGAGCGCGGCCCAGCCGTATGCGGCGATGAACAGATGCCGACCGAAGCGGCCCTGTTCCGTGGATGGTCGTTGCACTCCGAGTAAGACACGCTGCCATTGACGAGAGACAGCCAGCTGTCCGCGCCCGGCCAAGTTGGGGATCTGTAACCACTCACAGAGAATGAAATATCCGTCGAATCGCATGAGCGGATTCATGTTAAACAGAACCGTGATCACGCTCGCCAAGATGACGGTGTTTTGCAGAGTATGTCGGAGCATCCCCGGCTCGCAGTGGCTCCAGGCGATCGCCGCCAGCCCCGCCAGGACCCCTTCGCACAGCATCCCGGCAGCGGCCACATGGATGCGTTGCCAACGCGAGGCGAACTTCCAACTGCTCGTGACGTTGACCCATGCTCCCAGCGGAGCGAATAGAATGAACAACACGCCCCACTCGCGGACATGCCCGCCATACTTCTTGCAGACCAAGCCGTGGGCGAGTTCGTGAATCCCTTTGAGGCCGAACCAGACGACCAGTAGCAGCCACCATCGATCGGGCCCCAGAATGCCTCGCATCTCAGCTGTGAATCGGTCCCACTCGGTCAGTAAGACCAACGCTCCCATCAGAGCAATCACGACCCCGAGGATAGCTCCCGCACCACCCAGTAACCACCGCGTCAGCGGTAGCAGGGCATCGAGAAAGCGATCGGGATTCCCCAGCGTAAACTTCATCGAGACCGGGTTCAGCCAACTGAGCCGGGATTGCAGTCGAACTGCTTCCGCACGCTCCGCTTCGCCTTGGGTTGGATGAGCCGTCAAATGCCCGAGTCCGGTGGTCAGCAGCCAGCGACCGATCTCCAGGACCTGCTCATCGGTCAGGTCGAGTGTCGGTTCACCTCGTCGGGCCTCGGCGACTATCGCCTCTAGCGATGCGCTCCCATTGATCCGCGAAAGGATCGCATATTCGCGCTGACCAATGCGGTAAAACTTATCGCGTGTCTGATCTTCCACTACGAATTCTGACACAACGCCGCCATCACGGCTGGGCCGACGGAGGAACGCGACACCCTCCCGCAATCGCAGAATCCACGCCGCCATCTGAGCAGCAGCTGGCGGCTCGGGCGAAGTGGGCTGTACGGCTTGTGGTGCTGGAATGGACATGGGGTCACAGAGGTCGAATCGCGACTCAGGCAGCTCTTAGCGGGGGCCTCTACCAACTCCACTGAGTGCGGAGCTTCTGCCAGGGACGGTGGAACAGAACCCACCACAGAGACCTCTGGCCGATTGTGATCTGAGCTTGGCCGTTCTCGCCGGGGCGCAGTGCTGGAGACTGATCCGGCAGACTGGCCAACGCGAGAAAGACATGGACTCCATCCACGGTTTCAGCGGTCGGAAGAAGGCGATCGACCTGAGCCAGGAGCGGACCGCCGGGCTGGCTGATCAGTCCGATCTGAACCGACTGTCCCACCTCGATCTGGTCGATCTGGTCCACCGGAATGCGCAGCTCGACTCGCATGTTGTCGAGCGGAGCCACCTCGAATAGCGATTGTCCGACACGAACGGGAATGCCTTCAGCTCGCTTGAGATCCTCACTCAGGATCACGCCGCTGACCGGGCTCGTGAGATCGAGATGGGATAATCTCGATTGCAACAGTGCCAGCCGGGCCTCCGCTTGAGTCAGCTTATGTCCGTCGAGAATCGCCTCGACCTCTTTCCCTTCCGCGCGGTTCACATCCTGGCTGCGGGTCAGGCGATCGACATCGGCTTGAAGCTCCGCATGTTCTAATCGCAACTCCGTGTCATCCATCCGAGCGAGAACATCGCCCGCCTGTACGGTGTCTCCCGCCTCGGCATTCACTTCCCTGAGGATTCCGGCAAAGGGGGCGGCGATGACCCTGCGCTGCACTGGCTGGACTTGAACGTCGCAGCTGACTCGAAATGGCACTGGCAAGAGCAACGCGCTACCGACCACCAATGGTACCAGCCAGGGAAGTGATTGCCGCAGCCATGTGGGCTGCGCAGCCGCTTGGACGCTGCCCCAGCGATCACGACGGGTCACGATCCGGGTGATGGCTCGTTCGCCGCGTACGAGAGCGCTGCGGACCACGGGCTGCTGTTCCAGCGATTCCTCTGTGGCAATCAACCAGCTACCGACCACCCGGCCATCCACCTCACGCAGTGGTCCGCTCAGTATGTGAGCCAACCCCTGCTGACGACTGAGTTCGGCGAGAGGGTCATTGACGGCGTACTCGTTCGACGACAGCCATGCTCGGACTTGGCTGTGCCGCACCGCCTGCTTGAGCACACCTTGCACTGCTTGCGACAGTGGCGAACGTCGGTCGATCTCCGCAGCTCCCGACAACCCCAGCAGGTGGCAGGACTCCCCATCACCTAGGCCGATCGCGATCAGACCTGTCGGCAGGATCTTTCGCAACTCCTCCACACAGACCCGAGCCGCTGCCGGACCGGAACCGGACTCGGTCATCTGCACGATCGTTTTCAGCAAGAACTGGTCGACCTGCGCCAGTTCGTGGGACTGTTGGGCACTGGTTCGGGCTTCCCAGTGCGTGAGATATCCGCACAGCAGCTGAAATATGACGAGGAACGATTCCAGGGGTTCCGTACCGAGAAGCAGGACCACAGAGAGAACTTCGGTCACTTCCAGCGGTTCGCCGGCGGGAGTGCGGGTCGTGACTCTCAGCCCGATCGGGAGAGAGAGAGAGACCAGATTGCGACGGCGATCCAGCTCGGTGATTGACGTTTCGCCGGTCCGCGATGCCTGGACGACATTCGCCAGACAGAGACGCCCCAGCTCTTCATGAGGCAAAGTCAGGTCGGCCCCATTGACTGAAGCGACTTGCCCGTCTTGAGTGACGCGCCACAGGTGAATCGCCGAAGGATTCATCAGCTGCCTGATCACACCAGTCAGGACGACACGGGCCGCTTCACGGTTTGAGCAAGTTCCCAGACTCACGAGCAATGATCGCGTGAGTGCTTTCAGATCGAGTTCGTTGATGCCAACGGCATCGGACTCAACGGTGGACTGCTCCTGCGGCTCGACCGGTTCTCGCAACTCATGCGGTCCGCGCAGCTCGTGCGGCCCACGAGAGTCCGAAGTCGGACTTTGGGCACATGACGGCAGCGATGGGGAGTTGGAAGAGGTTTTCACATAGAGTCATTCGACGCACTTGATTGATCGCATGGACTCCGTTTCAATGACAACCGCTCGTCTGAGGTGTAACGGTCTTGCGACTCGCGAGGGTTCTAGCAGGACTTCACTCGTTTCTATGTGAAAATACTGCTTCGCAGAAGCGGTCTGTGCTTCGATTCTCGCAAAATTGCCGATGAGTGCATCAGCCGACTTCTTGACCTACTGGTCGGCCCCTCGGGAAGGATGCCGTGATGCAGTCAGCGCGATCTCGACTCGTACTCCTCGTTGGCTTGGCATTACAAGGCTGCTGCACATGCTGTGTCGATACTGGTCTTCCAGTCTGGAATCAGCACTGCCAGAGCCCGATGCCCTGCAACCAGTGTCCTTGGGAACGCTGCGGGCCGTATGTGCCTCATTGGTGCGAGAACGCTCCGATTGAGTCCTACACGGAACAGACCGTGGGACACCACTTCTATTAAGAGTGAGCTTCGGTCGCCTCCCGTTTGCCTGCGTTGGGCGATCTTGTGCCACTCACGGTGAGCTGACTAACTTCGTGTTCTACTTACTGTGATCATGGTTGCCAGATCTCCCGATTGAGGAGTGTCTGGATTTGTGACCGCTGGTTATGGCGTTGTTCGTGATCGATAACGGCAGCGAGTTCCGCTGCGTACGGAATGGGTTTTGTTTTCAATCGTGACGCGAACCTGTATCGTCCCTGTTCGAGCATCAGTCACAGGCGATACAAACTCCACTCTCCCGTTAATCGGAGTTTTTTGATCGGTGAAATCGAGCGCTAAGACATCACCCTCAGCCAGACTGGTCGCCTCACCAGCTGGAAGATGAAACGTCGCCCGCAATCGGTCAATGTCGACCAAGGTGACGATAGGCTGAGTCTGGCCAGGTGCTACGAAGTCGCCGGGTTCCGCATCGACCGCAGCGACGACACTCGCAATGGGACTCACGAGCGTACGTTGCCGTATTTGCGCATCGAGCAGCTCGCTTTCCAGACGGTGTAAGGACAAGGTGTCCTCGACTGATCGGACCTTGGCCCGCTGAATTTCCATATCGGCTCTCTTACGCTCGACCTCCAACTCCGACGCCTCGTTGGCGTCCTTGCGAAGAGCCTGATACCGCTCATAGAGGCTCTGCTTGACCTTCAGTTCAGCTTGAGCGGCCTCCAATTCCCCAGTCGCTTCCGCCTTGGCAATTGTGATCTTTCGCTGAACTCGCAGCACTTCGCAATCCAGCGCCCCCAGCGTCTGCCCAGCGGCCACCAGCTGGCCGACCTTGGCATCGAGAGTTTCCAGGGTTCCGGATTGCGATGGGATAATCACCGCTGTGCGATATGGTTCCGTAAACGCCTCTATCGATTCCCCCGCGGACGCCCCATGAATCAGGAGTAAAGCCCAGGCAGCTGTCATTCCGAATGGGAACCGGTGCATCGAATTGCCTTCTACTCTCACTGGAATCACACATGCACCGCGCACAGAAACTTGAGCAGTTCTGATGGAGACGAGGGTAGGACAAAAGAAACGCCCCGGAAAGGCCAGATTTCCGCGTGGCAGCGGTTCTCATCAGGGGACCTCCTCTCCAGGTGGTACGCATCAAAAACGGCGGCCTGCACTGTCCGGGATTGGGGTTGTCAGGTAGATGAGGGTGGTCCGCGTGAAGGATTGCGTGGTGAGTGTC
>JAYWHX010000027.1:0-68314 GCA_043777375.1 Planctomycetota bacterium | reverse complement strand
TCAACACGCTCTTCGAATACGACGTGATTCCGGTCGTCAACGAGAACGATACGGTCAGCATTGATGAGATCAAGTTCGGCGACAACGACCGGCTGGCTGCGATGGTGTCGAGTCTGCTCGAGCGTCCGCTGGTCATCATCCTCTCGGTGATTGATGGTCTGTACGATCGCGATCCGAAAGACCCCGCTGCGAAGGTAATCCCGCTGATCGAAGGTTGGAACGAGACGCTTCGCAGTCTCGCCGCAGATTCGAAAAGCTCGCGCGGCACGGGCGGGATGGTGAGTAAACTGGAAGCTGTGCGCATGGCGACCTCGGGCGGGGGGAACGTGATTATTGCCAACGGCACCGATCACACCGTCCTCGACAAGGTCCGGGAAGCGCGTGAGGTGGGGACGCTGTTCCTCGGATCTGGTGAGCCGGTTCCCGCGTGGAAACGCTGGATCGGATACACCGTTTCCCCTGTGGGGAAGCTACGATTAGACGCCGGAGCCACAATCGCGGTCCGAGACAACGGGCGGTCGCTGTTGGCGATTGGAGTGACCGGAGTCGAGGGGCATTTCTCGAAAGGGGAGATCGTCTCGGTGCTCGACTCCGAAGGAGCCGAGGTCGCTCGCGGGCTGATCAACTTCAATTCGCAGCAAGTCGCTCAGATTGCGGGGAAACGCAGCGCCGAGATCACGGCGCTGTTGGGTGCCGAGTCCGATCGATCCGTGATCCATCGCGACAACCTCGCCGTGACCGGAGAGCGAAGAACGTGAGCGGCACGTCTCTCGCCCAATGGGACTGACTTTGGCTCACTCGTCGGGTTGGTCAAGTCAACGTGCCGCTCATGGAATCAACCGACTCGGGGGGCTGACGCCGCCCCGCTCGCCCGGAGACTTTTCATGCCTCACAAAGTTCTCATCATCGTCGGTGACGCGACCGAAACCGTTGACACGCTCTACCCGTACTATCGGTTGCAGGAGGGCGGCTATACCCCGGTCGTCGCAGCTCCTGAGAAGCGGACCTACCAGATGGTCATGCATGAAGTTCGACCCGGCTGGACCATTACGCGGGAGTGGGAAGGGTATCAGATCCAGGCGGATGTCGCCTTCAGCGAGATTCGCGAAGAGGAGTACCTCGGCATCTTCTTCAGCGGCGGTCGGGCTCCGGAGTACATCCGTTACGACGCCGATCTCGTGCGGATCACGCGTCATTTCTTTGAGAAGAATCTGCCGGTCGCCAGCGTCTGTCACGGCGTCGAGATCCCGGCGTACGCGGGGTGCGTGAAAGGTCGCCGGATGGCGACGGTGGCGAAGTGCCGGTTCGACCTCGAAGCGTGCGGCGGAATCTACATCGATGCCCCCTGCGTCGTCGATGGGAACCTGGTCAGTGGGCGGACCTTCCATGACCACGGCCATTACATGGGGGCGTGGATGAAGCTGCTGGATGACGCCCGAACCCAACGTTCGTAGAACGGGTACCAGCACGTTCCCGCTGGACGTTCGAGCAATCCTGCTACTTCACGGCCAACTCGATGTTGGTGACTTCCATAATAAACCGTCCAATGAGGCGAGTGGCGACGTCCCAATTCTCTTCGCGGGTTCGCTTCGATTCCTTCGGGGGCTGGAAGCTGTGGTCGCCTTCCTTCATCCACTTGAATTGAACTTTCTGGGAGAGAGCATAGCTGGCGACTTCGATCTTATCTCCGTACGTGTCCCACTCGCCCTGCATCACCATGGTCGGTGTCTGGATGACATCGAGCGGCGAAACATCGTACTGACTCGGCTTGGCAGTCGGATGGAATGGAAACCCCAGACAGACGACGCCCCGCACGTGGCACTCGTCAGCCACGACAGCTGCGGTTCGGCCACCCTGCGACTTACCGCCGATGAAGAGATTTTCCGGTCCCAGTTGAGCGATGACCTGACGCCAGGTGTCGTGCAGAACTGGCTCTCCATCGGGAGCCCTGCGCCGTCCGGTGGTGTCCCGCTCGGCCATATACGGAAAGTTGAAGCGGGCCACGCGCAGACCGATCTTGCCCAGAGCATCGGCGAAGTGGGCCATGAATTCGACCTTCAGGCTCTGGCCCGACGCGGGGGCCAGGGCAATCGTCAACGGGGCCTTTTTCGGGCCATCGAAATCAAACTTGATGTCAGCCATGCAGCGCCGCGTCTTTGCGAGTGAGATATGGGCGGGACCAGTCCGCTCTGGGAGCCCAGAGGACCAGTTTAGCAGGCCGTGAAGGAATGTGGCATCAGGCAGTTTCACACAATCATTTCGCCCGCCATGCCATGCAGGGCCGCGTGCCGGAATCTCTCGTGAAGCGTACGACTCGCTAACCAACCACCTGCAAATCGAGCAGCTCTTCAGCCACCGAGAGCATCAGTTCGGAATCGATTTCGAAACGGTGGTCCGCATTGGCTGCCAGGATGACCGCGCGGCATAAGCGGTTGATCTGCCGAGGGACTCCGGCGGTGATCCGAGTCAGCAGCTGGACCGCGTCGCGGGTGAATCTCGGAGTTGAGAGCATCCCGCGATCGAGCGTGTGCTCGACATACCACTGCGTTTCAGTGACCGAGAGTGCGGACAGCTCGATGCGGAGACTCGTATGCTCGCTGAGTGTTTTGATCAGTGGTGTTCGCCCCTCATTGCGGGTCGCGAACAGCATCACCAAGCCCCGCGAGTGCGGCGAATGCAGCAGCTGCTCGAGCAGCGACAACGCCCCCGGTCGCAGCCGATCGGCGTGGTCAAAAAGCAGCACCCAGGGCTGCTGGACCCGGGCGGCGGCGGCGAGCATGAGCTCCAGGTGATCCCAGATCTCATGCGGATCGGAATCAGAGGCCGGATTGCAGCCGAGTTCCGCCGCGACACGATGCAGCAAAGCGGCGTGATCAACACCCGCCAGATCGATGCGGCACGACTTCCACCCCGTCCGGCGCAGCTGCTGATGCAGGCGAATGATGACAGTCGATTTTCCGGAGCCGGGTGCTCCGGTCAGCAGGCCGCATCGTTCGCGTTCCTCGACTTGATAGAGCAGGCGAGCGAGGGCCTCTTCGTGGACATCGCTGGGAAAATACATGTCCGTCGTGGGGGGGTCGGCAAAAGGCACCAGAGCCTTGCACGAGGCACGCATCCCAGCGGTACTCAGCGGACGAACAGTCACTGACATCGAGAGTTCCTTCTCGTCATGTGTTTCGAGGCCACACCCGGCCCCCATGACGGCAACCTGTCTCCGGTCGATCAATCCGTGATCCCGGTACGATTCCCTCACGAGCTGACATCTGAGACAGTTCGCAAGGAAATGCAGTTGTTGCCGATCTTCGCTTCTTGCATCGGACGGCAACGGCGGTGTCCCGCAAGGTTCGGAATTCCCGGCAGAGAACTTGAAACAAGAATGTTCGTCTCCCATGGATCGATTCTTTCATCCGGCAGGACTCTCACGATCCACCTTTTCGCTCGATGAGGCAGAATCGCACCATGCGGCGCGAGTCCTCAGAAAACTGCCGGGAGACCGTGTCGAGCTCTTTGACGGGCGGGGACAATCTGCTAACGCTGAGATTACGCTCGTCAAAAAGGATCGGGTCGAAGTTCGCATCATCGAGCTGCGTGAAATGCAGATTGCCCCCCAGCCCGCGATCCGGCTGGCCGTCGCTCCGCCCAAGGGCGACCGCTTTCGCTGGTTGGTGGAAAAAGCCACAGAACTGGGCATCGATCAGCTGATCCCGATGATGACCGAGCGCACGGTGGTGGAACCCGGGGCGGGAAAGCTGGATAAGCTGCAAGCCGCCGTGGTGGCGGCGTGCAAACAATCGGGCCGTGATTTCGTAATGCAAGTGGTTGAAAACAAATCGTTTGCCGACTGCTTGAGAAGCGCCGCCCCCGAGACATCCCCCCGTGTGACACTGATCGGCGATCCGCACGGGGAGCGATTCCAATCGGAAATGATCCCCGTGGGAACCGGCGACGTACTGCTGTTGATCGGACCCGAGGGGGGCTGGAGCACGGCGGAATTGGAGCAAGCCGCCCCAGCAGGTGCCCGACGTGTGCGGATCGCAGACCAGATTCTGCGAACCGAGACAGCGGCCATTCAGCTGGCGGGGCTGTGCGTGTGGGCGAGAAGCCGTTGATTGGATTCCAATGATTAATTCCATCGTGCGGCAGTGCATTCAAGGAATGCTCACCCTTCCGGCAGGGGCGTAAACTTGCGAATAAACCCTTGGAGATTCCCACAGTTCAAGCATGCGCGGGCGATAGTCATTTTGGGACTCCAGAAGCTGCGAGGCATGTTCCAGAATTTTCCGTTTCCCGGGGAAAACAACATCCCACCGGGGCTACCGAACTGTCCGAACTCGAATTGAGTCTGACCGCAGACCGAGCAGGGGAACTGGCTCAGGAGTTTCATTTGAGGGTCCGTGTTTGGAATCTCCATCGGAAGTATCCTGTATTCTGCGTGTGAACTCTTTCAGATCAGACATCGATCTCTGTCTTCGAGGAGCAGGGTATCCGGGTTGAATGCCGCCCCTAGCCTCCGTCAAATTCCGTGAAGAGCTGGAGATTTCCACACTTCTGACAGCGACGAGCAATCGACGGTGCTCCACTTGCGAAAAACCTCGCCCATCCTTGCTGATGATCGCTGATAAAGCTTGTGTGGTACGGGGTGCCCATTCGTCCCCACTCGAATTGGGAAGTTCCACAGATTGGGCAGGGAGCCGTGTTTCGGGCGTTCGTGGTGGTATTCATGATGATCTCTGCAACAGGTGTCAGAGATCAATAACGGAAGTAAGGTGCAGGTGGATCACAGGATTCTGCCCCCGCCACTTTGCCGCATCTTATCGATCAAAAATCGGCAGCAGGTGATTCGGTGTTTGTAGCACGATCAGGGCCATGGCGGTGCTGAACTCGCTGCCGAACCAGGCGTCGAACCAGCTGCCATCGGCGGACTGGGTTCGTTGCAGTTCGTTACGAATCGCGGGATACCAGCTGTCCCATAAATCGCCCCCCGCGTGCCAGGCGGCTTGTACGGCGTAGTAGTGGCCGTAAAAGTAAAAGTCGTTTTCATGGATACCGCGCACGCCGGGTAGGAACTGGCGCATATAGGCTCGCCCCTGATCGAGGACCGCTCCCTCGTGAACTCCCGATGTATACAGTGCTGTCACCGCAGCTGCGGAGCGCGCGAACCGGCTCTCCTGCGAATCGAAGATGCGGTAGCGGAATCCTCCGTCGGAGTTCTGACATTTCGTAATGTACTCGACCCCGCGATCGATGGTTTCTTTGGGGACCGAAATCCCCGTATTGCGTGCCGCCCGCAGGGCCATCAGTTGGCAGGCTGTCACCGAGATATCGGCGTCCTTCGGCGTGGGGAAATACCGCCAGCCGCCCTCTTCGTTTTGAGTTTGAACAATGAGAGCGACCGCCTTGCGAACGACTTTGGAGAGTTGTTCGCGATCGGACATACCGAGCGCCTCGGCCAGGAACATCGTCGCAAAGCCGTGCCCATACATCGGGCTTTCGGTCTCGCTCTCGGCCTCGATGATGTATCCGGTGGGAGTGCTGCAAGTGATGAGATAGTCGATCACCCGGCTGAGAGCCGCCCCGTATGGCCCGCGTCCGGGGGTGCTGCCCGACGAGAGAAATGCCAGCCCCACCAAGCCCGCAATGCCGACGTTGCCTTGATACCGCGCGACACTCCCGAAGGAACCGTTCGGATGTTGCTGCTCGGCGAGCCACTTGAGACCTGCCCGGATGGCGACCTTGGTTTCGGGAGTCAACAGGTCTGGGGTGTCGGCAGCGTGCAGTCTCAATGGCCCGAGGCCACTGGCCACCCAGCCCAGTGCGGCCATGCGGGTCAAGAAGCCTCGACGGGAATGAGTCGTCATGGGGGGCCCTCTCGAAATCGGTCGGACCACATCGGCGACGTGGTTTCGCAGCTCGCTGAACGCCATTCGTCTCACGAGCCACACTCTCTAGACCTCTCTGGCAGACCGCAGAGGGCTTCAATCTAGCACGGAGTGCGGTGGAAATGGACGTGCAGCCACGTTCCATTCACCTTTTGCCAGACACGAGTTTCCATGCCAGCCACCGAGACCGGTGACCCCTGCGCATCGAGTTTCTGCACGACGCGCACGTACGTAACCAGCGCTGAGGTGTCGCTCAGCACGCGGACCTGCGGGGAGGCGATCGTCGACTGACGCGGCGAATTGCTGGCGGGCAGCTTGAAGTAGAACTCGTGAAACGGTAGTCCAGCGACCAGGTGACCCAGCGCTTCCGGCTCGAAGCAGGTGATCGACTCATCGCACAGTTTCACATACTCGGCCCAGTTCCCGGCATCGATGCAGGACAGCAACTTGCGGCTGGCAGCCAGAACTTCTTCAATGACGGTCGTCGACATCCCGATTTCTCCTGAAGGCAGTGTTTGAATCACACAGAATGGATTGTCCACGGGAACCCGGGGAGGTCAACCGAGTAGGAACCCCTCCCGGTTGCAATCGAGTCCGAGCCCTCGTTTCGCTGCGACGCGAAGTCTTCGAAGAGGAGCGGTCGACAATGCCATTACGTCCCGGAATACAACTGCTCAATCACCTCACCGTTCATCAACCGATTCGGGCGGCCCAGTGGGTCGCGCAGTTCGGCGTGGAAATCGACGCCCAAGGCGTTGTAAACCGTCGTACACACATCCGCAGGGGTCCAAGAGCGCGAGACGGGGTAGGCGGCGTTCGCATCGGACTGACCGAGGACTTGACCCCCGCGAACACCAGCTCCGGCGAACAGGCCCGAGTACACGTAGGGCCAGTGATCGCGACCAGGGAGTGTTTGGCCCGGCAACGTCGAGATCCGTGGGGTGCGGCCAAACTCGCCCATCACGACGACCATCGTGTCGTCCAGCAATCCACTGTTGGCGAGGTCGGTCATCAGGGCTTCCAGCCCCTGATCGAGTTGTGGCAAAAGTGTGTTCTTGAGCCGGCCCCAGTTGTCGGTATGCGTGTCCCATGTCTGGACGATTCCCATCGCAGCTTGCACCATCGGGACACCAGCCTCGACCAGTCGACGGGACAGCAATAGCGACTGGCCAAACTTGTTCCGGCCATAGCGGTCGCGAGTTTCCGGGGGCTCACTCTGGATGTCGAACGCCTTCGTGACCCTGGCCGATGTCAGCAGCGAGAACGCCAATTCCTGCTGCTCGCCAAACCCAGCTGCGCGCCCACCCATCGGGTTTTGGCGTTCGAGGATCGAGGTCAACTCGTGGCGCGAGACCAGCCGCGACGGCGAAACGTCCTGGGGGAGACTCAGCGAATCAACCTTGAAATTTGGATCGTTGGGGTCCTGGTTGATTTGCCATGGGTCGTGTTTCATGCCGATGAACCCGGAGTACTGGCCCGGCCAAGTGAGCGGCCCCTCGATAAAGTAGTTCGGCAGCGAGACGCCGCTTGGCACGCCATCCGTTCGGGGATGCACATAATCGAGAGCGGACGCCATGTTGGGAAAATCGCTGCGGGACTGTACCCGGTCGAGGTCACTGCCTCCGCGCGGAACCGGCGTCGGGCGCCCCGTCAGAGCGACATGCGTGGCCAGCAGGTGGTTCCCCTCTCCATGCGTCAGAGTTCGCAGAACGGTCCACTGATTGAGCATCTTTGCGAGCCGGGGCATGTGCTCGCCGACAAAGACACCGGGAATTGCCGTCTCGATGGCCCCGAACTCGCCGCGAATCCCCTCGGGAGCCTGCGGTTTCGGGTCCCACATGTCGAGCTGACTCGGCCCACCACTCAAATGGACCCAGATCACCGATTTGGATTGGGTATTCGACTCCGCGCGAACTCGCTGCGGGAGAGCGGAACCGAGAACACCAGCTGCGCCGACTTGCAGCAACTGGCGTCGCGACAATGATTCAAAGGGGTTCATTAGGGGAATCTCCGTGCCCACCACTCAGCTGGCCATCGCGCGCCCAATCCCCAGAGACGGACGCGCAACGGGTTTGGACGACCTCTTAGCTAACACATCGATTGTAGTTTATTCGTCACACTCCGGAACCGAAATCTCGTCGAAAGCGGGAGCTTGGAGGAAAGAGTCGGAAGCAGTGACCGCCCTTGAGATCGGTTCAGTGGAAGTTTGGCTGCCAACATCGATCACAAGGGCGATGGGGGCGGTGCTCCTCGCTCACTTCTTCGTTGGTCCTGCCTTCCAACCCTCCACGGTGAACTCGCCATGAGTCCCGCACTGGAACTGGAGCGGCTTCTCCAGCCCGACGGGGCGGTCGGCTTGGGGGTTCTTCAGCTTGTCGGCATCGGACACGTTGATCAGCGTGTTGTTCTCCACGGTCGCAGAGTAGCTCTCCGCAGCTCGCAGCAGGGGGCGGGCTTGGCCTTGGCACTCGATCAGGTTGTCCTTGATCGAAATCGTTGCGAAGTCGTTCCCACCGTTGAACCCGAACAGCCCCTCGTCGCGCGGGGTGGCTGTGGTCCGTGTTATGATATGGTTGTTGCGGACTTCGAAGTGGTTGAACACTTCATTGATCCAGACGACGCCGCGACCCGGATTGCTCACCAGATTGTTGTGGAAGCTGGCGGGGCCCTTCGCGGCCACATCACCGAACGCAGAGATGAGGTTGCCGTGATCCAGTTTCGCATCGAAGTCGAAGAGGTTGTGGTCGATCTCGACCCCGTTGCGGACGAACTCGATGGAGTAGCTGTCTTTCATCCAGTTATGGTGGATGTGGAACGTGCGACCACTTTGGGGGACCACGCCGCCCGCGTGCTTCGGGATCGAGATGGTGCCGTGGCAGACGTTGTGGTCGATCTCGTTGTCTTCATCGTTCTCGAAGGGGAACTCCATCGAGAAGTTGGTTTCGATGGTGTTGTGATGAACGTGACAATGTGTGCCTTGCCGGACCTTGATGCCGTAGAACTCGTCCGCGGGGCCGGACTGGGTGCGGACGAAACGATTGTCGAAGATCTCGCATTCGCTCATCCAGCAGGCGAAAATTCCGCCGCCCGTGATGCCCCCCTTGACCCCGGGTTGACCGTTGTCCCAGCGACCGCCTGCGTCAATGAACTCGCAGTCATGAATCTTCGCCTTCTGCATCCCGAACGATCGAATCCCGCTCCACAAAGTGTCCTTGATCCGCACGTGGTCTAGATGCAGGTTCGTGTGGAACCAAGCGAAGATCCCCCCATGCAGCTGGGGACCGAGCAGGGTCATGTGAGAGATGGTGACTCCAGCGGTGTCTCGCTTGAGCCGAATCAAGTACGCGTCGGTGTCCAACCCGTCCAATGTCATCTCGGGATCGGGCAGCGACTTCGTGGACGGCTTCCACCCCGCCGCATGGGTGATGATCGTCTTGTCGATGCCCGCCCCTTTGAGCGTCATCCCGGCTTTGAGTTCCAACGTGGCCGGCAGTTCGTAGGTGCCAGCCGCGATCTCGATGGCCGCTCCCTCAGCTCCGTCTCGCACGGCTACGACCAGTGACTCAACGTTGTCGACGACTAAGGCACCGTATGTCAGGTGCGGCAGGCAGGCGAGCGCGAACATCACAGCGGCGAGTCGGATGAAGGGCATGAGGAGTCCTCGCAATCGTGGTGAAAAATGAGTGATCGATGGGGGGGACATTTGAGGGCAACAAGACCTCGATGATGCAGTGGCGCGAGCTATCGTGGAGTCACTCGCGGGCATCCTGGTGCTTCGTCAGCACTCCAGTGAAGTGTCGCTTCACTCGTATTCTCAGTGGGGATGGGCTTTACCGATGTCGCCAGTCCGCCCTTCAATTTCGCGGCATGTGCCGGAACCGAATGAATTCCGTTCCACAAGCTATCTGCCGCCCAGCCCGCAGGCTTCACGAGCGCGAGTCAGAACTTCGAGGGCTTTCACGCGGGCCTTCCTCGCTCCCTCGCGCAGCACATCGCGCACAGTGTCCGGATTGGCGGCGAGTTGGGCGCGGCGTTCGAAGGCGGGGCCGAAGGCTTCCATCGCTTGGTCGTACAAAGCCTGCTTGGCTTCGCCGTAACCCATGCCGCCCGCGCGATACTTGTCGGCCAGAGCCGTTTGCTGCTCCTCGTTGGCGAACAGCTTGAACAGCGTGAACACCGAACAGGTCTCGGGGTCTTTCACGTCATCAACGCCCTTCGAGTCGGTCTTGATCGACATGATCTTCTTACGGAGGGCTTTCGGCTCCATAAAGACTTCGATCGTGTTGTTGTAGCTCTTGGACATTTTCTCGCCGTCGAGGCCTGGCACCTTGGCGAGCGACTGCACGACATAGGGTTCCGGCAGGACGAACACCTCGCGCTCGTAGATCGTGTTGAACCGCTGGGCCACGTCGCGCGTGACCTCGATGTGCTGGATCTGATCCTGTCCGACCGGGACCAGATTGCTGTCATACAGCAGGATGTCTGCGGCCATCAGGACGGGGTAGGTGAAAAGTCCGGCATCGGCGGCGAGGCCCTTGGCTTTCTTGTCCTTATAGGCGTGGCATTTCTCCAGCAGGTGCATCTGCGTGACGGTCATCAGCAGCCACGTCAGCTCACTGACCTCGGGGACATCAGACTGGACGTAGAGTGTTGCCTTGTTCGGATCGAGTCCGAGAGCCAACAAGTCCAGCGCCGCGTTCGTGACATTTCGCCGCAGGTCAGCGGGGTTGCGAACTGTCGTCAGCGCGTGCAGGTCGGCGATGAAGTAGAGCGCCGCATCGTGCTTTTGGAGTTCGATGTACTGCCGGACTGCTCCGAAGTAGTTGCCCCAATGAATCTGGCCGGTGGGTTGAATGCCTGAGAGAACGCGCATGGAAGAATGGGCTTTGGAGGCTGGGAGTCCGGGGATCGCCCGAAACGGGCAGTTATCTATCTTCGGAGACATGGGCTGGTCGCGTCAAGAAGACGGCGTGTCCGGTGACCGTCCGGCCTGAGCTGGATGGATTCTTTCCGCATACGCTGCGACCACAGTGCCAGATCAGGTCTTTACAGTCCCGGTCAGCCAACTCGCCAAAGTGCCTCCGATAAAAATGGGTGTCCAAGCGGCGATCTCGGGCTTGACCAAGGACGTTTGGCCGAGGAACTCCATTCCCTGGCCGATCCCCAGAACCAGCGCCAGCACGAGAGTGCAGATGGCGATATTCGTGGCAATGTTGTCCCTCTCCTTCCGCAGGATCAGCGGAATCACGAGAAACACGCTGATCAGCGAGACTACTGGACGGGTGAATCGTCCGTGCAGGTTCATGATCTGCGCCCGTGTGGAACTGGCATGAGCTGACGGATACTGGATTCGATGCAGCAGATCGAGAGTCGACAGATACCGAAACCCAGTACTGCGATTCTGCAGCTGATCAAATGTCAGACCGATGACCAGAATCAGATCCTTGCCGTTCTTATGAGTGATGACCACATTCCGACCCGCCGCAGTGAGTTTTCGTTTATCAAAGGGCGGTGAGTAATTCTTCAACAGCCAGTGAGCGGGCCGGTTCCCTTGGGCCAGCCGATATTCGGCGTAGTCTCCCTGCAATTCCGGCTCGTAATCTGTCACGATGTTGGGAGTGGAAAGGACGAAGGCAGGCTTGAGAATCCGATGCTGAGCAGGAATCAGTTCCTTGCCCGAGACGAAGATTAAGGTTTGCGTATCGTATTGTGGATCAAACTTGCGAGCATCCGACGCGGTCGCCCCTTGAATGCTTTGCAGGTGCTGTGCAACGTTAGGGATGATGAGTTCTTGATTCGCAAACAAGAGCCCGGCCACTGCCAAGACCCCGAGGGCCAGCGGCTGTGCGATGCGGTAGGTGGGAACTCCCGCAGCCAGAACCGGGTAAAACTCGTTGTGCTTGAGCAACATCGCGAGCACAATCATGACAGCGATCACCGACAACGAGGGGCCGACCAGATCAAAGATCAAGCTGCTCTGGTAAACGTAATGCATCCCCATCCGCCCGAGCATCCCGACCGTTCCATCTTTCTTTTGGAATGCATCCATGTTCGAAAAACCGTCCATGACGGTAAACAGCCCCATCGTGGCCGCGAAGAACACCGCGAAGACGTAGGAGTAGCGAATCAGCAGATATCGATCGAAGGTCGTCCACACGGGGAAGAGTGATTCCAGCAAAGGAAGAGAGTTGAGACTTGGCGTTTGAGCCCGTTCCGTCTATGAATCGTGGTCTCAAACAAGGCGTCAGAGACAGCAATTCAGCGGGATTACACGGCGAGCCTGCCTCGTGGGTCAAGGTCAGTCCGTGGAAAGCTGTTCTCCAGTCCACAACAGAGTGTTATCGACATGGTCTATCTCAGCCGGATTTACACCAAGACCGGAGACACCGGAGAGACTTCGCTGGGCGATGGCAGCCGCGTCTCCAAGACCCACTTGCGGATTTCAGCTTATGGCGGTGTCGACGAGCTAAACTCTGTGATTGGGTTGGGAATCGCTGCAGGAATGCCCGATGAGTTGGCAGTTCCGCTCCGCCGCATTCAAAATGATCTTTTCGATCTGGGGGCCGACCTCTGCGTGCCGGAAAGCGATACGCCGCCAGAGTATCCACCGCTCAGAGTGACCGAGTCTCAGGTCACTTGTCTGGAAAGGCTGATCGATGGTTTCAACGATCGCCTGCAACCTCTCAACAGCTTCATCCTTCCAGGGGGAAGCCTCGCAGCTGGGCATCTGCATCAGGCGCGGACCGTCTGTCGGCGGGTGGAAATTGGAGTGATCGCGTTTACCCAGACTGTCGGCGGGGCTCACACTCAAGCGGTGATCTACTTAAACCGGCTTTCTGATCTGCTGTTTGTGATGGGACGAATCGCCAACGACGATGGCCGGGCCGATGTGAAATGGGTTCCGGGGGCCAATCGGTAAATTGAAGGAATACGTCAGAATTGGCAGACTCGCTGGAACCGTCGAGAGTCGGAGGAGATTCTGTGAATGGGATCGGATTTCCGCGATCCGATCCCGCACAATCAGTGTTTTCCCTTTCAGGGTGTCGAATTCGTGACCGTCTATGTGGCAAATACACACCGCCTCTCAGATCCGAGGTAGTGTTTGACTGATGAACTTCACTTCGCGGGAGCCAAGGGATGAACAGTTACGTCGATTCCACCATGCGATCGATCTCAAATCACTGGCACAACGCCACGCCCGGTGATTTCGGAGCGTTAGCGTTGACCATTGTGATTACAGGGTGGTTTTTCACTCGGTTTGGCAATAGCCGCTAACGAGACTCATTTCTTTTTGGCTTGAGGCACCGACTCCCCCTTCAGCGCCGCGTCTGCCTCTTTGATCAGTTCCAAAAACTGCTTGGTCAGGTCGGTTTCCTCGCGTCCCGAGGGTAATACAAACTGAAATGTCGACGCGGGGACTGCCTCGTCCAGTTTGAGATTGCGGAACTCCAGAATCATTAAGTCGCGGTCTCCGGTGATCTTCCCGGATTCGTTGAGTTCGTGCTTGAGGTAGACAATTTTTACGGGTGTCAGGGTGTCAGCTGTAAAAAACACCTGGACTATGTCTGGGAAAAAGGGAACGAGACTGGCCTTGGCCTCTTTGAGGGCCGCATCGTATTTCTTGAGGATCTCCTGATCCCAGGCTCCGTGGAAGACACGGCACATCTGCCCCTCAAATTCCTCCTCAGTGATTCGCTTTCCGTTCATGCAGCGGTCGATGGAGGCCAGCATCGCAGGCAGTCCGCCGATACCCAAATCTGCTCCCTGGCTCGCGACCGTCAGATTCGGTGAACTGTCTCGTGCCGCCAGAATCCGTTGCACATCCCGACGGGTAAAGACTTGTTCGAGTTCTTTGGGCCCCTTGGCACCCACCTTGCCGATCGTCTTTTCCGTATGCAAGATCTGCCCGTCGCAAACTTCGGTCAGTGAGCCTTGCATGGTGCCCACACGAATCTTGTAGTCCAGCCGGAGCTTGGGGAACACTCCCGAAACATAGGTGCCTTCGGACAGCAGTTTTCGCTCTCCGACAAGAATCTGCTGCTTCATGTCAGCCTGCAAAGATTGCCGGTTGGCAAGCCCGCTGCGGGCCTCGGAAAGCAGGGCATCGGCCTTTTGGGCCTCTTCCGGTGTGGTTTCAGCGGCGGCAGGTTCCGTCAGAGGCTCGGCGGAACCGCTTTCTACAGCTGGTGTTGCAGAAGCGGATGGCGTGTCTTGAAACGCTTGGGTGGTACGGATTCCCACCCAGCCGATCCCCCACAGGAGAACGGAGCAGACCAGTGTGAGAATGGATGGAGTTTTCATGTTGGCGCGAAAATGACGGATTTGCCAAAGAAACCAGCCGCACTGATCCGATGAGAGAGACTGACTGCGAGTTGGCAGCGGCTTGCACCTTGAGCACTCTGGATGAGAGTGACCAAGTTCAAGCCTTGCCAGTCGAGGACGTTCACCCTCGACTACAGATCAGCTCCCCGGATGGGAGTGCGTCTGGGACGGAACCGCAAGCGGTCGGAATTGTAGCGGCAACAGCTCAACAGGGTCGACCGCAACCGGAACGATTCGACGAGTCCAGCTTCCAAAAAGGGTGTGCGATGAGATTCTACTTCCTCGCATTGGGGACCTTGGTGATCGTGTGCGTCGGATGCGCAGACGGCCAGCAACTGGTTCGCAAGAACGAATACCATGCTCCTCCAGCTCAAATGATGGCCCAGCCGGGCCCCATGGTGGGGGGCCCCGGACCTGGGGTGATGGCCATGAATTTCCCGCCGCCGGGGTTGATGCAAGTCAATCACCAGATGCCGGGCGGTTATCCGGGTGGTGAGCCGGGCATGGGGCAACGCACCAGCCAAGTTCGCTTCCTCGGTCCCGAGGGAATGCACGTGGGCTGGCAGATCGGTCAAGGCTTCGCCGAGCACCAGATCCTGGCTCCCGGACGTTACAACTTTGCTCAGGGCGCGACCTATCGCCTGAAGCTCAGTGATGTCCCTGGCCGCGAAGGGCTGACGCTCTATCCGACTCTGCACATCTACCCGACGCAGACCCAGACCAGTGCGTATCTTTCGCACAATGCTCTGCCACTGCGGATCAATGACGAGGATCTCGATCAGATCGAGACCAACAACTTCGTCACGAAGGTCATCTACCTGCCAGACGCGAAGTATCAGGAACTGGCCATTGCTGGTGTCGAGGAGCTGGTTTCGACCCGCCTCGGGCCAGGTCTTGATCCAGTCGCTGAAGCAGACCGTCGTGGCACCATCATGGCTGTGATCCGTATGGGCAATATGGACTACGAAATGCCCGGCCAGATGAACTCCATCAGCCAGAACAATGGAGAGGGTGCCATCGACCTCGTCGACGGGGAAGCTGGGAATTTTGTCCCACCCCAGCCGATCGGCGACTTCCAAGCCACCGGCGGGAACATTCCTGGCGACCAAGTCATGGGCGGTCCACAGGGGCCAGGTCAGCCTCCCTACAACATGATCGCCGGGATGAACTCTCCGATGTACGGTTATCCGTCAGTCGGTACGCCGATCGGACTGCCTGGACCACCGCACATTCCGTTCGGTCGTCCAGCGGGTCTGAAGTCTCACACGATTCGCAACCTGACCGATGTCGACATGGGCGAGCCAGTGGACCACCTGCTGTACGATGTCCGGCATGAACCCGGCATTCGGATGCCACATCCGGTCAAGCATGTCGAGTACACAGAAACTCATCCGGTCTATCGTCCGGGTGAGACCTCGGTCCCCGCTTGGGCGAACTAGGACTCTCAATGCGGGGACAACTGGCGGGCGTCACACCCACCTCGCCAGCTGAACAATCCTCCAAGAGCTGAATCCAACGCGGTGGGTCGTGTGACTGCGACCCACCGCGTTTTTCTTTTGAAGTTCTCAGTCATCAGTTCTCAGTCGTCAGCGAAAACACTGAAGACCAAGAACTCAAAACTGATCTGTGACAACTGTCAATTACCTCCGAGGCCAACATGCGATCACCGGCTCTCACCGTTCTCGCGATGCTCGCTCTGACCTGTCTGACTTCGGTCGAGGCTCAGGAGCGGTCCCGGCGCTATTCTCCCCTCGATCACCGGATGCCGGTGGGCGAGGCGGGACGTTGGAGTGTGATCGCCCAGCCCGGCATCCAGCTGTACGTGCAACCGGTGCAGATCAAACTGCCGACGACCGGCGAGGTCTCGTTCTATCAGGGCGGACCGCAGTCCTCGGTGACACACGCAGCACCCGCCCAAGCAGGGATGCAAGTCGGGTATGCCTACCGCATCAAGATCTCCAACATCCCGGAATACCCCGGCGTCGAGATCTATCCCACGATTGAACTGCTCGGACGGCTGCATCCTCCTGTCGAACTGAAAGACAAGTACCCCGTGCCGATCGAGATCACTGCGGAGGAAATCGAGGCTGCTGTCAACGACCAGATGGTCACCAAGGTCGTCTACCTCGAACAGCCACAAGTCGCGAATCCAACCCGCCAAGTCGAGGGCCGCATGCACCACGAGCAGCTGGAGACCGAGATCAATCTGCTCCATGCTGCGGACCACCGAGGCCGACCGATTGCGATCCTTCGCATCGGTGGCCGCATTCCCGATCCTCGCTCCCCGGAAGACGAGTTCTACTCCGCCAGCCCCATCACATTGCCCGCTCAACAACCGTAGGGCGACGCCGGGAGGGCGAAGCTCCTGCTGAATCGCGAGTGAGTGAGGACGTTGTCCCCAGCTCACGGCCCGGCAGGAGTCTCGCCCTCCACACATGCGAGCCCCCGGCCGCCGACACACATCCCCAGGAAGAACCTCCCCATGAGTTCACCACTCTTCCGCTCGCACCGCACGACGTCCGTGTCTCGCTGGACCCGCTCCGCCCACTGGGCCGCACTGCTCGGGACTTGCCTGCTCACTCCGTCTTGCGCTTCGTTGACGCCCACCGCCAAGACATCTCGGCCCGCAAGGCCCGTCGTGCAGGCGTTCGCTCCTGCCGGACGTGTGTCCCTAGAAGATGCCCCGGAAGCTTTCGCCGCTACGCATCGCGCTCAAAGCCCAACGCCGAGCGCGAACGACCCTGTCATCACATATCAGCCGATTCAGCGGACCGGTTTTGAAGCCCCGGTTGTCTGCCCGCCGGTAAACCACGAGTGTGAGCCACGCGAGTACGTCGACACTCCCGGATGCCCGCAAGATGGCATGCCCTGTCGCAGCTGCCAACCCTCTCCGACCTACGCCGCATTGCGCGGACAGTTGATTGCTCCCGAACCGATGTATTATGCCGACGAATACATCTGCGACGGTGGTGACGAGGGCTACCCGGTTCACTATCACGGAACCGAGATGCAAGGTGTCGAGACCGAAGACACCGTGGTCGAGTTCTACGACAACCACAACAAACGCCGTGTCCAAGCCAGCAACAAGGTCTGCATCTACGCACCACGCTTTGCCGCCGTTAGCTCCGCCACAGCACCCATCTCAGGCGTGCAAATCGCCAAAGTGGCGGGCGCACATGATGGTCTCGCACTGGGCGGCTTCAACGCCAAGATGCGAATCGACGAGAACCGCCGAGTCGATCAGCTGGAAGCTCTGCGTTTGCGGTCTCGAGCCAGCGGCTTGAACCACGAGCAGAATGACAATGTGTACGATGGCACCGAGTCCGTCGAAATTCACGCCAAGCTGGTCAACCTCTTTGAAGCACGCAAATTCATCTCCGACGGCCAGTACATCCAGGGTGAACGGCTCGTGATTGCCGATGGCATGGCCGCCGCAGGCATGTGGTCGCGTGACCTGAACCCGGTCATCTCCGCCAGCGATGTCACCGGCCAACTCGTTACGAATATTACTAAGGTGGAAGCCTACACCGCTGTCGAAGATCCACGCGGGCCGGGCCAGCTGCGCGTTGTGAAGCTCGCGGATAAGTCGGTGGCCGAAATCGGCGAAACAGTCGAGTTCACGATCCGTATTGATAACCTCGGTGGTCTGGAACTGCGCGAGGTCACACTCGTCGACAACCTGACTCCACGACTGGAGTACATCGAGGGTTCGGCCAGCAACACCATCGACGGCGAACTGCTCGTCGAGGACAACGGCGAAGGCAGCTCGAAACTGACCTTCCGCCTCGCCGAACCTCTGAAGGGGAAAACCGGCGGCGTGCTGAAGTTCCAGTGCCTGGTCAGGTGATTGAGTCCAGCCAGCCCGTCACATGGAATTACGTCACGGGCTTCTCATACCTGGAATGAGATACACTGGCGAACCTGCGTCTCACGGGCCTTACTCCACAGTGAGTGGAGGAGAAAACCGCACGGGATCGGTCTCCACCTGGCTGGCCCAGACTCGTAGGGGATTCCAACGGGCGGAAAGCATGAGGGCCAATTGCTCGATAGCGGGTCTCTCGCTGGCGTAGTGGCCAACCATCACGAGAGCGACTCCGAGAGAGCGGGCTTCCAGGCACGTGTGAAACCGGGTTTCGCCGGTGAGGAATACGTCGCACCCCAGAGCTGCAGCATCCGTCAGGAAATCGCCCGCAGCACCGCAAGCGATAGCCACCGATGCACAACGGCGATCCGGCTCGCCCACGAATGTGAACTGCTCGGCGGGACAAACCTCTTGAAGTCGCCCCATCAGTTCGGACAGTGGGAGCGGGAAGACCAATTGGCCCCAGCGGCCTGCTCCGTCAGTGGATTGCGGACGACGGCGAATGGGCTGAATCTCTCGCAAACTGAGGGCTTCGGCGATCTGCTGATTGATCCCCTCGCGAGCGCTGTCGAACGCCGTGTGCGGCGAGTAGACACTGACGCCGGATTGGGCGAGTCGCAATAGCATGCGGCCTTCGCTGGTCTGAGTCGTCAGCCGCTTCACCGCCTTAAACAGAATCGGGTGGTGCGTGACGACGAGGTTCGCCCCCTCGCGAATAGCCTCTTCCGCCACCTCTTCGGTCAGGGTCAGACACGTCATCAACCCCTTCGCTTCCCCGCTGGCATCTCCCAGCAGCAAGCCGACGTTGTCCCAGGACTCGGCCAAGTCGAGGGGAATCTGTTGTTCGAGGTCGGTGAGAATGTCTTGAATGAGTGGCATGATGGGTATTCCGTCAATCGACTGGCGAGCGGGGCGGCGTCAGCCCCCTGGTATTGCCGCGAGAGAGTGAACGCAAACCCCACGGAAGACCATCCGGCTCACGCCGGACGGTCTTCGAGGTTGACCTGACGCTCCCACTCCGGCTCCACCTCGTCCGCATGATAGCTCGTCAACAGCTCGTGCGGGCGGAAGGACGCCTTGTAGTTCATGGAACGATTCTCAGGAATCCAGTATCCCAGGTACAGGTGCCGCTTGCCGAGTTGTCGTGCGAGGGCGATCTCCTGCAACAGAGAGAACGTGCCGGGGTTCTCGGATCGCCAGTCAGGTGCGTGGAAGAAATACACGCTGGATGTGGCTCCGGCGACAATGTCCACGATTCCGATCCCGACGAGTTCGTGGCCCCGGAAATACCGCATCTCATAGGCAAACGGCCAGCGACCTTCCAGGAAGCTTTGGGCATACTCCTCACGACTTATCTCGCGATCCTTCCAGCCCTTCTCGTCATGCATAGCGGCATGGTATGCGTTGTACAAAGACAGATGAGACGCTGTGAGAGTAAGACGCCCCAACTCCACGCGAATGTCGGCGTTCTTCTTCTCGCAGCGGCGTTGGCTCTTGCTGGGTTCGAACGCGGTCACATCGATTCGGATGCTGCGACACTTGCTGCAACGGGCGCACGCTGGGCGAAAGAATTGAGTCCCGAACCGTCTCCACCCGCGAGACAACAGCTGCTCGTACTGTTGCTCATCAATCTCGTGCAGAATGCGGTATTCAAGTGAGGCCGTCTCCTCGGGCAGATAGGAGCAAACGCGCGCGGGCTCGATGATCCTCAGCAGTTCGTTCTCTTCGGGGATGAGCATAGAAGTGCTTGGCGTGGGGCACGTTTTCTACGTGCCTGAATTGGATCAGAGAGTTGAACTTCGCGGGGAATCAGTCGGTTGACACCGGACGCTCTCTGATGAATTCCTCGACAAGGGCGAAGGCTTCGAACTCTCGCGGGCCAGCTGTCTTGTCGACGATGATCTTCAGGTCCCGAAGCTGGCTGGCGATCTGCTCGCGCGGGATCAGGTGCAAGCGTGTCGCGAGGATCGTCGCTTCCAACACGGCGTGCTTCGCCCGGTTGAACCCGAAGAACTCCCGCAGCACTCCCGCGTGTGAGACGGAGCACTGGATCTCCGAACGGTCTTGCGAGGCATCGAGCGACTCCACGCGGAACTCATACCAGCGACAGGCCGACTCCAACACTCGGCCCGCGATTGTCTCCGCCGCGCGAGTGGGAACCAAATCCGACAAACGATTGAGTGCAGCCTGCGCAATCAGCAACACATCATCGACCACATGAAACACGCCACAGCGGGTCGCATCCAGATTCCGAAACGTGGTTGAAGTTTGAAACGGTCGCAGACGGAACCACGTCAGACTTTCGTCCACGATGGGCCCCATCGGAGCGATGTTCAGAACCCCCTCGTGGTTCAGGCTAGTGACGACCCCCTCGATAATCATGTGCTCGCAGCCTTAACCGACCGGCTGGAGATGATCCAGCGGGATGTAGAATTTGACATAGCGTTTTCCATCCGAGTACCGCATCCCGGTGGGGTCCTCGACCAGAATCGTGGCCCGCTTTGTGACGCGATTCACGACCCCGGTGTAGATCCGCCCTTCGTATTCGAACCTGACACGACTGCCAGCCACGATGCCGAATTTGACAGCGGCGCGTTCGCTTTGCGTGATGAGGTTGTGGGTATGCTCGCGATGCAGAAACATCCCACTGGCAATGGATTGAAAGCGAGGAGCACTGCATTCGGAATTGGCCCAGCTGACCAACTCGACCAGATGGATCATCTCATGCTCGAAGATCCGCTGGAGCGCTTCAAGTCGGTCCTTGCACGAGACACCGCAGACGGTCACGGGGCGACTGACATCACGAAACGTTTGAAACAGGAGCGGAGCGGAGACGGCGATCTCGAACCATTTCTGAGCGCCTTTCGCGCGGGGGGTATACTGAAACGTTTTCCCCCCCGCACTGGTCATGCGCGTCGAGACTCGAAAATCAAGTCGTCGACCTGCCAGCGAAGCCAGGCACGACCCTCGAAAAAACTCGGTGTCATACGCCTCGAACAGCGTCGCCAGATCGTCCGCGTGAATCGACCGAAAATTCCCCGACTGCAAATACCGCGACCGGCTCAGGACGCGATCGTAGATTCCCCGCGTGCGGTGCTGCACGACCTCGGGGGTCAGCTGAGTCTTCAGGGCAATTTCCGCCAGATCCACAACGGCCTCGGCGCGGGGATGCAATGAGGAGTACGAAGGGTTTGTAGCAGGAAAGTTGTCCGCTGTCAGCGATCAGTGGTCAGTGGGGAAGTGCGGTCAGCCATCAGCGGGCAGTGATCAGCCAGAGTCGGTCCACTGGTTGCCAACTGCGGGACTAAACACTGACAACTGAATACGGAAAACTACTCCTACAACCTCTCCTCTGGGGATGTTCGAATCAGTTGCTCCTTCAGAAATATAAGAAGGCCGGTGAGAGTTCCCACCGGCCTTTGGTTCATCGCATCATTCTGTTGAGGATTGAGATGACTTCCCGCTTGATGCGGGGGTCCGTCGATTCATCGAGAGCCAACACTTCCTGGCGATAGAGGTCAAAAGTTGTTGGTTTCCGTTGAATCGCCGTCAGGCCGTCCATGATCAGTTTCGGATCTTCTGACATGAGAGCCAGACGAACCTGCTCGTATTCGGAGTCGGTTGTTTCGGCCCGCTCGATTTGTTCCTCCATGGTCGGAAGAGGCACTGCCGGTTGACACCCGAGTAAGCCACAGAGCATCAGAGGCATTGAGATGAAGCATCGCATGATTGATAGTCCTTTCTAGAACTCCCCGACGACTTCACTTCCGGAGAAAGTCGCCAGGGCCTTAATCACACTGTAATCCATGCTATCCCCGACGAATCTGACTGCCCCGTCACCCAAACAAACGTGCGCCCCTCCGGTATGGAAACTATGTAAAGATTGTCCATAGTTGCACCCGAGAGTTCCCACATTAGGAGTATAGGGTGGGAAGATATCACAGGCCGTGTAGGGAGTGGCTCCGGCGGCTGTATACCTTCCATTGATGCCAGCCATCTGGGTAAAGAAATTCTTATGCCCCGACCAGAATCCATTGGTGGAGTTGGGAGCTTCCCCGATGATGATCGTGTTGGAGAGGCCATCTGTCACATCTCTCATCCGGAGCGTTCGGCTCACAGGATCGTAAGTTCCAGGAGTGGGGAAAGTGGCCCCTTGCATCGTTCCACTCGGCTTGATTCCAGAGGAGTTTGATGGAAATGCGTCGCTCCCCAGACCTGCGTGGTAAATCCCCGCGTAGTCAGTTCGACCAAGGGGAGTCGAGTTATAGAACCTTTTCTGCGATCCTTCTGGATTGGAGGGGCAAGCGTAGAGTGGAAGTGGCATCTCCGTTAAGGTGAGATTGGGTGCCTCATAAAACCACTTCGTGTTGTCGTACTGGTTATAGACGCTCGCCTGATCCATGTACGGCAGCATCGCCGTGTTCCAACTCATGATCTTTCGAGCCAGATTCGTGGCGGTGTTGTTTGCCGTCCCGTTTGCTCCACCCGGGTGGAAAGAGTTATAGGTGTCATGATAGTTGTGAAAGGCCAGGCCGAGCTGCTTCAGATTGTTCTTGCACTGGGATCGGCGGGCAGCTTCACGAGCTTGCTGCACAGCGGGCAGCAGCAGTGCAATCAATACGGCGATGATCGCAATGACCACCAAGAGTTCAATGAGCGTAAAGCCACGCTGGCGGCGGGAAACAGACAAACGCATGGGACAATCCTCGTGTCAAACGAGACCCACGCCGGACGTACACGCCGCAGCCGTATGCCGCTTCTCCCCATCCAGGAGGCGCAGTGCCATACAGACCAGTCGGCGCACGTTTCCGCGCGAGGGCCAACTCGTAACTGTCTGGGCAGGTCTTCTGACTCCCGGATCGTCCTCACGTCACACCTTCCCATGTTCGCCTGCAATCTCGATCGGTAAACCGATGTGGGAAAACAGGATGTTGAACACAGTGGCTGCGATGCTCACCAGATCAGCTGGCTTCATCGCTCGTGACGCTTGTCCCCGGATACAGCGGCGGGTCCGCGACGGATTCTCACCGTCTTCCCTATTCTCCTGCTGGCCACAAGCCAGCAGGCACCCAGACATCCACATCCTAACACCGTTGCAGAGCGAGTCAAACGAGGGCAGGAGATTGCGTGGCGTGGTGTGCGGCCAGATTTTATGGCACCGATGAGAATGCCTCACCTCCAGCCCGCTGCGCCAGCGCTGTGGCTTCGTCGGGAGCTCTCGTTCATTTCGTCAGACTGTTCAGTGCCATAAAAACTGGCCAGACACGTGTGGGAGTGTATCGCCTTCTGCCACACTCAGTACGAAAAGACGCCTATGAACCACTTCGCAACCGGTATGGGATTCATTTGCCCCACCCACTTGACCATCGCTTTTGCATTGTGCTCGGAAGGATCATTGATCCATAACACCAACAACATTTGGTCACGCGGAAGCTTTCCCTTGAAGCGACCGTTTGCGTCGAATTTCTTCAATCCTTCTACGATGCCTTCAAAGATGTCGCGGCCATGTTCCGTGAAGGAATTGGGTTGGTGTTTGAGCATTTCATTGATGATTGCTTCGTAGCGATACCGTCGACCTTCATCGCTCCACGACCAGTCAGCTGGAAATGCATCCAAAGGACCGTAAACACTCCCGTCAGGCCAAGTACCAATCGGGCCGATGCCCTCCTCCAACGTGGCCCCTACGATGTACGGCGAAACTGCATCATCCACTGAGCAGAGCGCAAGGGCGTTGATTGTGTCACTCCCCCGCGCGGCAACAAATCGTGCATACGCTTCTGTGACATCTTGACAGACGGCAGCCGCTAAGCGATTTCTGACCGACGACTTTTTCCAGAAGAACCAGTCCATATGCTTTCTCACGAGTTGGCGAATCGGTATCTGTCAGCCGAGGTGCGATAGAGACCGATCGCAGAGTGGTGACGCGGAATGGACTTGTCAAGTTTGTTGCGTCAGACTGTAAATCGAGTTGAGACGTGTCGAGTGACCGATTCCCGTGCGAAACCGCAAATGGCTCCGGTACTATGTCATAGTCGTATGCCGACCTCGCCGGGAATAACCCTATATTTAAGGGTAGACCTGCGTCGCTTCTCATCCCTCCTCTCGATCATGTATCGCATTCACTCTACCTCCCAGGCAGCCCGCTCCATGGACCGTGAATCCGTCTTTTCCACCAGTCTCGCTTTCTTCCTGGCTCCTATCCAAAAATACCTCGAAGACCCCTCCGTCACTGAGGTTATGGTCAACGGGGCGAACGATATCTACATCGAACAAGCCGGGCAGCTGCGCGCGACGGGATCTTCGTTTGAGAGTGAGCACGCCCTCGAATCCGCTGTCCGCAACATCGCTCAGTTCGTGGCCCGGGAGGTCGATGCTCAACACCCGATTCTTGACGCACGACTCCCGGATGGATCGCGCGTGCATGCGGTCTTGCCGCCCTGTGCGCGGCAAGGAACCTATCTCACCATTCGCAAGTTCCGGCGCGATGCCTACTCGCTGCCTGACTTTATTCGCCTCGGTAGTATTACGCCCGCAGCTGCCGAGTTCCTGACCTTGGCCGTTCGTTTGCGCCGAAACATCCTGGTCTCGGGCGGCACCGGCACCGGAAAGACTTCGTTCCTGAATGCACTCTCGGGAGCCATCCCCGAGTCTGAGCGAATTGTGGTCATCGAAGACAGTTCCGAATTGCAATTGGCGCAGTCTCACTGCTTAACGCTGGAGTCGCGTCCGGCACTGGCGGACGGGACCGAGGCCATCGACATTCGCGACCTGTTTAAGGCATCGCTCCGTATGCGACCCGACCGGATCATCGTCGGCGAAGTCCGCGGCGGTGAGGCCCTCGACCTAGTGCAGTCGATGATTAGTGGCCACGCGGGCAGCCTCTCGACCATCCATGCCACCAGCCCGCGCGAGTCACTGCTGCGGCTGGAAACGCTTTCCTTGATGTCCGATGTCGATGTGCCGATCTACGTGGCCCGCGTGCAGATTGCCTCAGCGGTTTCGTTGATCGTGCAACTCGAACGCTCGAACGAAGACGGCAAACGCCGCATTGTAAGTATTGCCGAACAACGCGGCCTCGATAAAGACAACCAGTACCAGCTGACCGATATATTCAAGACCGAGTGGGAGCGCCGCTCCGATGGCCATCCGCAACCGGTTCTCAAACAGACCGGACAAGTCGCCAGCTTTGCGAGCGAACTCGTCGATCGAGGCTGGGAAGCCGCTGCGGCATTATCTCGAGCGGCGTGGGGGCTGGAATAGGACTCACTCTGATATCGAAGAATGATTATCGCACAACCAAAAAATGCACGCCTGAGAGAGCGACCGATGCGGTGAGCGTCCTTGCCCTGTGCCGTCCATGCACCAAACGAGTTGTGGGGACCCGAATGGAGTTACTGAGTGATCCGCGTCGTTCACTGTTCTCAGGCGTGCCAGTTGATCAGCAATACGCTGACTGAAAATCTGGTGTGGGTGGAGACTGCGACGATTGAAAAAACGGAGAGCGCCAGGCCGCTTTCGCATCCGTGGGTCGCAGCACCATCCGTGTGCTGACGCCGCCCGTTATTCCAATCCTTGAACCGCCCGACGCCGCGTTCGTGCCTCAATCCGTGAGGCTCTTAAACAGCGGACCAAAGTCCGGCATATCCTGTCGCAGTTGCTCCATCCACGCTTTGGGGTTCCAGACCTCGACACAGACGACCGCACCGACAACCATCACGTCCTGGTTCTTGTCGACATCCAGGAATTCGCGAAAGCCCTCGGGGATCAGGAGCCGCGACCGATTGGCCAGCTGCGTCTCTTGAGACCGGGTGGAGAGCAGTCGACCAAGGCGTTGTACCTCGCTCCACTTCTGCTCCATCTTGCCCATCTGAATCTTTTGGCGGATCAGTGCGACTCCGTCGTTGATCCGCTGTTGCCAGTCACTGGCACGCCACAGGCTCAGGCAGCCATAGCGTTCCTTCGCGATGATCGTATTCCCCGCTTCGTCCGTGATGGCCGCCGCAAACTCCGCTGGCAAGGTCAGGCGGAACCGCTCATCGAGCGTTCGCTTGATCTCCCCAGTGATGAATGTTTCGGGTGTTGCTGGCATGCCGGAGGAACACGATCAAAAGGCTGTTTCGCGAAGTGTTGAGACTTCGCACCTGTGAACCCGTGACTGACTGGAATTGGGCCTGAAACCCACATTGAACCAGATTTCAAAGAGCGTTGTGGGCGTGAAACCCACTGGCGTGAATTTACGGCGGCAGATTCCGCCAGTCAATCCGGTGGTGACGTTATTTACGATTTTTCCGACAGGTTTTACGGCGGCCAGTGTTTTGCCTATGTGGCTGCCACTTAATCCCCAACGACTGCTGTTTTGTTGGCAGAAACTTGCGGTCCGGAATTGGGCGAGTTCCCCACAAAGTGGCTCGACGACGATTGAGGCACTCGATTGGTTCTAAGTTGATTCACCTCAACCCGAATGAATCTCCTCGTCACTCATGAGTCGAGAAGATCTGGGAAGACTCAGCACCCAATTGCAACTCGGTGAGTGCCCGTGAATCAACGAATGACACTCTGGAAACTGGTCCGAAACAACTTCACGAATTGATTTTGAACAGCAGGCAACAAAGGCAATGAGGAAACTTCGAACTGAACCTTCGTTTCCATCGCGGGCTTCTGTTCATACACCTCCTCAGAAACGGGAGGTTGTTGAGAACCATGTCGTATGGACCGAAGCCATCGAACCATGCCGGACCTTCGCCAACTTTTCTCCGCGCCCCGCCCCGCTGATACTGGCATCGGACCCGGCATCGCTGGTAGTCTTCCGCCCTACACGGTGTGTGAGCGATCTCGGTCGGCGACAGCTGAGGCTGTTGCCCGACCAGAAACCATCCGGCTGACGCCGGACGCTCGCCCTGCCGTCCCCACCCGATGGAGCGTTAGACCCCATGAAGTTTCGCTTTCCGGTCGTCATCATTGACGAAGACTTTCGTACAGAAAACACATCGGGTTCGGGGATTCGCGCGCTGGCCAAGGCCATCGAAGACGAGGGGATGGAGATCCTCGGCGCGACCAGCTATGGCGACCTGTCTCAGTTTGCTCAGCAACAGAGCCGTGCCTCGGCGTTCATCCTCTCCATCGATGATGAGGAACTGACCAACGGCGAGGGACGCGACCCGGAAAAGGCGATCAACAACCTGCGCGGGTTCATTCAGGAAATCCGCTTCAAGAATACGCACATCCCGATCTATCTGTACGGGGAGACGCGGACCTCCAGCCATATCCCGAATGACATTCTGCGGGAGCTGCACGGCTTCATTCATATGTTCGAGGACACGCCGGAGTTCGTGGCCCGGCACATCATTCGCGAGGCGAAGGCCTATACCGATGGCCTTGCCCCGCCGTTCTTCCGGGCGCTGATTCACTATGCCCAGGACGGGTCGTACTCCTGGCACTGCCCCGGTCACTCGGGCGGCGTGGCGTTCCTGAAGAGTCCCGTTGGGCAGATGTTTCACCAGTTCTTTGGCGAGAACATGCTGCGGGCTGACGTGTGCAACGCGGTCGAAGAACTTGGCCAGCTGCTCGACCACACCGGCCCCGTCGCGGCCTCGGAACGGAACGCGGCCCGCATCTTCAGCGCGGATCACTGCTACTTCGTGACCAACGGCACGTCGACCTCGAACAAGATGGTCTGGCACTCCACGGTGGCGTCGGGCGACATCGTGGTCGTCGACCGCAACTGCCACAAGTCGATCCTGCACTCGATCATCATGACCGGGGCGGTCCCGGTCTTCCTGATGCCGACTCGTAATCACCTCGGGATCATCGGACCGATTCCGCTCTCGGAGTTCACTCCCGAATCGATTCAGAAGAAGATCGACGCCAATCCCTTCGCAGCTGCCGCTCAGAAGCGGCACCCGGAGCGGAAGCCGCGCATCCTGACGATCACGCAGAGCACCTACGACGGCATCATCTACAACGTCGAGATGTTGAAAGAGCTGCTCGATGGCAAGATCGGCACGCTGCACTTTGACGAGGCGTGGCTGCCGCATGCGACGTTCCACACGTTCTATCGCGACATGCACGCCATCGGGGCCGATCGCCCGCGACCGAAAGAGTCGATGATCTTCGCGACCCACTCCACGCATAAACTGCTCGCCGGGATTTCGCAGGCATCGCAGATTCTGGTGCGAGAATCCGAGACGCAAAAGCTCGACCGCAACATCTTCAATGAAGCCTATCTGATGCACACGTCGACCTCGCCGCAGTACGCGATCATCGCGTCGTGCGACGTGGCAGCTGCGATGATGGAACCGCCGGGCGGGACGGCCCTGGTCGAAGAATCGATCATGGAGGCGATCAACTTCCGCCGCGCGATGCGGAAGGTTGACGACGAGTGGGGCGCTGGCTGGTGGTTCAAGGTCTGGGGACCGGACAAGCTGGCCGAGGATGGAATCGGCGAGCAGGCCGACTGGATGCTGGGGGCCGACGAGGACTGGCACGGGTTCGGCGACATCGCGCCGGGCTTCAACATGCTCGACCCGATCAAGGCGACGCTGATCACCCCCGGCCTGAATGTCCGCGGCGACTTCGCCGAGACCGGCATCCCGGCGTCAATCGTGACTCGCTATCTGGCCGAGCATGGGGTCATCGTCGAGAAGACGGGCCTCTACTCGTTCTTCATCATGTTCACCATCGGCATCACGAAGGGCCGCTGGAACACCCTCGTGAGCGCCCTGCAACAGTTCAAGGACGACTACGACAAGAACATGCCGCTGTGGCGCATCCTGCCCGACTTCTGCAAGGAGTACCCGCGCTACGAGGGAATCGGCCTGAAGGATCTCTCCCAGCAGATTCACGACACGTATAAGAAGCACGATGTCGCCCGCGTCACGACCGAGATGTATACCTCCGCCATGCAGCCCGCGATGAAGCCGTCGGATGCCTTCGACATGATGGCCCACCGCGAACTTGATCGCGTCGAGATCGACAAACTCGAAGGCCGCGTCACAGCTGTGCTGCTGACCCCGTATCCGCCAGGCATCCCCCTGCTGATCCCCGGCGAACGGTTCAACAAGACGATCGTCGAGTACCTGCAATTCGCCCGCATGTTCAACGAGAAGTTCCCGGGGTTCGACACCGACATCCACGGTCTGGTGGAAGAGGCGAATGGGAAGCGGAAGTATTACGTCGACTGCGTCCGGGGGATTTGACGGGGGGAAAATCGGTCAGCCGTCAGCCAAGCGAGCCGGGCGGCATCAGCCCCCGGAGCCTGCGGTGTCCTCCCCGCGGTCCCAAGCTCCGGCTTGGGACCGCATATCCCCGAAGCTCCGCTTCGCCCGGCGACGTGGCATCGTCAAGTGAAAAGGGTGCCATGGCGACGGCTTTGGGTCGCCATGTCTTCGCGGCAAATCGACGAATCCGACAAAACGGGCACCGGGAATCAACGCCCCGGGACGCTCGCATGCTCACCCTGCTTCGCGATGTGAGCATGGCACCCGGCACCCGGCCACGCTGGCGAAACAGTTGCTTAATTCAGGAACAGGAGCGGTGCGAACTCGCGAAGACTGCGACGCCAGGCATGCCACTCATGGCCGGTTTTAGGCGAGACGTAGAAGTGAGCATTGACTCCGCCTTCCTTCAGAGCTGCGGTTGCCACCTGCGGGTCGCCACCTCGACGGGGTCCGCCATTCCCGAGTTCGTGACTGCCGTAGCTGACGAAGACCAGCCGGTTGTTCTGCTTAAAGGCATCCAGATTCTCGATATCCGTGACCGCGATGCTGCCCCCGCTGAACAGGCCGATGTGCGAAAAGGTCTCGAGCTTCTTCAGGGTGATCGTCTTGGTCTCCATCCCACCCATCGAAAGGCCAGCCATGGCGCGATGGGGCTGATCGGCCAGTGTCCGAAAATTGGCATCGATGTGCGGAATCAGCTCGTCGCACAGCACTGTCTGAAACGGCTTGATATCAAAGTCACGCAGTCCCCCCATGCGGGTATCGTTCGTCATGCCGTAGGTCATCACGATGAGGAACGGCTTCGCTTTCCCTTCAGCGAGCAGGTTATCCATGATGAGTCCGGCGTGTCCCTGGACGCTCCAGCCGTATTCATTCTCGCCGTAACCATGTTGCAGGTAGAGCACGGGGTAGCGTTTCTCGTTCTCGGCATCGTATCCCGGTGGTGTGTAGACGAACGCCCGACGGTGTGATTTGGTGCTCTTCGATGGGAACAGCAGCTCTCTAATCTGGCCATGAGGGACATCTTTCACAGCGTAGAAATCAAGATCGTGAGCCGGAACCTCGACACCGCTGCCCCAACGATTCGCCCCAAAGTACATCATGCTGTTCGGATCGGGGACTTCCGCGCCATCAATTTTGAGGGCGTAGTAATGAAACCCTTCGTCAAGTGGTCGGCTGTAGCCAATCCAGGCCCCGTCCTCTCCCCGAACGAACTCAGTGCTCTCGCGAAAGGTCACACCGATGCTCTTGGCCTCGGGGGCTATGATGCGGAACTTGATGCGGCCTTGCGAATTGACTTGCGGGTACTCCCGGCCCGGTTGATTCGTGACAGCGGGTTGAAAGTCATTCGTGATCCCCTCGGGGGTTGATGGGCTGTTGCTGGCTGGGGCCGTCGAAGAACTCGCGGCACCCTCCGCTGGCCCCTTCGCAAAGATCAATTGGGAGAAGTGATAGAGATTGTTTCTCCAATGAGTGGCATCGTGGCCATGCGAATCGACATTCCAGACATGGGGAATGTCGTGCTTCTTCAGGTGACGCTGCGTGCGTTGACTGATGTTGATCAGCCCGTCTTTGTTGCCGCAGGAGAGCCACAGCAGCTTGAGCTGCTCTTTGGCTTTGGCGGGGTCGGGAATCAGTTCCTCCGGCTGCTTGGTATTGGGAGCTGAGGAGAAGCCACCGACCCAGGCAAAGGTGTCGAGGTGGCCTAACCCAAAGTTGAGTGACTGTCCGCCTCCCATCGATAGACCCGCCAGCGCCCGGTGCTCGCGATCAGCCTGTGCTGAGTATCGGGACTCGATTGCCGGGATCACATCGTTCAAGAGATCCTTCTCGAACACAGCAAATGCCGGAGCTGATTCGAAGACGTTCCCTTCCGCGCGATCATTCTTCTGAGCCCGGCCATTCGGCAGCACTACAATCATGGGCACCGCCTTGCCGTCCGCAATCAGATTGTCGAACAGCATGTCGGGCGTGGCGAACCGCTGCCATTCGGTTTCGTCTCCCCCGATCCCATGCAGCAGGTAAAGGACCGGGTACTTCTTGTCCTTCGAATACCCCGGTGGCGTGTAGACATTTATCTTGCGAGTCGTCCCGACCGTCTTCGATTCGTACTCGATCATCTCCAGCTTGCCATGTGGAATATCCTCCCGCTTCGCAACGATACTGTCGGGTGGATCGGCGTGGGTCTGCTTGTCGTCGGGACCAAGTTCAATGGGACCGCCAAAGCCGCCGGGGCCGCGACGGCGCGCGGGGGGCTCGGCTGGCTCCTGAAGGGCCAGCTCTTGACCAGGATCGATCCGGTATACCTTCAGGGAACCGATGCCCACGTCCACGCGATCCTGTGCCGGGATCACTGCGGCCAACCACAGCATCAGCCCTAAGAAGGTCGCAGCTTTTCCCATCTGTTGTCCCTTGGCTTTCGATCTCAGATATGGTGGTGGCACAGTCATCGAATCATCCACGAGCGACTCAGGGAGTCGCCGTAGAAGTGTATCGATCCTGCGTGCCTCATTGAACGGACAATCCGGTCCTGATTCGCCTAACGAAGTGCCCAAATGCTGTCATGGAGAGCGGATTGGTGTTAGGCGGGGGTGACCCAGACGTTGCTTGGAACGTCTGGGTGACGCAGGAACAAGAGGATGAACCCCGATGTACACAGCCTCCACCTCCTCCTGATGCTCTGCCACCCAGACATCTAAAGCGATGTCTGGGCCACAGGAGGTTTTTGTATAGTGCATTCACGAGGGGAGAACCTCTGGTGCCGCTGGCACACCGGTAGGCTCCCAGGCGTGCCAACCGGTGCTACCCCACTACCCCGCTGAGCGAGATGGATGAGTCTCGATGCGACGAAAATGAGATGTCGCGGGGAAGCCAGCAACTGGAATAGAATCGTGCCTCGCACCAGAGTCTTCTGACACTCGGGAGATGGTTTGCGAATTGGACCGATGCCTGCCATGCAGTATTACCTCGAACACACCGCGACTTGTGTCTCTGCCATCGCCGGAGCGCTGGCGGCGCGGGGCAAGCAAGTGGACCTATTCGGGGTCGTGGTGCTGTCGCTTGTGTCGGCACTCGGCGGAGGGACGCTGCGGGATGTCATTCTCGATGCGCGGCCGGTGTTCTGGGTGGCGGATTCGAGCTTTGTGGTGACGGCCATCGTCAGTGCTCTCGTGGTGTTTGTGGTGGCGAGATTCCGGTTGCTCTCCACCACTCCGTTGCTCTGGGCCGACGCCGGGGGACTCGCGCTGTTCACGGTCGTGGGGGTCGAGAAGTCGCTCGCCCTGGGGGTCTCACCGACGGTGGCGGTCGTGATGGGAGTCATCACTGGCACGGCGGGCGGGATGATGCGCGACGTGCTGACCGGCGAGATCCCGCTGGTGTTTCGCAAGCAGATTTATCTGTACGCGACCGCGTGCCTGTGCGGGGCACTGGTGTTTGTGCTGCTTCGAGGGACGGTCGAGAACTCGCTGCTCCGCATACTCGCAGCTGGGACGACGCTGGCCCTGCGCGTCGCGGCGATCTGGTGGAAAATTCACCTTCCGGAGTTTCAGGCACACGACGAACGGGAAGCTCAATAGGCACTTCCAGATTGGTTTGCCGGAGAGGCAGACAAGAATGCTGGCCCACATTTCACTGTGCAGAAAAGATCCCTCGCGAGCGCAGCCACACGATCGCGCGGGGGATGCCTTCGTCGATCATCGGTTGGTAGTGATCGCCAAAGGCAGCTGGCTCGGACATCTGGGCGTCCTTGCCAGCTGATTTCAGATTGGTGACGAACTGCTGGCTTTCCGCGTACGGGACGTTCGAATCATCAGAGGCATGGAACACAAACACGGGGCAATTGATCGAGGGCGAATGCGTTCGGGGCGATGACTTCTGAAGGAAGTTCTCGATGTCTGGGAAGAGAGGATTGCCGCGCACCTCGTTGACGAAATCGACCATTCGTGTTTGCACGTCTGTACAAGGGCAATAGGCAATCGCAGCGGCCAGCCGCGGCTCGTGAGCGGCGAACAACATGGACACAGTGCCCGCCGAACTGTGGCCCGCGACGACGATCTTTTTCGGGTCCACAGCGGGGATGCGGGCGAGTGCGAACTCCACGGCCGTCCTCGCATTCACAGTCCCAGCCCCCGCTCTGCGGAACTGTTCATACGCCATGCTGAGCCGGGCATTCGTCGCCGAATCCAAATCGATGATTCCTACATCGAGCGAGTACATAATCACCACAGCCCCGGCCTCGGCGTAGGGCAGCGTTTCGTCATGGTAAGTCGGGTCATCGAGTCCATTCCCCACGAACAGCGGCGTTCCTGCCGGAGCAACCAAGACGAGCGGCAAAGTCCCGGGCGCATGCTCGCCCGCAGGGATGTATACCCGCATCTGCATTTGATACGCGGGCTGCAGGATCTTGTCTGGAGGGGGCTGCAAGATCAGGCTTTGCACAAGGATACTCGTGCCTGGCACAGCTGTTCCGGCTTCGAGTTTGAACTCGGGAAAGCTCGGCAACGGGTAACGATCCACGGGGTACGGACTGTTCGGTGGACCGGGGTCCGGGATCTCGAGTTGAGGCGCCGCTGCAATCGCAGCCTCTCGCTGACGACGTTCCTCGGGCGTCCCTTCAGCGGCCATCTGGGCTTCGCGGGCCAGTTTCCTGGCACCCGAAAACAGTCCACCGCAAACCACCAGCATCACGATGGCCATTACGCCGCAACCGCCGAGCATCCACGGCCAGACGCCCCACGAGTTTGTATCAGCCGCGCGGCCTTTTTTCTTGCTGCCGACTTTAATCGCAGAGCGAGAACGAGAGCTGCCGCGCCCGGGCCGCGCGACCGGCTCTTCAAACTCGTTGTCCTCTTCGACGACTTCGTACTCCTCTTCCGGAGGTCGCGACGCGCGGACCGTAAACGTCTCTCCACAGGACTTGCAGCGGACGGCTTTACCAGCCAGTTCGTCCTTCAGATTGTAAACCGCGTCACATGCAGGGCATTGCGTTCGAATGGCCATGGTGTCCTCGACTGACAGTTGTGATCGAAGAAATCATGGCGTGTTGAGCGACGAGATGCAAATCGGTGGGACCAGCTGGAATTCGACTTCTGTATCACTGAGATTGGGAAAAAGTCGGACTCTTCCCCTACGATGACAAAACTTCTCGCTCTGTGCCTGTTCGCTGTCCTTCCCCATCCTTTTTCTCCCATGCACCACGATTTCACACCCACCGGATATCACAACACGCTCGGCCCGCATGCACCGGTCTTGTGGGTCGAGCCCGGCGACTCGATTTCGACGGACACTGTCGATGCCCGGGGATTCGATCGACAGCGACAGCTGGTCGCGGTCCGTGGGAATCCCATGACCGGGCCGTTCGCCGTACTAGGTGCCGAACCCGGTGACGCTCTCGCCGTGCGGATCGTCGACATCGTGCCCAGTCGCAGCTACGGATTCACCACCGCATCGACCGCAGCCCACTGCGTGGACCCGGCGTACGTGTCCTCTCTGCCGCCGAATGATCTCGTCGAGTGGGACATCGACACAGCTGCCAAGACGGTGCGACTGGTCGGTCCGAAACCGGTTGGAATGCCCGAACTGGTGCTGCCGCTCGATCCTCTGCTCGGGTGTTTTGGAGTCGCTCCCGCCCGACATCAAGCCCTCTCAACGGCGACCTCGGGGCCGTATGGCGGGAATATGGATTACCGAGCCTGCCGCGCTGGGGCTGTGGTTTTGTTTCCGGTCTCGGAGTCAGGCGGGCTATTCTTTTGGGGAGATGCCCATGCGGTGCAAGGAGACGGGGAGATCAGCGGCAACGGGGTCGAGGTTTCGACGCGCACGACGTTCGAGCTGCATTTGGTGAAGAGCTATCCCCTGGAGTGGCCCCGCCTGATCGACCGCTCCGGCATCGCCACGCTCGGCAACGCGCGGCCGCTTGATCAAGCGACGCAGCACGCGACGACGGAGATGCTCCGCTGGCTCATCCAAGACGGCGGTCTCGACGCTGCGGGGGCGAGTCTGTGGTTGCAGCAATGTGTGCGGTACGACCTCGGCAACATCTTCGATCCGGCGTATACGATGGCCTGCCGATTGGTGCGAGAATACTGGCCACCGGCACTGCGCGACAGCGAGATTATTCGGCGGTTTGGGTAGTGGTTGTCGAGCGAGGCATCGCCAATCGGTCAGAAACGCCACCCCGCTTGTCGGGGTGGTTCCCGCGATTGTGCGCTACTGAGTAGCGACATGGTCCAAAATAACATCCTGGTTCTCCCAGGAGGAATTGAACAGAAGCAAGCGAAGGAAACGAAGGTTCAGCTCAAGGTTTCTTCGTTTCCTTTGTGGCCTTCTGTTCAAAATCAATTCGGGAGGTTGTTTCGGACCAGATCACTAGCGACGAGTCTCGATCAACTCAACGCGGTGCCCATCTGGATCCGCCATCACTGCTCGGCGGCCCCACTCCGAGTCCAGAGCGGGAGAGACCAACATGGCTCCCGGAATCGTTGTTAAGCGATCGACGACTTCATCAAGCAGGCTGACCGAGAACCCGATTCGCGTGGATGTGGAGACGGGCTGCTTCTCAGTCGCCGGGTACAGCTCAAAGACAAACGATCCTTGGTTGCATGCCAGATGCTCGGGACCAGTTCCATGAGAGTGCCTGTTGAAGATCAGTCCGAGAGCTTCATAGAACTCAGCAGCCAATTCTAAATCAGCGACTCGCAGCACAACGAGATTGAGAACAGCGATCATGTCATGGCACTCACTGATTGTGTGTTTGCTTTATTGACGGATCATGAGCGCACAAGCGCGGGAACCACGGGGACAAGCCCCGGTGGCGTGCCCATCATTTGGTCACCATCCGCCGTGCACCCAGGTTCCCTCCCGTCGCGACCAGCGTCCGTATCCGCTCCACCGACTCGCGCAGCTGGGAGAGTTCTTGCGTTTGCTGCCTGGCAAGCCGACAAGCTTGCTCCAGCTGGGGGAACAGCCCGCCCGAGAGCCGCACGTCAACCAGCTGGGTCGCGAGGCCCTGGATCTCCCGCTGTAACCCGCTGCGCAGCCGGCCTAGAAACAGGATCAACAACACTCCAGTCCACAGCACCCAGAAGATCGCTGCGGGGATGTAGAAGTCGGTCGAGAGCAGAGCCTTCTCCTCGATAAACGAGTCGTGGAAGAAGTTCCGCCCCACGCGATACAGTACGAACCCGATGTACGACAGGAACAGCAACTCGTACCACCCGCGAATCCACCAGCGGGAGTTTTTCGCCGCGAGGGTCCGAATCAATTCGTCGGTCCGCTGGCTGGCATCGCCTAGAAACTGCGATTCGATCCGGGCTGCTTGATCGCGGAGTTGGTCGAGAGTGGATGACGGCAGCAGTGACCGATCGAACCCCGCGCTGCGGACATGCCCTTCGATGATCAGTTCCGTCTCGCGGAGCAGCGCGTCATCGAGTCCGAGCGTCGAGGCCCGTTGCAGCCCCTCTTCCGCACTCTGTCGCTCGGCCCGCTCGCGCAGCATACGAATCCCGTGAACCGCTCCGATCACCGCCATCTGAGCGGTACTGCGAGCGCGAGTCAGACTGAGCGAGGTCAGAATTGTCCCCAGCCCATGATAAGCCCGCAGCACGGCGGAAAACGGACTGAGGCCCCAGTTCTCGACCACCGATTCCACCAGCCGCCGCTCCCACAATCCGCGCGAGGCCCCGAGGTCGCTACATAGCTGTTGTGTCATTCGCCGTGCGAGTTGCCCGCGCTGATCGAGCAATATGTGCTCCAGCGTCGACAGTTCTGATTCAGCGGCATCGAGCGGTTTTTGACAGCGGTCGATGGCCTCGGATAACAAGTCAACAACGTTGGCTCGTCGAATCCGCACGCGCGAGGCACTTCCCAACTCTCGCATCAGCAACTCGATAAGCCGCCCCATCTCGCCTGTTGGACGCTGTCCCGATTGTTGTTCGCGGAACGCTTTCTGAGAGTCGACAAAAAAGATCTCCGGGGCGGCGAACGTCGACTCCAGCTGGCGTGACCAATCATCACGGATATCGGTGTCGAGATCCGCGTGCGTCTGGACGAAGATCACGCGGCAACCACTGGCCGCTTGAGCCAGCTCCTGGCTCACGCGGGCCGAGCGGTACTTCTGTTGTGTCGAAACATAGATCAGCACATCGCAGAACGGCAGCAACGAATGCAGGAGCGCGAGGTTGCTGCCGGGTGTTTCCGTTTCGTTCGTATCCGGATCGGGGCAGTCGACAATCACCAAGTCCCGCACCAGATCCGATTCACTCTGTACCAATTCACAGGCCTCAAGAGGCAACCCGATTTGCGAGACATCGGTCCGCGAATGGCAGATCACAATCGGCTTGCGAGTGGTCGGACGCTGCCGCCCAGCTGCGGTCACATCGGCTCCGACTAGGGCATTGACCAGTGAACTTTTCCCCGTCCCGGTCCCGCCAAACGTGGCAACCACCAGTGGAGCCTCGAGCCGAATTCGCAGCGACTCGGTGCGTGTCAGCACCCGCCGCAACAGCCCCTGAGCCTGCACAACCGGCTGCCACGTCGAAGGAGATTCAGTCCACGCGTCAGCCCGCTGCAGCAGGTGATCGACCTGTGACAAGAGTTCCAGTTGGTTCAAATCGACATCAGGCATGTCGGGAACGATCTATTCCGGGGTGGAGAAACTGTGGGTTGAAGCGAGACGTCAGGTATGGTTTTGCAGTCTACGGCGAGGATCGTCAAGCCTTGGATGTCTGTATTGGCCTGAAGCTTGTGCACCCCTCAGTCGCCTGTGAAACGATCAGCCCTGCTCCCTCGCCCCCGCCGCCATCGCGAATTCGAAGGGAAAAACGGTCTTGCGGGGGAGAGGGCTGGGGTGAGGGGGCCATTGTTTTCCCTCACCCCGACACTCACCCCACAGCCAGAATGGTTTTGAGAATCCGATCGCTCGTGGGAAGAGGGAGAAAGACGGTCAGCGCCAACATTTGGGCTGCATGCACGGTGTCACCATATCAGACCCTGCGTCATTGTTTCGCTGAATTGGCCCGATTATCCTGTCGGCATCGGGGGCGGGGATCTGGTTCCGTCCCGCTGATTCTGCAACTCTGGGATCTTGCACATGGACACGACCAACGGCTCGCTCAATCGTAAACTCCGCATGGCTCTGGTCGGTGGGGGCCAAGGCTCCTTCATCGGGCGGGTTCACGCCACAGCTGCGGTGCTGGATAACCGAGCGGAGTTGGTTGCGGGTGCGTTGTCGAGCGATGCGGCCCGGGCAAAGGCTTCGGCGGCGGCGTATGACATTTCGACAGATCGGGCGTATGGCTCCGTGCCCGAGATGATCGCCGCCGAGAAGGCATTGCCCGCCGACAAGCGGATCGACTTTGTGACGGTCGCGACTCCCAACCACACACACTTTGCGATTGCCAAGGCCGCTGTCGATGCGGGCTTCAACGTCGTGTGTGATAAGCCGATGACGTTCGATCTGAAGGAAGCGGAAGAGTTGCAAAAAGCCGTCGAGAAGAGCGGCGTGGTGTTCGCCCTGTCACACAATTACACCGGCTACCCACTGGTCAGGCAGGTCCGCGAAATGGTGCTCGGGGGCGAGCTGGGCGAGATTAACGCCTTTCGCTCGAACTACATTCAGGGGTGGCTTCGCACGCGGCTGGAGACCTCGGATCAGAAGCAGGCCAAGTGGCGAACCGACCCCAAGCAATCGGGAATCTCCGGCTGCTTCGGCGATATTGGGACGCATGCCTACAACTTGGGACGTTACATGACGGGGCTGTTGCCCACCGATGTCTCGTGCCACATGAAAGTCTTCGAAGCCGGTCGCTCGCTCGATGATTATGGCCACGCCGTGATCCGCATGGAAAACGGAGCCCTGGGCACCGTGACCGCCAGCCAGATTTCCCATGGCCGTGAGAACGATCTGTTCATCGAAGTCGACGGCACCAAGGGAGCTGTCACTTGGCGACAGGAAAACCCGAACGAGCTGATCGTGCGCCGCAATGGGCACGCCCACCAGATCTACACCCGCAATGGCGGTCCCTACTTGGGCGCTCTGTCCACGGCCTCTAGCCGCCTGCCTGCTGGTCATCCGGAAGCATTCTTCGAGGCCTTCGCGAATGTGTACCGCTTCGCGTACGACTCCATGGCGGATCGGGCCGCTGGCAAGAAATTCGAAACCCGCGACACGATCTATCCGAACGTGTACGACGGTGTCGAAGGGATGTATTTCATCCAGCAGTGCGTCGCCAGCAGCCAGCAGAACGCAGCTTGGGTCCCACTCAAGCACGCCAGCGCTCGGCGGTAGAGTCGCAGAATTCGGTCGAATTGAATCTCAAACAAGGCACCTCGACGATCATCGAGGTGCCTGTTCTTTTTCGATCACCCGATTCTCAGCTGCCAAGATCCGTTTCGACGGCGATCGATAAACCGAAGAAAGTAGTTCTTGCGTTCGGCAGGGGCGTCTCCGACAATCGGAAGCCGGGGGGCTCGACGATTGGCATTCGCCAGCACTCCCCCTCACTCTTTGTCTGGGGGCGTGATGCGGAACTTGCTGGTCGTCGGAATTGTAATGCTGTCAGGTCTCCTGTCGGCCACTGTGTTCGCTCAACTGCCGGCGTCCGTGGAAAAGCCCGTTGAGACTGCTGCCCCGAGCTTGAAGATCGAGATCCCCGATGAGCCGCAGGCTTTTGATCCCGCGACGCTGATGCCGCCTGAATTGGCCAAACGGGTGACACATGAATTCAAGCGGACCTCGCTGCGGGAAGTCATCCAGTGGCTGCAACAGGAGCAGCAGCTCAAGGTCATCGTGGATGCTCAGGCACTCTCTAACGCGGGAGTTCTGATCAGCGACCAAGTCAGCGAACGCTTGGAGAATGAACCGCTGTACCAATTGCTTGATCGCCTGCAATCGCTGCAACTGGCGTGGTATGTTGCTGACGGCAACGTGCATCTGACCACCACAGAGAGTGTGTCAGAACACTACATCACCATCCCCTACAATATTGGTGATCTGCTGGACGCTGGCATCGAAGATGTGGCGCTGCTCTCGACAATCGAACAGAGCACTTCCGGCCCCTGGGATGCCGATGAGCCGGGGACCGGAACGCTGGTGCAACTAGGTGATGTCTTGTTCGTCCGTCAGACTGATTCCATGCAGCGAGAAGTCTCCGCGTTGCTCACCGCACTTCAGAAGCCGAGTCGTCGGACACTTCTGCTCGATTGTCCGCAGCATGCAGGTCTGCGCGAGAAGCTGGAGCAGCGGATCAGCGTGAACTTCCAGGAGACTGCCTTTGAGGAGGCCGTATCACAACTCGCCGCACTGGCAATGGCTGACATCCGGATCGACCGCTCCCTCAGCACTGCGGGAATTCGGAATCGCCAACCGGTCACGCTGGCCGCCAACGAACAGAAGCTGCGGACCATCATTCAGGGCTTGGCAATCGATGTAAAACTGGTCCCCTTGCTGCGCGATGGTGTCCTGTGGATCGCTACGGAAGAGTCTGCGAGCGAGCGATATCACACCGCAGTGTTTGATGTGCGCGACCTCTGTCGGAACAGCGATGAATCGAGTGCGCTCACGGAAGCCATTCTCAGTCAGACCGCTGGACCCTGGGATGACAATGAGCCAGGCACGGGCACGTTGGAGTTTCCCCTGCCGGGCACCATGGTGGTCCGACAGACAGAGGCCCAACTGGATGCGGTCTTGGAGTTGCTGGAAAACTACCGGATCGCTTTACGGGCCTCGAAACCACGCAAACCCCATGGCCCCGACCCGAAAGAGCTGGTGACCCACTATTACCGAATGTCGTCCGAGATGGCTGACGATCTGGGAACCACATTGCCCGTCCTTGTCAGCCCGGAAAGTTGGAAGACGCCTGAAACGCCCGATCAACCGGGAACATTGCACGTCGTGAAATCCCAACCCAAGATCGAAGTGCTCCCTGCAACAGCTGCACCAGTTAAGACAGCAACAGCAGCTGCGACTCAGACGGTGGTCAGCGTTTCATACTCGGTGTTGATCATCAGACAGACACGTGAGACACATCTGAAAATTGGCGAACTCATTCAAAAGATTGAATATGGTGATGCCAGCGAAAATGCAATCATCGGCATCTCCGGCGGTGGAGGAAAAGGGCGACAAGGTGGCCAAGGCGGCGGGCAGCAGGGCGGCTTCGGCGGAGGTTTTTTTCTGATCAAGCCCTGATGGGCATAAAGTTAGACGTGGTCCCCAACTCCAAGGGTGCGGCATCCCTTCGGACTTGCCCTGATCGCTATTTCGACCAGTCCACTCGCGAATACAATACCCGTAGCTTCTCGCCCCGCTCGGGGTTCACGGACAGAAAATGCCCGATTCGGCCCCGTAAATGGCTGGCGAAGTCGGCATGGCCCTCTCGATTTTGCGATGTGCCCCCGTGGCGGATGCAGTTGGTGAGGATCGCCTTCAGCTGATCGAACTCGGCGCGGCTGAGGGTCAGCTTCTCGTTGACGACGATCCCGGTGACGGTTTGTTGCTGGTGTCGTTTCAGGACTCGGCGTTTGTTGGTATTGACGGTAAATCGCTCGTTCCGCACGATCCACTGAGCGAATGGAATGATCTCACGCAAAGCGGGAATGGACTTCCCCGGTCCGGAAAGGGTGAGATCGTCCGCGTATCGCGTGTACCGGGCACCATACTTCGCAGCCATCCCTGCGAGCCGGACATCAAGGCTGAACGCCGAGAGGTTCGCCAGCGCGGGCGAGGTCGGGGCCCCTTGTGGTAGGTGACGCGAGCGATAGGGCCAGACGGTGTTGGCCATCCCATCCGGCGCGTTGAGGTTCGACGGAATCGCCGATGTCGTCAGCCGACCCAGCCAGATCGCCACCTCGCGGCCATACCCCATGGACCGAAAGATGGCCACGACTCGCGAGAATGGGACCGAGGGGTAAAAGTTGGTGAGATCGAGCTTGAGTACCCAGGCACTTCCCACATGTGGAGCAGCGTTGCTGCGAATCGAGCGATGTTTAACGAATCCATGAGCAGCGGGGTGGGCGGGCAATAGATCGAGAATGCCTCGCAGGATTTGGGTCTGCGCGGCTTTGAGTAAGACCTTCGGGGCCTCGATGAGTCGGTAGCCAGCTGTCTTCTTTTTGATCCAGTGGAAGTGGTAGTGGGCTTCCTGCTCGGACTGGGGCCGCTCGTTCTCAAAGAACCGCCCGGTCAGCCAAGCGACCTTCCCCAGCGGAATTTCCAGCCAGCGGGCGAGATCTTCGGGCGACCGCAGATCAGGGAGGCCGTATCCCGCCAGCGCCTGAGAATCATGGTCCCCCGTGAGGTCTGTGTACTCTTCTGGTGATGCCAGTTGGGGCCGTGCAAACCGGTAGGGAACACCCCGAACCACTCGCAGAGTCCGCCCCTGCCGCAGCGCTGTCGAATAATAGCGAAGGGGATAGAAGTACTGAAACTTGCGTGCGGATTCCGTGAATTGAGCAGTCGGAGTATAGAAGGCCTCCCCACCTGAAAAATCCTGCATCACCGCTGTCGGCGAAACTTCCGAGGAAAGTTGCTCGTGATCAGACGACGGTGCCGGAGTCCCCAAGAACAGCCGCTTCAGATAGGCGATCAGTCCCATGAACTCTGCACCATCATGGCCGTCCTTGTGTGTGGGAAAAAGCGGTCTGCGGGTTGCACAACGCATCCTGTGGCGAGTTTGGTGGAATTGACTTGCTCAATTCCACCAAACTCACGGTGAATGACCAACAACGAGTCTCCCACGGGGTAACCCCGCAGCGTCCCGAAGGACTAAGGCTTGGCATCCCCGCAGACCTTGTCTGGATTATCAGCGTGCCCGCACGATGGCGTCAATCCCGGGATTGAAGACATGCGACTGACCTCTTTCGCATTCAGTAACAGCCGCCCGCTGCTTTCGATAAACTCCGTTGATGAAGCTGAAATGTCGACCCGAAGATTTTATCGTGACCGAGCTGTCGGAGTTCCCGATTCGCGCGAAGGGGGAGTTCACAGTCTACGAACTCTCCAAACGCGGAATCGGCACCCCGGAAGCCATTACCCAGCTGTTGCAGATGTGGAATCTGCCACGTGAGCGGGTGTCGTATGGGGGTCTGAAAGACCGGCACGCGCAGACGTCGCAGTTCGTCACGGTGCATCGTGGCCCGGCCCGCAATGCCCAACGAGACCAGTGGGGACTGAGCTATCTGGGGCAAACGGACAACCCGTTTCGGTCGACCGAGATCACCGGAAATGCATTCCAGATTGTCATGCGCGACATGGTGCCGGACGAGTGTGCGCGAGCTATCGCAGCTCTCACCGAAGTCGGGCAGTGGGGTCTGCCGAACTATTTCGATGACCAGCGATTTGGCTCGGTCACCTCGGACGGGGAATTCATCGCCCGTCCGTGGATTGCTGGAGATTACGAGCGAACCCTCTGGCTGGGACTGGCTGCCCACACCTGGTTTGATCGCGCCAGTGAGAAGCAGGAGAAGGCGGTCCTGCGTGACCACTGGGGCAACTGGCCGCTGTGTATGGAGCGTCTGGGACGCTCACATCGGAGAAGTATCGTCTCGTATCTGGTTCAGCATCCGACCGACTTCAAGGGAGCGTGGACCCGCGTCCGGCAGGACATGCGCAGCTTGTACATCTCGGCATTCCAGAGCCACCTGTGGAACAAAGTTCTCGCGGAGGTGATCCACACCAGCTGCCCGGAAGAATGCCGGGTCGAGGTGCCGTTGTCACAGGGACCAGCCCCGTTTTTCAGATCGCTACCCACCAGCGAACCGCTCGATCTGACGACGTTGATGATTCCCTTCCCGTCCTCACGCTCGATCTATGAGGATGAGGCTCCGATTACGGCCATCACGGATCGAGTGCTGGAGCGCGAGGGGCTGACTCGGGCGGACGTGAAGATCAAACACCCCCGCGACAGCTTCTTCTCTAAGGGAGAGCGAGCCGCCATCGTGCGCCCTATCAATGTCAGCAGCACGGAAATCGACGACGACATGTATCGTGGTCAACGGGCGTTACGGCTGGCGTTTTCCCTGCCGCGCGGATGTTATGCGACGATCTTGGTGAAACGAATTACCTCAGCTGCGGGTGCCGTTCACTCGGGTTCGCTGGAAGACGACGGGTGAATCTCTATTCTGCGTGGGGCACGTTTGCTACGTGCCTATAAAATGATAATGACTCACCCTCGACTCGTGAGCCTGCGCCCAAAGTGAGCAGTTCCCCCTAGTCACCCCTAAGAATCTCCACGCATCGCTCGATGTCCTCATGGGTATGTTCGGCAGTGAGCGAGATCCGTAAACGTGATGTCCCACGTGGCACAGTCGGCGGACGAATGGCCGGGACCAGGAAACCTTGTTGCCGCAAACCCTGTGACAGCTCAACCGCAGCCTGCGGTTCCCCGATGAGGACCGGCACGATTGGACAATCGGCCTCGCCAGTGACCTGCCAACCCGCGGCGAGTAACTTCGCACGCAGCTGTCGTGCCAGACCACGCACCCGCTCGCGGCGATCTGACTCCGATTGAATTAAGCGGAGCGACTCCAGCGCCGCGCCGCAGGCTCCGGGGGTGAGCGCGGTTGAGAACATCTGAGTCCGAGCAGTATTGCGGACCCAATCGCACAGCTCCTGCGATCCGGCGATGAAGCCGCCTTGCGAGCCGATCGCCTTGCTCAACGTGCCGACTCGCACGCTGGCCGAATCTGCGAGCCCGGCCTCTTCACTCAGCCCGCGTCCGGTGGCTCCATAGACGCCCGTGGCATGCGCTTCGTCGACAAGAAACATGCTCTGAGATTGCTCGGCCAGTGCGAGCAATTCGGCGAGCGGAGCGGCATCGCCATCCATGCTGAACAGGCTGTCCGTCACGATCAAGCGGCGGCGAGTGTCTTTGGCTTTGTCGAGTTCGTTCGAAAGCTGCCCAAGGTCGCCATGCGAGTAGACCCGCAACCGCGCCCCACTCAACCGGCAACCATCGACCAAGCTGGCATGGTTCAGTCGATCGCAGAAGACCACATCGCCCGCCTCGACCAGACAACTGATCGCTCCGACATTGGCCGCATAACCGGTCGGAAATAGCACTGCAGATGCGGTGCCTTCGAACTGAGCGATGGCCAGTTCCAATTCCGCGTGCAAGGGGGTTCGTCCACTGACCAGCGCACTCGCGCGCGCTCCGGTCCCGTAGCGTGCTGTCGCATCCAGGGACGCTGCGATCACGCGAGGATCACTGGCGAGCCCGAGGTAATCGTTCGAAGCGAAGTTGACGAGTTCGACCCCGTTGACGCGACACCGTCCGTGAGGCAGCGGCTCGCAGACGCGTTCTCGCCGCCGCAGACCCGCCTCGTCTAGCGCTTGCAGTTCGCAGGTGATCCAGTCGAATGACATGCAAGCATGTTATCGCAGGGATGGGCGAACGTCCCTCGACTGCGGCACCTGAGAGTGTATCTCGTGCGAACCAGTGGACGACCACCCGTTCACGCTTCGGGAGTAATCCCCAACACGATATCAAATTTCGCGTTCAGCTCGCCGACCTTGGAATGTGGCAGTGGATCAAACGCCGACGTGATCGCCGCGCGGGACTTCGGATCGCGGACCGATTTATAGATCCCGTCGCGGTCATTCCCGGGGTGGTCCTGAACATAGAGCTGAGTCGTAAACTTGTCGCGTCCGGGCACTTTGACGGCGAAATGAATGTGTGGCGTGCGGCCAGGATAGGGCACCGGCTTGATCGTGCGGAACAAATACTCGCCGGTCGATCCGGTCGTGAAGCGACCGAAACCCTGAAAATTGCCGTCGCGTTTATTGCCGTTGTCGCTCCCCGCGTGGAGGTAGGCCCCGTTGTTGTCGGCTTGCCAAATCTCGACGACCGCGTTGCGGATCGGCTCTCCATTGGCCCCGAGGATTTTCCCACTCAGGTAAGTCACTTCGCCCACACCCGGCGTGATGCTGTCATTCAACACGATCAAATCGTTGTCTGTGTCAAGCGGCAACTTGTCCGGATAGAACGGACCTTCCGTTTGCGACGGAGTCTTGGTCAGCTCTTCCGCAAACAGACCACGCACAGAAAACAGTGCCGCACTGGCAGCTGTCGCTTGAAGAAACTGGCGTCGATTGGCGAACGTGAATGGAGTCGACATGAGGTCACCAAGGATCGAGTGAGTGCAGGACGGGTGGAGAAATTAAAACCGCGTGAGACCGACTGGCAAGGCCAACGATAACACGCGGTCTGGTCTCTCAACAACTATTCCGGACGACGACGACCGCCGCCCGCTCCCCCGGGACCGCCACCACCGGGGCCGCCACGCTGAGGGAATTCGAACTTGGCCCCCTGCATCTTGGTCCAGGTGGCCTTCTGCTCTTCAGTCAGAACAGCAGCCATATCCTTGTCGAACGCTTCTCGTTTGGCAGTCATTTCTTCGCGGGCTTTCCGCATTTCTTCTTCGGACATGTCCTGGAAGTTCCGTCCGCCGCCGAAACCACCGGCGTTTTGTGCATCGGTCAGAGTCTTGACCTTGGCAATTTGCTCTTCGGTCAGGGCAAGCTCCTTTTGAACCTCTTCACGTGAGAGAGCCCGCACTCCTTCTCGCTGGGTGCGAAGTTCACTCAAGCGGGTCCACTGTTCAGGCTTGAGCATCGCCTTGATGGCCTCGTCAGCCTTCTTGGTACGTTCTTCACCTTCTTTGCGCATCTCTTCGAGGCGCTTGTTCCGCTCATCCTCGGTGAGCTTCTGGAACGCTTCCCGGTCGAATCCAGCAGCACCACCACCTGCCCCGCGACCAGCTTCACTGATCTTGGTGAGTTCAGCCTTTTGCTCGTCGGTGACGGAGATCTCTTTCTGGACCTCTTCCATTCTCAGGAGACCCGAGATGCCGCCGCCGCCTCGGCCTCCGAACCCACCGCCGAACCCTCCCCGTCCACCGCCTGGACCTTGAGCGAACGACAGTGCAGGAGCTGCGAGCAGCAACCCCGCCAGAACAGCAGAGATGCGAACCTTGGACGACATCATGATTGAGTTTCCCCAGAGTGGAAGAAGTGAGACTTGAGAACGTGATCCCTGAGCAGGCACCACCACAAACGGAGTGCTAGGCTATTGAGCCATCACACAGTACATTGCCTTGTCTGATCGGATAAACAAACGCCCACCTGACACAGCCGGAGTACCATTGAATTTGCTGGTATCAGAAGCGAACTTGTTTTCAGCCAGCGACTTGAATTCGGCTCCAGCTTGCCAGACATGGGTGAGTCCTGAACGAGTGACGAGGATGAGCTTGTCACCTACGAGGATTGGCGAGGCATAGTCCTGCCCCCCGCCCATTCCGCCTCCACGGCCCCCGCGACCACCGCCGCCACGTTCTGGCGGTGGAGGTTCGGCCGGAGCCGATGCTCCATCAGCTGTGGGGAAGCGGGCCTGATAAACTTGCTCCCCGGTTTCTGCGCTGACGCACAGCACAGCCCCGCGTGAGCTGGTGTAGATTCGTCCGTCATGCAGGATCGGTGAGCTGATTCGTCCGGGGGCTTTCGCTTTCCAGACAGTGTGCGTCTTGGAAACATCATCCTTGCCGCCCGCTCGAATAGCGATTCCTTCTCCCCCGCGGCCATCGATCGCGTAGACGATTTTTCCATCGGTGATCAGGCTGGAACAGAACGAGTTATCTTGCAATCCCTCGGCATACCACTTGAGCTTGCCGGTCTTGAGATTGAAGCCCCAGATCTCGCCGGGAACGCCAATCGCCAGCTCAGCGCTTTCGCCTTCACCGACGATGATGGGAGTCCCCCAAGTCATCCCCAGCCCATCAGCCTGAGCCTTCCAGACTTCTTTGCCCGTCAGCTTATCGAGAGCCACCATCGCCTGGTTCTCTTCACTCGCATTCACGATCAGCAGATTGTCATGGAGGATCGGGCTGGCTCCCGAGCCCCAGCGCATCGGGCCGGATTCACTGCCAACATTGGCTCGCCAGACTTCTTTGCCATCCAAATCGTAAGCCAGCACGCCGCCCTTGCCGTAGAACACATAGACATGCTCGCCGTCACTGACTGGCGACCCGCTCGCGTACCCGTGCTCGCCGAGCATCCGCGAATATGGGTCTTCCGGCTGACTGGCCACAACGCTGACATCCCACAACTGGGTGCCGTTCGTCGCGTCGATGCAGACCAAGTGTCGTTTGAGATTGGACAGTTCGCCGGGATCGTTCCCGTCGACTCCGTATCCGGAGAAACAAGTAATGAAGACCTTGTTCCCGATAATAATCGGTGAACTCGACCCGGGGCCTGGCAGCGCCAGCTTCCAGGCGAGATTCTGAGTATCGCCCCACTCGCTGGGGACTGATTCGGTGGCCGCTGCGACGCCGCTGCCATTGGGACCGCGAAAACGAGTCCAATCTTCAGCGCTGACTAGCGAACTGGACCAGAGGGCCAGAACCGTCGCAACGCAGGCTGTCTGCTTGAGATTCCACATACAACAGACCCTCCGCGAAAATGAATCCGTCACGAACTCGTTCCATCACAAGGCGAATGCCGTTGGAGATCAACTCATGGAAAACAAGCCCACCTCTGTGCTATGAACGCACAACGAATGCACAATCTACACTCGCGCCTTCCAGAATACCTCCCTGATCGAACAAAACGCGAATTCAGAGGAATTGAGGCTCTCTGCAGAGAGTTGACCGTGATACGAATTGACTCACAGAAGGCGGCAGATCATTTGATGGAGATAGGATTTCGTTGACCTTGGAGAAGATGTAGATTTTCAACAATCGCCGCCAGAATCGCAGCTGCTTGAACGACCTCGTCGGCCGTGGTCCACTTCCCGAGTCCAAACCGGACGCTCGCTCGGGCCAGGCGTTCGGGGACTCCGATCGCTGTGAGTACATGGCTTGGCTCACGATTGGTGGATGAACAGGCCGCTCCGGAGCTGACACAGAGGTCGGATTGATCGAGTCGTGCCAGCAGGGCGTCGCCGTCGATGTCGGGGAGTCCGACGTTGAGATTGTGTGGCAGCACGCTGGGTTGCGGCTCAAGTAGCGCGGCTTCCTCTGTCGCCTTTTTCTCCGCTAAAGGACGTCCATTTTCTGAGAAAAAGGCGACATTCGGCGATGGCCAGCCATGCCGGATGATCCCGGGAATGCGTTGGGCCAATTCACTCCACAGGAGATCGCGAAGCGTGGCCAATCGAACGGTAGTGGCCTCGCGTTCCTGCTCACACAGCTCCAGGGCCTTTGCAAATCCCACGATCAAAGCCAGCGGCAGCGAGCCGCTGCGTCTCCCGGACTGCTGCCCGCCGCCCTCAATCTGCGGGACCAACGGAAAAAGACCCCGGTCCCGCCGCACGACCAAAGCTCCAATTCCTGGCGGTCCATAAAACTTGTGAGCGCTCAAACTCATCAAATCGATATCGGTCGCACGCAGGTCGACGGCCACCTTCCCCACCGCCTGCGTCGCGTCCGAGTGCAACCATACGCCCTTCTCGCGACAGATCGACGCAATCTCGTCCAGCGGAGCAATCGTTCCGATCTCATTGTTCGCCCACATCACGGAAACGAGTATTGTCTCCCGTGTGATCGCCTTCCACAGGACATCCAAGTCGAGCTGTCCCCGACCATCGACCGGCATCACCGCCACTGGAACGCCCGACCTAGCCAGCTTCTTCGCCGGGTCCAGGACTGACCGATGCTCGGTCGACCCCACGATCAGACCGCGGTAGTCGACAGACCCGGCCACCACCCCTTTAATCGCCAGGTTATTCGCCTCCGTCGCCCCGCTCGTCCAGATCACCTCGCGCGGATCAACTCCCAACAGAGCCGCGACCTGCTCCCGTGCGGACTGTTCCACCGCGGCAGCCGCCAGCCCCCGGCGGTGGCTAATGCTGGCGGGGTTGCCGTATTTCGCGGAGAAGTACGGCAGCATGACTTCCAAGACGCGGGGGTCCACGGGGGTCGTCGCATGATGGTCGAAGTCGAGAAGCATAGGGAGGGGGGGGACCGGATCGTTGAGGGATGTCTGCCCCGACATTTTGACACTTCAGGCTGATTCTGTCAGTTCGTTCGTCCATAAACCATAAACGATCAACCCTCCTTGTGGCAGTCGTCCTGCCAGCGGGTTATGATGTCTTCCAGCCACAAGCCCTGGGGGGATGCATGCGCTGGGAGCAGAAAGTTCAGTACGCCTCGCTCTCTGATGTCGGGATGCGCCGACAGAACAATGAGGATTCGTACGCCATCCAGGTCAGCCAGTCCGAGGAGGAGTACCTCCGGCGCGGACATTTGTTCCTTGTCGCAGACGGGATGGGTGGCCACGCGGTCGGAGAACTCGCCAGCAAGATCGCTGCCGAAACCATTCCGCACACCTACTTCAAAAGCCCGATCAGCGACACTCGTATCTCGTTACAGGCCGCTGTGGTCGCTGCCAATACCGCCATTCACGAAAAGGGCGAGCAGAACAAAGAGTTTCAACGGATGGGGACCACCTGCTCCGTCTTAACCCTTTCCTCGCGCGGGGCCATTCTCGGGCATGTCGGCGACAGCCGCTGTTATCGCGTCCGCCGCGATCGCATCGATCAGCTGACGTTCGATCACAGCCTCGAATGGGAAATGCGTCGCCGGGATGGCAAGGCCGCAGACAAAATCGACTTCTCGAATCACCGCAACATCATTTTGCGTTCGCTAGGGCCCGAGCCGACCGTACAAGTCGATCTGGAAGGTCCATTCCCCGTGCTGCCCGGCGACACGTTCGTCCTCTGTTCCGATGGGTTAAGCAATCAAGTCAATGACTCGGAGATCGGCGCGATCGTCCGCGAACTTTCTCCGAGTCAGTCCTGCCGATTGCTGGTTCAACTCGCGAATCTGCGCGGCGGTCCCGATAACAGCACGGTCGTGATTACCCGCGTCGGCGAGCTGCCCGCCAACGTGCTTCCGCCTGCCCCCGAACCGCTGGACGAAGCTCCGAATGCACTCGGTTGGATGTGGCTGGCCGCTTTTTGGTTGATGTCTCTGGCCATTGTGGGCGGCATTACTCTGTGGATTGTGGGCAATCCCTGGGCCGGAGTCTCGCTGACCGGACTCTCGTCCACCGGCATGGTGATTCTGCTTCTGAAGGCTCTCTCCATTCAGCGAGAAGCCAAAAATCGGTCACGCGAGAACGAAGACCTGTACCGCACCAACCTCAGTCGGCCACATCGCACAGCTGTGTCTGCCAGTTCGGACGAGCTGTTCCAGCTGCTGACAGAGATCGAATCAGGTCTGCGTCGATCGGCCACTGAGGAGAACTGGAGCATCGACCAGAAAGCACACCGGGAAGCGATTACCGCTGCCGATCAAGCCCGCCGCGAGAAGCGGTTCGGTCGCGGTTGCCGCGATCTGGCCCGCGCGATCGACACCCTCGTCGCCCAGATGCCCAAACGCGGGGCGCGGCCGGAATTGGCTTGATTGAGGTATTGGTCGTACTTGGCGAGGGGGAAAATGAAACCTCTCGTAGGACGGACATCTTCGTCTGACCGTGTGGAAACTTCGAGGAGCGACGTACGAAGACATCCGACGTACGCCTCAATCTCACCCGCGTGAATTAGAGTCGCCCCACCACCTCGCTCGTCGGGGTGGTTCCCGCGCTTGTGCGCTACGGTAGCGCACAGGCGCGGGAACCACGGGGACGAGCCCCAGTGGCGGAGAAGAGACTTCTACCTGTTGGCCTTACTCCTCCGCTTCCCCATCCTCTTTCTTCTTCAACACCCGCCGGCGAGTCGCAGCGGGGGGCCTCTTCTCGGGCTCAACGCCGCCAAGTGCGAGGCGCACGGTCTCCAACAGGACGTCCATCGGAAATGGTTTCCGCAGGTAATCAACGACGCCCAGCATTTCCGCATAGGCCTTGTGACGACCGCCTTCATTGGCAGTAATCATGATGACCTTGGGCGGAGCATCGAGGGTGCGAAGGAACTCCAAGACCGGGAATCCGCCCATGCGGGGCATCATCATATCGGTGATGACCAGATCGGGTTTCTCCGTCGTAATCAGGCGTTGCCCGTCGATGCCGTTGGTCGCCAGAACGACGCGGTAGCCCGCCCCGTCTAGGACAGCTGACAGCGTCGAACCGATTTCTCGGTCATCCTCAATCAACACAATGGTGGCCATGCCGCGTATTCCTTCTGGAAGGTGGATGTCCACCTTCGACCTCATAGAATAAGAATGATACCCTGTCGTCCCCTGAGTTGTCAGTGGTCAGGTGGACATTGCGATGGTGTTCGAGTGCTTCGCATGATTCAGCAGGGGGCAGAGATTCACCACGGAGGAATCTGGCATTCGAGAAGTGTGATCTGAGCTCAGCTGATCGGTTGTTTTCACTGGATGAAACCCGCCGTCGATGGAGTGTCTCATCATCCTGTTCATCATGTGAATCTTGTCAAAGGGTCCTCGTCTTCGGCGGGTGTGCCTGCTCTCGGAACTTCCAATCTGTGAAATGAGATTCCGACCTCCATCGACACGCAGTTCTCCGTGGTGAATCTCCGTCCACTTTTCCGCCACCTGTCTCTCCAACGAGGTTCCTCCCATGTTTACCGGTCTGGTCGAAGGTTTAGGCCGTGTTGTGACACTCACCCCGGATGCGGTTTCGCTCACCCTGCAAATCGCAGCTCCGCCGGAACTGCCGGGTCTGGAGACGATTCGGCTGGGGGACAGCATTGCTTTGAATGGCTGTTGCCTGACAGTCATTGCGATCGGTGATCGCACGTGGAGCTTTCAAGCGGGATCAGAAACGCTCTCGCGGACGAATCTCGGAAGCCTCAAAGTCGGTGACGTCGTGAACGTCGAACGCTCGCTCCAGGTCGGTGCCCGCCTCGGAGGCCATTTCGTGCAGGGGCACATCGACGCCCTCGGTCATGTCGCCGCCATTCAGCCCGAGGGGGACTGGATCTTCATGACCTTTCGCGTCCCACCGACATGGACACGTCAGATGGTCGACAAAGGCTCGATCACGGTCGATGGAGTCAGCCTGACCCTGGTCGAGGTGACTGCCGACTCGTTCCGCATCGCTTTGATTCCTCACACGTTGCAAGTCACCACCTTGGGACGACGAGCTATTGGCGACGCGGTGAATATCGAAACCGACATCCTCGGCAAGTACATCGAGAAGCTGCTGCCAAAGACTGCTTGAGTCGAGTACCGAGAAATCTAACCGTGGGCAGACAATCCTCTAACTCTTCGGGATCGTCAACAACACCAGATCACCGACCGGCAGCACGTCGTTCAGGCTCCCACTGCGGAAGCCCTCCAGGTCAATCGTCACCGCCCGAAACCCGAGCGACCTCAGCTGGGACGCAGTCCGTTGACGCAAATCGTCTGCGGCCAAGCGGGCCACAGCTGTAAGGGGGACTTCAATCCGCGCGAGGTCATTCGCCTCCAATCGCACCCGCAGCTCTCGAATCCCCAGCTGCGCGCGGAGCCAGACTTCGGCAGCATCGACCCGTGAGACACGCTCGGGAGTGACCTCGACGCCGTAAGCAATGCGACTCGACAAGCACGGGCTCGCGGGTTTGTCCCACACGGGCAAACCCCAAACCAGAGCCAGCTCGCGGACTTCTGATTTCGTGAGTCCGACTTCCAGCAGCGGGCTGCGGACCAAATGTTCTGTCGCGGCAATCATGCCGGGGCGGTGATCACCGACATCATCTGCGTTGGCCCCATTCACAAGCATGTCGAATGGAGCCCGCGCGGCGATCTCCTCGATACGTGAGTAAAGCTCCGTCTTGCAGAAGTAGCAGCGGTTCCCGGCGTTCTGCACATAGCCTGCTTCGGCGAACTCTTGTGTGTCGATCACGACATGCCGAATGCCGATCTGCCGGGCGATGCTCACCGCGTTTTCGAGTTCGCCGCTGGCCAAGCTTGGACTCACAGCTGTGACGGCAAACGCCAGATCTCCACAGGCGAGCTGGGCGGCAGAGGCAACCACGGCACTGTCGACGCCTCCAGAAAAGGCCACGGCGACCCGCCCCGCTTGCCGGAGAATCTCCAGCAAAGCCTCGCGTTTCTCAGGGAGTGTGCGAATCACAGACACGAGGGAACACCAATCGACAGCTGCAACAGGATGTGACGAACTCCTCGGCTCAGGATATCAATTCGAGGTTCGCGAGCCGAGTGTCAAGGCTGGCCGGTTTGTCACTTTGGCTAAGGCAGAAATGATTCACACAAAGGCACGAAGTGAGGCCCATCAATCATTCAGCAGCGAATACTCGCGCATTCCCTCTTCGTGCCTTGGTGCCTTCGTGTGAGACTCCTCTGTTCTTTCTGGTATTTCGCCGCAGTCAGACACGCTGTGAAAATCTGACGACTCCGGTTCTATTGCCAGCGGATCGCAGCCAAGGACGGACGCCGAATGCAGTCCCCGTCAAATCCAACCCGAATTGGAGAACGGGCCAGACGTGAGCCGAGTGTCAAGCCCTATTGACAATCCGTATGCATGACATAACATCAAAACTGTCGATCCCATCTACACACTCACACCTCGTATCATTCTCGACACGAAGACGTGAGTAGACACCAGAAATGAGAGCTCACTGCTTTTACTTCTCGTGCCGCAACAACGTGAGCATCACCATCAGGACGTGACACGGATGCGACTTCACTGGCAGGGGCCGACCCTTGTCGTGAGAACGCCGGCTAAGCTCAATCTCTTCCTCGACGTTCTCGGTAAACGACCAGACGGCTATCACGAACTGGAGACCTTGATGGTCTCCATCGGTCTGTATGACACACTTCGTTTTCAAACGAACGACAGTGGCCGGTTGGAATTGTCACTGGCTGACGCGTCCCCGGGTCTCACTCCCGCGATGCGTGCATTACTCCCGCTGGACGAGCGGAACCTTGTTCTGAAGGCCGCCGAACTGCTGCGGCAACACACGGGCTGCCGACTTGGTGCCTCGATCGATCTCGCGAAATCGATCCCCCTGCAAGCTGGTCTGGGCGGCGGATCGAGTGATGCAGCTGCGGCACTCGTCGGCTTGAATCGCTTGTGGAATCTCGGACTGACCTCCGCCGAACTGCATCCACTGGCCGCTCAGCTGGGGAGTGACGTGAACTTCTTCCTCGACTCGGTCCTACTCGCGATGTGCCGGGGACGTGGCGAGCAAATCACCGCCGAGCCGATGTCTCGCCCGCTGCATTTCGTCGTCGTGAAGCCTCCAAGCGGGCTGAGTACCCGCGACGTGTTTCAGGCTCTGCGACCAGACCGGACACCGCGCGGCAGCGAAGGAATTCGGCACGCATTGGAATCCGGCAATCTCGCACACATAGGAACCCAGCTGCACAACTCGCTCGAGGTGCCTGCTGGAAATATGAGTCCAGAGGTCGCGTCCGTGCTGACTTCACTGGCCGGGATATCGAGCGTGGGCCGAATGATGACCGGAAGCGGGTCATCCTGTTTCGCGCTGTGTGCCCATCGCGGGCAGGCAATGCGGGCAGCTCATCAGCTTCGTGCGTTATGTCATGGCCAGGTATTTGTCGTTCAGACAGCGACCTGAGACGGGTCTCAATACCGGACATCAACACCGACTGAAGAAGGCTTCTGCCGTCATTGCTGCACACCTTGGAACAGGCAACGTGTTCATGTCCTCGCGCTGGTGGCCAAGTCTGGCCACTCGCTCCACTCCTCAGGAGGACGGTCTCGTGGAGATTACGGAAGTCCGCATCAAACTGATGAGCGACAACGCCGAACGGCTGTTGGCGTTCTGTTCAATGACAATCGATGGCAGCTTTGTCGTGCGAGATCTGAAGATCATTCGCGGCATCAAGGGGGCCTTCGTGGCCATGCCGAGCCGCAAGTTGACCGACCACTGTCACCGCTGCCATGGGAAGAATGCGTTGCGGTCGAACTACTGTTCGCAATGCGGGCAGCGTCAACGAGATGACCGCGCCATGAAGGGGCTTGATGGCCGGGCGAAGCTGTATGCCGACATCGCCCATCCGATCAATTCAGCCTGCCGCGATCTGATTCAACTGCGGGTCCTGGAGGAGTTCGAGCAAGAGCTGATCCGGTCCAAACTACCTGGCTACACGTGTCGATACGATGATTACGATGCCGGTGAGTATGACCTGGATGAAGCTCATCGCTGGGATGACATCCATGACCGACAGTCGGGTCACCCGACACGACGTGTTGATGCGCCAGCACTGCCGGTGGTCCCTCCGCCACATGAGAGCCCGCGAAGCTTCGAACACGCGGACCTCTCCCCGGACGAGTGGTATGGCAACAAGGGGTAACGATCGGCCATAAAAAGCCCAAGAGTTGCAGCTCTTGGGCTTTCGAATTCTCGACGTGTGAGATGTCGCCTACTTCAAGTGATCGGCGGGCTTCACACCTTTGACGAATCCTCCGAAGCTGAATGCGGAGGGTTTGAATTCTCCGACCAGTTCGACACTCGCTGACTCGGTGATCTTGTCTTCCATTCCGATTGCCCAATATGTGGCGTTCACCAGGAGGCGGCGGAAACCCTCGTTTTGCAGGTCTTGGGCAGCTCCCATGGTGGTCGTGAACACGCGGGTCGTCTTCCCGGACTGTCCCACGAACGAATTGGTCCAAGCCACGGGCATCATCGGGGAATTCTTCTCTCCGTCCAGCGGCGGATCTTGCGGCTGCATCCCGGTCAGAATCTGCCCCATCACCAGTGGGTGACAGCCTTCCGGCTGAGGGAGTCGTACCCCATACACATCGGTCGGCCCCCAGATATCGCCGGACTTCAGCCCCTTGAGAATCGGGTGCTGCTCCTGTCCGGGCGCAATGACGCCGAGGGTGCTTTGCTTACCATGGTGTCCATGATGGCTGATCCATGTTTCCCCGAGGACTCGTCTCCCGAAGCCGCCATCCGTATCGGTTCCCAGGGCCCAGTGATAATTCTGGTACGCCGAGTCCTTGTTGAGATTGAAAGCATGAGTCGCTGTTCGCAGGCCGATCACCGGGCGGCCCGATTCGACATAGTCCACAATGTGCTTCATCTGATCATCCGGCAGATCGCGAAACCGCGTGGCGATGATCATCAGATCGGCCGTGGCCAGCGACTCCAGGCCGGGGATATTGTTGTTCGTGTTCGGGTCGATTTCCCCCGTGGTCGGGTTGACTGCAAACAAAACCGTGCATTTGAATCCCTGTCGTTCCGCCAGGATTTTCCCCAGCTGAGGCAGACATTCTTCGGAGCGATATTCTTCATCTCCGCTGATCAGAACGATCTGCTTACCCAGCCCGGGCCCGGCCTTTCCCTCGTAGACGACCCACAGGGGGTCGGCAGCAAACGACGGAGCCTCGCCCGCAAAGAACGAGAGACACAAAACCAAGCAGCCGAAAATTCGACGTGACATAACTGCCTCTTTCGAGACGCTGACTAACGGAAACGGGCTCGGCAGTCCGTCAATGACGGTTGCCAAGTGACCCCATCAAGGTGAACGCTTTCGGACCAAACGTCAAGCCACTCAGCCCCGAGGAGGCATACATCATGATCCGTTCGTTCCGGTGTAGACAACAGTGGACCCCTAAGATAACAATAGTGCTATTGCAACACGGGTCGCGACACAGGTCGCGTCCCGTGTTCGTTTTTTGTCTCATGCGTGCAGAGGGTTTACTCATCTTTTGACGAGTTGCCCGGACTCAGGAAGTCGGTCATGGAACGCCAGCCCATCACACGCGAAGGTTTTGACAAACTTCGCGATGAGCTTCGTCATTTGGAAGAAGTCGACATGCCCGCCATTGCGGAGCGGATCGGAGAGGCACGCGCCGAGGGCGATCTGCGAGAGAACGCAGAGTACCACGGCCAGCGCGAAGAACAGGGCCGATTGGCGCTTCGTATTTCTCTGATGAAGACTCGGCTCGCCGGGTGCTACATTGTCGACAAGGCTGAGATGCCCAAGGGAATTGTCACGTTCGGCTCCACGGTCACAGTCAAAGACCTCGGGATGGATGAAGACGAAAAGTATGAATTCGTCGGTCCCGGCGAAGAAAACTATGACGGCCCGGTCATGAAGATTTTGACCACCAGCCCCATCGCACAAGCACTGATGGGGAAGAAAGTCGGCGACAAGGTGAAGGTGAAGCTGCCTCGAGGATCACTCGACTTGCAAGTTCTCGTGATCGCGGATCACGAATGATCTATTGATGACTTATTGCATGGGGGGCATCGCCGCTCAAGAGCCTACGGAGCGCAGTGAACCTGTCATCGGAAGTAATCCGCCCTCCGCACAAACAGATCTGTCGAGAGAAGTGGTTGCTGATGCTCAGAATACTCGCCCTCGTAGTAACCACATTCGCAGTGAACGTCTTGTTCTTGCGGCATGGCGGCTGGTCTGAGCATTGGGATCTTTCGCCCACAGCCAGCGGGCTGATGGCTGGGCTGTTCTCATGCATGATGCTGGCAGTGTTCCTGCAGCAGCTCTCCTCTGCGCGTGGTCCACGAAACGTCTTTCCAGATGCGGCACGTCGCCCCACCCCTCCGGAGTCGTACCCGGCCTCCGGCGTTTTTCCTCCTGATTCTGTGGGGGGGGCTGTTCAGCTTTACCTCGATCTTGTGCGTCGAACCGTCGCAAATCTCATCTACGAAGACCGTCCCGCGTGGTTGATCACCCCGGAGAAGACATTTACCATCGTCGATTCGTTTGACCTCGAAGCTCGAGTACTCGGGCGAGATCAGCCGACACAGGCATTCAGCATGGTTGGATGGAAGCGATTGGAGCAATTGCAGCAATCAATTGAGCAGGTGTTACTCGATAAAGTCCCAGGCGATTTGATCGAATTGGGTGTGGCACGCGGTGGTGCTGCGGTATTGATGCGAGCCGTGCTCAAAGCTCATGATTGTCGGGATCGACGCGTCTTCGCGTGCGACACCTACGAGTACATTCCCCCGGCGAAATCGACAGCCAATTCATTCTGGATGCCCACTGTCGCTCGCGTTTTGGCAGCTGTGCCGGGTGCCCGCTGGCGGCGCTATCTGACCAAGTCGATTTTCCAGAATTATCAGAAATCGTTTCCGCCGACCGAAGACCCGAGTGACGATCTCGTGCAGATCACTCTGTTTCATCTGCGTCATCCGGAGACTGAGATGCAACTGCGTGGGACGGGGGTGGAGCATGTGCAGTCCCATTTTGCCAGGTTCGGATTATGGGATGACCAAGTCGTCCTGTTGAAGGGATTCTTTGCCGACACAGTTCCTTTGGCACCCATTGAGAAGCTGGCAGTGTTGAGGCTCGACGGCGACACTTACGAGAGTACCCGGGATGCTTTGAATGTGGCATATGCCAAGCTCTCCCCGGGAGGCTATTGCATCATTGACGACTATTGGTCATTCACCGAATGCCAACGAGCCGTGGATGAATACCGGACTGCACATGGCATTGACGAGGCCATCGTGACAATTGACAAAGACGGAGTCTACTGGCGCAAACGCCTCTGAATCGCATGAGGCATCGGACATCACGTTCGTCGGCGATCAAGTCGTTGATTGAGAAGCGGGGAGTCCTCACTTCTCGAATTCATCTGGCGAGACCGCGAAGACGAAGATGCGAGTCGGACGATCCCCTTGAAAGTCATTGTCGACCGTCACGAGCAGGGTCTTCCGCCCATCGGCCAGATTCGGGCCAAACGTCAAGCCCTCGAACTTGGCAGGCATTGATTCTCCAGCGATCCCAAATCGTGGGTCGAGGAGATCGAGGAAGACTCGCTTGCCGACCGGACGAATCTCAGTGGGAAGTTCCGCTGGAGACGACGGCAATGACTTGATTTGTGAGACATCGGTCGCCTCGTCCCAATCGATGATCGAAATCCGCTTGTCGCGAGATGGCAGTCCGGAAATGCTATCTCGCTCCAGAACCAGCGCTCGCTGTTCATCCACACACAACAGCTCACTGACCGCTGTCTCAGGTGAGTCGAGTGGGTAAACGAGCTCAGCGGTCGCTTCCGTGGCGATCTCGATTCGCAGAATCCGATTTAGGCGTCCCGCGAAGCGGCCCGCTTGCATGGCACCATCCTGAACCAATGGCCGCTGCAGCATGGCGTACAGCTTCGTCCCATCGGGCGAGACAGCCAACCCCTCGAATCCACCATTTGGCTGTCGGCCCGACTTGTTCTCCATCGCTTCTTCTGCGGCGTTGCCACTCGGTGTTTTAATCTCAAAATGCTTGGGGACGTTGAACTTCTGCACGCGACTCCCCGTCATGTCGAACAGATCCACCCGTGGTCCGTATTCGTCGCTCACAGCCAGTCGAGTTTCCGCTCCACCGACGCGAACTGCCCGGATTCCCTCAGGGTCAAATCGGCCCGGATGGTCCGGCCCCTTCTTCAGTGCCTTCGCTGCTCCGACCAGCGGTTGACCGGACTCTTTGGTGAAAAAGCGACTGCCGATCAGGGTCAGCGAAACCTCGGAGCCCGTCTCGGGAATCTTGATCGTCACCAGATGGAAGCGTGTGGCATACGGGACAGCCCCGTCACTCGATCCGCGATCTGACAGCAGGACATACTGGTCCCCTGCCAAGTGATCGATGGCGCTGATCCCGCCAAACCGATTGAATGGAACGCCATCTTCGAACTGCCCAGCCAGCCCCGTCATGTCAGACGCATCGCCTGCGATCTGGGCCTCACCCAGCAGCATGATTTCCGCTTTTGCAAAACTGCCCATCACACCACAACAGATCAGACAAAACCAACAAGATCGCAGAGTTCTCATCGAAGTTTCAGTCTCACTGGGAACAGGCGTTGCAGCTGGGCACTCTACCCTCGTGCGTATTATCGACACGAATCAGACCATGTGGCGAACGTAGACTCAATGAAGAAATGATGAATACGGAACAGGCATCGAAAATCGCCAGCTGCCCCCCTTCCGCAAACTCCAGTGGGCAGCCTCGGCTCCAGTCGTTACAAATCGGGGACAGCAGACGAGTTCGCAGCGACCTCGCCCGCCTTGGAACGTTTCCACCCCGCAACTTTCGACCCGCACGGACAGCATGGCACTTCGAGTCTACAACACCCTGACCCGCCAGAAGGAAGACTTTCAGACCGTCGAACCGGGGAAGGTCAGCATGTATCTGTGCGGCCCCACGGTTTACAAACCCGCCCACATCGGGCACATGGTCGGACCGGTGATCTTTGACACAATCAAGAAGTACCTGACGTACGCCGGGTACGGGGTCAAGTTTGTCATCAACATTACCGATGTCGACGACAAACTGATTGTGAAGGCCAATGAAAAGGGCATGACGGTCAAGGCCCTGGCCGAGCAGATGACCGCCGACTACTTCGACAACCTGAAGCTAATGGCGGTCGACAGCATCGACTGCTTCCCGTATGCGACCGACCACATCGGCGACATGCAAGAGATGATTCAGAAGCTCATCGAGAAGGGGCACGCCTACCCGCTGAATGGGGATGTGTATTTCGCGGTCGAGACCGACCACGACTACGGCAAGCTCTCCAACCGCAGCATCTCGCAGATGCTGGCGGGCACACGAGTCGAAGCCAACGATACCAAGCGGAACCCCGCTGACTTTGCTCTCTGGAAGTCCTCTAAGCCTGGCGAACCGGCGTGGGACAGCCCGTGGGGACCGGGTCGTCCGGGGTGGCACATCGAGTGCTCGGCCATGAGCGCCAAGATCCTCGGCGAGTCGATCGACATCCACGGCGGCGGACTCGACCTGATGTTCCCGCATCATGAGAACGAACTCGCGCAATCCGAATCTTGCAGCGGCAAACCATTCGCCCGCTACTGGCTGCACAACGGATTAATGCAGTCCGGCAAAGGCACCGGCAAAGTCGGCGGCGCGCACTCCAAGCACGGGGATGCTCCCGTCGCAGAGGACGCGGCAGCCGCCCAAATCGCTGGCAAACTCGCCGGGTCCGCCGGGGCCGAATCGGTCAAGACAGCTGTCTTCGCCCACCACTCGCCCGAGGTGGTCCGGTTCTTCCTGCTGTCGACGCACTACCGCAGCCCGATCGATTTTTCGATGGAGAACATCTCCGCCACCGAGAAGAGTCTGGAAGGTTTCTACCGGCTGTTCGAACTGGTCGAGCGAGTCACCGGGCTGAGTTTCTTTGGATTGGTCGCCCCGTCGACGAAGGACACCGCGACCAGCCTCGCCGGACTCCCCACCGAGTTCGCAGCTGCCCTCACGGAACAAAGAACGAAGTTCCTCGAAGCAATGGACGATGACTTCAACACCGGTGTCGCGACAGCTTGCCTGTACGAGCTGCGCCGCATCCTGAACGGGTTCATCAACGAGAAGAAGCTGGAGACCGGCGGAACCGACGCCGACAAGTCCGCCCTTCGCACGGGCCTGACATTGCTGAAGGAACTGACCAATCTGCTCGGCGTCCTGCGAACCGCCCCCGCCAAGAAGAGCGGAGCTGATGACGGCCTCGCGAGCGGCCTGATGGACTTAATCCTCGACATCCGCGCTGATGCTCGGACTAACAAGAACTGGCCCGTAGCGGATAAGATCCGCAACGCGCTAAAGGCCCTCAACGTTGTCGTCGAAGATTCGCCAGCAGGGGCGCGGTGGACACGCGGGTGATCAAGCCAGAGGCGCCAGAGCAATGGCTCTTACTTGACTAACCCGACGCGTCAGCGAGGGAAACGCAGGGAAAGTCACTGACGCGTCGGGTTAGTGAGCTTAAGTCCGTGACATTGTGCGTCAGCGCCAGGAGACTTCGCTGAAGCGAACTGTCCGCTCTCCGGCTGACGCTGCCTCTTCATCGGGCTACACTACCTACTCACCTGCGGGTCAATGGATTGCCGCCCGCTTTGTCCTCATGCGTCTTGCATCGCAGTGCTCTCGGAGATCAGTATGAACTGGGTTGTGTCCGCAGCGTCCCCCGCATCGGTGGCTTGTCAGTGGCTCGTGGTGGGAGTTTGGGAGAAGGCCAACCTGCCCGCCGCGGCCAGCGCGCTCGATCAGGCGGCGCAGGCTGCGATCAGCGAACTGCAGACGCGCGGCGACATCACCGGGAAACTCGCTGAAACCGTCGAGATCCTCCGCGCTCCCGGCATTACAGCTGAGAGGATCTGTGTCTTAGGGCTGGGTGATCCGGCCTTGCTGACACGTGCCAAGCTCGACAAGGCGCTGATGACCGCCAGTCGTAAACTCTCGGCCAAGGCAGCTGTCTCGGTCGGTGTGCTGTTGCCATCGGGACCGATCAGTGGACTCTCGGTCGAGACGGTCGCGACCTGTGTGGCCACAGCGTTTACGGTGGGTTGCTACGGTCAAGGACTCTACAAGGCCGAAGCGGATCGCTTCGAATTCAGTGGCGTCACACTGTTGGTCGACGCTGCCCAATTGCCGGAAGCCGAACGCGGAGTCGCGACCGGACGCATCCTCGGCGAAGCCACGAATCTCACCCGAGAGCTGGTCAATCGCCACCCCGGCGAACTCTATCCAGAGACCTTTGCGGATCGCGCCCAGCTGGAAGCCGACCGCTGCGGGATCGCCTGCGAGATTATGGATGAGCCTCGCATTCAATCAGAGCGCATGGGCTCACTGCTCGGCGTCTCGCGCGGCAGCGTCCGCGCCCCTCGCGTCGTGTTGATGCGCTACGAAGGTGCCGGAGCGGGACAGCCGTGGCTCTGTCTGGTCGGTAAGGGAGTCACATTCGACAGCGGCGGCTTGTCTCTCAAACCCTCGGATTCGATGAAGACGATGAAGTGCGACATGGCCGGGGCCGCTACCGCTCTCGGGGCCATCACCGCCATTGCACGGTTAGGACTCAAAGTCAATGTCCTGATGGCTGCGGGCCTCGTCGAAAACATGCCCAGCGGGTCGGCGTTTATGCTGGGCGAGATCCTGACCGCTCGCAACGGGACCACGATTGAGATCATGAACACCGACGCCGAAGGGCGGTTGGTCCTCGCAGACATTCTGTCCTATGTCGTGGACCAAGGTGTCGACCGCATCATCGACCTCGCGACTCTCACAGGGGCGTGCGTGGTGGCACTCGGGGAAGAAGTCACGGGCGTCTTCACAAATCAACAGGACTGGTGCAACGCCCTGATGTCCGCCGCCAGTGAAGTCGGCGAGGACGCCTGGCAATTGCCCATGTTCGAGTCCTTCGCAGACCAGCTGAAGTGCGACACCGCCGATGTCAAGAACATCGGCACCCGCTGGGGTGGGGCTATCACAGCTGCAAAGTTCTTGGAGAAGTTCGTCGGTGGCAAGCCGTGGGTACATTTAGACATCGCTGGTCCCGCCTTTGCAGAAAGCTGCAAGTCACATCGTGACGGCGGCGCGACCGGAGCCATGGTTCGCACCCTGGTCCAGGTGGCCCGCGATTTCAGTCAAGCGTAGTACCTCGCGACAACTCAGTGCCTGCGGTCGCAACTCGCTTTCGGCACAGGGGCCATCCTCTCGAGCATGCCGTTGCCACTTCTTGCTCCCTCCCTCCGTGTGAGTCGCGAACCGGCGATCAGGCGAGGGTGGGGGTAGAGACCGGGAATCTTCGAGTGCCGACATCTCTGAATCAGATAGAAATCGGCCCGAAGACCGAGTCGCGAGCCTAGATGTCTTGGAGTCCTTGTGTGGCTTCTTATGAAGACTCCTTGAGACCAGTTTAAGAAAAAGACCAGCCGTTGCGTGTCCGGCCAGATTCAATGGCACTGGGTTCAAGGCCCGACGCGCTGTCGACACTTCCTGCTAAGCCCCGATTTCGGCGGTCACATCCGTCTAGCCCGCTGCGCCAGCAAGGGCCGCGTGCCAGAAACCTCGGCTATCGCAGTAAGTGAGCTTCGCTCATCGCATTTCTCTCTGAATAGAAAGCCGTCTCGCAGATTGAATCGCGGTCCAGCCAGCAGGTCCACTCACACCCCAAATGATGATTCTCTGGCATGCGGCCCTTGCTGGCCCAGCGGGCTAGAAGTGCGCGTTCTTCTGGGGGCCAGAGAATCTGGCCGCACACAGCCGTTGCGTTTCTTACGATCCAGTTTGACCTGCTGCGATTGAGGGGTAGAATAGCTGTGCGTCATCTCTGATTGAAGCCGTTTCAGTCAGATGTGTCGCGATCAGGGGGCGATCGGTATAGACTGGTTCTCCTAGAGTGACGGTTGCGTGTCGTGGTTGATCAGCTGGCCACGTAAAAAGCAGATCAAAAGATAACTGCCAACAAGCAGTTTGCTCTCGCTGCCTAGAGATAGGTAACGCCAGTCGAGGAATCCACGCCTAAGGAGTCCAAAGACCGGTCACAAATTCGGGCTGGTCCGGAATCAAGACGGCTTGCCGTCGTGGGAATTACCTTCCGGATGAGACACTGTCGTTCCCTGACGGGTTGAGGCTCTGCCTGCCGTGCCAACCCCCGTGACCCCAAACGACCGGCTACACACGTAGAGGCCCCACTTGAAGGTTCTCAGGACGCGGGTTCGATTCCCGCCGCCTCCAATTTTCCCTGCCAACGACAGTCGATGACTTGGGAAGGCAGAGAATGACATAACCCCGGTTACCGCCGGGGTTTGTCGTTTCATCAGGATCGCTGCCCGGAGGACTGGCGATGTCAGAGGATGACTCTCGATGTCCTGGAGCGGTCAACGGTTTACTCCTGTAGCACTCCTGGAATGGGAGTCCGGCCACAGCCTTGGCTTGGTCCTGTATGCCGATGTGAGCGTAACGCATTGTCATATTCACGTCGGAATGCCGGGCGAGTTCCTTGGTCTCCGGCAGCGTCGCTCCGTTCCTCAGTAGACCCGTAATGAACGTGTGCCGACCGGCTGCATGGAAGTCCGCGATCCCTTCGGGGGTTTCGTAGGGAATCCCGGCCCGCTGCAAATCGAGTTTGACCATCAACCAAGTCCGGCGATTGGCAAGCTTGGGAAAGATCGGCTGATCCAACGGGAGTCCGCGAATCCATTGGGGAATCAGCTCGATCAGTTGCGGGTGGAGCGGCAGGACATCGGTTCGACGGTGCTTGGAGCAAGCTGCCTCCACAGTCACCATTGGTGGATCAGCCGCAAGAGAAAAACTCCGAGGAGTCAGGCTGGCGATTTCCTTCCGGCGAAGTCCGGTCAAACAGGAGATGATGTAGATTCTCGCCCGCTCTTCAGGTGAGAAACACTGAATGTCCTGCCCGCTGGATCGGGCGGACTCGATCAACTGCCCGACTTCTTCGACGGAGAGGGCTCTCCGTTTGTGGTGAACGTCGACTTCGTTGTTGAGTCTCGTCAGTCCCGACATGGGATTCATGGCGGCTCGTTTGCTGGACACGAGCCAGTTACCGAATCCCTCGACAGCCTGCACGTAATGGTTGTATGTCCGATGCCCCCAGCCGGACTCAACTCCGGCGCGGCCTCCTCACCCTCCTCACCCTCCTCAACTGCAGCCTCTCCAATCGTGAGCCTCGCCATCGCTCGGCAGACCGGCTGCGGCGTCAGGAATTGCCCCGCCTCGCCGTACGTGATGGCCCCCTGGAACAGGTCGCCGAGGATGTCGATCATCTCGCCCTGCGTCTGCTCCATGCTGGCGACCAGCGTGCCGAACGCCTTGGCGATCGAGTCGCAGCCGCGTCGGCCGGGCTTGCCGTGTTTGTGCCGCTCGACCACAGCCAGATACTGGTCCTCCATCGTGCCGCCGGACATCGCACAGACGCTCATGTGCAGAAAATCTTCGAAGGCTTGGCCGCGACTGACCCCGCTTCGTTGCGAGGCATCCTCGATCAGATCGAAGACTGGCTTGGTTTCGTAGTAGAGAAATTGTTCCTTGGACACGGGGAGAGGGGGGAAGGGAGAGGCGTGATCGATTGAGAATTGCTCGATCAGAACAGCTGCCCTGGCGGCGGCTTGGGACGGCGTTCATTGGGTGTGATCGACGGAGCGGCATTCCCCGCTGAGTCTCGCAGCTCTGGCTCCGGCCACTTTGTCGCGGTCGTGTCGAGTAACTCACTCGGCCTCCCCGCGACGGCGTTTCGCATCGCCCAAGCGATCTCTGCCCGAGCCTCGTCCAACTCATCCCGCATCGCCTGAATCTCACGGGCGAGTCGATCCACCGACTCCGCCAGTTGAGATTGCTCAACGTACGCTGGTTCCGCTGGTGCCGACGTTGCTCGACTTCGTGGGGGCATGTAGTGCCGACCATGCCACAATTCCGAGCATGGCGCAAGACACTCGACCTGACTCTCTCCATAGCTCCAAACTCGAAAATCCCATCGCCAGAGGCAACCCCTCGTGGTAGAATCCTTAAATGGAAACCATCACACGAAATGTCCGGGATCTCGACCAAAGCGAGCGGTCCGTCATGGAACGCATCGTGGGGCATCAGTTGCATGAGACGCAGCAAATCACCGTGAATATCATGAATCGTGGCTTGAACACTCCGGGGCCAACCATCGACGAAACACTGCCCGATGTGCCGGACCACTGGAAGATTTATGAGGGACTGACCGATGCCGAGGTCGACGAACTCGACCGCGAAATCCGTCAACGAGCAAACCTCACCCGCCACTTCGAGTAGATCATGACGCCGGTTTTGCTCGATACCGACACACTGTCCGAGATCGTGAAGTTACGGCATGCGCTGGTTGTGAATCGCGGGCTGGCTTATACGCGGCAAGTCGGTCGGCTGACGTTTTCCGCATTCACACGATACGAAGTTCTGCGAGGTTTCAAGCGACGCGGAGCCACCACCCAGCTAGCACGCTTTGCCGTGTTCTGCGATAAGTCCGACATCCTGCCAGTGACCGATTCGATCTGGAATCGGGCCTCCGATCTGTGGGCCGAAGCGAGAAACGGCGGCCATCCCTGCGAAGACGCTGACCTCGTGATCGCAGCCACTGCCATTGAACGACAATTGACACTCGTCACTGGCAACACCACTCATTTCAGTTGGATACCTGGGTTGGTGCTGGAGGATTGGCGGAAGGCATAGATGCAGTGTGCCGGTTAGCATATGGCACACGATCATGCACAGCATGACCTACTAGTCTGCCCATCGCTAATTGTCAGCCAACGGATACAGCCCTTTGAGCTTCACTCGGGCATCGTCGGTGGTGAAGCGCCAGGTGGCTCCCAGGGCTTTCTCGTTGCGGCTCTTTTGCCAGGCGGCGATTGCCTCGCCCATCTTCTCGGTGCTGTCAAATCGGC
>JAYWHX010000026.1:0-19638 GCA_043777375.1 Planctomycetota bacterium | reverse complement strand
GCGATGATCCGCGTGTGCATGATCCACCGCATGCTCCGCCACCTAAAGCCCGACGAGCTGGCCCAGGACTGGGGGAAGTAGCTTTTCAAACACGCTCTAAGAAGTCTGGTCATGAAACTCATCACCCAGTTCGTCCTTGCCGTCGTCTGTGCGCTGTCGTGTGAAGCTGTTGCCCAGGATCGCACCATTATCCCTCTTCCCGAAGCGGCTTTTGAAGGCAAGATCGGCAAAACATACAAAGACTCCGAGGGTGCCTGGCCGAAGCTGCCAGCGCCACCTGCCGGTGCGCCGAATGTCGTCGTCATTCTTCTCGATGACGTGGGCTTCGGGCAAACTGGCACCTTCGGCGGACCGATCCCGACTCCAGCCCTCGACAAGCTCGCGGCGAATGGTCTGCGCTACACGCGCTTTCACACCACCGCGATCTGCGGGCCGTCGCGCGCGGCGCTCATCACCGGGCGCAATCACCACAACGCCGGCTCCGGTTTCCTCGCGGAATGGGCGACAGGTTTCCCCAGTTACAACAACATGATCCCGAAGACCACCGCCTCCGTCGCCGCGACGTTGAAGGGGAATGGCTATGCGACTTCGTGGTTCGGCAAAAATCACAACACGCCCGATTGGGAAAGCAGTGTGGCCGGGCCGTTCGACCGCTGGCCGACGGGGATGGGTTTTGAATATTTCTACGGCTTCATCGGAGGCGAGACTCATCAATATTACCCCGTGCTCTTCGAAAACACTCGGGCAGTTGAGCCGAAGACATCGCCGGAGGAAGGTTATCACTTGGTGACCGACATGACCGACCGGGCGATCAACTACATCAAATACTCCAAGTCCGTCGCACCGCAGAAACCGTTCTTCATGTATTTCGCTCCTGGTGCGGCCCACGCTCCACACCACGCACCTGAAGAGTGGAGCCACAAATTCAAGGGGCAGTTCGATCAGGGTTGGGAAAAAGTCCGCGAGGAAACCTATGCCCGGCAGCTCAATAAGGGCATCATTCCGTCGGATACGAAGCTCACCCCGCGCCCAGACTGGGTGCCCGCCTGGGACTCGCTGTCCGCCGATCAGAAGAAACTCTACCTGCGCCTGTTTGAAAACTTTGCGGGCTACCTCGCCTTCACTGACCACGAGTGTGGACGCCTGATCGATGCTGTGAATCAACTGCCCGACGCCGACAATACGATGATTATCTTCATTGTTGGCGACAATGGAGCGAGTTCCGAAGGCGGCCCCGATGGGACACTCAATGAAGTCAAGGCCCTCAATGGCTTCCCAACTCCGCTCGCGGACAACCTCAAGCACCTCGACGCTATCGGCGGTCCCGATGGCGAGCCGCACTATCCGGTCGGCTGGGCCTGGTCCGGCAACGCGCCCTTCCAGTGGGTAAAACAGGTCGCCTCCCATCTCGGCGGCACACGCAATCCCATGATTGTGACCTGGCCCGCACGCATCAAGGACAAGGGCGGCATCCGCACGCAGTTCACGCACCTGATTGACGTGGTTCCCACCATTCTTGACGCCGCGCATCTGCCAGCGCCTCGGACCGTGGACGGGGTGGAGCAAAAGCCACTGGATGGCGTGTCGTTTCTTTCCACCTTTGACAGCCCGGACGCGAAGCCCGTGCGCCAGCGACAATATTTCGAGGTCTTCAGCAACCGCGCGATCTACGACAATGGTTGGATCGCCTGTGCTCAACATACCTTCCCATGGCGTCAGGACTACGCGCCGGGGAATTGGGACCAGGACAAGTGGGAACTCTACCACCTCGACGAAGATTTCAGCGAATCCAATGATCTCGCGGCCAAGATGCCGGAGAAGCTCACAGCCATGAAAGCGATCTTCAACGAGGAAGCCGAAAAGAATCATGTCTATCCGCTCGACGATCGCGGCACAGGACGCATCTACATCCCGAAACCCTCACCCGGCGGCAGCGATCCCAAACGCACCCAGTTCACCTATTACTCGGGTGCCGTGCGCCTCGCCGAAACGGCTGCCGCGAATACGAAGAACCGTTCGCACACCATCGAGGCCGATATCACCATGCCAGATCAAGGCGGTGAAGGCGTGCTTGTCGCGATCGGTGGGAGCAGCGGCGGCTACTCTCTCTATGTGCAAGACAGCAAACTCGTCTACCACTTCAACTGGTTCGACGAAACCCGGACGATCATCACCTCCAGCGAACCTGTGCCGGCTGGCAACTCTTCAGTCCGCTTCGACTTCGCCTATGACGGCGGCGAGCTGGGAAGTGGCGGCCTAGGAACACTTTTCATCAACGGAAAAAGTGTCGGTGAGGCCCGCATCGAGAAGACCGTCCCCGGTCGCTTCGGTATCGATACCTTTGGCGTCGGCATGGACACCGGCTCGCCTGTTTCCAACACTTACAAGCCGCCCTTCGCCTTCACCGGCACGATTGATGAAGTGCGCATCGAACTGAAATGAGCCACACCAAATGAACAGCACATGGATACAAACCGTGAGGACGACAGCGTTAGTCGGCCTGCTTGCTCTGGTCTCCACCATCGTTCGCGCCGCCGACCCACTGCCGTCTTGGAACGATGGCCCAGCCAAGCAGTCGATCATGGCCTTCGTCGAAAAGGTGACGACCGCAGGATCGCCGGATTTCGTACCGGTCGAGCAGCGGATTGCGACGTTCGACAACGACGGCACGCTCTGGTGCGAGAAGCCGGTGCCGGTACAGCTCTTTTTTTACTCTCGATCGTGTGAAGACTCTCGCTCCGCAGTATCCGGAGTGGGCAGTCAGTAGACCTTAGCTTGTGAATCCGTCACACCGCACCTGTGGAGACACGGGTGCGGCCATACTTTCCCGCCAATCCACAGGACCGCAACCTTGAAAACCCAACAAAGACGAATCTTCATCACCACCGCAATCCTGATCGCATGTGCCGCAATCTTTGCGATTCCCTCCCAGGCCTGTACCGGAATCACACTGAGGGCTCTCGACGGCTCGGTGGTTTTCGGCCGCACGCTCGAATGGGGTTCGTTTGACCTTCACTCGCGGATCGTCATCGTGCCGCGCGGCCACGAATACAAATCGGACCTGTCCGACGGGAAGCATGGGCTGGCTTGGAAAGCCGTTCACGGTGCGGTCGGCGTGGATGTCGTGAACAAGGATCTCCTCGCCGACGGCATGAACGAGAAAGGGCTTTGTGTGAATGTCTTCTACCATCCGGGCTACGCCGAGTATCCAAAGTATGACCTGGCCCAGTCCGCCAAGACGCTCGGATCGCTGGACGTTTGCCAGTATCTGCTCACCACCTGCGCTTCCATCGCCGAAGTGCGCGCAGCGCTCGCGGGGATTCACATCATCGGCGTTGTCGAGCCAGCCATCGGCATCGCCGCCCCGATTCATCTCATCGTGACCGAACCGGACGGGAAGGTCATCGTCATCGAGTTCACGGCGGGTGAGGTGAAAATCCATGAGGCTCCGCTGGGTGTCATCACCAACTCACCGAACTACGACTGGCACATGACCAACCTGCGAAACTACGTCAATCTCTCCGCCATCGCTCTGCCGACGAAGAAAATCGAGGACATGAACTTTGCCCCGCTGGGCGGCGGCAGCGGCATGATCGGACTGCCCGGCGACTACACTCCACCGTCACGTTTCGTGCGCGCCGTGGCGTTTTCCAAAACCGCACGTCCCACCGACACGGGCACCGAGACCATGTATGAGCTTTTCCGCATCCTCGATAATTTCAACGTCCCGCTCGGCGCGGCGGAGGGCGAGGAGAGTAAAACGAGTCTGGAGGGCCTGCGCAGCTCCACGCTCTGGACCACGGGTTACGACACGAAGAACCTCGTGATGCAATACCACACGCAGCACAACCGCCGTGTGCGCCAGGTGGACTTGAAAAAGATCGACTTCTCGAAAGGCGGCGATCTCATTCGTCTGCCCTTGGACAAGGTCAAACAGCAGGACATCAGCGATATCACGCCAGCGGAATGAGCCTCCCATCAACCACTTGAGGAGCACCACTATGGTAACCAACCTCACCGCCGCGCTCGTTTGCGTCGTGGCTTTCACCGCAACTATTACTCGCGCTGCAGACCCACTGCCGTCATGGAACGATGGTCCGGCGAAGAAGTCGATCATCGCCTTCGTCGAGAAGGTGACGAAAGAAGGATCGCCGGATTTCGTACCGGTCGAGCAGCGGATTGCGACGTTCGACAACGACGGCACGCTCTGGTGCGAGAAGCCGGTGCCGGTGCAGCTCTTTTTTACTCTCGATCGTGTGAAGGCCCTCGCGCCGGAGCATCCCGAGTGGAAGGACCAGAAACCCTTCGCCTCGTTGCTCAAGGGTGACCTGAAAACCGCAGCTGCGGGTGGCGAACACGCGATCATGGAACTCATGATGGCCACGCATACGGGTATGACGACGGTAGAGTTCGAGCAGATCGTCAAGGACTGGATCGCCACCGCGAAGCATCCGACGACCGGGAAGCTCTACACCGAGATGACCTATCAGCCAATGCTCGAAGTGCTCGCCTATCTGCGGGCCAATGGGTTCAAGAACTTCATCGTTTCCGGGGGCGGCATTGAGTTCATGCGTGCCTGGGCGGAAGCGGCGTATGGGATTCCGCCGGAGCAGGTCGTCGGTAGCAGCGTGAAGACAAAGTTCGAGCTGCGCGATGGCCAGCCGGTGATCGTGCGTTTGCCGGAGTTGAACTTCAACGACGACAAGGGGGGCAAGCCGGTCGGCATCAATCAGCACATCGGTCGCCGCCCGCTCGCCGCCTTCGGGAACTCGGATGGCGATCTGCAAATGCTCCAATACACCGGGGCGGGCAGTGGGACGCGGCTTTGCCTGTATGTTCACCATGATGACGCAGAGCGGGAATTCGCCTATGACCGCACGGATCATCTCGCCAAGCTCGACAAGGGGCTGGATGAAGCCGCCGCGAAAGGCTGGACCGTTGTGAGCATGAAGGCCGACTGGAAGACCGTCTTCCCCGCCACGCCGCCTGAGATCACCGCCATTGACATCCTGCTGCAACCGGATGCCGTCATGCTCAAGCATGCCGCTGCCAACAATGCTCGCCTGCTTGGGCAGTATCCGAAGGGATTTGCTCTGGATGCAACGCACACTCCGCACATCACGCTGCTTCAGTGTTTCGTTCGCACCGCCGACTTGGAGAAACTCTACGCCGCCGAAGAGGAAGTGTTGGCCGCCGCCAACGTGAACGCAATGAAGTTGGAGGCTTTCAAGTTCTACTACGCCCCCGCCGGTGCGACAGGCGTCGCTGGCATCTGTGCGAAGCCAACCCCGGCAATCCTCAAGCTGCAAGCCGACATCATCGCCGCCGCGAAGCCCTTCATGGTGGAACACGGCCCCATCGGCGCGTTCACCGCTCCACACGACGATGCCGCGTCCGATGCGGCCCTGATTCAATATGTGTCCACGTTCGTGCCGAAGATGAGCGGCGAGAACTTCAATCTGCACATCAGCACTGGCGTCGCCCCGGTCGCATACCTCGACACGATGCTGGCCGAACCGTTTGAGAAGTTCACTTTCTCGCCCGCAGGAGCAGCTGTGTACCAGCTCGGGCCATTCGGCACGGCGGCGAAGCAGCTCAAGGCTTGGGATTTGCAGCCATGAGGATCAACCCGTTGAGGCTGGGAGCCCTGACAGTGGCTTACCTCATGCTTCGGTCTTGGGTTCACTTCTGATACGTTTGATTGGCGGCCCAAACGACACGACCCGCTTGGCAACAGTCGACGGATGACGCCCCGCTCTCGGACCCAAATCAAGTTTTCCCATGAGCAACACTCCCCACATGAATAAAAATGAGGCTTATTCGGTTGGCTCGTCCGGGATGAAAGTCCTGGCCAGCCTACTTCTGAGCGGCGGCGTGATTGGAGCTGTTGCTGTCTACGAGGGAACTCGTTCACCTTCCACTGCCGCGCCTAAGTCCGTGGCGAGTCCGGTTTCGGAGCCGACCGCGACGTTGGCCTTTGCAGCGACGACTCCCAATGCCTTAGTTTCTCCCCAGCCCGCCCCGGAAGGGATGGTCTGGATTCCCGGCGGCGAGTTCTCGATGGGCAGTGATGTGGAAAGCGAGTCGCTGTGCGGGTTGCCGGGGGTGACGCGTGACGCTTTGCCGGTTCATCGCGTGTCTGTGGACGGATACTGGATGGACCAGACTGAGGTCACCAACGAACAGTTCGAAGCGTTCGTGAAGGCCACAGGATATGTGACCGTGGCCGAGATGAAACCAACTCGGGAGGAGTTCCCGATGGCTCCCGAGGAGAACCTGATCGCTGGTTCCACGGTCTTCACGACGACGACTTCGCCGGTTCCGCTGGATAACTATTTCCAGTGGTGGAGCTATGTGCCGGGCGCGGATTGGCGACACCCGACTGGCGCTGGCAGTGATCTTGTCGGGCGAGAGAAGTACCCAGTGGTGCAGATCGTGTATGAGGATGCCGTGGCTTATGCCCAGTGGGCCGGTAAGCGGTTGCCGACCGAAGCGGAGTGGGAGTTCGCGGCTCGAGGGGGATCGTCTGGCAATGTGTATGTCTGGGGCAATGAGCTGAAGCCCGGCGGAAAGTTCCAAGCCAACATCTATCAGGGAGATTTTCCGCTCGAAGGGGGCGACACCGGAGAAGATGGATTCCAGGGCATCGCGCCGGTCTCGCAGTATGCTCCCAACGCCTACGGCCTCTACGACATGGCGGGCAACGTGTGGGAGTGGACGAACGACTGGTATCGAGCGGACTACTACGCGACTCTCGCGGAGCAAGGCGGTGTCACTCGCAATCCGCAGGGGCCAGAGACTCCTCTCGATCCTGCAGAACCGACCGAGAAGAAGCGGGTCCATCGCGGCGGATCGTTTCTCTGTACCGACAAATACTGCACTCGATACATCGTCGGGACTCGCGGCAAAGGAGAGGCCCGCACCGGCAGCAATCACGTCGGGTTTCGCTGCGTGAAGGACCGGACTCAACGCTGATCGCTTTTCACAAAGATGATCAGCCCGATTGATCACTCAAGACCGAAAGTGGGCAAGGAGCGGCAACCGCATGGAGACGTGGTTCCCTCAGATCCCGATGTGGGCGTGACTCAAGGTAGGAGCAACGAGACGCCCATCGTGTGCGACCACTCCGGATTGCCATTCAATTGCCGAAAGTTGTACTGCGGGTTGTAGTAGAATCGTAGCGGACTGCCGAGGACTTTCGTGACGTAGTTCACTTGCATTCCGAGCGGTAGCGAGGCCCACTGAACGGATTTCCAATCGTAGGCCAGTTGGATGTCTCCAAGACTGACAGACCATTGCTTCGAGATGGTGTAAGCCACGATTGGCTGGAAAGACGACACCGCGACATCATTGCTGAACAGGTTTTGGTTAAAGAATCCCAGCGTCCACGCCCCTTGCTGCGTGGTGAAGCCCGCAGCCGGCCCGATCTCAAAGGTGTCTACACCGGGAACTGTCGCAGGGCGAAAACTGACCAGTGGTCCCACTCCCCAGCGGCCCCATGACTGCTCAAAAACGAACAGGTCAAAGATCTGAACCGGTTGCAGTCCATCGTCGCCGGGGCCATTGATCGAGTAGGGGGCAGACACCCGCAGGATCTGGTTTTGACCGAAAACTTTCATGGGGATTGCGGGGCGAAAAGTGAATGTATTACCGCTTTCGGGGATGCCATGGTATGTCGGCACATAGGTGTTCTGAAAGGAAATCGAAGTTAGCGCAGCTGTCGGGTCGTTGATTTTCGACGACAAGTCGTCGCCTCCTCCTCCGGCGTCCTCCGACTGTCCGCGAACGATCCAATCCCTCTCGGTATCAACGTCGGATGCCGACCAGAGATCACGTTCTGGAACACTGGTCACATGATCGTATGAATCGCGAGGCGAATCCCAAGTAGTGGCTGATTCAGTCAGCGAAAACAACTCGGCAGGTGATTCGGGAAAGACGAGATTCAGCGACTCTGACTGAGCTGAGATCTCCGCCGGATTGATGGATCGGTATCGCTCACCTGCTCCCAACGGAATCTGTGAGACGACTAACAAGATGGCTAGGCCAGTGGTCTGCAAGAGAGTGCGAATGACCATCACATCGATTCCTTGGTACGTTTCCGTAGACCACTTGTGTCTAGAACAGCACCTGCAGACGCATCCCGGCAACCACAGCTGTATCGAGGTTGATCGTACTGGGGTTCGCCACTTGCAGGTCACCGGTCAAACGGCACCAGGGAGTGACCGCGTAGTTGTAGAACAACTCCGTCCCGTACTCGTCCTGCTGTGGGCTAAACGGCTGGGCCAATGTCTTGAAGTTGTTGCTGAGTCCCATGTAGAAGACACCCAATCCAAACGTGTCGAGGGTTCGTCCTGGAAGCATGCTGCGTCCACCGATTCCTCCGTTGGCCACATATTGGATCGGGTTCGGGTTTCCATCCGAGACTCCGAACTGGCCAAACAGACCCCAGCTGCGCTGCTCGTCACGGGCATCGACCCACAGGGCCTGGTAGAAGTTGGAGTAGGCCGACCAGGAACCAGACTCTTGGGGAAACGCACCGGCCAGAAGTCCGGGAATGCTGCTCAGATAAGCGGCCGGGTCCACGGACGTATAGGACCGACTGCTGTATGTCCCGCCGAAGTTGAACACTCCGGGGCGGTTCATAAACTTGGTTCTTAACGTCAGGTCAGGCACCAGCAAAACCCCACTGTCGTACAGATCATCCAGATCTCCTGTGGCGCGTTCCTCGGGATCAAAGACTGAGAAGGCAAAGACCGGGGCTCCATTTTGCAGATAGGCGAAGCCCAGCCCCGCAGCGGAATAGGGCACCGTGCGAGCCCCGATGGGGTTGAAGACCAGCGAGGTATTCATGAACCCGCCCAGTCCCGGTCCGCCGTTGTAACGGATCGGATACTCATCGAGGGTGTTGATCTTTCCCGCGAATACAGCGAAGTTTTCACTGAGTGCCTGAGTGACTTTGAAGCCCGTGATCGAGGTCACGCTGCCTTCGTCTGTGGGAAAGCTCATCGGGATGTTCGAGGGCGCTAGCAGTCCGTCGATATTGTTGACCGATGTGCCGTAGCGCGTCTCGGCATGGACGTTGACGAAGAATCCCGGATTGAGCCCGAGCTTGCCGCCCTCGATATTCAAGTAGTAGTCGAGCTTTCCGCCGTACTCGAATTCCTGCTCCCGTCCCCCGGATGCGACACCCTGATAGAACTGGGTCGCCGATGCATACAGGTCCACACCCTGATCCTTGAGTGAGGAGCGGTAGCCACCCCAGTCACCCGTCAACCGATCGCGCTCCCACAGGGAGTCCTCCTCACCAGCAAAAACATCCTCGGGGGCGAGTTCGCAGCACCCCATGCTGTCGCAAAGACATCCCGCCTCCTGCGCATTCGCCATCGAGGAAGTCAGACTGAGACAAACTGCCAAAACGAAAGTGTGACCTTGCCGCACAGTCAGCCTCCTTGCTGGAATGTTCTTCAAAATCTGGATCGAACGTCACAGGCAACTTGGCCGAAGAATTCCTCGAAATACCGGTTTTGACGGATGGTGGATTGCGTGGAGGTGGGGCTTTCGGCAGGAACTGCTGCGCCCCGGCCTTTGCCGATAACAGCTGAGCGATTCAGTGAGGCGAGTGTTGGTGCGACGATGTGCATCAATTCCAACAAGTGTCTCCGTCGTGATGCATTCAGGGAGCAGTGATCCGTCAATTTCTATTAAAGCCCGATGCATTTAAGAATCCCCCAATGTTGCTAGAAATTCACAATCTGAATCCCTGCGGAAAGCCCCCCTATTCTGAGTTGACGATGGAGTGAACGGCGGTAGATTCGAGTTGTATGGCGAAAGCTCCGTAGCAGCCGGTTCACTCTGTCCTCGTACAAGTGACTTGATAGCGAAATCCTTGGCTCTCGACTGGAACATGACATGACTCGACGTATCTCCCCTCTGATATTGGGACTGCTCTCGTGTGCTGCCGCTTTGATTGGCGGCATTGCAGTCTCAGGGCCAGTGATACAGGCCACGGCGCAAGTCGCACCCGTCGCTCCGGCCCCAGACGACGGAGCCCAGCTGCCGAAGCCGGACCCCGCGTTTCAAGGAAAAATCGGAGAGACCTACAAGGACTCGACTCCGAGTTTTCCGCTGCCAGTGAAGGCGACCAAGGGGAGCCCGAATGTTCTGCTGATCCTGCTGGATGATGTGGGGTTCGGGATGAGTTCTACCTTTGGAGGACCGGTCCCCACGCCGCACATGGACAAGCTCGCCAACAATGGTCTGAAATACACGCGGTTCCATACCACGGCTTTGTGCAGCCCAACGCGGGGAGCCCTGCTGACCGGACGGAACCACCACTCATGCGGGACCGGCGTCATCATCGAGATGGGCACGGGGTTCCCCGGCTATACCGGGATCATCCCCAAGAGCACAGCGATGGTCTCGCAAACGTTGCGAGACAACGGATACGCCACCAGTTTGTTCGGTAAGTGGCACAACACTCCGGAGCCGGACATCAGCCCGGCGGGTCCGTTCGACCGCTGGCCGACGGGCCTGGGGTTCGACTACTTCTACGGATTTAATCAAGGCGAAACGCACCAGTACTACCCCACGATCTACCGCAACACCACCTGGGTGCCACAGCCGAAAACCCCGGAGCAGGGCTACCACTTCACAGCGGACATGACCGATGAGGCGATTGCCTGGACTCGCAATGTCCGAGCCGCTGACCCGGACAAGCCGTGGTTCAACTACTTCAGTACGTCTGGCGTCCACGCTCCGCACCATGCCCCGAAGGAATGGCGAGAAAAGTTCATCGGTCAGTTCGATCACGGCTGGGACAAACAGCGGGAGATCACTCACGCGAAGCAGCTGGAGATCGGCATTATTCCGAAGGGGACAAAGCTTACGCCGCGAGTGAAGGAAGTCCCTGCGTGGGACGATCAATCCGCCGATGCGAAGAAGGTCTATGCCCGGCTGATGGAGAATTACGCCGCTTACATGGCCTACACCGACCACGAAGTCGGTCGGTTAATCACAAGCCTTGATGAGTCGGGCGAACTCGACAACACACTGGTCATGTATATCGTGGGAGATAACGGTGCCAGCGCCGAAGGCGGCCTGGAAGGCACGTTCAGCGAGATTGCCAGCCTGATCGGCGTACAACTCGGGCTGGAGAGTTCCATCCGGCGAATCGACGAAATCGGTGGACCCAGCAGCGAGCCGCACGTGCCCGTCGGTTGGGCATGGGCGATGAATGCCCCGTTCCAGTGGACCAAGCAGGTCGCCAGCCATTTCGGCGGGACTCGCAACCCGTTGGTTGTTCACTGGCCCCGGGGGATCCAGGCCAAGGGGGAGGTACGTACTCAGTTCCATCATGTGATCGATGTGGTCCCGACGATCCTGGAAGCGGCGAAGATCGCCGAGCCGCAGGTCGTCAACGGGATTGCACAGAAACCGATCGAGGGCGTGTCGATGCTCTATTCGTTCGATGATGCGAAGGCCAAGGACCGGCGGACGACGCAGTACTTCGAACTGGCCACCAACCGGGCGATCTATCACGACGGCTGGGTGGCGTGCAGCGCGTACGGGCTGCCTTGGGAAACGGCTGGGCGCGGCGATGGCTTCCTCACAGCCCCGTGGGAGCTGTACAACATCAAGGACGATTTCAGTCAGGCCGACGACCTCGCGAAGAAGATGCCCGAGAAGCTCGTGGAACTGAAAGCCAAGTTCTTGGTCGAGGCGAAGAAATACGATGTCTTCCCGCTCGACTCTCGCTTTTCTGAGCGGTTCGACCCCAGCCTGCGGATCTCCGGAGAACCGAAAACCAGCTGGACCTATTTCGGTAACAGCGTCTGGTTGCCGGAGCCGATCGGTCCCCAGCTCTTCCCGCGTGGACACTCGATGACAGCTGAGTTGAACATTCCGAAGGGCGGATCAGAAGGTGTGGTCGCTTGCGCTGGAGCCTTCTCGGCTGGCTGGTCGCTTTATGTAAAGGGTGGCAAGCCGGTGTTCCGCTATACGTTCTTTGAGTTGGCGGACGTGACGATCAACGGTACGGAATCGCTACCCGAGGGGCAGGTCACGTTGAAGACGGAGTTCATGCCGGAAGGCTCCAAGGAAGGGGGCGGTACGCTGAAGCTGTACGTCAATGGAAAGCCCGCTGGTGAGGGCCAGCTCAAGCGATCGACGTTCCGTCACGGCCTGGAACCCTTCGAGGTGGGACGCGACTCAATCACCCCGGTCTCCCCGGATTACAAGGGCACGTTCCCCTTCACCGGCACGATCGACAAGATCACGTTCGCGCTGACCAAGTGAACTGACATGTCGCTGATACGAACGGGCCAGGAGATTCACCCGGCCCGCTCTGGCACCTTCCCAATTCCAACGAGAACAGCATGAAGCGTTCGATAATGTGGACCGCAGCGGTACTCGCTATTGGCGGGTTACTGGGCTGGCTGTTGGCGTCCGGCAGCTTGGCTGAGGTTTACGCTCAGGACAAGAATGCGCCGGCTGTACCGACCACCGGAAACGTCCTGCCTGTCCCGCCGGTCCCGTTCCAGGGGACCATCGGACTGCGGGCCAAGGACTCGAAGTCCGACTTTCCGCAACCGGTGGAAGCCCCGCAGGGTGCGCCGAACATCGTTCTCGTGCTGCTCGATGATGTCGGATTCGGTGCCACCAGTACCTACGGCGGGCCGTGCAACACGCCGACGTTCACCAAGTTGGCAGACAACGGGCTGAAGTACAACCAGTTCCACACGACCGCATTGTGCAGCCCCACGCGGGCGGCACTCATCACCGGTCGCAACCACCACTCGGCGCACACGGCTGCCATCATGGAATTGGGCACCGGTTTTCCGGGGTACGACACGGTGATGGGGAAGGACACCGCGACTGTCGCAGAGGTGCTGAAGCAAAGCGGCTACGGCACCGCGTGGTTCGGCAAGAACCACAACGTCCCCGACTGGGAGACGAGCCAAGCTGGGCCGTTTGACCGCTGGCCGACGGGCCTCGGGTTCGACCACTTCTACGGCTTCCTCGGCGGGGACACGAGCCAGTGGCGTCCGAACACGACCGAAGGCACCAGGCCCATCGAACCGTACCTCGGCAACCCCGACTACAACCTCGACTATGACCTCGCCGATCAAGCGACGAAGTGGATCAAGATGCAAAAGGCGGTCGCGCCGGACAAGCCATTCTTCTGTTACTACGCCCCCGGCGCGACTCACGCCCCGCACCACCCGAAGGCGGAGTGGGTGGCGAAGTACAAAGGCAAGTTCGACCAGGGTTGGGACAAGATCCGCGAGGAGACGTTCGAGCGGCAGAAAAAGATGGGCGTGATCCCCGCCGACACGCAGCTCAACCCTCGCGCTCCTGGCGTTCAGGCGTGGGACGACTGCACTCTTGAAGAGAAAAAGGTCTATGCCCGGTTCATGGAAGTCTACGCCGGATTCCTCGAACAAACCGATTACAACGTGGGGCGAGTTCTGAAGTCGATTGAAGACATGGGGCAGCTCGACAACACGATCGTCATCTACATCGCGGGGGATAACGGGGCCAGCGCCGAGGGCAGTTTGCAAGGACTGCTCAACGAGATGACCTTCTTTAACGCGGAGAAGGAGGATCTGAAAGAGGTTCTTAAGCGAGTCGATGAGATTGGAACGTGGAAGACCTACAACCACTACCCAGTCGGCTGGGCACACGCGATGTGCGCACCGTTCCAGTGGACCAAGCAAGTCGCCAGCCACTTGGCGGCACCCGTAACGGCATGGTCATCTCCTGGCCGAAGGGCATCGCAGCCAAGGGCGAACTCCGGACGCAGTGGCATCACGTTATCGACATCGCGCCCACCCTTCTGGACGTGGTCGGGCTACCGCAACCGACATCGGTCAACGGCGTGACTCAGAAGCCGATCGAAGGCGTGAGCATGAAGTATTCGTTCGCCGACGCCAAAGTGCCGAGTACCCGCCAGACCCAGTATTTCGAGATGCTCGGCAACCGAGCCATTTACAACGATGGCTGGGTCGCCTGCACCACTCCCGTCGGTGCGCCGTGGGATCCGAACACGCCCACGGCAGACGTGATCACCGGCTACAAGTGGGAGCTGTACAACGTCGCCCAGGACTTCTCCCAGACCAACGATCTCGCGGCCAGGATGCCCGACAAGCTCAAGGACATGCAGTTGCTCTTCTACACCGAGGCGGCTCGGTACAACGTGCTGCCGCTGGATAACAGCAGAGCAGAACGGATGGACCCAGCCATCCGGCCGAGCCTGACCAAGGGACGCAAGTCGTTTACCTACACCGAAGGCATGACTCGCATCCCCGAAGGGGCCAGCCCGGACATCAAGAACAAGTCGTGGTCGATCACCGCCGAGGTGGAGGTGAAGGCCGACACCTCGGGGATGATCATCACCAACGGCGGCCTGTTCGGCGGCTGGGCTTTGTACCTGGAACAGGGCAAGCCGGTGTTCCACTATAACTACGTGGATGTGGCCCACTACGAAGTCGCCGCACAGGACGCGCTCGCTCCGGGTAAGCACACCGTCAAGATGGACTTTGCCTACGACGGCGGCGGCCTCGGCAAGGGCGGAACCGCGACGGTCAATGTGGACGGCCAGGAAGTCGCGAAGGGGCGCGTCGAAAAGACGATCCCGCTCCGCATCACCCTGGATGAGAGTCTCGACGTCGGCGAGGACGCCGGAACACCGGTCAACCTGTCCTACGACGTGCCGTTCCAGTTCACCGGGACGATTGAGAAGGTCACGATCGATCTGAAATGATCGCCAGTGCAGCCTCGCCGGACGTCCCGGATTCCAGTCGATATCACCACAAGGACGCAGCCCAGAGACTCACTTCCAATCACTTGACCGATCGGTTCCGTAGTGCAACGCAGTCTGATTTCGAGTCTTGATCACGGGCCTCAGAAAGCGGAGCATTGCGTTCGGCACGAGATTCGGAGCACTCGTTTCCGCGAACGCAAGCAATGCCACGACTTCCGTGAGTTTGCTGTATCCTCTGGATCAGTCTTATCGGTGTCTTGTACTCCCGAGTGTGTCGACGATTTGCATGCTGCGGCGCAAGCAAAGCCAAAATCATCATCATGAGGGGAGATGATGTTGGCTGACTGAGTGGAATGGCCCTAAGCGGCAACAGCTGTTGAAGGCATGGCGGTCAACCGCTCGCCATTTGCTTCGACTACTGTCGACCGTAGCGGGAATCCACAGTCGTTGTCATCTTCTGACGCTCATCATTGATGATTTGCCAAGCCATGATTCGGTCTTTATCTCCTTGAATGACGGCTTCGGCCTGTTTTTCGCGGACCTGTTGCAGGTTGCTGTCCCACTTGTAGGAGGGTGCCTGATATCCATATCCGCCCCAAATGCTGGCTTGGGTCGCGCCGGGGTCGTATGACGAATTCCAGACGAGCGTGCCCTGGACGACGTCCACTTCGATGGCGACGCCCCTCAAAGAGGCAGCCAGCCCTTTCAGTCTTTGGCTCATCGATTTTCCATAGGTCACGAGATCCGGATCGACTCCTCGAGTCGAGAGCTTGTCGATCTTGATGGCAATATTCTCATGCCATGTCGCGTTCTGGCCCGGTGCCTGAAGGCGGCGGTTGGCTTTTTCGAGATCGTCGAGGCTCTGGTTCACGGTTCGGAAGTAACGCTTTGACGCTGTGACATCCGGGCCGGTCGGAGCCGGTGTGGATACCGCTGGAGTTGGCAGGCTACTGCTGCTGGCTGACTCCGGAACAGGGGCAGCTGTCATGACCAGGGAGAGGACAGTTCGCAGACTGGCGTCGGAGAGATTCGAAATCTGAAACACCAAGCTGTGATCCTCAATAGCAGCGGTCGCTTCATCGAGTTCGCTGATGTGCAGTCCAGCATCGGAAATGATCCGCATGACCATCGGCTTGAGGATCATGGCGGATGCGGTCGGCTTCTGGCCGAAGTCGATCGCGAGTCTGGCTTGTGTGGTATCAGTGACATCCGCACTGAATTGAACACCCTCCAGACTAGACAGCAACGCCAGCAGTTCAGCTCGAATCGCCTCCTGACCACTGACGCCTGGGACTCGATCCAACTCCTGAATGACTCGCGCGGGATTGGCCATTTCGACCAGATCCATCGCCATGATGATGTGGTGATCCTGTCTCGCAGTTTTCCCCAAATAACCAGTCGGAATCTCGGTGTGAGTGATCGAAGTCACATGCCGTACGTAGCGTGAGGCTTCCTGCCTGGATGCAGGCGAAACAATCGCGAGGACATCTTTCGAGAGCTCCACGTAGAACGCGTTGTGCTGTGATTGCACCGCCGAACGCCCACCAATCTGGTCTATCGGCGCACCATCCTCCCGCGCCGAAATGCTCTTCAGAGAGACGCCATGGACAGTCGTGGCCAAACTGACCGATGAGACCATCTCCGAGACCTGTGGACGAAACTGCATCCCCAAGACAATCGTTCCAATTCCGGGAGGAATACTCGATGCTCCCGCGAGGAATCGCTCGTGCTGCTGATTCGCCCAGCCCTCCGCCTGACCGCGAGGAGACGCGAGCAGCTTCTCCACTCGAATGACCGCGACGACATTCGCGGATTCCGGAAGATACGGAAGCAGCGTGGCTACCGGTTCCTCCGCAGATCGGGCAGAGGGTGCCGCCCAGGACAGCAGTCCGGCCAGGATCAGAAGATTCATTAATTGACAGATAAGCCCACGTGAAACAGGCATGAGTGATTCCTGAAGTGCATCGAAGCGGAGCAAGCGGATGGTGATTGAATCCGAGTCCGAATTCTGTCAGAAAGCCTATCGGGATACCAGTTTGTCAAAGCCAACACACTTGGGGGCATGATTTTCCCCTTTCAAAATGTCGTTTGTCGGATACAAGCCATTTATGGCCCTCATCAAGACGATCTCAAAGACCCTGCTGGCGATCTTCATGATCGGTGCTGGGGTCATGCACTTCGTGAACCCAGCGTTCTTTCTCAACATCATGCCGCCGTACCTTCCACTCCACAAAGAGTTGGTATTGATCAGCGGCGTCTGCGAGTTACTGTCGGGTGTTCTGCTCTTGGTCCCAGCGTATTCCCGATGGGCAGCATGGGGAATCATCGCCCTGTTGATCGCCGTCTTCCCGGCGAATCTGCACGTCTTTCAACATCAAGAGCTGCTCCCCGCACCACCACTCGTACACCTCTTGCGGCTCCCCCTACAAGGAGTCTTCATTGTGTGGGCATATTGGTACACGAGACCCGTAAAGACTGAGACGTGATCTGACGAGCAGGCAGTCTGAGGACTGCCGAACCCACGCTGGCTGACAAGACACCTCAAGGCTGCTTGGTCGTGATTCTGGACCTGATCGGTATTCACCGGACTGGACCAACGTACCGGCGTTCGGGCAAGTCCTTGCCGTGTCGGTCGGCCAGTTCCCCCAGCCCTTCAGCAATTAATGTTCAAGGGACGATGCGTGGAGACGCCTCGTCAGAGAGGAGTTTTCGAGGCATCAACTCAGTCGCTCGGGTTTTATTGCTGCCTCGCTTGCGTTGCAGGCAACCGTCTAAATTTGCGATACATTGATCGACTTAAAGCGTCCGAGTTAAGGCGATGGAAGACGATTGTCCCTTCCGGTTTCAGGCCGGGTTCGACGATTAAAACTCGTCTCGCAATCTCAATTCCTGCTCCATAGTCGACTCGAAGCGAACTCGGCAATGAAAATGCGGTGGGGTAGAGTTTGACAACGAGTGTGAATCGTCCGGGCTCGGTGACTCGGCAATGAAGCCATCGCCACGTCACACTCAGGGGCAATGATGTGGGGGCATCCGGAGACTCCCATATCGGAGAGTTGCCTTGGCCGTCAATGGTTTCCTCGCCAAACGTCTTGGCGACATAGAAAAGTTCAGCCCACTGGGGATTGTTCGACTCATTACGAACTTCCGCAACGATTATCCAGGACTCAGGAGGGGAAACCTTTCGGTCCACTAAGACTGACGGGGGGGCAACCGTTTCGTACTGAATAGTAGGATCGATCGGATTCGCTTGAGATACGACCCATTCATCCGGCAACTCTGTGCCCTCGCGATCCATGAGCCGAAGGGCTGTCAAAAACAACGCTGCGGGAGGCAATTCCGGAACCTTGGAACACCCCAGCCCAACAACACCCACAGCTGTGAGAAACGTTCGACGAGTCAGCATGGTATTTGTCGCGCCTCCCTAGAAGGGTGAAGAAATGGTCTCGTTCCCGTTGATTGATCCGACCGCTTGCCAGACACTCGCATCGACAGAGTCCGACACGAACGAAACGTGGCCATCGACAAAAAGGGCGTTGACTCCACCCAGATGATAACTGCTCGCGGGTACATAAGCTTTGAGCGTCGAATCGTTCACTGGCGCGTTATTCCAGCACCCCCTGGTATTCGGGGTAAACATGTGGGTGTACCCATCTGCATGGCCGTCGGGTAGGTTGAGAGGCACTGGTGAGTTCCCCGGATTCCGGCACAAGTCGATAAACTGTTGTTCTGTGCCGGGTGTGATCATTCGCGAAGAGATCCAAGCCGGGAACTTTTTAGGGTTGTCTTGTGGTGTGACTTGGTCCGCATCGGTAACAGCAGGACGTTCTGAAAAAGCGACCGTATGCGAGAGACCATCCGTGAAGTCTGAACTGCGACGGAATGCGACACCTTCCGACGAGAGCACATCGGACAAGTACCCATTGCCGACGCCATAGGTTGTCCCATTGGACATGGCGTATCTCCCTCTGCCTTCGGGGTCCGCAGGACAACCACCTTCTCCGCCTCCTGCTTGGGCGATGCTCCGGTCATAACCAGGTACTCCCATTCCGTAGTGGCGCAGGATTTTATAGTCGCAACTGAAATATTGTTTTGCATCCTGAACGACATGGATCGCAACACCCATCTGTTTCAGATTATTTCGACACTCCGTCAGCCGTGCAGAACCACGAGCGTTCTGCACGGCTGGGACAAGCAAGGACATTAGCAGGCCGACCACTGAAAGTGATACGAGAACTTCGGTGATCGTGAATGCTGGACGAGTCATGATTACTTCCAGTTTAAGGTTGCGTCCAATGGTTTTCGTCGAGATAAGAATACGTATATGGTGCTGCCGTACCAGTTCGGATCTCCTTGACAACAGCGTACTGGGTTCCTGGCGTAAGTCCCGTCAGCGTAACGCCGTAGATGAAAGAGGAGTAGCCTGGAGGACCGCTGGGCGTCGAACTGACAAGTGGAATATCAAAACGAGCGAAGCTTCCATTCACTTCAACCTGTACCCATTGCGGCATTCCACCGACCGTCTCCCATTTCCAAAGGGAACCCTTCACTGTGGAAGCTGTCGCACCTCCAGTGGTGGCAGCTACAGGATGAGTGGTCGCCGCAAACAGGTCTGACGCATTCGTGCCGGTCATCAACACTACCGCTGCAAAGGCTTGCAAAAGTGATCTTCTCAGAAACTTAGACATTGGCCGCATCCTCGAAAAAATTAGTGTCACTCTCCATCCCTGAAGACAATCCGCATCCAATATCCCTGATGCTTCGTCATAACCTACACACACGTAACCATTCACACCCCGGCTGCATGACCGTTTGAAACTGGTCTTTCCGAGAATCTCGAAATCGGCGACATCTGGTGCATGTCACTGGATCAGATC
>JAYWHX010000025.1:0-5309 GCA_043777375.1 Planctomycetota bacterium | reverse complement strand
TGATCTGATCCAGTGACATGCACCAGATGTCGCCGATTTCGAGATTCTCGGAAAGACCAGTTTCAAACGGTCATGCAGCCGGGGTGTGAATGGTTACGGCTGCAACCATGGATGGGTGGAGCGATTCAGGGTCGACGGGGGTCGAGCGGTTTGGGGATCGGTTGGTCGGGTTGGAGAGTTGTATTTCTCCCGAGTTGATTGAGCAAGTGGTGCGTGAGTCGGGGCGTGAGTCTCGGCGGAAGTGTCGCTTGAATTCGTCGTTCACGGTGTGGTTGGTGTTGGCGATGGGGTTGTTGACGGACGTTCCGATTCAGGGGGTGTATCGGCGGAGTCGATGCTTCCGGGAGGGGGAGAGGATTCCGACGCGGGCGGCGCTCTGCAAGGCGCGTCAGCGGTTGGGGACCAAGCCGTTGTTGTTGCTGTTTCGAGAGGTCGTCACGCTCTTGTGTTGTCCGGAAGTCGCCGGTGGATTTTATGCGGGTTGGCGGCTGATGGGGATCGATGGGGTGAGCTTCACAGCGCCCTGCACGCCGGGCAACATTCGGGCCTTTGGCCTGCCGAAGGGAGGCGACACCGCACAGAGCACGGGCGGCTTTCCGCTGGTCAGCAAGGTCAGCTTGGTGGAACTCGGATCGCATGTCGAGTATGCCTTTGCGTTGCGTTCTCAACCCCAGGGAGAAGCGACGATCGCCCGACGTTTGGTGAAGCATCTGACCCCCGAAATGCTGGTCCTGCTGGATGCCGGATTCTTTGGATATTGCCTACTCAAAATGATCTTGGGAGCGGGTGCGCAGTTCTTGGAGAACGTCTCCAAAACCCCCTTGCTCACGCCGCATAAAACCCTCTCTGATGGCAGCTACTTAAGTCGGATTTATGCCAGCACGCGGGATCGTGAGAGGGACCGCAGGGGGACCATCGTACGGGTGATTCGGTACCAGCTGGAGGACTCGCAGCGCCCCGGTCACGGTCAGACTCGTCGTCTGGTGACCAGCCTGTTGGACGCCACCGCTCACCCGGCCCAGACGCTGATTGTGCTGTACCACCAGCGCTGGGAACACGAGCTGATGAACGATGAACAGAAGACCCACCAAGACCCCCGCCGTCCGCACAAGCCGACCCACCTGCGCAGCGAAACCCCGGCGGGAGTGGTGCAGGAAATGTACGGCCTGTCGCTGGCCCATTTCGTGATCCGCAAAACCATGTTCGACGCCGCCGCACACCATGACCTGGACCCCGATCGCCTGTCGTTCACGGGAGCCTTTCAGATCCTGCAAACGCGACTCCCCGAATGCCCCCCACGCGCGACACCGGGACAACTTCAAACGTGGTATCAAAACCTGTTGGCCGAGATCGCCGATGAACCCGTCCCCCTCCGCCGAAATCGCATCAACCCCCGAGTCATCAAACGCGGCCGCTGCAAATGGCCCGGCAAAAAACCGATCCACTACAGCCTCGCCCCCCTGAAGAAAACCTTTGCCGAATCAATACTGATCCACTGAGGAAGCGGTATTGGGCTGACGCCGGGGGATTCGAACTACTCGACTCGCTGGGCGTGGATCAAGAAAGAGTTCACGAAACGCTGGCTGGCAACGGGAGCTGGAGAGTCCGGGATTTCCGAGGCTCGGCAGCGCGAGGGTCGACGCGGAGTCTGGCAGCCGTGATTTTGAGAACACTCGATTCGCGATGAGGACGACTACGAGAGGCACTTCGTTTACATTCATTACAACCCGGTCAAGCATGGCTACGTCCGCTGTCCCCATGGATGGCCGCACTCCAGTTTCCACCGCTGGGCGAGAGCCGACGTTTTGCCTTGGCACTGGGCGTGTTGGGATGATGCTCAGCGGATGTTGGAGTTCCCGGAGATTGTGGACACGGTCGGGGAATGACGTGGTCGGGTGTGTCGCTTGGTCAATAGGCTTCCAGGAGGGATCAGGCAGAGCCTGACTACGATTGAATATGACGATACTGGGTGTTCGGCGGCTATTGTATTTAGGGGATCGTGCTGGCGGGCGGGGTGGGCCTGGCGGCGTGGGGGATTGCGTATCGGTGGCCGCTGGAGTCGGGAGAAAGCGGCGTGCAGACGATTGTGCCACCGATGGGGGTGAAGGCCGCTGCGATACCGAACCCGATCAATCTGGCCCGGTTTGAGAATCGGCAGCTGCAACGTCCGGTGATTGATGTGCCCGTGGCACCGACCGTAGTAACAACGTCTCCTCCGCCGCTGCCGATGGTCCTACTGCCGCCGAATTTGCAGCTGACCGGGATATTCGTGGGATCGGTGCCCGGTACGGGAACCGCATTCTTGCGAGTGGGGCAGGAACCTGCCGAGGTGGTTCGCGTGGGGGAAGCGATGATAGCACTTCCAGATGTGGTCGTGACCACATTGACCCGCGAAACCGTCACGGTGCGTTACCAAGGGCAGCTGTTCCCGCTGACGCTGACGGCTGCTGGTTCCCCTGTCTTCCAGAGGACTGAGTAATGGCAACCAGCTGGTGCGTTGTCGAAGGGGTCCAGTGGCATGTGCTGAAATCGTCTGGGCGACGAGTTGAAGCGTGTGACGTGGAGTTGGTGGGAGACGAACCTCTGGCAGTGGCGATTGCGAAATGCCTCCAAGATCACGGATATCGTGACGAGGGGGTGTTACTGGGGCTGGCTGCATCGCGAGCGGCTTCGGCTGTGATCACGCCAGAACTGGAGGAAGTCCGGCGTGACCCGCAGGCTATGGCGCTGGTGTTGGAGAGTGAGTTGCCGTGGGCGGCAGAGGAGTTCGTGGCTGATTTCGTCGCGGAGGGAACGCAGTTTGTCGGAGTTGCTGTGCAGTGGGCCGGGGTCCAGGAACTGGTTCAAGGGCTCGAAGCTGCGGGTGTGTGGGTGCAGTCGATCAGCCCGTGGTCGCTCGTGCGGATGCAGGCATTGGTCCGAAAGGGACTGCCAGCAGATGCATTCGTGGTACTGGCGGAAGAGGGAGCTGCGGCTTCGCTGATGGCGATTCGCGGTAACCAGTTGACGGCTTGGGAATGGCTGCCCTCACGTGATGTGGCAGCACTGCGAACACGCATGGGATTGATGCACGTCCGCTGGGAAACCACCGAATCACAGTGGTCGTTTGTGGGGCTGGAGAAGGAAATCCAGGCGGCACTCCGCGAGGCCGCTGGAGAAACGCCGTCGATCACAGAATCCGTTGTGGAGACCTCAAAGCTGGCGGAACGCATCCTATCTGGAAAGGTTCGTCCGTGGGTGGAATGGAGGCGTGGTGCTCTGGCAGATACTCAACCTTACCGGTCCGTGCGACGCCTGGGCCTGTTCGCGGCAGTCTGGGGGGTGTCGGCCATCGCCATGCTGATTGCCGCGATCCATACTCGCGCGGGTCAGTATGAATCACAAGCCCTGGAACACCACGCGGAACAGACCCAGCTGTTCGAGGCGTTGCTGCCAGGGCAGCGTGTTCCAGTCGGCGTGCGCGTGCGACTGGAAAGTGAATTGGTCAAATTGAAGGCCGAGAAAGGAAGTCCCGAGGCGACTGCTCAGCTGGTGTCGGCTCCCGAGATTCTCGAACGTAGCGTGGCAGCACTGCCGGAATCGATCCGACTGCGAGTCCGAACCATTGATGTTAATGGGGTGCAGGTGGTTCTGGACTGCGAGACGCTGTCACTGACGGACTCTGCCACTCTGGTCGAATCGTTCACCCGAGCAGGCTTTGAAGTCACGGCTCCTCGCACCGAACTGGTCAATGGGTTGGTGCCGCTGAAACTGATCGCGAACTGGAAAGGTCCGCTGACCGCAGCGAGTACCGTCTCCTCAGGAGCACGCCCATGAGCCGCACGACATTGATTCTGGCGGGGCTGTTTGCCGTGAGCATGGGACTACTCACGTGGTCGGGGCTAGAGTACCTCGGGAAGCGGCAATCAGCTCAGGATGCCCGAGAGAACTTGGAGAAGTGCCGCATACTGGCCCAGCAGATTGAGCAACTGCGGGGTTCACCCACACACGCGTCACTTCGAGCACTGCCGTCGACGGAGCTGACGAAGCTGGTGGAAGAGGCAGCGAAAAATGCGCAGATTCTGCCGAATTCGGTGCAGTCGATTGCTCCGCAGTCGCCACAGCGTCCGGGGAAATCGGACTATCAGTGGCATACGTCCGAGGTGCAGCTGGCTCCTCTGACGTGGGGCGAGTTGAACCGCTTTCTCCAGTCAATTGCCTTGCGGGAGCCGAGCTTGGTGGCCTCGCATGTGCGATTAGGGACATCGAAGACTCCAGCGGATGGGAGTACGACACCGCCCCTGCCAGAGCGGTGGGGGATTCAGTTGCGATTGACCCAGTCGGTTTTCGCTCCGATAACCAAGAATTCACCGTAACCGACATCCTCAACGCGCGACGGTACTTGGGCCATGGGCAGATGGACGCCCCATCTCGTTCTGTACGTGATGTTGTGTGGATCGGGTTGTCACCTGACCGACAGCTCGCTGGGGACGTACGAAACGATCGAGGGAAATCCGCATCGCGATCCCCAGTTGGCGATCCGCAAGAATGAGCATGCTCTACGCCGATTGGAGCACGACGATCTCATCAAAGCCGAAGAGTTGTTCCATGAATCACTCGTTGCGGATGTGACGTTTGCTCCCGCTCACAACAACCTGGGTCATCTCTATTTTTTGCAGGGGAAATACTGGCTCTGTTTGAAAACCAATTCTACCCGAACAGCCCCCTCATATATCTCTGGATAAAGGCGATGCGGAGCATGCCTCCGAAGTTCTTGGCGGTCTTCTCAAAACGAGAGAACACGCGGCGATATTCCTTCAGCCAGCCGATCACTCGCTCGATGATGTTGCGTTGGCGATACCGTTCTGGTTCAAAGTCCACCGGGCGAGAAGCGAGGTCCTCGTTCTCCTTCGACGGGATCACCGGGATGATCTTAAGGTCGAGCAGGGACTCGTCGATCCAGTCCGCTCGATATCCAACCCGACGAGCAACAAGTCCTCGTGAGATATCGCATCGATGGCATCCTTCACGATGTCCACTCCATCCCGAAATCGCTCCAGAACGAAGTCCTCAGTCGCATCAAAGTCATCGGCCAGATGAACATCGCGGAGAAGCGACTCTCCCAGGATGGTCGTGCAACGGTTGAGGTCGGTAATCGGTCAATCGATCTGCGATTGGCTTCGATGCCGACGAACCACGGCGAACGCATTGTCATCCGCCTCTTGGAGAAAGACTCGCGGATCGAGACGCTGAGCCAGCTCGGCATGAGCGACGATCACGTCACTCGCTTGCGCCAACTAATCCAATACGAACACGGCATGATCCTCGTG
>JAYWHX010000024.1:0-20050 GCA_043777375.1 Planctomycetota bacterium | reverse complement strand
GGAGGGCAGTACCAAGGCAGAAAGCCCCGCGTTTCCCTTGAAAAACAAGGAAAAAGCGAGGCTTTCCCAGCGGAGAGGCAGGGATTCGAACCCTGGGTCTCCTCACGGAGACTCCGGTTTTCAAGACCGGTTGCAGGATGACACAAATGGCATATTTGACAATGGCTTACGACGAAATGGACATCCCGTTGCAGCGCCCGTTGCAGCGCCGACCGAACAGCAGTTGGCCGCGATTGGCTGCAATTGTCACTTGCCTGGCGATCTGCAACGAATCTTTTCAGCTTGGCCGAAACTGTCCAATGAGATTCGAGCTGCGGTTCTGGCAATCATCAATGTTGAGCCCGGTTGAAAATGGTGGCGCGGACCGGGGGCTCGGACGATTGGGCCGCACACACCCAGAGGTGCATGTTTCGATATCTCAACAATCCGGTGAGGATTGTCAACATGTGTGAGAATTGCGACATCGTCAGGGGGAGGCGACTCTTCCCGTATCCAAACTGATGTCGAAGAGACCGGTTGATCCGCTGGATGCTGTGTGTTGCGGAGTGTCAACATTAAACACTGGCTCGAACGGACTGTCGAAGAATCCGCGACGGGATGCTCTGTCGGTGATTTCCTGTCGGTGATCTGTTGTACGCGGTCTACTTCCTGAGTTATTTCGTGGTCCGCTCACCGCGATGATCGATGCGATCGGACCGAGAGCATACTGACATGCATGCGTCGTGCCCCTGTAGCGAGAAATCAACTTCGGCGAGGGTTGTGCGACTCGAAGAGGGCCTCTCGGGGTTCGTCGTTCTCTGTTTGAGAGGATCGTGGCACATGGCTCGCATTGTCAGTATTTGGAATTCCAGTGGCGGTGTGAACACTCTTCGTTCAGGAATCACGGCAATGATCGATTCGACGCGGTTCAGTGAGACAGGTCTGAACATCGAGTTGGCGAGCAGCGCGGGAGTGAGGCCGGGTTGGCTCACTCTCGGTCGGGTGAGTCGCATCACGTGCCAAGTCTGCTTGGTGGGAGTGGCTTGTTTCACTCAGGCGTTGATCGCTGACGAGTCAGTGACGGAGCGGAGCACGGGGAGGTCTGATGCGACAATCACGGAAGCCGCTCTACTCAACGCGGACGAACTGTGGCAATCCCTGATGACTGTCGAGGACGCCAGTCTGGAGCGGACTCGGGCGGAATGGACCGTATCCGAATGGCGGTCTCAACAGATGCGAGCGTTGGTGAATCAACGATTCGCGTCGTGGCGAGAAGGGGCGGTGGCCGAGTTGACAGCGAAACGAATCGCGAAACGCCTCCACAGTGCCGAGCGGTATCGGACATGGTTGGGTGAGGAGCATCGTCGGGCGGCAAGTCGTTTCGCAGACGAATACGATCGGTCTTGGGAGCTTGCCTGGTTGGAGGCGTCAGCCGCGAATGGCCGCTGTGCCCCGGCTTCGCTGTCGCGAGACGAACGCTGTCTCTGGCTGAGAAAACTGCTGGAGATCTCCGAGACTCGCGGCAGTTCGACCGCAAGCGAGGTGGCTCGCATCGAGTGCCATCAACGGGAACGGCTCGTTGCGAAGTTCGAATCGATGCCTCACGGAACCGCCAACACACAGGAGATCGAACGGGCGCGGCTCGAACTGGCGGTGTCTCGTGCCGAGTTGGCGAGGGTGGGCGCAGTGCGAAAACATCACCAACTCGAAACGGATCGCCTCCGGCAGCAACTGGAGAGATTGTCGGTGTCGCTGTTGGAAGACAAGGCATCAATGCTTATTGGGCAGGGGGGCAAGGCAGAAGACCGGGAGGCCGCGATCGCCAGTCTGTCACACGGAGAAGGCGAGCGGTGTTCGTCCGCCGTGGTGGCGAAGTATCGCCGACAGCGACTCGATGCCATCACCGCACTGCACGTCCAGGGGCATGCCTCGCGGCAGGAGTTCGAGGTCGCCGAATGGGAGTGCGAGTTGTCCGACTTGGCCGTCGCACGGCTGGCGGCGAGGTCGGAACCGCAGATTCCGTCAATCACAGAGGATGTGCCACTTGAGGATGTGCAGGCGGCGCTGATCGCGCCTTTGGACGAGGACGCGTGGTGTGACGGTGGGACCGTGCGTCGGGCCCTCGCGACACGACGGACTCAGTTTGAGATCGTCGCCCAACTGCATGGCCTCCAGGAGGAGATCGGCTTCCAGAACGAAGTCGCTCGACGATTGGAAACGGCCGGAGCGACGCGTGAGCTGGAATTGCACCGGTTGTCGATCGAGTTCCTGTCCGCCAGCCAAATCAGTTTGCACGAGCGACTGCGGTTGTTGCGGGCGGACGAAATCGATGGCGGTCAGGCAGGTGTTGCGATTCCGCCAGACAAACGGACACGTGCGAGGCTGTTGTCTGCGACCCAGTCCCGCATCGCGGAAATCCCCATCCGTCACTTGAACGAACAGGTGCAACGAGCCTTGCAGCAGTCGCAGAGCCTGCAACAGTTGCAGGTCCAAGGCCACGCTTCCCTGTTGGAAGTCGAGCGGGGGGCGGATAACGTGTCGTTGGCACACATCCGAGTGCGGGAGGCTTTCGAACAGCAAGCCATCGCCCGGTGTGATCTCGAACTGTTGAGATTGACTCTGGGACCATGACTTGCATGAGACATCACGGACTCACGACATGTGAGCGGCTTCCCATCACTGCTCGGTCTTGAACAGCCAGACATCCTCCCTGCCGAGGGGGGGAATACGTACCAATTGTCCGAACCAGTTGCAAAACTGTCCAAACCTCATTTCAGATTGGAATTTCCATGTTGATGACTCTGCGTCGTGTGATGACTGTGATTGGAGTGTTGGCTATCGGTTTGTCGGCGTCGTCTGCGCAGGCGGTCGATCCGTCGTTTGCTTCGGCGTATGCCTCAACGTGGGGATCGACGGCTCCCGCGTGGCCTTCCGTGTGGTACTCGGCTTCGGCACCGCAAGCCCATCCGTATCTGAGCAGCTATAACTTCACCGGGCCACTCAACCCGCAATCGCCCCGCTACTTCCAGCCGGGTTACGGCTACAGCGTGCCGATGTCGCCGTTCCGTTCGTCGTTGCAGTTCTATTCACAGAACTATTCGTTCGGCTCGGTCGCGTATGGATCGCCATCACACTCGGTGTATGGTCCCTCGACCGGAGACGATCTGGGAACGTTGTTCGGCACCACATCGACGGGCCAGTCCGGCGGCCTGAGCAGTCCGGGGGGCCTGCATTCGCCGTGGTACTTTCCCGGTTCACCCGCCAACGACCGTGCGTTCACGTTCGGCTGGTGAGGCGTGACGTGGGATGGGCACCGTTGCCCGTCGGACCAGAAAAGTCGTGGACGCGGGGGGAGTCCTGGGACGGATGAGCCTCTCGTGATCCGCTCATTCCAGACAACCCAGAGGGCGAGACGAATCACTGGAGCGGGCGATGCTCTTCGATCCAGTGGGCGATGTGGGACGCGAGGTAGTCGCCGACGGAGCGGCGGACGGTGGTGAGGCGGACGGTGCCGAGTTGGCCCGCGCCGAGTCGACTCACCGCTTCCGGAGGGAGCGTGACGTTGGCGACGAAACGGGGTTCGAGAAGTTCCCACGTCTGTTCGTCCGCGTCCGGTGCGTGACTGTCGTTGGGGTTGCGATTGCGCACCGCGAGCGGTCCGCCAGCTGTGGCTGCCAAGGCCGGATGTCGCAGTGTGGTCGAAGCACTCGGTTCGACCTTCGTCAGGCGGCCCGTCAGTGTTTCTGCGGTGCGGCCCCAGATCGAGACTTCGACATCCTGCCCGATCCGCTCGCGCAAGACCTCGATATGCTCCTGCGAGACCATCGTCTGAATCTGTTTGGACCGTTCGTCACCGAGCAGGAACAGTGTCTCACCCGGCGTCACGAACTGGCCGACGAGCGCCGCGAGATCCTCGCCGATGACGATGCCCGCCACCGGGGCCTGCACGATCAAGTGTTGGCGCTGGACGGAGTTTTCCACCAGCTTCTGTTTGAGCCCGCGACGGTTCTCGTCCTCGATCTGCTGAGCGGCGATGTCGTCCTGTGTGTGATGGTTCAGACTCATCCGTTCCGAGCGGGCGATGGCCGTCAGAAGTTCGGCCCGTTGAAAGTCAAGATCACGGTTTTCAATTTCGAGCAGCACCTGCCCCCGCATCACGACTTCACTCGGCTGCACGTAGACCTGCCTCACGAATCCGGAGACGGAGCTCCGCAGCGGGACGGCGGGCGTGTAGTCGTACACGGCGGGGAGGACGAGTTGCTCGAAGCAAGGGACTTCGTGATAACTCCACGCGAGCACGATCCCGCCGCAACACATCAGTGCGGCGGCACGCAGTCGCTGCGGACGTTCCACGGGATGACCGCAGACGAAGTAGCGCAAGAACCGCGCGATCGGCAGCACGACCCACAGCACCACTGCCAAAGCTGCGAGGGCGATCCCCGCTCCACGGAACAACATCTCTGCGGCCAGGATCAGCGACACGGTCACCGTCAGTTTCCAACACAGTGCGAGCAGCCCGTACAGCCGCACAATCCATCCGGAGCGGCGCGGCCAGAGCGGCGTGGGACGTGTCACGCCGAACAGCCAGCGTTTGCCCAGTTGCATCACGTCTTGATGTCCGTGATGGGCAAGGTTGGGAAGTTCGAGCCAGTCGGCCAGCATGTAGTAGCCGTCGAATCGCATCAGCGGGTTGAGGTTGAACAAGACCGTCAGACAGCCGCCGGTCAGCATCAGGTTGACGCACGATTGTTGCACGACACCGACCTCGGAGCGGCTCCAGACGAGTGCGGCGATGGCGGCGAGAAACAGTTCGGCGTACATCCCCGCGGCCCCGATAAACATCCGCGTCCACTTCGAGGGGATCCGCCACGCCGAGGTCACGTCCACAAACGGGAGCGGGACGAACAGCACGGTGTTGATCCCCGCCTCGCGCACGCGACCGCCGTGCGTCAGGCAGGCCAGTCCGTGCGACGCCTCGTGACAGAGCTTCAACCCCAACCAGGTCGCGGCGAGCCAGAGCCAGTTGCCCGGCGCCACGACCTCGACCGACGACCTCGTGAGTCGCTCCCACTGCATCACGACCTGCACCAGACCCGCCACGAGGACTCCCAGCCACACGAGTCCACCCAGCGGCCGAAACATCCATCGTGTCAGCGGCAGCAGCGCGTCAAGCAGCGGTTCTGGATTGAACAGCTTGACACTAAACGCGAGCGGGTTGAGCGACTGCGCCCAACGCCCAGCCTGCTTCTGACTGTGCGATTCGAACAACCGCCCTCCGGTCAGGGCTTCCGTTGTGGAGGCCAATTGATGTTCGACGAGCCACTGGCAGATGGTGGCCGACTCCGCTTCACCGAGCGCGTGCAGACCGAGCGCGGCGGCGGTACGTGCAAGGGCCTCTGCCACGGTCGTCCTTCCATCCAGCAGGGATAGGAATGTGTATTCCGACAGGCCGATGCGGAAATACTGCCCGCGCGCCTCATCCTCGACAACGTAACAGGTATTTCCGCCATACGATTGCAGGGTGAACTGCAGGTCGTCACGCAGAGTCAGCCGGAGGCCACTGAGTTCCTCGGTCGATGTCCGGGGGAGGGTGGAAGGAGTTGCGGTCATGATCAGTGCCGTCAAAGGTAGCGGTGAACACGCCGGAATTCGGCCTGTTTCAAATGGCAGTGACTTCGGTGTCAAAACAAGTCTGTCTGATTATCGGGATATCTCTGATGCCGATTTGCCCTCACCCCGTTGGCTGAGAACGACTCTTGGCACGCTTGACCACTCGGACTGGGAGGTGATGAGTGCCGTCTCGTCAGGCGTTCCAGCAGTTTCGTGACGGAATCTCACGGAATCGATCAACAGCAGGGTTGAAATCGCGGCCATCAGCAACAACACAAATGCGGTAGTCTGTCTCATGTTCGCTTCGTGCGGAGGTGGTGTGGATCCGGGATGCCAGCCGTCCCACTGACCCTCCAGAGGACCGACTTCGGCATCCTTTTCCTGCATCTCCACTTCTGCGGCCCTGATGATACAACCAGGACACCATTCAATGGGCACTGAATGGTCTTGGCAGCAGATCGAACAGGTCGTGCGAGGCATAGTGCTTCTCGAAGTTAGACAGGGTGAATTCGGTCGTGTCTAGATGTGGCCACTCGGAGAGAGGACAATGCCAGAACTCAGAGGACCAGTGGATCGAATCGCGAGTGGTGGATATCGGTTGCAGGTCGACAGATGATCCCCGTCGATTCAGTCGCGCAGTCACAACAGCATGAGTGGAGCGGCCTCACCACATCACTGGTCATCCTCTCGAACATGAGACTTAGTCGGCAGTTCCTGGAAGATGTGTGTATGGCGCACTCCATTAATCACTGCTACATCTCGAATCGGACAGTCCCTGATGTCCGAAGTGGAAGTGACAGCCGCCATTTGCTCTGCCCAAGGGGGGGGGGCTTTCGCGGAGCGTACAGACGGCAGTCCGGCAGTTGATTTCGCATGAATCCTCAACCCCGTCCCCTATCGCTCCCGTTCGACGCTTCGGGTGCATGCCCCTGACGTGATACTACATGGACTCATCTCCGCAGGGTCTTGTCATCGATGTCGATCTGGGTGGCCATGCGTGACTGCGCCTCCTCTTTCTGACCGGGGGCATCGGGGTTCGTGCGGCGGCGTTTGTCGAACTGGTTGTCGCGGCGAGCGATCTCAATGGGCGCGGCGTTGAACGGGAGATCACGATCGGACAGCAAATAGCCCTGCTGCGCGCGCGTCACGCCCTCCCACGCACGATGGAACAGATTCCAGCCGAGGGGATGTGAATCTCCGGTGATGATGACCACTCCCTGGATGCCGGGCCGTAGGCGTTGATCCGCATTGTCGATCTCGACCTCGGCGATGAAGACGTTGCGACCGTCGCGGATTTCGGAACGAGGGCGGATGCGGCGGATCTCCGCCTCCACCTTCCGATCCGCAAGGCCATCCAGACTTACGGCGACCGAATGGCCGACGCGGACGTTGGCGAACTCTTCGGCGGGCAGCGCCACTTCCAATCGCAGTGGGTGCAACTGCCCGACCTCGAACAGCGGCTGTCCCAGTTTGACCTGAGCACTCGACATGCGTTCCACGCTCCCCTTCAACACGATCCCGGCAACCGGTGACCGCAGTTCGTGGTTGTCTTCGCGATGTTGCAGCAGCTGAACCTTGTGGTTGAGACGTTCTCCTTCGAGGGCCGCGAGCTGGGCTTTGGGGATGTTTTCTTCGGCCAGTTGCCGCTCCAGATCCTTCCGGATTTGCTGTCGCTCAGACATGACACCTGACAGTTCCCATCGAATCTCGCTTCCGTCCATGCGGGCGACAATCTGGTCGCGCTCCACCGTGTCACCGGGTTCCACGAGTGACATCTCGAGCAGACCGTCATAGGGCGCAGCGACGACGCGACGGACCATGGGCTCCAACGTGCATGTGGCTCGGACATGATACGGCCAGGGCATCAGCAGCGTCAGGCAGACCGCTCCCAAGGCCACTGTTCCGGCGACGAGCCGCACCCCACCGGTGCGCGCCACCGCGCGGGCGGCTCTCTGTAACCGTCCTCCTGCGAGACGCTGGACAATGTGCAGCGCACTGGCCAGTGCCGGGGCTCCCGTCCGCAGGAAGTGTAAGATGCGAGGTTCATGCAGCGCCACGCGAGAGCCGGTCAGTGTGAGTACGCCAATCTGGCGTCCGTCTGTCAAATTGAGCGGCAGGCCCACGACCGCCTCGACATGCGACTGTTCGGCCAACTTGCGGAGGGCCAGCGTCGCGTGGTGCGTCCCGCCGGAGAGCGGCGGCCAAGTGGCCAGCGTGTTGCGAATCGAGGTTTCATCGCTGGCAGACTGATACAACTGCATCGATTCTGAGCGTCGATCAAATGAGGCCAGCCCCGACACCACGCGCAGATCGCTGCCACTTCGCAGAGGACGTTTTAACGCCAACGTGACCCGTTCACAGTTCAGGAACTCGCGGAGTTCGTTGACCAGTGTGTGGCCAGCGAGGTCGATCCCCGCCGACCGTTCGATCTGAGCGACGAGTTCGACGATCGCAGCCGTTGCTTGGAGATCGGCATCGAGCCTCTGGCTGTGTTCTCGGGAATGCCACAGCGCCAGCGATGTCGCGGCCAGAGTGAGTCGACTCGAATCGTACTGGGCCGACTGCTCGAAGGGGATTGCCAGCGACACGGCGAATACGTCGGTCCGAACCTTGTCAATGCGGACGGGTAGGCAGAAAGTGACCAGGTTGCGGGCATCGGCTTGCACGAAGGTCCGCATCCGACCTGATTGAGCCGTGTCGGCACACGCCTGTGCGACCCCCTGACGAAACGAATCGCGATCAAACGCGAAACCGTTCCAGTTGTTCGCCCCGAGCTGGAGCGAACCGTTTCCGACACGCTGAAGGAGTGCCGTGCCCGCCACTTGCGGTAACGTGGAGATGAGATCCACATAGGCCCGCGTGACCGTGATACCGTCTCCAGGTGTCGAGGCCAGAGTCTCCAACGCTTCAGTAAACGCCCGAAACGTCACCGTCGCCGATTCAGCGGTGGCAGATGGACCGGCCATCGGAGCAATCACGGTTGCCGGGTTATGGCGCGCATGAACCGTGATTCGTGGGGCGGGCAGAGTCGGCGCGGGCGGAGGGGAGGGCATGCTGGATCTCGGAATCGGAATCTGTTCGTGTCTGAAAATGTGTGGCTTAACTAGCGGCGGTGCGCCACCGGTTCGCGGCGGCTCAGACCATCATCGCCCAATAAGGCACAGCGGACGCCGCTGCGGTACTGGCCCGCTGCGTTGTCAAGGATTACCTCCAGACGAACGCTGCCCGAGTCGGCGTTCGTCAGAGGCGAGATGAATTCCAATTGGGTGGTGACGATGCTGTCGGTATGCAGCAGACGTACCGGGAGATTGTCTTGCGGATGGAGCTGCTCGGCAACAGGTGTGGGTGGATGGAACACGATCCGCAAGCGGGACAGATCCACGACGGTGGCAATCTTGGGATCGCTCTGCGGCACGAACTCGCCAATCTCGTGATAAAGCCGCACGACGACACCGTCCAGTGGACTGCGGATCGTACGACGGTCGAGCTGCGCCTGAATGCGGGTCTGATCCAGTGACTCCAACAGCAACTCCTGCTCGGCGGCCGTGACCTGGGTGCGGACCAGTTCGACATCGGCTTTCGCACGGTCGAGTTCCTCGGGGCTAATCAGGCTCTTGCCGAGTCGTGTGAGGTTATCGAGCCGCTTCTGCTTGAGTTCGAGTTCGATCCTCGCGGCATCCCGTTTGGCATACCCGCTCGCCTTGGCCTTGGCCATCTCAAGCGATGCGACTAACACTTCACGGTCGAGCACCGCCAGCACATCGCCCTTTTTGACGAGTTGCCCCTGTTTGACGGGGATGTCTTCGATCGTCCCCACTTCGGGAGCCGCCACATCGACCGAGCGATAGGGCGACGTGAAACCTTCGATCAGGTCTCGCGGTTCGGCGGCTCCGCCCAAATACCCCGTCGATGGCTGGCTCTGTCTCGTTGGCGGAGGATTGTGATCATCGAACTGATCGACAGGCACCGGCGGAAGTCGCGATGGACCGCTGTTCGTCAAACCGGGTGGCTCGGCAGCGACGGCAGCCAGACACAGTGTCCAGAAGCAGCTGAGAGTCAACCAGCTGCGGCGCAGACACAACGAGATCGCGTGTTTGTCGAACACGCAATCCTGCCCGTTTTCGGACTTTCGACGTGCCAGAGAGCCCAGGTGGCAGACGTGTTCAGGAACAAGTTCCAATTTCGTTATGGCGATTGTCATTTCGAAGTGTCTCGGGAAAGGGTTTCGACGACGTTATCGAGCCAGCGGTCTCGTTGCAGCATGTCGCGACGAGAGAGATATCCGGCCTGTTCCTGATCTCGTTGCAGGCGGACGACTGTCTCACTGAAGTCAGTCAGACATTCTCCGTCACTCCGCGTCGTTGCGGTCAGACGCCGAGCCACCTTCGGGGCGTGGCAGGAGATCAAGTCGTCCTCTGCGGACAGAAAGAAGCGGGCAGACCCAGGTGCCCCCGCACGGGCGGCACGTCCCGCCAGCTGCCTGTCGATGCGACGCGACTCGTAACGCTCTGCGCCGATGACATGTAGACCGCCCGCTGCCCATGCCCGTTGGTCTAGTTTGATGTCGGTGCCACGTCCTGCCATGTTCGTGGCGATCGTCACATGACCGAAACGCCCCGCCTCGGCCACGATGTCCGATTCGCTACGATCCTGCTTTCCGTTCAACACCAGGTGGGCGATGCCGACCGTTCGCAAACGTTCCGAAAGTTGTTCACTGTCCGCGATGGTCCGTGTGCCGATGAGTACAGGCTGTCCGCGTCGGTGAAAGTCGTGCGTTTCGCGGACAATGGCGGAGAACTTCGCATCAATCGACTGGAAAAACCGATCGGGCAGCAGTTGCCGTCGCGTCGGTGTGTTGAGCGGGATCACGACGATGCCCAACTGGTAGAACGACTGGAACTCGGGTTCGGCCCCCGAAGCGGTACCGGTCATTCCCGACAAAGACTGATATAGTTGGAAGTAGCGCTGGCGGGTGATGCGGGCGGCAGATTCCTTTTCGCTGGAGACCGGGATGGCTTCGCGTGTTTCAACGGCCTGATGCAGTCCCGCCCGCCAGGATCGTTCGCTGAAGATGCGTCCCGTTTTTTGATCGACGATCTCGACCTTGCCATCTCGCACTACGTAGTCGATGTCGTGCTGCAGGAAGTGTTTGGCATGCAGTGCCTGTTCGATGTACTGCGTCCAGGGCCGCTTCAATCGGGCGGCGAGCGAGCCTTGAGCGACGGACGAGTCCGCACGGGAAGAACTCAATCCGGTCGGATGATCGAGGTATTGGAAGGAGCGTTGGACACCCTCTTCGGTTAGACGCGCCGTGCGGGCCGGACCATCGACCACGTAGTGTTCGCCACGCTGCAAATCGTCCGTCACATGCAGCGCTCGTTGATACAGAGCCGCGTCGAGTGCATCATTGGCCGTGTTGATGCTGAGTACCAAGGGCGTCAGAGCCTCGTCGATCAGCACGCTGTCGATCTCGTCGATCAAGGCGCAGCTGCGTCCGGTTTGCAGCCCATCGAACACCTCTCGTGTCGCGCCGCGCAGGGAGAGCAGGTGTTGCTGCCCCAATCGCAGTACCGGTCGTTGGCGCTGCGCGAGCTGATCGCGTAGAAAGTCGAATCCGAATTCGTAGCCAGTGCCGTAGGTGATGTCGCTGCGATAGGCCGCTCGACTGAGTGCAGGATCTTGTTTCTCGGGGAGCAGCCCGACGCGCAGACCGAGCATTTCGTAAGCGGGCCGCAGTTCTGCGCGGTCCCGTTCGGCGAGGTAAGCGTTCGGAGTAGCGACATGCACACCAGGCCAGCGCAGTGCATTGAGAAAGCCAGGGATGGCCGAGGTCAGTGTCTTCCCTTCGCCCGTCTGCATCTCGGCGACTGAGCCGCTGGCGAGAACGAGTCCGGCCAGAATCTGGACCGGATAAATACAGCGGCCTGTCGTACGACGCACGGCCTCGCGAACTAATGCACAACCCAGGACGAGCGTCTCCGTAGCGAGTGGCACGCCGTTGGTCTCGGATCGCTCACGCAAAGCGCACGCCTCGGCGGTCAGTGCGGCATCGGTCAGCCCCTCCCAGGCTGTGGCTTGAGCTTGGGCGCGCGCCACCAATCGCAATTCGTGAGCCGAGGGGCTCCGGCTGAGACGCGGACTCCACCACGATGGGCGATCACTAAATCTGCGGGGAGCGACGGCGACGGACATGATGTTCGCTGGGGGGTAGGTCGGAGGAATCGTGTGGCCGAGACAAATGTTGAACAACAGGGTCTGGAAGCGTTAAGGGGGGGTGAAGAAGCAGGAATCGGGGTCAATGCCTCGGGAATCAAAGGGTTGGGATCCGTCGAATGGTGAGATTGACTTGTACAACCGGCGAGTCTTAATGCCTTCAATCTCATCGCAATAGTTGCCCCACGAAATGTTCTCGGATTGGAGGAGTTCACCGGTGGCCCGCTTGATCATGAACTGCGACAGGCTGTAGGAGACACAGGCCTGAGTGTAGGCGTACTCGGCACGCATCAGGCGTTCCTGAGCGCGGAGCATATTTTCGAGGACCAGTGCGCCGTTTCCGTCATCACCCGGCAGGCGTTCCCAGCGGCGTGAAACCGTTTCCAATTGGGCCGCACTGGCTCGTACCGCCTGCTTCTGGGCCAGCATCTCGGCGTGTGACGTGGTGACCTCGCGCAAGGCGACGCTGACTTCGAGCTTCAATGTCTTGACGGTCGTTTCATACTGGTTTTGCAACTGGCGGAATTCCAGGATGCGGCGGTCGTGCCGGGCCTGTGCCGCGCGACTGCCGAGATTCGTTTCCGCCTGAAATCCCACCGCGTAACCCGGAGTGCCACGGCTCCATTGGTCGCCGAAGGCTTCGATCACATCGTGCCGATCCTGCAGCCCGGCGATGTAGGCTTCGGTATAGGCGTTGAGAACCGGCAGCATCTCGTGCTTCGACATTCGCAGACGAATGCAACCGGCCTTGATCTGTTGCAGTGACTGGCCAATCTCGGGCCGGAGGATCAGGGCGTACGACAACGACTGCGCGACATCGACATGCGGAGCCGTGTCGATCGGCTGATCGATCGGCAGCAGTTCGGTCGTGCGGTGGGTGCCAAGGTCGGGATCGTTCACGAGTGCTCGCAACCGGGCCTCGGCATTCTTCACTCCGGTTTTTGCCCGCAGCAGATCGGAATGCCGGGCCGCGACTTCGGCCTCGGCGCGATTGAGCTGGGGTTCCACCGCATCAATGCCAGCTCGTGCCTGGAGCTGCTTCTCCACGGATTCGACCCATTCGAGTGCCCGCTGTTTCTGCAGGACGTTGGACCGTTCGAGATACAGGCCCCAGTACGCACGGGCCACCTCCAGCAAATGCGACTGGACCTGTCGCGAGAACTCGGCTTCGGCGATCTCGGTATCGATCTTCGCCAGACAGACGAGGCTCTGGTTATAAAGGCGCCCGTTCCCGCGCAGCAGCGGCTGGGTGTAGTTCAACGTCAGGCGAGCTGTCCCCTGGTTGTGCGGCAAGAAGTAGACCGAGTTGGTCGTCTGCACGCCAAACTTCTGTGATGCTTCGAGTTTGCCGCCCGTGACAGTCCGTTGGCGAAGTCCGATCGCCGTGTTCTCAGATTGGTTGCGATAGCGACCATCGAGCGGTACGCCGGTTAGCGTACTGCCAACGGGATCGTTGAGATCGTCCCATCGCGTTTCGGCGAATGCGGACCAGTCAAAGGCAGCATCGGCCTCGATGATGGAGGTCTCGCGAATCAGCGGCAGCTCTCCGAACACGCGGATCTGGCTGGCGTGGTCCAGTGTGCGAATCAACATCGATTCGAGTGTAATGGGGAGAGTTTCCGTTTCCGTGCCATCGATCACGAGCGATTGAGACACTTCCGTCTGCCACCACGCAATCGGACCCTCGATTCGGATCGTCTCGTCCGGATCGATCGAGTTCAGTGGGGTCGGTTCAGCCGCATCGCGAGACGGCTCCTCCGCCGCCAGCGTAGTACCGATGGCCAGAGCCAGGGAAAACACCATCCATATGAGGCACTGACAGGGCAGGCAAACGTGACAACGAAGGATCATGGAACACCCATCCTAGGAACGAGACTTCGCGAAACGAGACTGTCGAACCGCAACCCAATCTCAATACTGAGATCTCGGATCCCTGATCCCAGATCTCACATTGCGGGTCATTCTCCGCACGAACGCGGCCCGTTCAGTGTTTGAGCGGGGACTTAAAAATCGACTTCCAGCGAGCGAATCGGGCGGGAGGTGCCGAGAGGGGTGTCACGTCATCTTCACTGTCCACTGTCACGTCCGCCTGTGACTCTTCAAGTGGCCCGTCATCCGCCCGCTGCCCGGAAGAGGTCATCGACGGCTCTTGAGAAATCGGCTCCGGTTCGACTTCCACCTCGCTCGGTTCGACTTCCTCTTCGTTCTGAAGAGGACCGATCGATTCCAACTGGGACTGCTGCTCCCACAAGGGCTTGTAGAGCATGCGGGTCTTCACCTGAGTGCATTCATCCACGTAGTCGGACCAGAAGACGTGCTGCTGTTGGAGCAGTTCGCCGGTGGCCCGCTTGTGGTTGATAAGCGACAGGTTGTAAGTCACCCAGGCTTGCGTGTAGGCGGACTCGGATCGGACCAACCGCTCCTGAGCAGTCAGCAGGTTGTCGAGCATCAGCGGGGCATTAGTGCCGTCGCCGGGGAGCAGCCGCCAGCGCTGTTCGAGGTAATTGAGTTGCGACTGACTGGCCAGCATGGACCGGCGGAGGGCGAGCATCTCCGCATGGGAGGTCTTGATTTCACGCACGGCCACTTCGACTTCGAGGTTCAGCGTCTTGAGCGTTGTCTCGTACTGATTGTGGAGCTGCCGCCGTTCCATCGTCCGGCGATCATGGCGTGTGCGCGCCGCACGATTTCCCAGCGGCACCTCGTATTGCAGACCGATGGAATAACCAGGCGAGCCTTTATGCAACTGATCGGTGAGGGCGTCGCCGATACTGCCGCTGTTCTGCAACTCGGACATGTACGTTTCGGTCACGAGGTTCAGCACGGGCATCAACTCGTTCTTGCTCATTTCGAGCCGCACACAACCAGCGCTCATCTGCTTGATCGCCTGAGCCACCTCCGGCCGCAGTTGAATCGCGGTCGCCATCGACTCCTCCATCCCCACCATCTGCAAATAATCGGTCGGGAGGTCGGTTGGGACAAGTTCGACCTGTCCGTCTTCACCCAGCGATGTATCATTGACCAGCGCCCGAATGCGGTCCTCGGCGTTCTGAACGGCCATGCCCGCACGGATGAACTCCGACTGTCGCGTGGCGACTTCCGCTTCGGCCCGCTGAATCTGCGATGTGACCGCGTCAATCTCGGCCCGTGCCGAGAGCTGCTTCAACACGTCCTCAGCCCGCGCCAGCGACCGCTGCTTCTGCACATACAGCGCCCGTTCGAGATAGAGACTCCAGTAACCCCTTGCCACTTCTAACAAGTGAGCCTGCAATTGGCGCGAGAACTCGTCCTCGGAAACATCCGTGTCGATCTGTGCCAGGACGATCAGACTCTCGTTGTAGACCTTGCCCCTTCCTCGCATCAGCGGCTGGGTGTAACTCAGCGCCAACTTAGCGGTCCCCTGCTGATCAGGCACGAAATACGTCGAGTTCGTGTCCTGCCAGCCGATCCGCTGGGACAGTTCGAGCTTGCCGCCCACCAGCGTACGCTGACGCAGCCCGGCGCCACCAGAGAACTGGTTGTTTTTGTAACGAGCATCGCCGCCGGTCGTCAGCGTGTTGCCAACAGGGTCATTGGTGTCGTCCCAACGTGATTCCAGAAATCCGGACGTGTCAAAGGCCGCTTCCGCTTCCCGGATGGCCGTCTCACGAATCAGAGGCAGATCGCTATAGACCTTGATCTGCGACGAATGTTCTAGCGCTCGGACTAACAACGATTCGAGTGAAATGGGCATCACCGTGGCCCCCTGCCGCGTCGATGTCTCGAGTTCGTCCTGCCACCAGGGTCGGTTGCTCGTCGCTCCAACCGGGGTGTTGGCCACGGAGGGCGGCAATACTGTGGGCTCGTCGGCGCCAAAAACAGGAGGCTGCGATTCGGCTCCCATCAACGCAATATCCGATTGTCGTTGTTCCAACTCTCGCTGTGAGAGAACACTCTCGACTTCCTGCTCCCGGAAGACTTGAGAGGGTCGTTTGGGCCAGCCAGCGACTTTGGCTCCGGTCGAGCGCCCGCTTCTGTTCGCGGGAGTCTCGGCGGATAACGTCAGAACACTAACGAACAGCCCAGCCACCGCGAAACCGAGACCGATCCAAACTCGTAGCCTGACGGGCCTGAGAAGGAGGGTGAACGAACAAACAGACTTTGTCGGCCACGGGGCCGCACGAGGAAGGGGCGTCATTTTGAAGGAACTCCGTTGCCTGGGCGTCAGTCCTTGGGGGGAACTCACGGTATAAGTCTGCCGGATCGCCAAAATGGAAAACAAAAACGAAAACAGCAAAGGCCCAGCTGCTTCCAATCAATGATCGCGATCCAACACGAATGAATTCGACAATCGATCTTCGGGGCTACACGCATGTGCTCTGGAAGTGTTGACCACAAGGAATATCCGTCGAGCGAACTCCTTTAACCGGTCCACTCGGGATATCCGGGAGGCTCGATACAAGCGACACATGAGATGGAGTTCTCAGGGCAGCTTCAGTTTCTTCACGCCTCACCCCTGACTTGGCCATGTGTTCGGATTCCTGTTGGAAATACGAAATGGTTCGTTCACCACCCAGGTTCCGTTCAGCACACCCGTTGCAACCGGTCATATTTGCCGGACTTCTTTACATTGTGACGTGGCGTCTCCAATCCGCGAGGCCTACGGGCTGAATCAGGTCGACATCACATGGGAATCTTTGCGCAGTCCGTGCAAGTTCGCATCTCGGCAGCGTCGTCCCATTCTGCTGGGTCGATCCAAGCAGCATCATCGGATCACCACACAGCAATCAGCACATCGACTTCGATTCATCCATATCGAGAAGGAAGCATCTTGTTCACTCCCATTCGTCGCCCCGCTACGCAGGCCCGACCGAATCCACTGCTCTTAGAAAAGTTGGAAGATCGGTTGTTGTTTGATGGGGTTTCCGACGCTCCCGTCATCGTGGAGGCAGGCGACACGGTCGAACAGATGGATCAGGTGGCGTTGGCCGACGCGTCGGTCGACGATCCGGCGGAGGTCGCGCAAGTGCCGTCGGGCGATCCGGGCGCGGTGGCGTTGCTGGCCGATGCGACCCAACACCATCTCGTATTCATCGACCCCTCGGTCCCTGACTATCAGACGACGCTGGATGAACTGGTCGCTCAGGCCGGGCCAGAGCAATTGCTCGAAGTCGTACTGATCGACCCGTTAGCGGACGGAGTGACTCAAGTCACGCAGTCCCTGGACGGCCGAACCGATCTCTCGGCGATCCACTTCGTGACGGATGGCTCCGACGCGGGCTTCCGGCTGGGCGATCAATGGCTGTCCGAGAACGGGCTGGCCGGTCACGCGGGGGCGATCTCGCAGTGGGCCTCGTCACTCCGCAGCGACGCCGCGATCGTGATCCATGACGCCGCCCTGTCAATCGGCGAGACCGGACAGGCGCTGCTCGACTCGCTGTCACAACTGACCGGACTGCAGGTCGTCACGACCGCCGTTCCGCGCACCGACGTGAGCTCCGTCGCGTCGAATGGGGACACGAACGAACTCGCGACGACGAATGACCTGGTGGCGCGGCCTTTGACGGCCGAGTCGCTGACGACGGACGAGCTCCCCTCGGCGTGGGAACTTCGTCTGGAGCGGCAGGCGGAACGATTGACCGAGCGGCTGGAACGGGCGTTGGAAATCGTCGGCCGACTCAACTCGCGGCTGGCCGCGCGGTGGGAGCAACGGCTCGACCGACTGGAAGCACTCGGTTGGACGCGCGGCGTCGCCACTCCGGTGGTCGACGACAATTTGCCAACGCTCAATCGGCTGGCAATGCTCAACGCCCCAGCGCTCGATCCGTCGAGTGCCGAGGCGAACCCGGTCGCTCCGCTGCGCCACGAGATCGCCTTCGTCGATCTCAATTTTGAAAATGCCGAGGAGTTGCTGGCCAAGCTGGGACCGGACATCGAAGTCGTGGTGCTCGATCCGAATCGGGACGGGATCGAACAGATCGCCGCTGCGTTGGCGGGCCGCACCGGTCTGGATGCGATTCACATCATCAGTCACGGCGGCGAGGGAACTCTGTCCTTGGGGACGGGGACGCTGAATGGCGGCACGATGCGGGTGCAGTATGCCGACGAGATGCTGGCGATCGGTGCGGCGCTGTCTGCCGACGGCGACCTGCTGATTTACGGGTGCGACTTCGGTCGCGGGGCGATCGGTGCGCAGACCGTGCAGCAGTTGGCCGAGGCCACCGGCGCGGATGTCGCCGCCTCGGTGAACCTGACCGGTTCGGCCGATCTCAACGCCGACTGGAACCTCGAGCTGAAGATCGGCTCCATCGAAGCCGCTGTCGTGGTGACCGAGAACGGGCAGAGTACCTGGCACGGCGTGCTGTCCAATATCATCACGCCGTACACCTCGCGTTTCACGACTAACGATTACGGCGACATCGTGATGGCGGCCAACACGCTGCTGTGGTCGGGCAGCGTGGCCAACAATTCCGGGGCGGGCAACAACAACTCGTTTGCCATGGTCAACTACGACATGGATGGTGCCACCGACCCCACCACTTTCAATTCCAGCAGTGCCGATCTGAACCTACCCGCCGGGTCCACCGTGCTGTTCGCCGGACTGTACTGGGGTGCCGAGTCGTCGAATGCGGCGCGGTTGAACGTCAAGTTCGACACACCGGCGGCGGGCGGATACGCCAACCTGACGGGAACGCTGTTGGGCGCGGCAACCACGTTTGACTATGCCGCCTTCACCGACGTGACGGCGATGGTGCAGGCGGCGGGAAACGGCACCTATACGGTGGCCAATGTGCAAGCCAACCTGGGAGCGGACAAGCATGCGGGCTGGTCGTTGGTCGTCGTCTATCGCGATCCGATGGCCTCGGCCAAGAATCTGACGGTGTTCGACGGCTTCTCCCAGGTCAACACCACGGCCCCGACCACGATCAACATTCCGATCAGCGGCTTCATCGCGCCGCCGGTGGGCGCCGTGAATGCCAAGGTCGGTGCGGTCGCCTTCGAGGGGGACCGGGGCACCGTGGGCGACTTCCTGCAGTTGAACGGCGTCACCCTGTCCGATGCTGTCAATCCCGCGAACAACTTCTTCAACAGCTCAATCACCAATTCGGGCGTGGATGTCTCGACCAAGAATCCGAACTTCGTCAACCAGACGGGCTTTGATGCGGACATCGCGATCGTTCCGGTCGGCACCATCCTCAACGGTGCGACCAGCGCCACCCTGACCGTGGGCACGACGGGCGACTTCTATTATCCCTCCACGTTCACCACGGCGATCGAGATCTATGCCCCGGACATCCAGGCCACGAAGACCGGGGCCGATCTCAACGGCGGCGTGCTGATGCCCGGCGACATCATCGAATACACCATCGTCATTGACAATCTGGGCGGCGACGGGGCCACTGAATTCGTGCTGAGCGACAACATCCCGACCTGGACGGACTACGTGGCGGACAGCCTCCAAGTCACGGCCGGGGCGAACGCGGGGGTCAAGAGTGACAGCGCGGGCAACGACCAGGCCGAGTATGTCCTCGCCGGTGACAAGGTGGTGTTCCGCCTGGGCACGGGAGCCAATGCGACCACGGGCGGACAGTTGGGCATCGGGGCCTCGACCACGATCAAGTTCCGGGTGCAGGTGGAAGCGGGCGTTCCGCCCGAGACATCGATCACCAACCAGGCGGCGCTGAACTTCAAGACGTTCAGCACGAACCTCGCGCTGAACGCTTCGACCAGCACGTCGTCGATCACCGTCCCGGCCAACGATCCGCCGGTGAACACGGTGCCGGTGGCGCAGGTGATGAACGAGGACGCGACCCTCGTCTTTTCCAGTGGAAACGGCAACCTTGTCAGCATCGGCGACCCCGACGCAGGGGGCGCGCCGATGCAAGTGACGCTGACGGTCACCAATGGCACGTTGTCACTGTCGGGGATCGCGGGTCTGACGTTCGCCACGGGCGACGGCAGCGGCGACACGACGATGACGTTCACCGGCACGATTGCCGCGATCAACGCCGCGCTAGCCGGGATGGGTTACGCACCGAATGCCAACTACAACGGGGCGGCGTCGCTGACGATCGTCACCAACGACCTCGGCAACTCCGGCATCGGCGGCCCGTTCAGTGACACCGATGTCGTGAACATCACGGTCAACCCGGTTAACGATCCGCCGGTCGCGGTCGATGACTCGTTCACGACGAACGAAGACACGGCGGTCGCGGTCACGGTGAAAGCGAACGACACCGATGTCGAAGGCAATCCGCTGACGGTCACG
>JAYWHX010000023.1:0-20203 GCA_043777375.1 Planctomycetota bacterium | reverse complement strand
TCCGTGGGGCCCGCAGTCGCCAAATCGACCACCTTGAAACCACCAAGCTAACGCAAATCACCCATTGCGCAATCGAGGGTTACTACACCCCTTACGAGCATTCTTGCCGTGGAGCGGCGAATTCCTGATCGTTCACAACATGTGGCGGGATTCGCCGGGTGAGGTGCTAGACACCGCGGTCGTCCCTAAGTTTCGATTCACGAACCGGGGGTTGCTGGGCCAGATGAAACATGCGCACGAACCAGTGCGACAGCCAAGTCTTCGCTGCTTGAAGTGTCAAAGCATAATGGCTCAGTAAGTATCCGACGCCGGCCAATGTCGCGACGAGTGCCGCCAACAACAGCGGACGGTGCAGCTCACGGAAACTCTGAGCGCTGGTGAAGACACAGAAGACTGCGAGGAAAAAGTACCCCAGCGCCAACGCATGCTTTTGCATTACAAACCCCTTCAGTGAACGACAAACAGGCGGAATCGAATCAGCCTGACTTGTGAAAACTCTTACAAGATCGGGGGTGCGAAGACACCCGAGAATCTCGTTATATTGATTTTCAGGGAGTGGTCGCCAGCTGTCAACAGAGGTTACGCTTCAACCGAAGTGGGCGGCTGCTTCTCGGGGAGCGCAATGAGATCTACCAAGGTGCTCGGATCAGCAAGCTGCCGGGGAGGCGGCGGACGAGACGCTTCATTTCCAGAACGGTCAGTGTGGCGATCACGCGGGAGGGTTCGAGGGAGCAGTTACGGACGATTTCGTCGAGGTGCTGGGCGTCATCGCGGACGAGGTTGAGGATCTCTTTCTCGATCTCGTTCAGCATGAGTTCGCGAGGAGCGTGGATGATCTCGCCGGGCTGAGATTGCACCGGTTTGATGAGTGGTCCAAGTGACTCCAGGATGTCCTCAACTCCTCGGACCAGTGTGGCACCATCGCGGAGCAGATCGTGGCATCCCTGGCTGGCCAAACTGTCGATGCGACCGGGAACGGCAAAGACTTCACGGCCCTGCTCCATCGCATGCCGAGCTGTATGAAGAGACCCGCTCCCTCGATTGGCCTCGACAATGATGACGCCGAGTGAGAGGCCGGAGATCAGGCGGTTGCGTTGTGGAAAGATCCCTTTCATCGTGCCGCGTCGAAGCGGCGATTCCGAGATCAGGCACCCGGCCCGAGTGATCTCTTCGGCGAGGTCCGCATGCTCGGGTGGGTAGACCTCGGCCAGTCCGGTGGCACACACAGCAATCGTCCGGCCACCCGCTTGCAGAGCCCCGCGATGGGCACACGCATCAATACCGCGTGCCAGACCGCTCACAATCGTGATTCCGGCGCGGGCCAGCGCCCCCGCCAGCTTCTCGGCCTGCTGTCGCCCATAGATCGTGCATTGACGTGAACCTACGATCGCGACGGCCAGCTCGTCGCGTGGCTCGTAGGTCCCTTTGATTGACAGCACGGGTGGTGCGTCACAAATCTCTCGCAATCCCGGCGGGTAACTTTCCGCACCTCGCATGTAAAGCCCAACACCCAGCTGTTCTGCGAGGGCGATCTCTTCCTCCGCAGATGGACTCGTCCGCGACTTGGTGATCTCGGCCGAGAGCTTCGGACCGACCCCATCAACATCGAGCAGCGCCGCCCCGCTGGCGTGGAGGACCTCGCGCGGGGTTCCGAATCGCTCCAGTAACAACTCCATCGTCCGCGGCCCGATCCCCGGAGTCAAATGCAGCCGAAGCCAGTCTGTGAGATTATGCGGCATGCGGGCATCTCAGGCTGCGGGTGAGTTCTCCGCTGGCCGTGTCAGGACTGCTGCGGTGCGACAAAGACATCCAGGGAACGCCCTGCCCCGTCATTTGGGAATGGGGAACACAAGAAGAGCGTCTTCCGCGAAGGAGACCTCTCCAGCCTTGTCATTGATCTTGTACTGGACCTTGAGCAGCTTGACACTGCCGGGCACTGGGTCGCCTCCGAAGCTGGCGTTGTAAGTCGGCGACGCCAGCGTCAGTAGTGGCAGTTCGCCGACCTGCTTCTGAAGGATTTCAGTGACATTTTTTTGCGTGGCTCCGGAACCGTATTCGGCTTTGACGATTTCCAGCTTCACCTTTTCGAGTCCCGCAGTCGCCAGCAGTTCGGAGACATCAACCCCCTTGCTGCCCAGCTTTTGAGCGATCAGCAGGACAGCCTGTGTTGCATCGGCTTTCAAGTCCGCGACCTGCATCGCGCTGATGGCCTGCTTGAGGGTTCCCACAGTTGGATACCGCTTCAGGATTTCCAACACGAGCTTCTTCTCAGCCGGTTGGCGTGCGGCTTCGAAGGCCTTCTGGCACATCTCCTCACGCTGGGCTTCCGGCAGGACAAACTGTCGGGCGATGCGGATGTAACCTCGCAGGGAGCGGATTTGGTACTGATTCGTGGGCACCTTGGACAGATCGAGCAAGACTGGTGCGGCATCTTCGGTCATCCATTCGCCCAGCAAGCGACTGCTAATGTCTTGGAGTTGAACATCCTTGCTGTTGGCCGCAGCTGCCATGGCGGCGAGGGCTTTGGTGCCCCCCATCGCTCCTAGAATATCGAGCAAGACCCCTTTCGTCGGGACAGACTTGGATTGCTCGACAGCTGCTGAGAGTTCTGTAGCACACGCTTCGCGATCCGGCATCCGGATGCTGGCGGCTTTGAGTGCTTTTTGAGCAACAGGTGCATCTTCGGGGTGTTGTGGGCTCACTGCTTGCGAGATCAGCACGGACAGGTTGGGGAGTGCGACTGTCTCACCGAGAGCCACCAATGCGGCACTCCGCACAGCGGGATCGGCGTGAGCCATCGCCTTCTGAAGTTGTGGGATGGCATCGATCCGCCGCTGTCCCACAAGTTGGAGCAGGACTGGATACGAGGGGCCTTCCGACTTGGGAAGCAAAGCCACGATCTGGGCATCGACCTTCTCGCCGGGAAGATTGGCGAGAGTTGCCTTGGCCGCCTGAGCCAAGTCAGCGTCGGGCTCAATCGCGATTTGCAGCAGAGAAGTCAGGCAAGACACATCGCCCACTCGGGCCAGTGCGTCGATGGCCGACAACCGGACTTCCGGAGGACCACTTTCTGCGGCCTTCAATACAGCGGCCAAGACAACGGTCTGCGGACGATCGGCCATTGCCTGGACAATAAGTGCAGCATGGGCGGGAGTTGCGGAAAGCATCTCAGTGGCGAGAGCCTGATCGACGGCTGCTCCGGGAAACTCACGAGCGGTCATCAAAGCGACATTGAACAAAGCCTTCTCGGGAGAACTGAACTGCTCCAGCAATAGCGGCAGGCCGTCTTGCTTGCGAGCCAGAATCGCTCCCCGAGTTGACTCGATAATTCGCTGCAAGGGAACATCCGACTTCCGGACTTCATCGTAGATCGCTGCGGCTTCGGCTGACTTGTCCGCAGCGAGCAACCGCTCGGCACACAATACACAGCCTTCCGCGATCGATGAGCGGACCTCAGCCGGGGCCGTTGCGAGAGACGTTCTCAAGGCAGCGGTCGCAGGCTCATTGCCGATACGCCCGAGGGCAATTGCAGCTGCGGCCACAACCTCGGCGTCCTTGTCCTGCAAGCGGGCCACCAGGGCATCCACTGCCACGACATCCCGCCGAACACCGATCGAGTTGATCATTCCAATCAGCAGTCGCCCCTGGAGCGACTCCGCAGCTGTCCGCAAGGCCGCGTCGGCATCAGGACCCGGAATCGATTCGAGTGCGGTGCGGGACCACGAAGACAGCTGCTCGTCCGGCAACAGCTTCGCGAGATCTGCCACAGCTGCGCTGGAACCGTAAATGGCGAGGCTCTTGCAGGCGATCGCTTTATCGGCTGAGGGAGCTTCCGATCGCAGAACGGCGATCAGTTCCTGCTCCTTGTTGGGAGCTGCGACTTGTTCGTCAGCGGCCCATGCGGAGACAGCAGACAGAGCGACGAGCGCGGCTGGGAAAAACAAAGACCGAATCGTGAAGCGAGTCATGTTCATCGGATAAGTCCTGAATGCGAAGGACGATGTGCGGGCGCAGAATTGAGACGAGATTCATCGAGCAGAGATGGCAACTGTAGGATCGGCTTACAACCTCCACGGTTCCCGCAGAGCCTCGGATCGCAGGCGATTGGCCTCTTCGTCGTTGATGAACATGTGCGTCGTATTGTCGTACTTCACGGTTCGCCCCAAGTACAGCGCAACGTTGGCGGCATGGCAGGCAATGTGCGCGTTGCAGGCGGCGTCGGCGTTTCCCTTCGGCTTGCTGCGAGTCTTCACGCAGTTCAAAAAATCTCGCACATGGAAGGTCGCAGGGTATCCGCCAATCTCCTGGACCTCTCGACCGGCCAGCAGTTCTGGTGAACTCAAGACCAGCTTGCCGCTGTCACCGGCCTCGACCCAGCCGGTCTCGCCTTCGAATCGCACAGGGCACGATCCCAGCGGAATCCAACCCGTCTCCCGGAAGATTAGTTCACAGCCGTTTTCATAACGAGCCACCAGTTGCCCATCCTTCGGCGCGTTGTACTCGACTGGCGGTGGGCAATCACCGACAGCCCACTGGCACAGGTCGACGCAATGCGAACCCCACTCCAGAACACCGCCCCCGTTGAAGGCCCCGACAAACCCGCCGCCCTTTTCGAAGTTGAACCCGTCGAGCAATTTTGGATTGAACGGACGCCAGGCAGCTGGGCCGAGGTACGTGTCCCAATCGACCACGTTCTGATCCGGAGCAGGCTCTGGAACGAGCCAGCCGCTCATCAGCGCTTGCATCCCGGCTGGGTGAGCAAAGACTTTCTTCAGCGTGCCGAGCTTACCACTGCGGGCCAATTCGCAGGCGAAAGCAAAGTGCGGCAGGTTGCGTCTTTGGGTGCCTGCTTGGAACACTCGCCCCGTGCGGCGCATGGTCTCGGCCAGGATCAGGCTTTGAGAAATGTTCTTCGTGACGGGCTTTTCACAATACATGTCCTTGCCCGCACGAGCGGCGTTCATTGCCATCGTGGCATGCCAGTTCGGACCTGTGGCGATCAACACAGCGTCGATGTCTTTGCGGTCCAGCACTTCACGGAAATCGCGATGCATCGAGCAATTCTCGTTGCCGTACTTTTCGTCGGCAATCTTCTTCACAGCCACGCGGCGGGCTTCCTTCACATCGCAAACCGCGACGAACTGCACATCTTTTTGTTCCAGGAAACAGCCGAGGTCATAGGTCCCTCGATTCCCAATCCCGATCCCGCCGATGACCACTCGCTCACTGGGAGCCACAGCTCCGTCTCGCCCCAGTGCGGAGCTGGGAATGATCATCGGAGCGACCGATGCAGCTCCTGCCGCAGCCAGAGTTGTCCGGATGAACTGACGCCGTGAAAACATGCTTGCCTGTTTCGACATGACCACACTCCTGATCCTGATGATCGCAATACCGAAAGGACATCACCGGTCCACGGCAACCCGATTCCGGCAGGCTTCACATTACCCGTGCCGCTTTGCGTTTTCCAGACAGTGAAGGATCGATTCAGAAAGCCGTCGTGTTTCATTCGAGAGAGTTCTCGTGCATCAACCAGTCGAAGAACGGATGCCACGCAGAGGCGCAGAGGATGCGGAGAGGAAACCCAGAGAGTTCGCCACCCTTGTGTCATCCGAGTGAACCGTCTGAACGAATGAGAGTGTGATGTCGACTTGAGTCGAGGGACGTTGCATCGTCCCCGTTCAGCTCACCCCTTGTGTCAACAAGGAAGTCTCGATCGAGATGGCCTTGCTCTTCAGTAATATTTATCAGCAGACGACTCAGGCAGGAATCCCTTCCTTTGCCTCTGGCCTTCGCGTCCTTTGCTGCCTTGGTGTCTCATTCCGGCTCTTGATGTTCCGCCTGGAGAATACAAACAAATACAACACCAAGGTCGCGAAGGACGCCAAGGAGGAGTCGCTGCTGCCGACTCGACGAATGAGTGACATCATGGGGAGTGGTCACTCGCCGACCACCTTCGACAGCCACTCGCGCACTTGCTCCAACGTGAGCCCCTCCAGCAGGAACAGCTTGCGAGGCTGGGTATCGCCTTGCACGATTGTGACGCGGCTCGTCGCGATGCCTAGGAAATCTGCGATCAGTTCGCGAATGGCCGCTGTCGCTTTGCCCTTTTCAGCGACTTGCGTGACAGCGACTTTCAAGCGGCCTGCATGCTCGCCGACGATCGCGTTGCGGCGGGCTCCGGGTTGACCCTGCACGGGGAGCAAGACTCCAGCGGGCGTGGCGGAAAGTTCAATCATCGTTCGTCGCCTTTCGCTCCGCGAAAGTGTGCCTTGCTCTCTAATTTCATCCTGCGGTCAGCACGCTCTGTTGCGGAGCAAAAGGCGACAGAATCTATCGCTGGTAGATCGGCAGGTAGCGGTACTCGATAGCTAGGCCCAGAATGGACAGAGCTGTGGCGTAACTTTTTCCAGCGCCGCGTTCGCTGCCATGCTCAGGGTTCCAGGCCCCGTCACCCTCTTGAATCGGAAGTAGCAGTTCACACAAACGAGCATGGCTCTGCTCGGCGTACTCGCCCCCCAGTTTAAAAAGGCCGACACCGGTGTAGTAGATCCCGTAGAAGCAGTAGTTACTGTCGAGTCGGAGTGGGTTTTCTTTAAGCCATTTCGCAGCCCCGACCGCCTCTTCGGTTTCATGCGCTCCGCAGACTTCGAGACACGAAATTCCGACCCCTGTGAGCGTCGGCGTGGCCCCACTGCCCGGCTGGTACCCGAATCCGCGTTTGTCGGCGGTCGAGCAGTTCTTGACATACTCGACCGCTTTGTCGATCGCCTCTGCAGGGACATCGCAGCCGATATCCTTGGCCGCGCGGAGGGCCATGACCTGCCATCCGGTCACGCTCAGGTCGCTATCGCGGCTATCGACCTGATAACGCCAGCCCCCCGCATGTCGAGTATCTTTCTCGAAGGCCTGCGACTCCAGAATCAACCGGATGGCCCGCTCCAAAGAGCGCTTGAGCAGTTTCGCCTGCGACTCATCCATCATGCCGATGGCTTCGGCCAGCATGAGTGTGCTGATCCCGTGGCTATACATTGGACCGTGGCTGCGCTTGGCGACCAGCATTCCGTTGTCTTCCTGGCGCGACATGACCCAGCGAATCCCCTTATTGATCAAGTCGCCGTAAGGCCCTTCTCCCGGGGTGTGGCCCGCTGACATGAACGCCATGCAAGCCAGTGAAGTGGCCGCTGTGCATTCTCCGTACGAATCGCTACGCCAAGCTCCTTCAGGCAGCTGTTGCGACGCCAGGAAATCGAGCGCCCGCACGATGGCGTCGTCGACCTTCTTCTGTGTTTCCACATCGACGGCCCGTGCGAGCCGTGCGCTTCCCAGCACTGCCCCGGCGATCGCCACACGAAATAGGTCGCGTCGTGTAAGTGTCATGGTTTCGCTCCTGCCGCTGCGGGAGCCATCGCGCCCGGCAGATCGGGTCGCTGGGTCTTGGAAATCTCGTCGAAGTATTTGCGGATCAGCTTGGCATAGTCTCCGTCCGGCTTCTTGCGAGCGGCCTGAAGAATCTCTGTCTTAAGGGTTCCTGGAAGCTCGCCCCAGTTGCGGGCGGACAACCCCTTGAGATGGTTTTCCAGTTCCACAATATGGGCCTCATCAGTGTTGCCGAAGTCGCTGTCATTGGCACCATCCTTTGAACTCTTCGCATTCTGCGGCGAAGAGGGTTTGCCCTTCTGCTTACCCGGTTGTCCGGGCTGGCCGGGTTGCATCCCGAACTGCTGCATCGCCTGACGCAGATTCGCAGCTGTTTGCTTGAGGTTCTGGGATGCCTTGGGCTGGCCGCCCTGCTGCTGACTGGACTGCTCCTCGCCGTCTTTCGGCTGTCCACTGTCGGCCTGCTGAGAGCCAGACTCCCCCTCCGAATCCGGGGACTGGCCCTCCCCGTCTTTCTGCCCCTCTCCGGGTTTGCCATCCGAGCTGGGTTGCCCCTCATCCTTGGCAAGTTGCTCGCCAATCTTGTTCAGGCTTTGAGCCGCTTGGGCGACATTCAATGCCCCCTCGGTCGGGATGGGGGATTCGCTCTCACTGGGCGGCCCATTCTGGCCAGGCTCCTGATCTTTGGCCTGACCTTCTTTCCCCTTCTTTCCCTTGCCCTGCCCTTGTCCCTGACCAGCTGACTTGGCTAGTTTTCCGGCATCGCGTAATGCCTGGGCCGCTTCGGCAGCCTGCTGAGCGGCCTGCTGAGGATTGCTCTGCTGCAGGTCCTGTTGAGCAGACTGCATCGCCTGCTGAGCCTGTTGAGCGGCGCTTTCGGACGACTGGGCTTCTTGAGCTTTATTCTGTTGTTGCAGTGGCTGCATGCCAAACGATTCGGCGACATCGTTCAGCTCTTGTGTCAACTGGCGAGTCTCTTTCTGCAACTGTTCTTGGCTCTGCTGTTGGGCAGCACGTCGAGCTGCGGGAGAGCTGGCGAGTTGTTCCAAACGGTCGGCCAGTCTTGCCTGCCGCTCGGAGAGCTTGTCGGAATCCTCGGCCATCTCTTCGTTGGCACCGCCCTGGCTTTGAGGCAGTTGGCGGAACTCCTGAGTCGCTTGCTGCCCAGCCGTGGCGGCCTCTTTCGCGGTCTCCGCTGCGGATTCGATGGCGGCTGCGGCGAGTTCCTCGGCGGCCTCTTGAGTCTGTTCTGCGAATTGATTGGCGGCCTGCGTCGCTTTGGAATCAGCCCCGGTGACGAACTCAGTGTTCAGAGCGCGATGCTTGGCAGCGAGGGCAATCTTCTGCTGCTCTCGCAATACCTGGGCGACCTCAGCGGAAAGGTTCGGCTGTTGAGGCTCGCCTTGTAGCTGGACTGCCTGTGGCTGATTGGGTTTCAGTTTGTCCGGTAGAGGCTGGCCATTCTCGGGTTGACCCTGTTGAGGTTGACCGGCGTCGGGCTTCCCAGCTGGAGGCGTCTCGCCCGCCTGCGGCTGGCCTTGTTGTGGCTGGCCTGCCTCGGGTTGTCCCGCTGGTGGTAGACCCTCTTCAGGCATCTCGCCTGCTTGCGGCTGAACGTCTCCCGGCTTCCCATTCTTGGGTTGTCCGGGTTCATTCATGGCGAGTTGATTTGCATTCGGATCACCTGCTAGTGCGGTTTCCTCGGCGAGGGCGCGCTGCTCCGCTGCCAGTTCTCGAGCTCGATCGGCCAAGGCTTGCAACGGATCTGCGGGTTGCCCCTTGCCACTAGTCTGACCGGCCTGCGGCTCTCTCGTTTCAGGGGTCGCCTGCTTCTCAGCTTCATCGTTCGCCATCGCCAATTCCTGACCTGTCTGCTCAGTCAGAGCAGCAGCCTGCCGTTCGGCTTGGCGAGCGAGTTGATGCAGTGCCTCAGCTGTGTCGGACTGGGCCTCTGCGGCCTGTTCTTCCTGGTTCTGTTCCATCGCCCGGTCAGCGGCTTCGGCAGCCTGCTGTGCTTCGGCACGCACCAGTGGTGCAGCCACTTGCGGCAACTCACGCACCGCTTGATTCAACTGTTGCTGAGGTCCGCGCTGAGCCTGCAGAGCCTGCTTCTGGGCCTCTGGGTTCTCGGCGTTCTGGGTCAAAGCCTCAGCGGCCTGCTTCTGCAAGTCTTCCTGCTTCGCTGCCAGCTCCTCGGCCTTTGCCGCCAATGCAGTCAGCTCCGCGATGCGAGGTTCACTCGCCGTGACGGCGTTCTGCTGGTCTTGTTGGCTCGCGGCTTTCATCGCCTGCTGTGCCTCAGCGGGTTGCAGCTTCTCGGCCAATTTCCCGAGCGCCTCGGCTGCGGCTTGCTGCTGCTGAGCGGCCTGCTGCATCGCCTGTTGCAGTTCCGGAGTCGGTGCCGCTGGCTCGGTCGCCCCTTCTGCAGGAGCGGGCTGTTGCTTCGCGAGTTGTTCGACCTGTTGCTGCGTCTTGGCCACCTCGGCAAGTGCCTTCTTCGCCGCCTGCTTTTCTGGCTGAGACGTTTCTGGTCCGCGCAGCTTGCTCAATTCCTGCTGCCGCTCACGCAGTTCACTCAGCGCCTCGGACGCTGCTTGCGGGGTCGGAGCCTTCGCACCGGTGGCGCTTTGCTGTGCAGCTTCGGCGGCGGTTTTTTGGTCCTGGGCCAGCGTCTGCGCGGCCTCGTGGGGAGATTGGGCATCGGGCTGAAGTGCGTCCGCCAACGCTTCCAATGTCTGCTGACTGCGGGCCAAAGCCTGTTCGGCAGCAGGCTGTTGTTTTGGGTCATTCGCAGCTCGGTCGAGGGCATCTCGCGCCTCGTACGCGGCCTGCTTCGCAGCTTCCCTCAACTCTGGAGCCACTGGTGTTTCGACAGGCTCCAGAGACTGAGCCAACTGCTGCTGCTGATCCTTCTGCTGGTGTAGCTGCGCTTGGCGCTGGTCACCCGCCTGATTGGCTTTGTCGGCGGCTTGAGTAATCTCCGCTTGCTTGGCCGTGGCTTTCGCGACTGCCTCTGCAGCAGTCGGCTGCTCCTCGAGTTGTTTACGCAGATCGGACAATGCCTGTTCGGCTTGGGCCTGCGAAGCATCGCTGTTCGCGACGTTTTGCTTCTGTAAATCGGTGGCCGCAGCTGCGACGCTTTCCAACGCTTGTTGCTGCTGCTTATCCACAGCCGCTTGCTGAGCCGGATCTTTGGCGAGCGGATCGAGCTCTGCCAATCGCTGGCCGAGTTCCATCTCCTTTTGAACGTGTTGCTTCAGCGCGTCGGCCATCTGGTCGAGTGGCTTGCCCTCCGCTTGCTGACTGCGCAGGTCTTCAGCCTGACGGGCCAGATGCTTCTGTTCGTCGTGAATCCCTCGGACCTCATTGAGGGCACGCTGCTGACGTTCTTCCGGCGTGCCAATCTGCTGAGCCAACCGCTCCAGATCGTTCGCTGCGCGGTCTGCCGCCTCTGTCGCTCGCTGAGCGGATTCGGGTTTGTGTTGCGGATGCTGTGGCTCGTCCTTCAGAAGCTGCTGGACTGATTCCTGCCCATTTCGCACGGCGTCGCGTTGCGTGTCTTTCACATTCCGAGGCACGTCCAGTTGAGCGGCTGCCGCTTGCAGGGCGGCTTGCTCCAGAGCCAGTTCGCGCCGCTCTTTGGCCAGCGCCTTCTCGGCGGCTTTCGCTTCCGCTGTCTGCGGCTGCTGGGGTTGTTGCTGCTCTGCTTGCTGGCGGGCCTGCTGCGACTCTCGTTCCTTTTGAGTCAGTGCCTGCAGCTGGTCTTTCAGCTGGCGTTCTCGGGTGGCAAGTTCCTTGGCAGCGGCTTGCGGGTCTTCGGGGAGACGAGCATTCCGCTCCAAAGCTTCGGCCAGTTTCTCCAGATCTTCGGCGGCTTCTCGCTGCGCCTCTGCGGCCTGCTGAGAGTTGCCGCTCAGCATCTCTTCCATCGCCTTGTCGAACTCATTCAAGTCGACTGGCTTGGCGACCTTCTGATCCTGCTGCAGTTCCTGCTCAGCTGCGATGGCTTCTGCCTTCTGTTGCAGGTCTTGTTGCTTCTGCTGTTGCGGGTTCAGCTGCTCGGCGGCCTTCTGGGCCTCCTTCGCCAAAGCCTCACCCAGCTTGTCTTCCCGGTCCGCTAATTCCCCGGCGCGATCTAACAGGTTTTGGAGTTGCTTGAGCAATTCTTCCTGCGCAGCAGTCAGAAGTTCCGGACGTTTATTGAGCAGGGAGTTCAAGTCTTGCGATAGAGACTGATGCCGATCTTGCAGCTTTTGCTTTTGTGCCTGTCGCTCTTCCGGAGTCAGCGGCTGAGGCGAATCGGGAGTTCGCTCGGCCTCCGGTGTCTTCGCCGCGTCTCGCTGATTCTCGTACTTCTCCGCATCTTTGGCCAGCTGTTCCGTGCGGCCCGCGAGGCGTTGCAACTCGAACAGATCTTGCTCCAGTGCGGCCAACTGATCGAACTTCGCGTCGAGATCCTTGAGCTTGGCTTCTGCTTCATTCAGCTCGGTGACGGCCTGCTTCAGCGCCTCTTCCTTGGCCGAGATATCGGGCGTATTCGGCACCTGTCCCGTCTTCTCGGCGGCGGGAGTCGCATCGTCCTTGGCGACCTGCTCCAGCACCGGAGCCAGCTTCTCGAACAACGGGTGATCCGCAAAGACGGCGGCGAGTTGCTCGGCCTTCTCAGCGATATCGCGCTGCACTTCGGCGAGTCGCGGAACCTGCGAATCGCGATCAAACGGCTCGTTCTTCTGGCGGGCCTGTTCTGCCGATTTTTGCATGTCCTGCACTTCTGTGCGGTTGGTCACCACTTCATTCCGCAGCTGTTCGAGGAGGGCTTTCCATTCTTCGCGTTCCGAGGCAATGGCATCGAATCCATAGGGGAGTGAGTCCTGCTTGATCCGGATTAGCCGCTCATGTGTCCACGCCTCGTTCGGCCCGGGTGTTTCTCGTTGGTCGGCGACTCGGGCACGGACCGAGATCACGTCATCCGGCAGCACGCCGAACTCCGCCAGACTGATGCTGAATGCCTCCGTCAGCTCTTTGGTTCCGAGCCGCTCGGCCTCGACCGAGATCACCTTCAGCAACTTCCCATCAGGGAATGTCTTGACCTGCAATTCCATCGCAGCCAGCCCCAGATCATCGGTGGCATAGATCGGAACTTCGATCACTTCATCGGGCTTAGCTGTCCCCTGATCATTGACATCGGCAAAATCGACAGTCGGAGGCTGATCGACACGCAGATCGATACTCCGAATCGGTTCCTTGATGTTATCGAGACCGAATTCATCAAAGGCTCGAATCACAAATCGGCCCGGACGATCGGCCTGGAACGCGATCGTCGCCGATTTCTTGTCGGCCCCCATGACACAGGGCTCGATCGCTCGAATCACCCAGCCGGGGAACTGGCCCTGCAGATGATCCGGGATGACTAGCGCTGGCGCAGCTGCGTCCAGGATGACTGATTCAGGCGCATTGTCGGCTGCCCTTGCAGCTCGTCCCACATCGGCGCGGACGACGGACTCGAGATCCAGCCAGACCATGTCGAGGTGTTTGACCGGCTTGTTGAGCATCACTTGCATCGTGATTTGGCTGTGCTCGAACGCCAGGATCTCCAGCACCGAAGCGGTGTACTGCTCGGCAGGTAACCCCGAGTACGCCGGTGGCTGGACATCAATGTTCATCGTGGTGATGGCCGGACGATCCTCGACGCGAATCTGGTAGTCTCGCGTCTTCGCCCCCGGTGCCGAGACCGAATACTGAAACCCCTTTTGCACGGCGGACAGCGACGTACTGTAGGCTCCGGCAGCTTCATCCCAGGCCATCCGGCGTTTCTCGGAACTAGCCCCATCGAATGTCCATGCCAGGCGGACTTCGCTGATTGGTTGCGGTTGTTGATTCCGCCACTTGGCCATCGCAACCAGCTTCACGTCCTCGCCGCTCGGAACGACACGGTCTCCGTCCGGGATCTCAAAGAACAAATTGCTGGGCCGTTCGAAGTTGTTCCACGGTGTCAACAGCCGCGCCCACAACAGGCGATAGTTATCCCTCCACATCAGGAATGGAATCAGCAGCAGCAACACCCCCAAGCACGCCGCCAAGGACCGCCACGCCGCTCGCGTGTGATCGACGACATCCGTGAAATCGGACGGTGCGACCAGCTTCAGCGTCTCCCGCTCCAGCATCGCGCGCATCATCGCGGAGCCCTTGTCCTTCTCCTCCACACCGGGTTGAGAGAACTCGACCAGACTCACTAGCCGCTCACCGAACTCCGGATGCTTCTCCTCCACCGCAGCTGCCAGTTCCGGCAGCGGCACGCGGAGAAACAGCCGCCGCATCCCGTACAGGCCCAGTCCAACACCCGTGGCGATCAACGTACAGAGCGCGACCCAGCGACTGCTCGATGACAGATCGAGCCAGTAGTCCAGCCCGAACGCAATCGCCGCCACAACCGCCATGGCCATCACCGCCACCGCCAGCCCGCTGAGGACCGACAGCGACCGGATGCGCCCCTCCAATCGACGGAGTTCATCCGTCACGCGGGTAGGCAAATGAGTCGCCTGCTGGCTTTGCAGCCGCATCGACGGACGAGAACCGGGCAACGACGCTTGAGCCATGATGGGGCCTTGCATCCGTGACGAAAGGTTTTGGAAACGTTCGCAGTATAACCACTGGGGATGCGGGAAATGTATGGCGAATACTGGAAAAACAAGAAAAGCGGCTGGGCCGCCGCCGCGATCCCAGCACCCGTTTTTGCTGCCACGCAAAGCCTTCATCGCGGATGCATTCAGTCTGCCAAATTAGACGGGGTGACCCAGACGCCGCCTTGAGCGTCTGGGCTGCGAGGCAACTAGAGGATTGACACAGGGGCGTGGGCAGGGAGAATCAAGCCCACCTCGCCCTCTTGTGCCTGCGTCACCCAGGCATCCCAAGCGATGCCTAGGGAAGTCCACGCCTCCCGGAAGAGCAACATTCTTGATGCGTACTAATTCCTCCACGAGATTGGACGAGGGTACTTCGTTGGCAGAGAACATTGGCTGCTCGCAACATCACCACATATGAACAAGTGGCCACTTTTTTTTCACATGCTCCTCGAATTTCGCTGAACTCTCTGCGAAATTCCACTAAACTCAAGTTTCACGACGAGTGTCGCCGTGTTCTCCCCCTCACCAACGGTCGACTTAGGCTCATCGACTCATGATCACATCATTGCGACTGGAAGGGTTCAAGAACTTCCGCGATGCGACGCTGCAACTCGGCCCGCTGACGGTGATCGTGGGGACGAACGCCTCAGGGAAAAGCAATATCCGCGATGCGTTCCGGTTCCTGCATGGAATGGGTCGCGGGTATTCGCTGGCGGAGATCATTGGGGAGAAGTACGTCGAGGGTGGGGTACTGGTTTGGAAGGGGATACGGGGCGGGATTCGGGAGGTGGCATATGATTCAGCTTCCGAGTTTCGAATCGTTACTAAGCTCGGTCGAACGATTCTCCATCAAATTGACGTGAACGTATCTGAGAGCAAGATCGGGCCGAGTATTCTCCGTGAGTCACTCTATATTGACGATGATTTAGTATTCGACAGCCATCCATTAACTAATGCGCCAGCACAAGAAGGCTCTCCTTATCTCTTCGCTCGACTACCTAAAGGTGATCGTAATCGAAAGATTGGGAAAAGAATTCGATTTCTCGACAGCCTACCGATTATCACTCAATGCGAAGATCAGCGAGAACTTCAGGGTCTGCACCGAGGCATTTACCAACTTTCAGGCATGGTAATTATCAAAGCCTTGAATTCGATGCGGTTCCTCGACCTCTCCCCCGAAGCCATGAAAGTCCCCTCGGTCCCCGGCCAGATCATCCTCGGCGACCGTGGCGAAAACCTCTCCTCCGTCCTGCAAGCCATCTGCAACGACGAAGACACCAAGCGGGCCATGATTGAATGGGTCCGCCAACTGACACCGCTCGATGTCAGCGATTTCGACTTCGTTCCCGATCACCAAGGCAAAGTGTTGCTCACGCTCATCGAATCGACGGGGCGTCGTACGTCCGCATACAGTGCCTCGGACGGCACGCTGCGGTTTCTGGCGATCATTGCAGCTCTGATGGGGCCAGACTCGGCGAAGTTCTACTTTCTGGAAGAGATCGACAATGGGATTCACCCGACGCGACTGTCGCTACTCCTGCAACTGATTGAGCAGCAGACGAAGCAGCGTGGAATTCAGGTCGTGACCACGACGCACTCGCCGCAACTCTTGGCGATGCTCAGCCCCGAAGCCCGGCAACATGCGTCGCTAGTCTACCGGCTGGAAGGGTCAACGGAGGCCAAAATCACCCGCATCGTCGACATCCCTGGAGCGAATGAAGTGCTGGAGACTCAGAACCTCGGGCGGCTCCATGAGTCGGGCTGGCTGGAGAATGCGGTGCAGTTCGCAAACACGGCGGAGACGCCATGAACGTCCTCATCATCCCCGAGGATTTCCGCAAGGATCAATACATCGTCGCTCCGCTGATTCGCAAGATGCTGGCCCAAATCGGCAAGGCGAATGCCAATGTCGCGATCTGCCGCGATCCACTGATGGGCGGCATCTCGGAAGCCACCAAGTGGGAGCGTATTCAGGAAGTTATCGATATGTACCCGATGGTGCAGGTATTCCTGCTCATTGTCGATCGAGATGGCATCGAGACTCGCCGCCTCACGCTCGACCGACTGGAGCAGAAGGCAGCGGATCATTTGAGCCCAACAGGCCGAACGCTCATTGCCGAGAATGCCTGGCAAGAAATCGAAGTCTGGGCCATCGCGGGGCAGACACTCCCGAAGGAGTGGAAGTGGGCCGAGATCCGCCAGCACCGCGATCCCAAGGAAGCCTACTTCGAACCACTCGCAATCAACAGAAAACTCACGAACGAACCCGGTGAGGGGCGCACGACGTTGGGCCGAGAGGCCGCTGCGAATTACACCCGCGTGCGGTCACTGTGCGTCGAAGATCTACAGCAGTTGGAGAATCGATTGCGAGCGGTGCTGGCCCAAAGCTGACGTCACGAGTTTGCGTCGATGTCTACGAAGACACCAGCTGTTGAACAACCCCACCGCAGGGTGAACCAATGGAAAGCAGTTGCGGGCGAGCCTGGAAACTCGCGGGGCGGAGTGGCCTGGAAATCGCTTGGAATTTCTGGGCCACGCAGGAACGAGGGACTGAGTTCGATGCTCCTTGGCGACGCTCTCATGTCAATCGTCTTGTCGCTTCGCAACCCGGACCTGAAAGCAGCGTCTGAACTACCCCGCCACACCGCCATCACGCTGCGGCGAACTCCGCTCGATTGACGTGGCAGCGACATCGGTGGCATGATCCGGCAGCTGATCCCCTTCTCTCTGTTGGTCTCAAACATCATGCCCAGCCACTTGCCTGTCTCCCGCCGCTCTGCCATGGCCTTGACCGTTGCCGCTCTCGGGGGGCTCGCGACCCGAACCATGATGGCGGAATCGCCAGTCATTCCACCTCCACCGCGTCCAGTCTCGCCGCGCATCCGTTTCGGTGTCTCCACGTATTCCTTCTGGCAGTTCCGGGATGGGGAGCCGCCTGCCATTGAAACTTGCATCGACCGCGCAGCTGAGATGGGGTTCGACGGGTGTGAGATTTTGCATGTGCAAATGGGAGAGGACGTCTCGAATGGGCGTCTGCAACAGCTGAAGCAGCGGGCGTTTCGGCAGGGGCTCGACCTGTGTGGGTTCTCGACACACCAGTCGTTTGTGAAGCCAGATGAGGCTGAGCGTCAGAAGAACGTGGACCACACGATTCACTGCATCGAGCTGGCCTATGCCCTGGGCATCCCGACGATTCGCGTCAACACCGGGCGCTGGGGGACTGCCAAGGACTTCGACACTCTGATGGCCAACAAGGGAATCGAGCCTCGGCTTGCGGGCTACACTGACGAGGACGGTTTCGGCTGGGTCATCGGCAGCTTGGAGAAGTGCCTCAAAAAGGCCGAAGAGTGCGGGGTCGTGCTGGGCCTGGAGAACCACTGGGGTCTGGGCCGCGACGCAGCTGGTGTCCTCCGTGTGATCGACGCCATCAAGTCACCGTGGCTGCAAGCGACCCTCGACACCGGGAACTTCCTGGAGAACCAGTACGAGCAGTACGCCCAATTGGCCCCCCGCGCAGTGCTGGTGCAGGCCAAGACGTACCACGGCGGCGGCAAGTGGTACACCCTCGACATCGACTACCCCCGCGTCGCCCAGATCCTGAAAGCCGCGAACTACAGCGGGTACATCTCATTGGAGATGGAAGGGAAGGCCGACCCAGCGACGGCGGTACCGCAGAGTTTGAAGGACCTGCGGGCGGCGTTTGGTGTGGGGTGAGATTTATCGTGTCTTGAGCTGCCAATTGAGACCGCTACCCAAGGCTACCCCTTCCTGGGCGGCCACGGCAGAAAGGCGCTCGTACGCTGGACGTACTCGGCGTAGCCGGGGCGTTCCTGGATCAGGGTTTGTTCGAGAAGCGTCACTCCCGAGATTCGCATCAGGAAGTATGTCATCGTCAGCGGGCCAATCGCGGTCCACAAATGCTCTCCGTGCGCAGCTGCGATCAGGAACAGTCCCCACCACAGGCAGGAGTCGCCGAAGTAGTTGGGGTGCCGGGTCCAACTCCACAGACCGGTGTCGAGAACCCGGCCCTTGCTGGCCGGATTCGCGCGGAAGCGTGACAGCTGCCAGTCACCGACGGTTTCAAAGAACAGGCCGACACTCCAGAGCAGAATGCCAGCGAAGTGAGCGAGCGTCCATCCGGGTCGGGCGGCGGTGATGCCCCGTTGGAGCGGGAGTGACACGACCCACATGACGGTGCCTTGAAGCAGGAAGACGATGAACAGGCTCTTCCACCAGAAGCTCTCTGGCCGCCGGCTGCGCATGGCGACGTAGCGTTTATCTTCGCCGTGGCCGATGTTTCGGGTCCAGAGATGAATCGAATACCTCAACCCCCACAGGCCGGTGAGCAAGGGCAGTAGAGACTCGGATGGACGGGAAAAGGCCCCTCCATCCGATGGTGGCAAGCGACTCCACAGGACGCCCGCGACAAGCACGAACCCCGCCGCCCAGTACAGGTCAACGATGCTGGCGTCCTTGAGCGGTACGCTGACGATCCAGATTCCAATCATCATGGCGGCGATAGTCAGGGCGCTGACGGCGAAGGGCGACATCTGGATGCTTTCAGGAAGAAGAGTGGAAACCTCAAATCCAAACGGGAGGGGTCATGGACTTGCCCGGTGAACAGTGAGCGAGTCTTTCAAGGTTTCTCTTCCAGCCATGCTTTGAGCTCGTCGATCTCTTCCGGCGTCAACCGACGATCGGGGGGCATATATCCGAAGTCGACCAGCACGCGGATGGGGTGCGAGTGGACTTGGAAGAGTGGGGAGCGCACTCCACCTTCTTCGTGGCATTCCGTGCAGGCTTTCAGCGCCATGGGCTTTCCTGATTCCGGACGCGGAGAGTTCTCGGGAAAATGGAATCGGGAAAGCGGCTGTGCGGCGATGTGCTGGCTGATGGCTGCCGCCAGTGCTGGGTCACTCACCAGATCCGCACGCGCTGGATGAATTGCCAGCGGACCCGAGGAGTGGCATTTAAAGCAGCTGGTGCCCTCCAACTTCACTTTGTCACCTTGAATTTCCGCGAAGTAGTCTGTGGGGGGATCGGTGGTGTGATCCTGAACGATGGAGAAGTATCCCCAGCCGGTGTTCTCGACTGTTTTTTGCACGAGCAGATACACGTGGGCGACTTCGTTGGAGAAGACCGCAATGTGGTTGTACATCGGCTGGCGAATCACGTCTTCCTGGGTACTGATCAGGCCCACATCGGAAACCGGATTGGCAGCCCCGTCGTCAAACATGCGTCGACTCAGTCGCATGTAGTCCTGCACCTCACGTTCCGTTAGTCCCCGCACTGCTGGTCGAGTGTGTGGCGGTAACACAGTGACTGCTGAGGTCCAGGCCTTGCGAATCTTTTCTGGCCCGACCGATGCGCTGACCTTCCAGAACTCTTCGGTCGTGAACTTCGACAGATCGAGAGGGGGTTGCAGTAAGAGCCCCGACGCCGTGGATTCCACCGGTCTCCATGTCTTCACAGGCTGGTCTTCTGCCGTCAGAATTGGGACGTGACATGCGAGAGCTGCCAGCGTTACCAGCCCGAGTGACAAGAACGTTGCCAGAGGATGCTTCATGGAACCACCTGATGAACCATCAGAAAACAGAGAGGGAATTCGAAGAACGTCCACAACAGCATCGTAGGACGTGACTACGCTGCCTAGCGACAAAGGAAACCTTTCGCCGGTCTGAAACCAAGTCGCTGTGCCCACTGGCCTGACGTGCGGTAAAGTCTACACCAATGCACATCCCGTTCGGAGTGACTCGCGTTCCCTGGTCATTACTCACCCGCATGCCTGCCATCGTCCTTGCCACTCTGAATGCGAAGTACCCGCACTGTGCGTTCGGGTTGCGATATCTGCATGCCAACATGGGCGAACTGCGGGACGAGACGGCACTACTGGAGTTCACGATCAACCAGCCGACGCTAGACATGCTGGATTCAATCCTGACACAGCGGCCACGCATTGTCGGGTTGGGTGTCTACATCTGGAATGTGGTCGAGACGACGCGGCTGGTCGCTGATTTGAAGCGGGTGGCTCCTGAGGTGATCGTGGTGCTGGGGGGCCCCGAGGTCAGCTATGAGACCGATCAGCTGGAGATTACGCGGCTGGCGGATTATGTGATTACGGGTGAAGGGGACGTAGCGTTTGCGGCATTGTGTCGGGAGTTGCTGGGTGTTGGGAGTGTCGCCTTTTTCTCCGAAAAAAGAAG
>JAYWHX010000022.1:0-70957 GCA_043777375.1 Planctomycetota bacterium | reverse complement strand
TCGCGGAGGTTCGCAGAGGGAAATTCCGGAGATCACTCAAGCCTCTGCGTTCCTCTGCGCCCCCTGCGGTGAATCCTCTTCAGGACTTTCGGGAAGTTATTTCGCTCGAGATCCTTCGCGGTTGGGTTCCGGTCGGAATGGCCAACCGCATCATGGTTCTCAAGTTCGGATCACGATTCACTGGACTCGTATTCGATCCTACAATTGGGTGAGACGTGTGTGACCGGTGGAGCGTTGGCCGCATCGATCGTGCGAGCCAGTTCTCGACCGCGAGTCCCGCGTGTTTTGGCAGGAGTGTGCCGTGAGCCGTCCGACGGTGTTGGTGGTGGGGGATCAAAAAACCTGCATTCCGCTCAGTAGCGAATGCGAGGTCATTCGAGCTCCCTCGCTGGGCGACGCACTCGCCCAGCTGCGATCCCAGCCGGTGGATGCGCTGCTGTTGCAGCAGGTCGACCAGTGTCCCGCCTCGCTCGTATTGGAAGCGGGTGGGTTTCTGGAGCAGATCCCCGAGGGGATCGCGCTGCTGGATCTCGACACCCGGATCATCTGGGGCAACTGCCAGCTGGAGAAATTGTCGGGGCGGTCGACCACTGTAGTCGGCGAGAAATTCTTTGACGCGTTCCCCACAAATGATATTCTCGGCCCGGACTACGAGCCGCTCTCCTCGGTGATTGCCAGCGGAGAGCCCGCTTCGACGATCATGCGATTGGGGGACAAGTGCTACTTGTCACTGGATGTCACCCCGCTACGAAACGCAGCTGAGGAGTTCCCGTCACATCTGATCGTCATCGTGCGCGACTCGTCCTCCGAATACATCCAGCGTCAGAAGCTGGACGCGATCTACATGGCCGGGTCAGAGCTGGGCGATCTGCAGCCAGACGAAGTGACCGACCTGTCCGAGGATGACCGCATCGAGCTGCTGAAATCGAAGATCCTGCACTACACCAAAGACATTCTGGGATATGGGTCGGTCGAAATCCGGCTGCTCGAACGTGAGACGGGACAGCTGAAGTTGCTGCTGGCCGTCGGGTTTGAGCAGTCCGCCATGGATCGCGAGCTGTACGCGAGCGCGGAAGGAAACGGGGTCACCGGCTTCGTCGCGGCAACCGGTCGCAGCTACCTGTGTCTCGATACGGAAATCGATGGAAAGTACATCCCCGGAGCCGCCGGAGCGCGCAGCTCGATCACTGTCCCGCTGGTGCTGCGGAATGAGATTCTGGGAACATTCAATGTGGAGAGCCCTCGACCGGGGGCGTTCGGTGATAACGATTTGCAATTCTTGGAACTGTTTTGCCGAGAAGTGGCGCAGGCTCTGAACACGCTGGAGTTGCTCGTTGCCGAACAGGCTACCACCGTCGCGGAGAACACATCGCGCATTCTGTGCGAGGTCGCTGACCCGGTGGATGAGATCCTGAACGCCGCAACCTGGCTCGGGGAAAAAGTCCTGCATGATGATCCCCGTGTCGCAGAAAAGTTGCAGCAGATTCTCGATCACGCGCGCGCGATTCGGGAATCGATCCTCGAAGTCGGGGACAAACTTCGCGCGGACCATAGCCTGGCGCAAACGATTTCTCATGGCATGCTCAAGGGGAAGCGGTTGTTGATCGTCGACAATGACCGCGAAATCCGGCGTTCGGGGCATGAATTGCTGGGGAAGTATGGTTGCATTATTGAGACAGCCCATGACGGGGCCGGGGCGTTGCTGATGGCCCGCACTCACAAGTATGACGTGGTCATCTCGGATATTCGGCTAACGGACCTGAAGGGCGACGAAATGTTCCGCCGTCTGCGGGAGTACGATCCCCAGCAACAGGTGATTCTGATGGCGGGTTTCGGGTATGACGCGAACCACACCATTGTGAAGGCCCGCCAGATGGGGCTGCAGTCGGTGATCTACAAGCCATTTCGCCCAGAACAGCTGCTCAAGGCCCTCGAACTCGCGATCACGACGCGGGCTCAGGCCGACGCGGGAGCAGCTGACTCAACATCGAATGATTCTTAAAAATTGCCCGGCAGGGATTCGAACCCCGACTAAGGGATTCAGAATCCCTCGTGCTACCGTTACACCACCAGGCAAGCCGTGAACTTACAGTTTAAGCAGGGGGGCGATCTCTGCCAAGTGAGTTTTGGTGAGTCGCAAGACGACTGCTTGTCACCGATTTTCTCAGCTGATCGACTTGAGCTGTGCTGCGACTTCAATGTGACGGCCCCAGTTGAGTTCCCACCCAACACCATGCCAGACAGTGATTTATGACTGTCGATGTCAGGTATTCGCTCTTTTAAATGGAGAGTATGCTTTGCAATATTCACCGTTTGAGGGGCGAAATCCGCTGGCAAACGAACGAATTGCTTTGTTTTTCAGGTTTCATGGGGTCATGATGTTTCCCATGGGACGCACCGCAAGGGCGGACCAATACCAGTGCCTCCAGTCGCGGGCAGCGAAATGGCCGAAACGAGTACGTCGACATCTCAACAATTGCCACACACGCTCACGCTGCTGGCTGAGAACTTGCGTGACGCCACCGAGAGTCGGCATGTCGCCTTTGGGAGGTGGATCTCCGAGGACCATTTGTTCGTCATGCACTGGCCAAGTGATTCGGCTCCCTGCACGCTCAACTTGCGAGCCCAGCAGATTCCCGATCTCTGGAGAGTCGCGGCGAACTCGACGAGCGCAGTCACCCTGAACGACCACCGTCACTGGTTGTCTTCGGAGTACGATGCACTCGCATCCCGCCCCTGCCGGTCCGTGATGGCTCCTGTCCGGCATCGGCAGCGGGTGATCGGAGTCCTTTGTTTGTCTGAACGTGCGAATCCTTACTTGGTGGCGGATCTGCGCATTCTCGAATCCTCGGCCTTGCTGATGGCCGAACTTTTCGCCGAAATGGAATCTCATCAACTCGCCCAAGATCAGTGGCGTGATCGGGATCAGGAGGTCGCCCAGCTGCGCGAACAGCTGCGGATGGCCGACGATCGCTGCCGCAATGCAGTAGCATCGATCGAGGAACTGGTCGAGCGAGTCCATGATCTGGGAGACGCCGAGTCTCAAGCCCGAAACTATCGCGCGATCTTGAATGCCATTCCCGACGTTGTTTATCTCAAAGTGGATTCCGGTTACCAGTTTATCAATACGCGTTTTGAATCACTCTTTGGAGTGACAAATGAGTCTGTGCAGGGGCAGCTTGACTCCCAAGTCTTCGCCAAGCATCCCCAGCTGGCGGAACAATTCCAGCGGAACGACGACATCGTTCGCCAGACCGGACAGCCCCTTCGCATCGAAGAGGTCGCCCCGCACGCGGATGGACCACACCTCTATGCCACGGTGAAATTCCCAGTCTTCGATGATCAGGGGCAGGTACGGGCTGTGGCGGGAATCTCCACAGACATCACAGCCAGCAATGAGCAGAAACGCCTGTTCACTGAGCTGATGCATGCGGAGCAACTCCAGCGTCATCTCTATCCTGTCGTTGCTCCGAAAGTTGAAGGTTTCGAACTGTTCGGAGCGACCTATGCCGCAGGGGAAGTCTGCGGAGACTACTATGATTTCATTTCTTTACCCGATGGAAGCGTGGTGGCTGCTCTCGGAGATGTGTGCGGGCACGACCTCCCCGCAGCAATGTGGATGATTGCCACACGATCCTATTTGCGTGGCCTGTTGCGACATCCCGCTGCGCTCGGCGAAATTGCTGAAGCGCTCGACGAATTGGTTTCACTGGATCTCGATGCCAGCAAATTTGTCTCGCTGTTTCTCGTGCGACTCTGCCCCCGGACGCGACAGATCAAATTTACGGCAGCTGGGCACGACGGGGTCATACTTCGAGCCGATGGGAAACTCGAGGTGCTGCATTCCGAGGATCTGCTCATCGGCATCGAATCGCAGCATCGCCATGAGGGGGCAGCCCAACTGGAAGCGGGGGACTTACTGTTGTTGTGGACTGACGGACTGCATGAAGCGACCGATTCGTCGAGAAACGGATTCGGTCGGAGCGCCCTGTTGGACATTGTCTTACAGAATCGTGAGCGGCCATTGTCGGAAATCTTCCAGACGGTTTATCAGGAAGTGATCGGGTTCCATGGGAGTCCCCGCTTGGCAGATGACGCGACCATGGTTCTGATTCGAGCCAAGTAGTGCCTGGTGGCTTCAATCCCTGCGGCGAGGCCGTGGAAGTTCAGCCTGTCCACGCGATCCAACCGGTCAGTCGGGCGATGAGCAGGGAATGCTCGCATTTCCCACATCAAGCGTATACTCTTTTCTGTCCTGACGGGTGACTTTGCCTGCGGGAAACCAACGCCACGGGACTGACTTTCCCGGGGGTCGAACACGTCATTGGAAGACCACCTGGGTCTGCACCGCATGTCGCACGCTTTGGATGATCCGAATCGCATTGTCATCACAGGCGTGGGGCTGACCTCACCCAATGGGGACACACTGGACGAGTTTCGGGCGGCACTGCTGGCCGGTCAGTCGGGCGTCGTGCAGTACGAAACCCGCTATATGGGGGCCGTGCTCGCCGGCGTGTGCCGCTTTGATGAGTTCAAATACCAGAAGAAAAAAGACCGCCGCCGAGGCACTCGCGCGGGGTCGATCTCGATCTACTGCGCCAACGAGGCGATCCGCGATTCCGGCTGGGACTGGGCCAACGTCGACAAATCCCAGATCGGTGTGTACCTCGGCATCACCGAGCATGGCAACGTCGAGACCGAGAACGAGATCTTTGAGATCTCCAAATTCGGCTACGACACCAAGGTCTGGTCTCACCACCACAATCCCCGCACCGTCGCCAACAACGCAGCTGGGGAAGTCACGATCAACCTCGGGATTTCAGGACCGCATCTGACCCTCGGAGCCGCCTGTGCTGCGGGGAACGCCGGGTTCATCCACGGCGTGCAGATGCTGCGACTCGGCGAGGTCGACAAGGCCCTCGTCGGCGGAATCTCGGAAAGCATCCACACGTTCGGCATCTTCGCGAGCTTTGCCAGCCAGGGAGCACTCGCCTGGGACGAGAATGCGGCCATCGCCTGTCGCCCGTTCGACATGAATCGCAAGGGCATCGTCGTCGCCGAGGGCGGCGCGATTTGCACCCTGGAGCGACTCCCAGACGCGATCAAACGTGGAGCCAAGATTTACGCCGAGATCGTCGGCTACGGCATGAACTCCGATGCCAGCGATTTCGTGCTCCCCTTCGCTACTCGTCAGGCTGAGTGCGTGCGTCTGGCCCTGAAACGTGCCAAATTGAACGCCGATGACATCGACATCGTCAGCAGCCACGCGACCGCCACCGAGCAGGGCGACATCGAGGAATCGAAAGCCCTCCTTGAAGTCTTTGGCAACTGCCCCAACCTCGCGATTAACAACACCAAGAGCTTCATCGGCCACGCCATGGGGGCTGCGGGAGCTTTAGAACTACTGGGCAACGTGCCGTCATTCGGCGACAACATCTGCCACGCAACAATCAATCTGGACGAGCAAGACCCCCGCTGCGCCCTGACTCAGATCGTGGCCAACGTACCCCGCAAGATGGACCGAGTGGAACATATCCTGAACAACTCGTTCGGTATGCTCGGAATTAACTCGGTTCTGATCGTCAAGAAATTCCCGAGAGAGCACGGCGGCGTTTACGCCTGATTGGTGGCCCACTGAGGCCATTCGTCTTGCCCGGCGCTGTCGAAATGCGAAAGCGGTGAGCGTGGTGGCACAGCAACTTCGACTTCTAGTGATCTGGGCTCTGTTGGTGACCAGCACCTTGGCGGATGAACCGCTGCGGTTTCGAGTCACTCTGTCGAAAGACGCTGCGAGTCAGCCCATCACTGGACGCCTTCTGGTGTTTCTGTCGGGCACAAAGTCGAACCGTCCCATGCAATCGCTCGACTGGTTTCACCCCGAGCCGTTTTGTGCCACCGAAGTGAAAGACCTTGCACCGGGACAGTCGGTCACCCTCGATGATCTGGCGGACTCATTTCCCGAGCCCCTGTCGCAGTTGCCTCTGGGACAGTATCGAGTGCAGGCTGTACTCGACCAGGACTTTTATTACCCGGAACCTGCAGTGGGGCCGGGGAATATCCATAGCGATGTCATCGAAGTGGATCTCCGGGCGAATGCCACCTCCCTCGTGGAAATCACCCTGAATCAGGTCATCCCCGAGCACGAGTACAAAGATCAGGATCTATTGAAGTTCGTGCAGATCAAGAGTCCGCAGTTGTCAGCGTTTCATGGTCGTGAAGTGATTGATCGAGCGGCTGTGATTCTGCCCGCTTCGTACCATAATCATCCGGATCGACGATATCCGGTCTACTACGAGGTCTCAGGTTTTGGAGACTCATTGGATCGAGTGGCGAAGAGCGGGGTCCCGCAGGGCCGAGCCGAGGCGGGGCCGGTGGAATTCATTCAGGTGATCCTCACTGGAGAATGCAAATGGGGCCACCATGTCTATGCCAATAGTGCCACAAACGGACCTCGCGGAGATGCACTGGTCCACGAGATGATCCCGCAGATCGATACGACATTTCGAACGGTCGCTGATCCACGAGCCCGATTCGTTGGTGGACACAGTAGCGGCGGCTGGTCGAGCTTGTGGCTGCAAATCCGTTATCCGAATGCATTCGGCGGTGTGTGGAGTTCGTCTCCCGATCCCGTCGACTTCCGCGACTGGCAGGGAACCAACCTTTACGCAGTGCCCACGCTCAGCGTCTTCATCGACCCTGCGGGAGATCGTCGACCGCTCGCTCGGTTCGGCCCGCAAGTCGCCTTATTCTACGACAGCTTCTGCAAAATGGACGATGTCCTCGGACGTGGCGGCCAGCTGCGATCTTTCGAAGCGGTGTTCAGCGCGCGGGACGCACACGGGCAGCCTTCCCGTTGCTGGGATCGCAGTACAGGGAAAGTTGATCCGGCCATCGTCGAACAGTGGAAGGCATACGACATTGGCCTACAACTCGAACAGAACTGGCCGACACTCAAGGATCAACTGGCGGGCAAGATCCATATCGTGATGGGTGATCTCGACACATTTTATCTGAATGGTGCGACACGGAGACTCGATGAACGACTGAAGGCACTCGGCAGCGACGCGGTCATCGAATTCCTGCCCGCAGCCGATCATTTCGCAACGCACAGCGTCATGGCGAACAGGCGAGGACGGGAGATGCGAGCGGCGTATCAAGACGACTTTGACATTGAGGGTCACGCGAAGGAAGAGAAAAGGTGAAGGAACCGCATCCGGTGAAGTCAGTCGAGAGAAAGCCCTGATAGGTTCCTGACACCTCTATCCCCTCCTTGACATCCGCGAGAGAGCTATTGCAGCGGGAGTTCCTATTTCAAACAAGCAAGGTAGGTCTGCCTTCGCCTGAACGCTCAGGCGAAGCCTAACCTACGCGTCTTGAAAGTGATCGCGGCTTCTGTAGCCTCTTGTTGTTGCACAACCCAGACACTCAAAGCAGCGTCAGGGCCACCCTGCCTGACCTACCAGAACTCAGGTTCAAAAGAAAAAGCAACTGCTCTATGGGGCTGGTCACCACACAGATCAGTTGCGATCACGCATGTCGGACATGAGCGGGCTATTTCTTCTTATCGGTCAAGTCAAAGTCGTATTCGCCACCAGGAACATTGACACGAATTGTCGTGCTCGATGAATTGGCATAATGTGATGGAATCCCAGATTCGGACGAATCAGCCCCTCGTGCTGGGCGAGCTGCCATCTTCGCCATCTCTGCGGGGGTGGGGGGCTTATCGCTCGGTGCTGAGGCGGCAGAGGAGGAGGACTTACTGATCGTCACGTTGTACTCATCAGCCACAGCCCCGGGATTGTCCGTTTCACCGCCAAAGGGTGTATGGAGTTCGAAAACCCCTTCGCCGTTCGTCATACCCAGGGCGACATAGTGACCCGCCGCAGAAGTGGTCGGTGAGAACGACACAAAGGCACCGGTCACAGGGGCTCCTTTATATGTCACCTTGCCAGTGACGGGAGTTGTCGGTATCACAGCAGGGCCCCCGCTGCCGCAACCGAGCATCAAAGCCAATACGAGTAATGCGAACACTTCGCGAAATTTAGAGTTCATTCAAGCACGAGCGTCATTGAGGAAGTGGGAGAGGAACAGCATGGCCCTGTCGAATGATATAGTCCTGATCCGCAGCAAGTCCAGAGAACACGGCGGATGTCCCATCAGTCCAGTTGACTTGGAGGCGTTCGATGTGATCTTGGTGGCCCATTCCGAGAATCAGCTTTCTCTCGTTTGAAGCCATGTAGCCATCTCCGGCTGTCAATTGTGCCACCAGGCGACGTTCTCCGAGACTCAGCTCAACGACTGTCCCAATCGCTTCTCGATCAACATCAGTTCCCACGAGTTGGAGCGTGACTGCATGATTTTTTGTTGGGGTATGGTTCGTTAAGACAGCCGCTGGGGCGTCGAGAAACGATATGACGACATCTTGTTTTCGATCGCGGTTCCAGTCCAAGGTTGCCAGCCCTCTTCCCAAGAACTCAGAGTCAAAAAAAGGCCCCAGAGTCTTGGAAAGGCGTTCAACATATTTTCCCTCGCCGATGTTTTCAAAGAATTGATTCCGCATTTGGTAGGGTGTCCCGCGATGCCGAAAGTCGTCAACGTGACCGTTCGTGACAATCAGATCCGGCCACCCATCAAGATTCGCATCGAGGAACTGAGTCCCAAACCCAAGCATGTGGAGGCTTGTGCTTCGCAAACCCGCGCTCGACGCGTGGTCGATGAACCCGCCGTCGGGTTGCTGCAAATAGAGATTGCTCGACTCTTGGTAGAAATTGGTGACATAGAAATCAAGCAAGCCGTTTCCATCGGCGTCAGCAGCCGCAACCCCCATGCTGGCCTGGGCATCTCCATTCACATCGTAGGCCAATCCAGAAGGTATTCCGATTTCACCAAATTGAGGTACCTGCCCACGCTGACTTTGCTGATTCGCGAAATGGAAATTTGCCGTCATATCGTTGGCCACAAACAAGTCCAGGCCCACACGACTGCTGCCCCTGAACGCGACAATTCCCAATCCACGCCCATCGCTGGCCTCAAAACCAGAGGTCTTTGACGCTTCTGTAAATTGCCCCTCTGGAGAGTTCAGTAACAATCGATCAGAGCAAGCCGTAAAAACGAGAGGTGAACAGGAGCGGACAACCCCGCCGGTTTCGCAAATGCGGGAGAAGACATCATCGCCAACTGCATAATTCACATCGACAAGATCTGGCAACCCATCGCCGTTCACATCTGCCAACAAGCAACTGGTAGTCCACAGGGAGTCACGTATCCCTGTCGCGGACGTGGCATCTTCAAACGTCCCATCACCCATATTCTTCCACAAGCGATTGACATGTGTATTTGCCACGTAAACGTCTTGGAACCCATCTTGATCGAAATCTCCGACAGTCGCCCCTTGGCTGAAACTGTCTTCACAGAGGCACGCTGAAGTCGTGGTGTCGATGTACCGGCCTGCATGAAGCCGAAACAGTCGGTCGAGGTGATTTCCATTCCCCGCAACGGGTGGCCATTGGCAGCCTTGCGCCATGTAGACGTCAGAATGTCCATCCCGATCATAATCAAGGATTGCTACCCCCCCTCCAGTGAACTCAAACATACGACTTCCCGCAGTTGCTGGATCGGGGCCGTTGTAGTAGGAAAAGTTGAGCTGAATCGCCTTTGCTTCATTCGAAAAGCTGACCTGCGAGCCATCGGCGATCGACTCATTGGACGGCATCTTGGACGGGTACTCCGGAAGCGGAAAACCTGACAAGTCGATTTTCAATGTGGGGTTGATCGCAGGGTCATTGAGGGGGGTGCCCGGCAAGAGGCGAGGTTTCAGGCGTGACACCAGCTCTCGTGCCCATTTGATTTCTGGATCAACAACCAGCGCAGAACGAGCCCAACTCACGGCCTCCCAGTTCCTTCCCATTTTTTCGGTGGCCTCCGCGACGATGCGCATCGATTCTGTGTGATCGCGGTTGTGATACAGCAGGTCGATGGCGTTTACCAAATCTGTAATTGCAGCCGACCATTGCAGAAATGGTTCGGCGTCCGATTCACGCTCAAAGGACTGAAGTAACTGCGCCAGACGATAGTTGGGTACACGGTTGTTCGGGTCGATCCGCAGGCTTTCCCAGTAGCATCGAGCCGCACCTCGCGGATTCTTCAACTCCTCAGCCAGCTGCCCCTTCAGCTGCCAATAGACCGGATGGGACCGAATATCGTCGGTCGCCTTCTGGTCCCAGTCCTGGAAACCAGCAGTGTCTTTTTGAATGAGGAGCATCTCCCCCAATCGAATCGACACTTCGACGAGATCGGGGCGCAGGCGATGGGCAGCGAGCAGGAACGGTTCAGCCTCGGCGATCTTTTCCTGGAGGAGGATGAAACGTCCGTTGGTAAGATTGACAAGCGCATCGTGGGGGTCAGGCGACTCTCGCTTGACTTCGCTCATCGGGGAATGCACTGTTGAGGAGTTCGCCAAATAGATCAGGTGATCGAGAGAAAAATGATCTCTTCGAACCAGCTCAAACAGGTACTGGCTTGCTCGATACCTTTGATTCGAAAAGTCGAGGAGCAATGAATACGAAGCCACGGTATCGATTTGGTTGGGATAGTATTTGAGAACATGCTCATACTCGTCTTCAGCAGCCTGCCACTGACCACCTTGAAAATTGATTCCAGCTGTCACGATCCTGGCTTTGATGTCATGATCGGAACCATCCCACGGTATTAACTTGAGATAACGGGACGCCTCCTTGGTGTTCCCCGCTCGGATTGCGGCATCGCCGAGTTCCAGCATGGCCTCGGAGTAACGTGGATGTTTTCGGTCCAACTCTATTTCAAACTGCTCAGCTGGTTTGGAATCCCCACTGGAAAGTGAGCTTTTCGCAAGCTGTAGCTTTTCAGAGATATCATCAATTTCAACCTGCTGGTCGGTCGACTTGCCCCACCATCCCCAAGTGAGCACCCCGAGCACCGTGAGACACAGAACTCCGAACAGCGCAGCACGAACTTGATTGAGGTTCATCCAGCTTCACACGCCATGAGGATATAAAAACAGCCCCAAGACTGTGACGTCTCAGGGCTGTCGGAAAACAGATTCACGTCAGGCGATTCGCCTAGAATTCTCCGAGAACCTCGTTGCCAGCACGAGTCCCCAAACCGCCCCAGATCCCATAGACCTGTGGAGCGCTGTTCGGGTCAGCGGCTGCATTGCCCGAGTCAATGTTTTCGGAGATGAATCGCACGGATCCATCGCTCAACAGAGCCTGAACGCCGCCAACGTGACGGCTTGAAGCTGAGTAGATTCCCCAGTTGTCAACATTGCCTGCACTGCAGGATGGACTGTTGGGTGGCAGAATGGTGTGAAAACCGTTGTATCCCACACGGCCATCATTCCAGTAAGCGCCTTGCCAGTCCCAACCTGCATTCACGGCAACGCCAGCGTTGTACTTCTTGCCGGAAGCGGTGGCCTTGCACACAGCTGCGTTGTTGTCCATTCCACTCAGATTGACCGCGACGTTCCCGCGAACATCCGTGCGATCTGCCGAATTTCCTTGGCAAACTTCCGCGAAGGCGATGGTGTTAGAAGTCCCGTCAAGCAGTGAGGACATCTTGTTCGTTCCACCGAACTGGAAGACGCCAGTTGTCTTATTCCAGTGGTTGTCTCGATGGTTATTCGTTCCGTTCGTGGTCTTGTGACCCCAGTTCGCGTGGTAGTTGTTCGGACCACGACCTTGATAATCATCCAATGAGACGTCAGAAGGACAGATCAGGTAGGGAATCTTGGCATTCCAAGGCTTGGAAGTATCCCACGGAGCCATTGTGACCCTGCCATCCAAGTTCAAAAGGTTGAACAGGGGGGCTTGGTCTGCGTAAGGCAGCATTGCAACGTGGGTGCTCAGGAGTCCATTTTCGATCTCCCATGCATTCCCGGCAGCACCATACCCAGGTCCTCCACACCCTTCAGGGAAATTCCCGAAGGTGTCGTGGTAGTTGTGAAGCGCCAATCCAATTTGCTTCAAATTGTTCTTGCAAGATGAGCGACGTGCAGCTTCACGGGCTTGCTGGACTGCTGGAAGCAGCAGAGCGATCAAGACGGCAATGATTGCGATCACGACAAGCAATTCGATCAACGTGAATCCGAGTCGACGAGTGAATTTGAGTAACATGAACCACCTCTTCAAAATGTGACAAACTGGGTCGAAGGAATCTTCAAAAGACCAATCTTATCATACCAGATTACGGAGATTGTGCAATGGATTTGCTAACTTTTGAAAAAGATCATCTGTCTGATTATCACAGGGTGGCACGGGTTGGCTCGCTTTGGAGCCTACCCGTGTGCCTTGGTAAGAGGTTTCGGTGATAAATCTCTCGATGTCAAAACCTCTTTCGAGCGGGTGGCACGACCCTGACGGCTTTGCGGAAGGGCGTGGTCTTCCGGTGATCGCCACACCCTTCGATGCTCAGGGTGCGACACCTGTTCGAACCATGAGTGATCTCCCATGAACTCTAATCCCGATCACGATCTCCCGCTGGGCATCCCGGACCCGGCTGCAAACGTTGACCTCTCCCCGGCGCGGTGTGTGGTGTTGGTGCCGTTTCAGGGGCGGATTGTTTCCAAGTGTCAGGCGGGGTTAATCGAATTGGAGCGGCGGGGATATGTGGTGCGGCGGGTCGAGGGGTACTCGGCGATCGATCAGGCTCGCAACCAGATGAGCAGCGACGCCCTGGCCGATGGATTTCAGGAGACGTTGTGGATCGACTCCGATGTCGGCTTTGAAGCAGACGATGTCGACAAGCTCAGGCGGCATGGGTTGCCGGTGACGTGCGGGATTTATCCGAAGAAGGGGAAGCGGGAATTAGCGATTCATATTATCCCGGGAACACCGCGTTTCCGGTTTGGCATTCAAGGTGGTCTGGCCGAAATATTATATGGCGGAACCGGGTTCCTGCATGTGCGCCGCGCGGTGTACGAAACGCTGGTCCAACAACTCGAATTGCCCGTGTGTAATCAGCACGCCGGACGCCCGCTGTGGCCGTTCTTTCAACCGCTGATCCGGTCGGCCCCACGCAAAGCCGGGGCCATCGAGGACTCTGACCCCGCCACCCTCCGCCGCCCCGGGCATTGGTATTTGGCCGAGGATTACGCCTTCTGCCACCGCGCCCGCCAGTGCGGCATTCCCATCATCGCCGATACCACCATCCGCCTGTGGCACGTCGGCGATTACGCCTACAGCTGGGAAGACGCCGGGATCGACCGCCAGCGATTTGCGGATTTTGATTTTGGGTTCGAGGGGTCGGGGTGAGGCCATCACCTCAACCGGGGAGGTCAGCTGCGTGGAGGTCGGCACTGTCCAACAACCAGCGTCGCTTTTCGCTCCGCGCAAGGTCGCTCTTTCGCGGAGCAAAAGGCAACTATGACACCGACTTATTATGGGACGACTGCTTAGCGGCTGGCGGATTCGATTTCCGGCAGCCTCAAAATGCTCCCCCGAAAATCGCAGGATCGCAATTCAGGTGTCCCGCTGGCATTCTGCCAGCCCGCTTAAGGAGCCACTGGTACGGCAGGCTCGACTGGGACAGCTGGGACCGGCTTGGGCTGGGCTTTGAGAGCCTTCAGACGGTCGAGCTTGGCCTTGGCGGCTTCGGCCTTGACAGCTGCGGCTTTCGCAGCTGCGTCGTAGTCGGCAATTGCTTTTTGCTCTTCGGGTTTGGCGGGTGCTTCCAGCGCGGTCTTGTCGGCCAGTGCCTTGACCTTGACCATCTCCTCGGTCAGAGCTTTTTCCATTTCTGCGGCTTTTTCGGCAGCAGTCTTCGCGACGGTGGCTCCCTCGACAGCGGCTTTTTGGCCTGTCGTCGCAACAAGTTGATCGGCTGCGGCTTTTTCGATGGCAGCCTTGGCGGCAGCGAGGGCGGCTTCGGCGGCTTTGAGGGACTCTTCGGCCTTCAGCATCTCTGCTGTCTTTTCGGTGAGCAGCTTCTCCGCAGTGGCTTTGTCGGTGGTGGCTGCCTGAGCCTTGGTGGTGACTTCGGTCAGCTGGGCGAGGGTGGCTTCGGCGAGTGCCTTGCGATCTTCGAGAGCCTTATTGAGGGCCGTGAGTTGGTTGCTGGCCTGCGTCAGCTCACCGCTTGCTCCTCCGAACGCCTGCTCAACAGCGGCAATGGTGGCATCGATCGTGGGCGGATTGGTGTTGAACTCGTTGACTAATACTCCGTCGGCCGCGTTCCAGATGCGGACCATACCGGTCCAGTCGCCAGCCAGGACGCGCTCGCTCTCGGCATCAAACGCGACTTCCATGCCGAGGTCGGTCTGGCCGGGGAACTCGCGCAGTTGCCCTCCGTCACCGTTCCACAGACGTACGACCATGTCACGTCCGTTCGAGACAAGTCGGCCATCGCGAATGTAATCGAGCGACAGGCAACCGCCATGCGCGTTCCATTTTTTGACTTCAGTACCGTTGTTCATTTCCCACAGGCGAATCGTGTTGTCTTCACTGGCAGAGGCGACGACGTTGCTGTCGGGACGCCAGCTGACATCGGTGATCATCCCCTGATGTCCGAGCAGGTTGTAGAACTCTTTGCCCGTGGCGGACTCCCAAACCAGCAGGCCGTTCGAGCGGTCGCCCGAGGCCAGCAGCACGCCGTCGGGGCTGAACTCGATCGCGGTGATCCAGTCGTTGTGCTTCTTGTTTTCGAACAGCAGTTCGCCGGTCTCTACCGCAAAGACACGCAGCATCCGCTTCGGGCCACCCAGCGCGATCATCGTGTGGTCAGCCGAGATATCCGCTGCGAGGACGGAGTCATACTCGTCACCGACTTCGGCTTTGCGTTCGCCGGTTTTCACGTCATATACGATGACCTTGCCACTGGCTCCTCCGCGTCCGCCGCCTGCCAGCAGCAGCGACCCATTCCGGCTGAATTTCAAAACTTGTGGCTGACCTTCGGGAAAGGGCAGGACGCCGAGAACTTCGAACGTCTGCGTGTGGTACAGAGTGATCTGCCGATGTCCGGAAATGGCCGCCAGTGGAGCCCAAGGGCTGGTCGCCAGTGCAGTGACCGCATTGCGAGTCGGGCTCTGGATAACCGGGTCCCCAAGGTAACCAATAGGCATCGCGATCTCGGGCGGGCGTTCTCCAGAGACTTCAATCTTGGCCAGCGTCGACTTCTTCTTCATCTTGGCCGTGCTGGTCGAGGCTTCCAGGAGTCCTCCATCAATCCACTGCTTGATAAGAGCCAACTCCGCTTCTGGCATCTTGTCGGCATTCGGAGGCATTTTCGGCTCCGATTCGTGAGTGATCAGACTCCACAGGTAGCTGCTGCCCGCGTCGCCGCCTTCGACAACCACGCCGGAGCTGCCGCCCTGCATCGTGCCCGCATAGTTATCGAGAGTCAGTCCGCCCTTGCGATCATTCGCATTGTGACACGATCCACAACGCTGCTTGAACAGAGGCAGAATGTGATCGGTGTAGGTGATCTTCTGGGCCGCTGCATCTTGAGCCATCGCCGCACTGGCGGTGGCAAGAACCAGACAGGCGATCAGGGAGACTCGAAACATGGCGAAACTCGCGAGGAGAGGCCCAGGGACGATGGCCTAGAGCCTAGGGCCGGAGGTAGAAGTTGACAGTTCATCACTGACGAGTTCCATCAGTGATTGAACAGGAACTCTCGGCTGTTCATCAGAGCCCAGAACACATCGTCGAGCGATCGGTTGATGTCGTTACCCTCTGCAAACAGGGGGGCCAATGCCGCGACCTCCTGCTCTGTGGGCTTTCGGGTCAGGCAGGTCACGTACAGCTGCTCCACGATCTGCATCGGGGGAATATTCTGAGCCTGCAAGGCTTTGAGGACGCCACCTTGCTGGATTTTGGTGTTCACCACATCGCCGTTCATCAAGTGTAACGCTTGCGAGAGTGTTGGCTCCATTTTGACTTCGCACGAGCAGGCGGTCTCGCGAGTCGCGCGACCGAATGTGGTCAGGAAGTAATCCGAAGTCGCACCGTTGGCGATCTGGACAGCGCGTGAGCCGAGTGGCAGGCCCGCGAACTTGTCCTTGGTTGTGGTCACTTCGCTGATGATGTCGAGCATCGATTCCGCCTTGATGCGGCGGATCGTCTGGTGGGCGAAGTTCAGCTCGTCGCTGCCGTTACTCTCGTTCCGCTGAGTCGAACGCTGGTATGCCTTGGATAAGCAGATATCGCGAACCATGCCCTTGAAGTTGTAGTTCGATTCGGTGAACCGCTTGGCCATTTCGGTCAACAATTCGGGATTCGAGGCCGGGTTCGAGATGCGGACATCATCGACCGGTTCGACAATTCCGACGCCAAAGAAGTGGTGCCAAATGCGGTTCGAGAAGTTCGTCGCGAAGTAAGGATTCGCCGGAGAGGCCAGCCACTTACCCATGGCCGCGCGGCGATCCAGTCCACCCGTGAGGTCCGCTTTACCGCCCCCGAGATAAGTCGGGATGGCATTGGCACCCGTCACCGGGTGTTGCACTTCGCCACCACCGGCGTTGAAGATGATCTGCTCGCGGGAGTCCTCGGAGGTCTTCCGTCCCACCTGAGCAAAGAAGGCTGCGAAGTTGTAGTAGTCGTCCTGGGTCCAGCGGTCGAACGGATGGTTGTGGCACTGGGCACATTGAATGCGCATGCCCATGAAGATTTGCGCGGTGTTCTCCGCGATCTTCAAACGGTCCTGTTCCATTTGATAGAAGTTGGTCTGTGCGACCTTGAAGGTTCCGCCGTTCGCCGACAGCAAGTCTTGAACCATCTTATCGAGCGGCACGTTGTTCGAGATCTGATCAACCAGCCACTGATAGTACAGCACCACCGACTTCGTGGAGACGGTTTGAGTGGTACGAATCATGAGCCATTCGGCCCACTTGGACACCCACATCTCAGTGAACTCTTTGCGGCTCAGCAGTTCATCGACCTTCTTCTCACGCTTCTTCGGGTCGGCATCGGTCATGAACCCGGCGTACTCCTCGCGAGAGGGCAACAGCCCCGTCAAATCGATCGAGACACGCCGCAAGAATTCTTCGTCGCTGCACAATCCGCTCGGGTGAATCCGCAGCTTCTTCAGCTTGCTTGCGACGAATTCATCGATGTAGTTGACCGGCTCCGGAGGAATCTCTTCGTACTGCAAAGCCTTGGGCAGCACGACATATTGCGATCCGACGGTGAAAGTCGAGAAGCGGGCCATCACAAACGCCTCGCCTCGCGCCCCTGCTGTCACGATCCCGGCGGGCGAGATCGCTGCTGAGTTCTCGTTGTTGGTCAGGAACAGAGCCAGGTGAGTCACGTCGCGATCGGTACCGTCCAAGTAGGTGGCCCGCACGGTGACCCTCTGCGTTTCGCCGGGGCCATCGAGCACGCCGTTTCGAGGATAGATTGTCATGCCTGTACATGTCGCAATATCCGCCGGGTCCAGCGGAGTTCCCGCCGCGATCCACTTCACGATTTGCTGGTTCAGTTCGCTGTCTTTCTCGAACCGTTTTCCCCCAGTATGCGGGACATCACCGACGGATTTTTCGACCATCATACTGGCTTCAGGAATCGCCAAGTCGACCCGTCTTCCGGGGAACTCGCGAGTGATTCGCATGTGGTCGCCATTCGCATCATACCCGAACAGCGAAAGCCGGAATCCGTCCTTGCCTCGAGCAGCGCCGTGACAGCTGCCTGTGTTGCAGCCCGCCTTCATGAAGACGGGCATGACATCCAGCTTGAAGCTGATGGGGCGAGCTTCGGCGGCTTTCTCGACTTTGATGGGAAGAGTCATCGCCTGCCCCCCGAACTCGATCTTGAGTTCGGTCTGACCATCAGCGACCGGGTGCAACGTATTGCCATCGCGACGCACCAGCGCCGGATTGGCGAGAGTCCAGGTGGCCTGGTCTGTCACGTCGCGGGTCAGTCCATCCGCGAAGACGGCTTGCACCACGATCCCTTGGCGATCCAACGAGGTCATGAGGTTGACGTCAGGCGGCGACACTCGCAGCTCCGCCAGATCCGCTGCCCACAACGAAGCGGTGAAGAGCGAGAACAGCGTGATGGAAAACAGACGACGAAGCATGGGGAGGGTCTCGGGGCTTCCGTAAAGACAGACACTCTTGTCTGTCTTCTGCTGAGAGTGCGAACCGAAACGAAGCAGACTGGAAGGCCTGCCTCGCTGTTCAGGCTACGGCTTGGCGGGCTGGGTCTTTTCTTTTTGCAAAAGACGCAGCTGTTCCAACCGAGAGAGCGGCTTCGGTGGGGCGACGACTTCTGCGACGGGCATCGGTGCTGGCATCGGCTCCGGTGTTGTCATCGGAGGTGGATCACTGGGCTTGGGCGGCGGCGGTGTATCAATCCGCAGGCGACCTGTGCCCAGGTTGTGCACAATCATGTCGCCGTTTTCGGGCACCATGATCTGTGCGAACAAGTTTTGGTTATTGCCCGCGGGAGCGTTGGCCGCAGCCTTAATCGTAAAGGAGAATTCGGCGGTATCCTTGGTCACCTTGATCGGCTCAGCTGTGGTGTTGGCAGGGAGACCGTACAGGGTCGCGACTGCTTCGCCCTCGAAGTCCTTGCGCTTGGTCACCTTCACGAACATTGGCAATTCCTGGCCCTGTTCCATCGCAGCGGCGGCGAATTCGAGGGTCATGTATTGCTCTTCAATCCGGATCGGGAGGAAGGGAGTACAAGTCTCGATTGGTCCATTGCCAACAGTGGCGATACAGCGGATCGCGATGGGCCATTCACCGACCGGAGCATCTCCGTTGACATTCACGGCGATCAAGGCTTCGTTCTGTCCTTCGGGAATCGACACCGATCCGCTCGAACTGACTCCCGGTGGATTCTGAAGCAGCAGGACTTGAATTGCTCCTTTGTAGTCCCCGACCCGTTCGGCGACGACCTTGAGGTTGTAGGAACCGCCTCGGACGATCGGCACTTTGGGAGGCTCAACCGTGACCTTAAACGGTGCCGCTTGAGTCACGACGACCGGTAAGCGGTTTTGCTCTTCACTCCAGACGACCTGTTGATTCTGGCCTAGCACCATCAGGATGCTCTGCTTGAACAGACCTTCGACCTTCAGAGCCGGTTGGGCTGGGTCATCGAGAAAGGTGCTGATCTTCGAGAACTTGCCTGCGAGCGGAGCATCCGCTGCGGCATACAGGACGACCGGCATGACGGCACCACCTCGCCACATCGGGGGACACTCGATGCTCACCCCGGCGGGGAGGTCGTCACTCTTGAAGCTGGCCGGGCCACCGAAGTCCTGTCGTGTGACGTTGACCTGCACTCCGACTCCGCCGCCCTGGGGGATGACCAGTTGGGGAGAGACATACCGCGCGAATTCAACGGTTCCCGCAAATGTTTTCGGCACGACGGGCTGCATTTCGACGCGGTACGTGTAGCTCGGTCCGCCGCCACGCAGATGATCGTGGACAAGGATTGAATACTCTCCGTCAGCCGGACATTGCCAGCGGATGTAGCTATCGGGGCCGCGGCTGTCGTCGTTGCTGGCAATTCCGTTGCCATCTTTGTTGCAGACGTACAGCACCGCATCAATCGAGGATCGCACCCGGCGACCATAGAGTTCGACTTCGAATGTCTGCCCCTGCTTGGCGGAGAACTTGAAGTAATCCTGGTCGCCCGGCTTTTCGAGGACTCCATTGAAGGCCACCGGAGCTTCGACGGCCACGAGAGCTGCGGTCGCATCGTTGTTTTCGACTTCATTCACGTTCGTCAGCGGGGACACACGAAACCGCATCGGAGAGGCCGCTGTGCCCGTTGCATCGGTGACGTTGATCGCCCAATCTTCGGGAGCGTCTGCGGGGACCACGATGTCCTGTTCGAAGTCGCCTGCGACATCGCCCAGGAACTTGACCTTCACGGTCTCGCCGGGTTTTCCACCAGACGGGACAATCCCGCTGGGGCGTGGGTTGGTTCCAATATTGAGCAGGTAGTAGGCCTTGCCATCTCCCAGATACGACGCATCGCGAATTTGCACGATGTACTTGCCATCTTCCGGGATCACGCAGCTGGCAACACCATCGTTCCAGGCGAGCGCCGCATCATCACTGGTGGCCAATTCAAAACGGGCTGAGTTCAGGATCGCGACGTAGGGGTCAAAAAAGTTGCCCCATGACGAGAAGCCCAAGCGGATGCCGTATGCTTCTGCAGTCAGCCGCTCCCCCTTCTTACAGTCGACGATGTAGTAGTCGACGTCTTCGCCATCGATGCGGCCATGCACGCAGAAGTTGTTCGTGATCGCCTGCGGGGTCGCGAACTCGGAGTTCGGCTCGACCTCTTCCACCATGGGCAGTGGACCGACATAGAGATTTTGGAGATTTGAGAGCCCAGTCGCCGTGCGGACACGGCAACGGAACGAGCCAATCGGGGCATCCGCAGTCGCCTTCACGCGGACTTTAACCGAGGCTCCATTGGCGTCGGCGGGCACTTCGAGACTGACCACGGATAAGCCCGGGTCGTAAATCAACAGCTCCTGGGCATCTTGCAGGTTGGCTCCCTGCAAAACGAGATCGACCTCGGTCCCCCGCTGCACACCGTGGGGCAGCATGTTATTCAGCTGGGGAGCCGCCGCGAAGGCGACAGCTGTGAGGCAGAGCAGGAAACCGGCAGCAGTCAGTCCACGGAAGAATGAAGGCATGGGCCTTCCTCCCTACTTCGAAACAGTGCGGGATCGGTCCGGGCATTGGGTGGGATGCTGTGCCGGACGCGGGGATTCCGACAGAGGGATACTCCGCCGGTGAACTCGATTCGATGGCCCTTCGAATCGGCAGCCTGAAACCACTCGAATCCGCCGCGCTTCATCCATGAGGAGCAAGGGATTATTCAACAGACAGTATGGCCGATCTGTGCTGAACGGCTACCGCAAATGCAATTTCCACCCAGAGATTCCGGGTGGAAATTGCGGTTTGGGGTGTTAGGCCAGGAGGTCTTGAATGACCTGTCCGCCGTCACAAATCTCGATTGGACGGTCGCCCGGAGCCATCAGCTCCTTGTCAGCGACGATGCCCAGGCAGTGGTAGACCGTCGTGAACAGGTTCTCAACGGTCACGGGATTCTCATCCGGCTCGCTGGCAGTCGTGTTCGACGTGCCGTAAACGAAGCCCTTCTTCACACCACCGCCTGCCAAAGCCACACTGAAGACTTTCGGCCAGTGATCGCGACCTCCTGTGCCGTTAATCTTGGGAGTACGCCCGAATTCGGACGAGACCATGACCAGCGTACTATCCAGCAGACCTCGTTGCTCGAGGTCGACAATCAAGCGGGCAAAGGCCTGATCGAATTGCGGCATCTGATTGCGGAAACCAGCCACGATCTGGTCGTGCATGTCCCAGCCGCCGTAGGTCAAGTTGACCAGTCGCACACCAGCTTCGACCAATCTCCGAGCGAGCAGCATACGGGAACCAGCTGTGTTGCGGCCGTATTCGTCACGCAGGGCAGCTGCCTCGGCTTCGAGGTTGAATGCCTCGCGAGCCTGGGGTGAGGAGATCAGCGAGTAAGCACTCTCGTAGAACGAGTTCATCGCCGCGATCTTGTCGGACTTTTCCTTGGTGTTGAAGTGATTATTGACGGCATCCAACGCCGAACGGCGAGTGGCGAACCGGCTCTCGTCGACACCGTTGGGCAGGTTCAGGTCACGGACCTTGAAACCTCCATCGGCGGGGTCACTCCCCAAGCTGAACGGGGCAAATGCGGAGCTAAGGTAGCCACTGCCCGCGAACTCATTGGGCATGCTCGGAATGCAAACGTAGGGAGGCAGGTTGTTTCGCGATCCATACTCGTGCGACACGACCGAACCGATGCTGGGGAACTGCAGTGCTGGGCTCGGGCGATACCCGGTGAACATGTTGTGCGTACCACGTTCGTGGGCCGCTTCACCGTGGGTCATCGAGCGGATGATTGTCATCCGATTGGCGACCTGGGAGGTTTTGGCCAGGGTCTCTCCAAACAGAACGCCATCGACGTTGGTCTGGACCTGACGCATTTCACCACGGTATTCGATCGGAGCGTACGGCTTAGGATCGAACGATTCCTGATGGGCCATTCCACCCGGCAGGTAAATATGAATGATCGACTTCGCCTTGCCTTCGAAGTTCTGAAAACTCTTCAGATCAGCGCGGGCTTCATTCTGAAGTAGCTGGGGGAGAGTCAAACCCGCACCCGCGAGCATACCGACTTGCAGGAAGCCGCGGCGGGAGAGTTGCCGAAAATGATGCGGATTACAGCCAAGGACACTGTTCATGGAACGTCCATCTTCAAACATGGGGCAGGCAGGTGAGTTAAGCCAGAAATCGACGGTGGGAACGGGCCGAAACCCGCAGGAACGCTTGGCTCAACTCGGTGGGATCACCAACCGGGTCATCAAGGAACCGCACCATCAGGGCGAAGGTGCGGAATCTCTGCGACCATTCTGCAACTTTTGTCGCGAGTTTCAATCCCCTTGTCAAGCATCGGCAACCATTGATCCCGCCTTGAGGGGGATATTCCGGCGATCGTATTGATCGCAATCTCTATACTGCTTAAGGAGTTCCGTTGGAATCTGGACTGGGGTTCCGACTGTAGCGGCAGTCGCAACCGTTATTCTGTCAAGATGTTGTGAAGAATCGTTCGGGCTTTCCTCCACCGGGAACGAGCGTTAAAATGCTTGGCCCGCTTGAATCCTCCTGGCTGACTGTACAAAGAGTTACTGGTCGGATTCTTTGAGTTGAGCTGAGAACAGCCAACACACCCCCGCTGATTCCTCCCTATTGATACGGGTCGAAGCTCTCTTCACCCGATCAGTCCCACTCCCTTTGCAGTTGTCCAGGACACCGGTCCCATGCGTCGCGACGAAATTCGAAACATTGCCATCATTGCCCACGTTGACCATGGGAAGACGACCCTCGTCGATGCCCTGATGAAGCAGAGCGGACAGTTCCGCGATGCCGAGTTGACTCAGGAATGCCTGCTCGACTCCAACGATCTGGAGCGTGAACGCGGCATCACGATTCTCGCGAAGAACATTGCGATTTCCTACAAGGGCGTGAAGATCAACATCATTGACACCCCCGGCCACGCCGACTTCGGGGGCGAAGTCGAACGCGTTCTCCGGATGGCCGACGGAGCACTGATGCTGGTCGACGCTGCCGAAGGCCCCAAGCCGCAAACCCGCTTCGTGCTGACCAAGGCCCTGCAAGTTGGCCTAAAGCCGCTCATCGTCGTCAACAAGATCGACCGTCCCGATAGCCGGGCCGACGATGTGATCTTCGAAACCATGCATTTGATGGAAGAGCTCGGGGCGGACGATGTCACGACGCTCCCTCACATCTATTGCAGCGGACGCGCCGGGTACGCCAGCGATGATTCGTCCGCTCGCTCCGGAGACATGGCTCCCCTGCTCGACATGGTTTTAGCGAACATCCCAGCCCCTGAAGTCGATGTCGATGCCCCGTTCCGCATGAGCGTCACATCGCTGATGTGGTCCAAGTACGTCGGACGCATCGCCGTCGGTCGTATTTTCTGCGGCAAGATCGGCCCCGGCCAAAAGGTCGCTGTCCTGCGCGAAAACGGTTCGATCGTCAACGAAACCGTCGACACCGTGGAACTCTTTGCCAAACTCGGACGCGAGAAGGTCGAAGTCGCCATCGCAGGTGACATCGTCGCCTTGACCGGCATGCCGAATGTCGAAATCGGCGACACGATTGCCACCGCCGAAGACCTGACCCCATTGCCCCGGATCAAGGTCGACGAGCCCACGCTCTCGATGACCTTTACGATCAACACCTCGCCGCTAGTCGGCAAGAGCGGCAAGTTCCTGACCAGCCGCCACCTTCGTGAGCGTCTGGCTCGCGAACTCGAATCGAACGTCGCCCTTAAGGTCGAAGACACCGATGCCAAGGAATGCTTCCGCGTCTCCGGACGTGGACTGCTGCACTTGTCGGTGCTGATCGAGACCATGCGCCGCGAAGGGTTCGAACTCTCGGTCGGCAAGCCGGAAGTCATCCGCAAGCAGATCGATGGTGTCTGGCACGAGCCCTTCGAAATCCTCGAAGTCGATGTCCCGCAGGTCGATGTCGGCTCTGTCATCGAGATCGTCTCGACCCGCAAGGGCCAGATGACCGACATGACAGCTGGGCAAGGTTCGCACACACACCTCGTGTTCACGATCCCCGCTCGTGGCCTGATCGGGCTCCGCACCCGGTTGCTCAACGCGACCAAGGGGGAAGCGATCATGCATCACCAGTTCGATAGCTACCGACTGGCGGAAGGCGACCTGCCTCGCCGCAAGAACGGCGTGCTAGTCTCCCAGGAAACCGGCCGTACGACCGCCTTCGCACTGTTCAAGCTGCAAGACCGCTGTGCCTTTTTCGTCGGTGCTGGCGTCGATGTCTACGAAGGCATGATCGTGGGCGAAAACGCTCGTGACACCGACATGGTGGTCAACCCCGTCCGCGAAAAGAAGCTGACCAACATGCGCTCCAGCGGTGCGGACGACATGATCCAGCTGGAACCCCCGCGTGATATCTCGCTGGAACTCGCCCTGGAGTACATCGAGGCCGACGAATACGTCGAGATCACCCCGGATGCGATCCGCCTGCGGAAGATCTTCCTGACCGAAAACGAACGCAAACGCGGCAACCGCGCCCTGTTCGTCGGTGCGGGGTGAAGTTCCTTCCGTTCTCCCTGAGAGCGTGCGGTTAATGAGGTTCTGAGACTAGAAATGAAAGTTTGCCACTGGCGGGTGCTTTGACCCGCCAGTGCGAATCGCAGTGAATTCACTGGCGGACCAAAGCACCCGTCAGTGGCACTCAACGGACCAGGACTGCAACTGCGGAATTATTAAAGCAACTCAATCGCCGTGAGTCTGCTTCACCAAAGCGTGCCACCATGCTCTGCCGCATGACTCCGATCGACACACCCGGCAGAGTCCTTAGCCTCTCAGTCCGCAGCTTCCATGCTGATGATCGTGACCTCTCGGATCGGCAGATATTGCCCACAGACATAGCGATCATCGTTCTTGCGAAACTCTCGCTCATGTTTATAAGCTGTCATGAGACGGAGTGTGTATTTTCCGGGACGTGATGGGCACAGAACTCCTCCTGAAAACGTGAGCAGTTTCCGACCGGGGTCCACGTACTCACCGACCAGTGCAAATTCTGTCTGACTCGGATTCTTCGGCTCCGTTCCGAAAGGGTAAACAACTGTCATGAGCATGACATGCAGGTGTTCGGGTTTGTCGGGCGGGGGCGACTTTGGCGGCTGGCGAAAGGGCGACGGAACATAATTCACACTGGGATCAGGCAGTGGTGTGAGTTCGACGCCCGGAATGAAAGATGCTCCTTTCCCCCACGATCTAGTGAACACTTCTCCGGATCTCGTTCGCAGTGTTCCGAACACTCGAATCGGTGTTCCAGCCGGGACTTCGACAACGGTGGCCAGACTGACCGTCTCTTGTTCGTTAACAGTCAACATCAACTCGAAGGGCAGGCTCGACGCTGGCACGATGGGGATGGGAATGGTCTTCTCACGGCAGCCGACAAAATACGTCAGGATTCCGAGTATGGAAGCGCAAAGAATAAGCCTTACCAAGACCCTGCTACTCATGGGAAACCTCGATGTCGAATCAAGACGCGTGAGGATGCCTCTTGCAATACCCCGTTAGAAATCACCAATGGTTTCATTGCCCTTGCGGGTCGAAATGGCAGTCCAGACCCCTGCATCGATGGAATCTGTGATAAACTGAACATGGCCGTCCACGAATCCGACATTCACGCCCCCCGAATGATGGCTTGTCGAGGAGATCAGACTCTCCTCACTCATGAGATACCGCGTGCCTAGGGGAGTGTTGTTGTGACATCCTGGCAGATTCGGCGTCAAACCATGGTTGTAGCCATCGTCAGTCTGTAGCTTATAGTTCGATGGGATGCCGTGTTGCGGAATTGCGGTGGCACGTGATGAAAGACACTCTGCGCGGAAGGCCGCGAATTCGGTGGACGAAGGCAACTGAAAGTCCCTGTTGAGCAGCCACATGTATCGGCTGGCATCTCCCTGCGCGATGGCATCAGAAGCGAGGTGAGTTGGGTTAACGAGGATTTTCCGCTCCGCGAAGAGTGTGGTATTACTGGTTCCGTCTGTGAAATCCCTTGTTTTAGAAAACAGGAAATGCCCGGGACGCGCCCCATCAAACTGGATTCCTGGTCCTCGATAATCGCCACTCCCCTGATTCACGAGATAGCTCATATGCCCCAAGGACGCCTGCGCCTCGGGATCGCTGGGACAGAGATATTCCATGACCCCGGTGTCCAACTGCTCTATCGCAGCCGGGTCGGTTTCGATGATGTTGAACAGAGCGGACCTACCCAAAAATGGAAGCAATCGACGACATGGAGTATCCGAGACAGGAAGAACTGAATATGACTCCTCGTACACATGTGATGCAAGGACAATTTGCTTCAGCAAATTCTTGCACGACATGTTTTGAGCGACCGCACGGGAACGTTGAACTGCTGGCAGCACCATCGCCAGAAGGAGTCCGATGATGGCAATCGCCACCAGCAACTCCACCACGGTAAAACCCTGACGGGCGTGTTGAGCCAACCAGCGGCGCAGGCACCCCATGCATCTTTTGTTAAAGGCTACATCCGTGTGATGCATTCGCCGCATTCGTGGACACCTTTAAGGAATAAGCGTGGGCGTCACAATATGGTATTCGAAATGGTATTCGAAGACACCAGGTGACACTTCACGTTGAACTGAAGCATGTTGGATGACCTGGGATGTATTCAGTGTCCCGGTATGCCCGGTGTAGACGACCACAGGAGCGGGCATGAATGGATAAGTCATAATTACGTTCTGAGCAGTCATAAGGCATGATCCGTCGCTCACAAAGCCCCCCATAAATACCATTCGCTTCCCCTTCGCCGTGACATTAGTAGCCGTGGATGACAATTGTTTAAAGACAGCGTAGGACTCAGCAGAGGCTGTCACAGCGGACCACTGCAGGGCAGCAGTAGTCAGAGCCACACATCGCAAGCGAAACTTCATCTCACATCACTCCCGGGAAAGACCATTCACTCCCGGGAAAGACCATTCACGTCACTGTAATCATCACAATCGGAACGTCAAGTCGAGCTCGTTTGATATTATCGAAGTTTTAGATTACAGAAGCTGCCCCGCCATCGGGACCGAATTTCTCATTACGGCTCGCTCGCGTATCACGCGGTAGAGACGCTCCCACGCCTCGGCAGGCTGACGCCGTGCCGCTCGCTTTGAGAAGTTGGCCTCACCGCTTCATGAGCATCTCGTCCAGATTCAAAATCACGTTGCCGACCACCGTCCAGGCGGCGAGTTCGATGGGGTCCATGCCATCGGGGATCGGGCCGAGGGGGTCGCTGGCGAGCAGCTTCGCAGATTCGGGTTCCGCAGCTGCGCGGGTGCGGATGGTCTCGTGGAGTTGGGTGAGGCGGTCGAGTTCTGCGGGCTGCGGCTCGCGGGCGGTGCAGTGGCGGAACAGGCGGGCCGCTCTTTCGGAGGCAGTGCCGTTCCACTTCACGACCTGTCGGGAGAGGGCCTGAGCGGCCTCCAGATGGACCGGGTCGTTGAGCGTCACCAGAGCTTGCAGCGGGGTGTTCGTGCGGATACGCCGTACGGTGCAGACCTCGCGATTCGGTGCATCAAACGCAGCCATCGACGGGTAGGGGTTCGACCGGCGGAACTGCGTGTATAGAGCCCGGCGGTAACGATCTTCGCCCATGCTGGTTTCCCAGTCGGTGGAGCCACCGAATGCAGCGGTCAGGCCCAGCTTCGGTTGATGTGGGCGAACCGGAGCCCCATACATTTTCGAACTGAGCAGACCACTCAATGCCAGCGACTGGTCACGGATCATTTCCGCCGACATGCGGAAACGTGGACCACGGGACAGCCAGCGGTTGTCCGGGTCTTTGTCCAAATCAACAGGGGTCACTTTCGAAGACTGCCGATACGTCGCCGACGTGACGAGTTGCTTCAGCATGCGCTTCATGTCCCAGTTCGATTCCATCAGATCCACTGCCAGCCAATCGAGCAGCTGGGGATGCGTGGGGAGTTCACCTTGCGAGCCGAAGTCCTCGCTGGTCACGACGATTCCCTGCCCATAGAGAGCCTCCCACAGGCGATTGACCATCACGCGGGCGGTCAGCGGGTTGTTCTGGCTGACGAGCCACCGCGCGAGGGCGAGGCGGTCTTTCGGAAGCTCAGTTCCCGGCGTCACAAAAGCCACCGGAACCCCTTCGCTGACCTCGTCGCCGAGGTCGTTGTAGTTGCCTCGATGCTGCAGCTTTGTCTTGCGGCGGGCCTCACCGGTCAGCTCCTTGTAGACCGGGACACTCGTCTCGGGCTTCAGGTTGGAGAGATCAGCAGCGAGCTTGGTTTTCTGCTCGCGCTGGGCGGCCAATTCGGGAGCCACGGACGAGAAGTACCACGACTGGAGTTCAGTGACTTGCTCGGGAGTTCGAGCTACGACAGCGACAGCCAGGATGTCACGAATTGAGGCCGGAGTGCGAGCCACCTCGACTGCACGAGGCGAGCTGGATGCCGAGATGCGGAACTTGCCGAGGAGGTGATTCTCGAAGTTGGAGTTCTGCTCGATCACCAGCTGGATCTGGCTGTTGGCTGGGATTTCGGTCGTGGCTTCCGGGACCAGCACCAGCCAGTGCGGTTGCCCCTGCGCCCCGCCCACAGCCCACCCCTTTCCGGGGTCGGGCTTGGCAGTCAGGACCTGCTCAGCTGCGAAGCTCGGCTGGCTGAAGTCGGCCACAGCTGCGGAGAATTTCAGTCCTCGGGCGGCACTTGCGGCGTACTCCTGGCTCACTGGAGGGGCGTCGGCGATGGCCTGTTCCCAGACAGGCTGGCGGTTTTCGTCGAGCAGGACGATGCGTGATTTGGCGAGGCGTTCCCCAGCTCCGTCAGTGCGGTTCCAGATGACGACTTTGTCGACGGGCATCAGAGACAGCAGGTCGACTACCCACCAGGGATCGTCCCCTTCGGCAGTGTGAGAAACTGACTTCCCCTCGTAATATTGACCGTTGGTGTTCCCATCAATCGCGAGAGCCGCCTCGCCGCCGAAATCGGTGCTGATCTGCGAGGCTTTACCCTTCAATGCTGCGTTCTCGGCACCGCTCAGGACCTGGACTTCGGCCAGATGCAGATAGCGTTTCTGTCCCTTCGATTCGACGCGGACATATCGCCCGCGTGGTCGCTTCTCATCCTTCGGGACAATCGTCGCGGAGACATGGGTGATGACAAAGTTACCGCCGGAGTGGCCGGGACCATTGCCGGGCAAGGACGGGTCGGGCAGAACTTCAATCCGCAAAGCCGACAGTGGACCGATCGGAGCAGGCAACAGCAGTGTGGTGGTGTCGGTCTTCGTTGGGTTCTTAACGAAGACTGACTGGTCGTCGCCAATCGTCAACTCGGCCCCGTTCAGGCTCTGCGCCGAGTCAGGCTTGAGGCCCGCCCATGGGAGATCGCGCGGATAGTCGCGATCGAACTTGGCGAGCGATTCCAGTAGCTCGGGCGTCGGCGTTTTCAGAACCTGATCGACTGCTGCCAGCTCGTTTTTCCAGGTCGTGCGGTTTGCCTTCTGCTCGTCGGAAAACAGATCGAGGCGAGGCGTTTCATCACTGCGGTCGGCATCGGCGGTGTTGTTTAAGATCGCGAAGACCTCGAAGAACTCCTTCTGCGTGATGGGGTCGTACTTGTGTGTATGGCACTGGGCACAGGTGATGGTCGTCGCCATCCAGACGGCAAACGTCGTGTTCACGCGGTCAACCACGGCCACGTTACGGAATTCTTCGTCGTTGGTTCCGCCTTCATTGTTCGTCAGTGTATTGCGATGAAACGCTGTGGCGACGAGTTGCTCTTCGGTTGGATTTGGGAGCAGGTCTCCGGCCAGCTGCTCGATGGTGAACTGGTCGAACGGTTTGTTCGCGTTGAGGGAGCGGATCACGTAATCGCGGTAGCCCCAGATGGTTCGCAGCGGGTCATCGGCATACCCGGACGAGTCGGCATAGCGAGCCAGATCGAGCCACATTCTGGCCCAATGCTCCCCGAACGCGGGCTTGTCGAGCAGCTGGTCCACCAGCCGGTCGTAAGCCCCTTCAGAGGTGTCAGCCAGAAATGCGGCGACCTCTGCCTCGGTCGGTGGCAGTCCCGTCAGGTCGAGCGACACACGCCGGATGAGGGTCGCACGATCAGCCTCGACGGCGGGAGCCAGTCCGTGCTGCTTGAGCTGGGCGACGACGAAGCGATCGATGTCGCTCCTCACGAAAACGGCGAACTCGGGTGTCTGCGGAGGAGTCGCTTTCAGAGGGTGTTGATAGGACCAGTGGACCGCGTAGTTTGCCCCTTCGGCGACCCACCGTTGAAAGAGATCGGCCTCAAGCGGCGTCAATCGTCGTCCTGCTCCGGGAGGCGGCATCATCACATCGGGATCGGTACTGGTGATCCGATTGAGGATCTCGCTCTCATCCAGCTTCCCTGGGACGATGGCCGCGTGCCCACCGAGATCTGCAATCGCTCCAGCTCGATTGTCGAGTCGGAGATCTGCCTTGCGCTCGGCCTCATCCGGCCCGTGACACCGGAAGCACAGGTTTGAAATGATGGGCCGGATATCGTGGTTGAAATCGACCGGTTCCGCCGCTGACAGCGGAGTTGCTTCGCTAAGGAGACAGCTGCAAACAGCGAGGGCGACCCATCGAAGCGGCGAGTGTGCAGGCATGGCAAACAGACTTCCAAAAGCGAAAAATCCCAGCGGTTCCCCCGTCGAGACGCATCAAACTATTCTAACTTGTTGCGGAAGGGGTTGCATCTGCGGGGGTGATCGCGTGAAGTTGCTGCACTCGCCAAAGAGTAGACACCTCGCGTTCCGGCAATCACGGAGGCGGGGAGCAAGCAGTTCACGGGGTTCCGCACTCTTTATACCGACACCCTTCCTTAAGGCCGACCGAATCGCAAGGCCTGTCGAGGGGGGACGGCAGTGAGAGTTTCAGGCCAGTTTGACACAGCAGCTCGCTGGCCCGAAAGAAGTCATCGCTCATTGCCAATTGATGCTCAATCCAATTCGTCACCAAACATTTTCCACTCACTTGGCTTCAAATCATTTTTCACCTAGAGACGCGAGACGCATCCCTCTCTGCGACACACACTGATAGAATCCCGCAGCGACAACTGAGAGTGAATTTTGTCGCGGAAGGACCACTTGTGAACGTCTGGAACTCCATGTGCAGATTCTGTCCACTCATTCGTCGGGCGCTCTGGGCGTTCCTGGTGACCACGTTGTGGGCAGTAGGAGCCACGCACCCCGTTCAGGCACAATCCCTGGATATCGAAGCTCTGGAAGAAGAAGCCTTTAAGGCGGCAACCGCCATCGCCGATCCTTCGATCGTCCAAATTCAAACAATCGGCGGACTCGATGTGGTCGGTGAACTGATCGCGGGGACTGGCCCCACGACGGGGGTGGTCGTGACTCCCGACGGCGAGATCATCACGAGCTCATTCAACTTCGCTTCGAAGCCGAGCTCGATCATCGTTACCCTATCTGATGGGCGCAAATTCCCAGCGGATGTCGTCGCGTCGGATCTGGTGCGGCAGGTGACGCTGATTAAAATTCAGCAGACTGGGCTGACTCCGCTGGTCCCCGCGCCGCGCCAGGAGCTGCAAGTCGGGCAATGGACCATCGCCCTCGGGCGGACCTATGACGTGTCGTTCCCGAACTTATCAGTCGGCATCCTCAGTGCCCTCAATCGCATCTGGGGCAAAGCTGTCCAGACAGACGCCAAAATCTCGCCAGCGAATTACGGCGGGCCACTGATCGATCTGCAAGGCCGCTGCATTGGCATCCTGGTGCCGATGTCTCCGCAAGGCGACGACGAAGCAGTCGGTGTCGAGTGGTACGACGCGGGCATCGGCTTCGCGGTGCCTTTGGAAGAGATCCTGCCCCAGCTGGAAACTCTGCGCCGGGGCGAGAACATCCGGCCCGGTCGCATGGGGGTAATGTTCGATGACAAGGGGCCGGTCTCGGGAGCGGCACTCGCGGGAGAGATCCGCCCCAACTCCCCGGCTGAACATGCGGGGCTGAAGACCGGTGACCTGATTGTTCAGGCGAACGGGAAACCGATCGAGCGCATTCCCCAGCTAAAGACGATTCTCGGCCCACTGGCTGCGGGCAGCGTCCTGAGTCTCGTCGTCAAGCGGGATGACAAAGAGCTGCCGCTGACGATCACTCTGGCCGCCGAGATTCCGCCACTCGAATACCCGATGCTGGGAGTGTTGCCCGCACGGACCGTCGCGAAAGACTCGAAGGGTGTCACGCTGCGATACGTCTTCCCCGACTCGCCCGCCGCGCGTGCGAAGCTGCAAGCGGGGGATGCCATTGAGAAGCTGAATGGCGTGGAGATCACCACTTCGACGCAGCTCGCCGCTCTTGTTGAGACGCTGCGAGTGGGAACCTCGACGAAGGCGTCCGTGCGACGGGCTGGGGGGGCCATCGAAGAAGTCACTCTGGAACTGGCCGCCCTGTCTTCCGCAGTTCCAGTGAAGCTGGCTTCTGATGTCGGACCCGTGGCCGAACCCGGCAAAGCCCCCGCCCGCACCGGTCGACTCGATGAGCAGATCCCCGGCACCGAAGGCCGCAAGTACTGGATCTATGTCCCCAAGACCTCGCAGCCGAAGCAGTACGGACTTGTCCTGTGGCTGCACCCCGATGGACACACCGGCGAAGCCGAACAGCTGAAGCTATGGCGCAGTGCCTGCGAGGAACGCGGACTGATCTTCGCGGGCTTGCTGGCAGACGGCACCTGGACGGGACAAGACGGTCCGCTGCTGAAGGGTTTACTCGACCAGCTGATGAGTAAATACCCGATTGATCGGCAGCGAGTGGTGATGCTGGGGGAACAAGAAGGCGGCGAATTCGCGTTGCTCGCGGCGATGAAACTCAAGGAGGAAATCCGCGCGGGGATCTCGGTCGACGCCGGGTTGGGCATGCCCCTGCCTGATAACGAGGTCGGCAGGCGGCAACAGTTTGTGATCCTGCCCCGCGCGGGATCATCGCGATTCCGCGCGACCCGCAACACGCTCAAGAACCTGTCCGAGAAGAAGATCCCGACCCTGGAACTGGCCGCTCCCGAGGGTGATGGGCTGGATGAACTCACTGTGAAGCAGCTGGTGCTGTGGATTGATTCGCTCGACCGGATTTAGAGCGGGAACAAACCGTTTCCCGCCACCCCGCTCGTCTGGGTGGTTCCTGCGCTTGTGCGCTACCGTAGCGCACAAGCGCGGGAACCACGGGGACAAGCTCCGGTGGCGAAGTAGAGATTTTGCCTGCCTAAGCAGTCCGTTGCCACGTCGCTCGAAACCGACCGCGCAGGGCATCCCACAGTGCTCCGGTGGTCGTCGTATTCAGGGACACAAACATCAGCGGCAGACCGAACAGCGAGGACTTCTTCCCACGCTGCTGAAGCACAAAACCGATCCCAGCTGCGGCGTAAAAGCTGAACTGAAGCAGCAGCAGCACGCCATACAGCGGCTGGCGCGCGAGCATCACGTTCGTGGCACCTGCGAGGATCAACAGACCGGGTGAACACAGCCGGGCGAGCTTGTGCGAGACGAACTCGATCCAGATTGGATTCCTCCACGGCAGCAACCAGCGCGGTTGATTGATGACCAGCTGGGCGGCTCCCGCGATCGTGCGGCGCTTGCGAACCGACTCCTGCTGGGTGGACTGGGACGGAGTGTCGTAGGCAATCGCGCCGGCTTCGATCAGGCAGCGGTAGCCTTGCTCGATGGCCTGCATCGGAATCACCACATCATCCAGCAGCGTCTGTGCTGGGATCGGGCGGAACAGTGACTTCCGAATTGCATACAATGCGCCAGTCGCCCCCGGAACGGATCGGAACCGCGACTCGCTCTTGCGGATGAACTTCTCGTATTTCCAATAGGCTCCAATGCCCTCGGCAGCGGGGCTGTCGGAATCGTCCGCTCGTAGCACGAGTTCTCCGGAGACCACTCCCACGCGGTCGCCCGCGAAGCACGCCGCCAAGCGGGACAGGGCCGACGGTTCGACAGCTTGTCGCGCATCGGTCAGCACAACCAGCTCAGTACGACATTGCGGCACCAAGTCATTCAGGACCGCTGGTTTCCCACGACGTTCAGCAAAGGTCACCAGCCGCACACGAGGATCGCCGTAGGCAGCGACTATTTCAGCGGTGTTGTCATCGGATCCATCGGAGCCGATCAGGATCTCTTCAATTTGAGAGGAGCAGTCAGAGGCTAATAGGCTGTCGAGTTTGCGGGCCAGCCGACTGGCCTCGTTGTAGCCCACAATCACCACCGAGAGTTGATCAGTAAACGGGGCCTTGAGCAACGCAGTTGGTCGGACCCGGCCCAGTGTCCAAACTAGCAGCGGATACCCTACGTAGATGTACGCGAGCAGACCGATCGACAACCAGAACAAGACTGCCAGAAACGACACGAGCAACTCCGAGAGCCAATTCGGGCGCGCAGCGGGGGCCAAGCACCGATTGCCTCAAGAGTATCTCGCGTCCGGAACTCGCGGTCCCCGGGGGTCGCGACAACCAAGGAATCTCCATGTCAATCGTGCGGGAAAAAACGGTTGCGAGGCCGATCAATCAGTACGTCATTGCCGAGTCCAGAGAGGGTCCCAAACAAGATCCTGTTTTTCCCTGAGGACGCCGAGGACCGCAGAGGTCCGAGTGATCTCTGGGATTCTCCTCTGCGAACCTCTGCGTCCTCTGCGGTGAATTCCGGGAACTTCTATCGAGCCAGTTCCTGTGGTCTCGCCACTGGTCTTGAAACCGTCTCTCTCCCACACAATCGGAGTCAACGCAGCTGCAGGGGAGTGGGCGAAAGTTCTCGCGCAGGAATAGAATTGAGACAAACGAAGGTTCAACTCGAAATTTCTTCGCTTCCTTTGCGGCCTTCTGTTCAATTTGAATTCGGGAAGTTGTTTCAGACCAGTTCCTCACCCGGCCACAACCGAAGAGTCAGTTTGAGTGTCGACTCATCGACCGCTAGAATCATCCAGAGGGATTGCCCATCCGGCTGTTCCCGCTCCCCACACCTCAGAGCACCCTACGCATGCTTGCCCGGCATGAAGTTTTTCCGCACGTCATCGAAATGAACCTCCAAGCCCGGCGGCGACTGGGGTGTTCGGTGTACATGGTCCATGACGCCGGAGAGTGGATGCTGATCGACATCGGGTATGAAGACACACTCGATGACATGATCGGCTTGATCCGGGACATGGACTTCCCACTGAATCAATGCAAGTACCTGATCGCCACACACGCCGATGTGGACCACATTCAGGGATTGAAGCGGGCCAAGGAGATCATGCCGCAGGCACAAGTCATCGGCCATCCGCAAGCGGCAGGACTCCTCGCCGAAGGGGAGCGGATCATGACCTATGCCGAAATCACAGCTCAGGGCATCTCGATTGACCTCCCCAAGATTCGGTTCGACAAGACCATCGACGAGGGGGACCAGCTGCAGCTTGGCTCGCTAACCCTCGATGTCTGGCACACACCCGGACATGCTCCGGCCCAGCTGGCTTTTCGGTTGGGCAAGATTCTGTTCTCGGGGGACAACATTTACCGGGACGGCTGCGTGGGGAACATTGATGCCCACCACGGGTCGGACTTGCCCGCGTTCATTCGGTCACTGACACGAATTCGGGACACGGATGTCGAGTGGTTGCTGCCGAGTCATGGGCCGATTTTCCGCAATGACCGGAAATTGCTGGACTCGACAATCGCGCGTCTGACACAATATCAACACATGGCGGACTTCGGGACCTGTGCGGTCGACTGGCCTCTGCTTGATGAGTGGGATGCCGAATTGGAAAAGGGGATTGGCCCGAAATAGTCGTGTGGGGGAGACTGTTCAATCCAGCGGTGTTGGTTGCTGCTCTCGCGCCCGACAACTCCCGTCTCAGGAAACACCATGTCGGAGATCAAGCCGCGAGCGACGAACTCTCCGACGACTCCTGGACGGCGTCAGCGAGCAGCACCTACACAGGGCGCGTCCGTGGTCTCCTCACAGGAACCTTCGCTCCCAGCCCAGACTTGGCGTGAATATCTGTGGGGCCCCGAGGGAAAGAGCTTCTCGGTTTCGTTTCTGGTGCATGGGATTCTCCTCGCCATACTGTCGATCCCGCTCAGTCAGAACCTATCACGAACCAAAGAGATCGAGCCCATTATCGAGGTGTTCGAGGGGACCGAAGGCGGCGACACCATTGGGGATTTTATCGACGCTCCCGTCCTGCAGATGGGTGCGTCACAGGGGTTCAATGAATTCGAGGCCCCCCGCTTTGACGAGGGAGTCTCCGACTACGCGATCCCGACCAGCGGAGCTCTCTCCGATTCCGCCGGAACCTCGGGGAGCGAGGAGGGGGACGGCTCGGCGGATCTCGCGGGAGCTGTCGGCGGATATCTGCTGCGAGAGCCGGGCAACGCCGTCAAAGCCGGGCGGTTCACAGCCTTCTCGCGTCCGATCAACGTCGTCGGTCGCGGTTCCAGGAAGCGCGAGGAATTCGGCGAACCCGGTGACCCACCGCTCGAGGGGCAAGCCTACTTTATCGTGATCCAAATTCAGGTCGACAAACGCCGGAAGTCGTACCAGATTAGTGATCTGATTGGGTCCGTCGTCGGAACTGATGGCTATACCCAGAAGTTCCCCGAGGGAGTGTATATCCTGGACGACGAAGGCGAGCCCGTGGAGGTCAAACGCTCGAAGCCCATTCGAGTTGTCGACGGGATCGTCCAGCTCCTCATGCGAGTCCCCGGAGCCAAATCCGAAGTCCGTGACAATATCTACCTCAAGTCCAAAATGCTCCGCGAAGAGCAGAATCTTCAGCTGATCTTCCAAAGTCGCTCGAGTACGACACATGAGTGATCAGGGCGAGGTCGCAGGCGTTTTCTCGGCGGGTATTGGAGTCTCGATGAGCGGCAGTGTCGGGTGCAGTAACGCGTAGTTGTGCATGGCCAGCCCGATCTGCTTCAGATTCACCATCGCTTGCTGTCGTTGGGCGGTCCGTCGGGCTTTCTGGATCGCAGGGAACGCCATAATCCCGACGATTCCCACGCCGATGATCAACAACGCGAGGAATACACTGTATTCCATCAACAGGCTCCCGCCCCTCGAGATCCAGCTTTTCCTTGGCGGATGGTCGTCTGCTGGAGAATCGTTCTCTGCGTCGTTGTGTGCCACGATTGTCTCCAGTGGGATGTTCGTCAAATCAGCGGTGCGGGGACGACTTGCTCGGGGTTCGCAGCGGCTTCCCTGTTCCTGACACGGGAGTCAGAGTGACTCGCGAGACGCGATAGCGGCAGTCGTAGGCACCGAGGAAGAGGGTCTCTTTGTGCGGCGTTTCCCAGTACTCGCCGAGCCCCAGTTTCTGCGGGTCTCCTGTCCAGTCGATGACCACTCGCCCATCGACTCGCACGGTGATGCCTGTCTGGCGGACGGAGCAGATCACCTGCGCTGGGCGGTTGCGGACAAAGACCGGTCCAGCGACTGTGGATGCATTGCCGACGTTTCGCCCGTCGATGTTCTCGATGGCACTTTGTGGTGTCTCACCCGATTGATAGCCGAGGAGCACCAGGAACCGCTGGCCTCCGCTGCGCTGGCCCAGGATTAATCCATTCGGTTCGTCGAGCGGCTCAATGATGGTGGTCAGGTCGTACTCTTCGGGTGGAGAGTAGGGCAACTCGATCCGCGCTCCGTACCCCTTGGGTGAGGTCAGCCCGCTAGCATCCTTGGTCCATTTTCCCGAGACGCTGTCCTGCTCCGGATCGACCAATTCCAGCAGCTCAACAGCAGTCCCTGTCGGTGGGGCCAGACCCTCAAACGTCGTCGCAGCCCCCGCAACGGGGGCGAGATCACCGGTGAGCTGGGCGGGCAGTGGCAACTCGTCGTCCGTGATGCGGACCTGAAAATAACCCCACAATTCGACCTGCTGCTGGTCGATGGTCGTGGCATCAATGCGATAGCTGACTGGTGTGGGGCGATCAAATGTCCCCAACGAGATCTCGCGGGGAGGAGTTCCATCGGCACTCACCGGGGATGAGATTTCGTGCCACGGTCCCCAGACATCCGTCTGCACCTGCACTCGTAGAGTCTTCAGCTGCGCCTCGTCAGGCCAATCACATTTCAGGTGGACCGCTTGCCCCGGGCGTGGGACAGCGGGTTCCGGGATGGCCCGGAACTTGGTGAAGAGCGAGGGGGGCGGAGTGCTCTCCGGAGCCTGCCAGCCGAGCCGCTCTTTCTGATCAGTATCGAGGGATGATTCACTGATCCAACCGTTGTACTGGCCGTGGCTCATCACCGAACGGTTCATCTCATCGGGATGCGGCAAACCGACCGTGTGGCCGACTCCTTCGTGATAGACGACGCAGTCGCTGCCGGAATACGGCACTCGCCAGCCGTCCGCACTGACCAATCCCCAGCCGACTCCGCGATCCGCCAAATAGGTCGCCCGCGCGCCACCCGATTTGGCACCGGGGAAGTGGCGACCGGCGTTTAAATTGCCCTCGAACTCCAGCCCCTGCGGACTCGGATGGAGCCGGTAGAAATCATCCAGCGGCCGCCAGTTGATTTCACTCAACACCAACAAGATCGGAAACGCCTGGTGCTCGCCCGCTCCGAATTTCAGCCCGTCATTCACCTCTTGCAGTGTCTGAAAGAAAATGAAATCGCCGTCTCCGCTTCGCAGCTGAGCCGTGGTCCGAGCCGAACGAAATGGTTCGGGGCGGACGATCGTCTTGAGAGTCGACTGCCCGTCGAATTCGCGGGCGTGGAACGCCGTGATGCGCTCGGCGAAGTAATCGACTCGCTCTTGCCAATCGGGCAGCGGTGGCCGATCCTGCGGCAGGAAGTACACGACGGTGACCTCGATCTGCGTGGTCGAGTGCTTTCCGTCCCATGTCTTTGTTTCCGCCTGCGAGGTGCTGGTCAGCAGCAACAACGCTGACACTAGCAGTGCTGTCGTCTGCCCGATCGCGACTTCGCGTGAGCAGAGATTCCAAGCGAGGGAAACCAACCAATTCCAAAGCAACATTTCACTCTCCCTCTTTCGACTGCCACCTGGAATGTCAGGCAGCGAAGAGGGATGGTACGTCATTCCGGCAAAGATTACTTCTCGGTGTTTTCTGCCTGCTGAGCCGGAGCGTCGGGTTCGGCTTTCTGATGGTGCATCAGCTGCCAGCCAGGCAGGGTCACACTGAATGGAGAGTTGATCCATTTGGCCCCGACTTTGAGCTCGGCCTGATTGAAGCTATAGACGGTTTCTTTGTTTCCAGCTGGATCAAGCGTGCGCAGATTCATGGGGAGAAACGTCGTGGCATCGACGATGATTTCTGCCTCGATGTATTCTTTGGCGACGTTCGGATCGATCGGGTTGGCGATGATGTGAAGAGCGGGGCGGAGAGGCTTTCCATTGGCTCCCACCTTGTCTCCCAGCGGGTTGTGGAACTGGCCGAATCGCAGTGAGAACCGCTGCATGGCATCCTGAGCCTTCATTCCAAAGATGAATGGCAGCGGACTGCGAGTGATGTTTTGCCCCTGCATCTGAGGTGGGATCTCGATCAGGTCATAGGACTTATTTTTCACATCCAGGACATAGATCTTCTTTCCGGTGCAGATCCATTTGGTGGCGGAACCGGGGCCGACCTTAAACGCCTTCTTATTAGCGCCAACCCGACCCGGCTTTTCCAGGAGCTTCTCATCGGCAGGTTCGAAATCGATTCGTCCTCGGTCGGGATTCTCGAAAAAGATCTTCCCCACCGACCGTGTCTCCGTGGCAAACACGTTGTCGAATTCGAACCGAGTAATCGGGCATGACAGTGATGTGATGCCTTTTGTCTTCTCCTCCCAGTCCAGCAACAGCTGTTTCATTCCGGCCGGGACGGGCTGCATGGCGACTTGCGGTGCGGGCCCCTGGACAGCTGGCTGCCGGGGATTGGGTCCTTGTTTGGCCCCTTTGGTGACTGGCCCGAGCTGTCGCGGTTGCGGTTCGGCGGTTTCTGCCGGTTCGTCGTCAATCACGGCCCTTCCTGCGGGTGGCCGGGCGATCCGTGGGACCGACGATTCCGGTGCTTCGACGGCCGCAGCTGGGATCGATGATTTCTTTGCTGCAGGGCGTGCGCCGCTCGTTGGACGAGGGATCGAGGACTGGGCCTCAGCGGACTGTGTCCAGAGACAAAGACCTAAAGCCAAGCAAATCAGGGAGTTGATGCGATGGGGCACCGACGGATCCTTCCACGGAATGCACTCGATCCACTTGCCGCGCAGAAGCGACAACTTCAATCGAGATGCGGGCATCCTTGTCCGTCCGACAAGGCGAACGGCAGATTCGGCATCCTAACACGATCAGCGGAAACGCCTCCAGAGCGATTTCCTGGTGAAACGAACGACGAGTGCGCGACGCGCCTGACACCTGGGCTGGCACGGAGAGATTCGTTGCAGAACACCTCGATCAGCTCGAAGCGAGGGGGGGGAATTGAGAACATGGTTCTTGAACACTCCCTGCTCCCCCTGCGATCTCCGCGTTTTCAATCTCTGATTCATCGTCTACGACACCCGGACCACCGAACCGTGTGGACGGGCATCTGGAGCTGAAGACGTGGAATTATCCACAGATTTGCCCAGATTCAGAGTTGGGTGACTCAGCGTATGAAGCGTGTGAATTCAGAATGGACCTCCCCTCAGACAATCCGTGGACTCTGTGGACTCTGTGGACAAATCCCTCCCTGCTCCAGTCGAAAACTCCTCTCCCTCAAAATGACAGTCGGGGCTGTGTCGCAGACGAGGCATCTGATTCCCACAGCTGGACAACCCCTGATCCTGCCTTGATTTCGGCGAATTCTTCACCCAGAATCGAGGGGTCTGCAGCGCTGGACCTCTGCCGCTGGCGGAGTGTCGCGTCCCGAGTTGGTGTCACTGAATTGGTGATCGTGTCCCATGTCGATTGCACAGGCTGAACGGCTGAAGGCCGAACTGACCGACAAATTTGTCGTTGTCTCCGAGGGAATCCCGGAGCTGCGACGATTTTCTGGACTGACGGGGACCGTCAAGACGGTGAACATGTCTTGCCGTGCGCTGGTCCAGTTCGACGGACCAGTCGATATCAGCTGGTACGACATCGATCCGGCGTATCTGCAAGTGGTCGCCGCACCACTCCCGAAGAAGTCCGAGGCGAAACCAGAAGCCAAGCCAGCTGCCGCACCCGCCGCAGAAAAGCCCGCTGTCGGCAAACCAGCTGTTGCCGCGCCCGCTGTTCCCAAGCCCGCTGGAAAGAGTCCACTCGACGCGATCCGCGCAGCTGGGGCTCCGAAACCCGCAACGGCGGCGACAGCTCCAGCCGCAGGAGGAGCCAAGCCCTCTCCGCTCGACATGATTCGCAAACAAGCCGCTGCAAAGGCCGCTGGGGAAACTGCTCCCGTAGCCCAAGCAGTCGAGTCAGCTCCTCCAGCGACTCCGGCCCCGGCAGCGAAGGCACCCGCAGCGGGCGGTGCGAAGTTGTCGCCGCTGGAAATGATCCGTCAGCAGGCCGCTGCGAAAGCCGCTGGAACCGCACCCGCAGCTGCGGCACCTGCCCCCGAGGCGAAAGCAGTGGCACCTGCCGCTCCCGTCGAAGCGACCCCCATCGTCACCACTCCTGTTGTCCCTGCAGCCGCAGTTCCGTCCGCTCCCGGTCGAGCGAAGTCCACTGCGGAAGTTCTGGCTGCGATTCGCAAGCAGCGCGGCAACCCGTAAAGCCCTTTGATCGCAGTGATGCTGACTCACTCTTCAGCAGTGACCACTCCTAGGCCGTGTCCGAATGAAGGACTGATCCCATGCTCACACGAGCGGAGATTCCCGGTCTCTTCTTCGCCATCCTGCTGGTGTCGATCGGTCTCTATTTGCTCGTGTGGCACTGGCGATCCTGGAAGCAGGTGGCCGATGATCCCGAGAGGGGCACACAGTTCCGCTGGGGCCAAACCCGCCGCCGCATGCAAGTGGCTGCGATCCTGGCGGGCGAGGGAATCCTGCTCTGCGTCGGAGACACGATTCTGCCAATCCTGGAGCGAGCCGATTGGATTACCCCGCGCCGGATGGCCGAACTGTGGGCCTGTGATGTCCTCGTGATGTTGCTGCTCGCAGCCTGGATTGCCTTGCTGGCGATTGGTGATATGGCCGCCACGGCGTCGCGGACTCGGATCGAACTGTTGCGGATGAGACAACAGGAGCGCACGCTGTGTGAGGAGATCGAGCGGTTCCGCGAAATTCATGACGAGTCCGAGTCCTGATTGCGGACTCGCTGAACTCACTCGAAATCATCGCTCGAACAGCGTGCCCGCTCTATTGGAAGTCTGGCCCATGGACGAATCTCTTTCCCCGCCGCCCCCCAATCCCGCTGAAGTCGAATTCGAGCGACGGGTCTACGTCCCCCACTTCGAGGGCTGGACTGCCAAGATCAAGACCAGTTGGGATAAGGACTACTGCTATACCAAGAATCCCGGTGAGGACTATTTCCACTTGCTGTTGTGTGGTGAGGTCTATCTGTCGAACGCGGAAGAGCGGCTGTGCCTGAACTGTGCCAAGCGGCGCGGGGTGATTACGGATGACCGTCTGTATTGGCAACGCGGTGTCCGCCGAGCGCCACCGCCTCCGCTGTGATCACGACGCCTACAGTACCGCTCTGTTGCTTAGCCCGCCGCCCCAGCCAGGGAGCGTGCCATACAGCGTCAACTCTCTCAACAGACCGACATCATCACATCCAATTCCACTGTCGCAACGGCTTCCGACACGCGGCCCTTGCTGGCGCAGCGGGCTGACCTGAGCGTTTGTGAGGTTTGACAGGTGACTCTCGGATTGGATGGATACTTTTCGCCTCAAGATCACTTCTTTTCCATGCTGGGTGACTCTGGTACAGTCTTTAATCTAGCTCTATGCATTCTCGTGGACCGCACCGAATGATTCGCCAACTGGCTGTCATCACGTTTGCCCTCTTTGTCTCAGCGATCGCTCGCGGGGATGATGCCGCTGAAATCTTGTTTGCCGAGAAGGTTCTACCGATCCTGCAAACCAAGTGCATCGCCTGCCACGGTCCAGAAAAACAAGAAGGCGGGCTGCGTCTTGATTCGCGGGAAGCGGCCATCATCGGCGGCGACAACGGATCGGCTCTCGTCACGGGCGACCCGGAACAGAGCCGACTTATTCTGGCAGTGCGATTCGACGATCCCGATTTCCAGATGCCGCCAAAGGACCGCTTAAGCGAAGCTCAGATCGCCACACTGACCCAGTGGGTGAAAGCGGGGGCTGCCTGGGGAACGGCCGGTTCGGCAGCCGAAGCCATCGATCATAACTATCCGACGGGCGACGCTTTCACCGACCCCAACAATCCCATCCGCAAAATCTGGCGCGGGGAGCGGCTGGATCTTTGGTCGCTGAAATCCCCGGTGAAGAGTCCTGTTCCGGAAGCCACCGGGACTACTCATCCGATTGATGCGTTCATCCAACAGCGACTGACCTCCGAGGGGGCCAGTCCCTCACCACAGGCAGACCGCCGGACTCTAATTCGGCGAGTCACATTCGATCTCACTGGACTGCCTCCCTCGCCCGAGGAGGTCGAAGCGTTTGTCGCCGCCAGCGAGCCCGCTGCTTATGCGCAACTCGTCGAAAGGCTGCTCGCGTCTCCCCGTTATGGAGAACGGCAAGCTCGACTGTGGCTCGATGTCGTTCGTTATGCGGACACCCACGGCTACGAGCGCGACGAGTTTCGCCCGCTGGCCTGGCAATACCGCGACTACGTCGTCCGAGCCTTCAATCAGGACAAGCCGTTCGATCGCTTCGTCCTCGAACAGCTCGCCGGAGACGAACTCGTTGCGGGGCTGCCAGCCACCCCCGCTGAAGCCGATGCACTGATCGCCACGGGCTATCTGCAACTCGGCCAGTGGGACAGCACAGCTGCGATCTTCCAGGAAGAGGATCGACTGCGAGCCGACGAGCAGGCGGATCTGACGAACACGACAGCCTCCGCGTTTTTGGGCCTGACGATGTCCTGTTGTCAGTGCCACGACCACAAATACGACCCGCTCTCACAAGCAGATCATTATCGGCTGCGGGCGTTCTTCGCCGGGGTGCAGCGGCGAGATGACCTGGTCATCGAACTCCCCGCCGAGCGCGAGGCGATCGAGACGCACAATGCCGCTCTCGATCGGGAATGTGCGCCGCTGAAGGAGGAGCAATCGAAGCTCGACAAAGAGAAAGAATCCGACAAGCCCCAGTACGACGAGCTGCAAGCGAAGATCAGCGAGATTGAGGGGCGACGGCGTCACCTGCAGGTCACGATGGGGGCCACTGATCGGACAGATCCACCGGCCACGCATGTCTTCTATCAAGGAGATTTTCATTCGCCTCGGGAAGAGGTGGCTCCCGGTTTCGTTTCGGTTGTCAAATCAGGAGCTGCGGCCATTGAGCCGCCAAGTCCAGAGACCACGGGGCGGCGACTCGCCTTGGCAAAGTGGTTGATCACACCAGACAACCCGTGGACGGCCCGCGTCTTGGTGAACCGCGTTTGGCAACAGCATTTCGGCGCGGGGCTGGTCGCGACGCCGAACGATTTTGGGTACACCGGAGTCCAGCCGTCACATCCCGAGCTGCTGGATTGGCTGGCAATCGAGTTCATCGAGCGCGGGTGGTCGGTGAAGGAGCTGCATCGCTGGATCGTGATGTCGACGACCTACCGACAGAGTTCACATGATCGTGACGATGCGCGAGCGATTGACCCGGAGAATCGCCTGCTCTGGCGGCAGAACGTCCAGCGACTCGACGCCGAAACCTTGCGTGACAGCCTGCTGTCGGTCTCGGGACTGCTTCAGTTAGATGGCAGCGGCAAGCCGAAGTGGCCTGATGTCCCTGAGGAGTTGCTCTATGCCCAGCCAGGAATCCAAGAGGCCATCAAAGGCGAAGACGGCGGCCGCATGCAGGGCTGGTTCACCGACCCCGTCGACCAAACCGATGTTCGCAGCTTGTACCTCGTGCGGAAGCGGTGCTTGCCGATCCCCTTCCTGCAGGCGTTCGATCTGCCCGACACCACGGTCTCTTGCGCTCGGCGCGATCGCACAGTCGTCGCGCCGCAGGCACTGATGCTATTGAATAGTCCGGACAGCGTGCGTTGTGCAGAAGCCTTCGCTACACGAGTCCGAATATTGAGTGACACGACTCTGAACGCGGAAGCCCACAGCCCCGAGATCACCCAACAAGCGTTCCGACTCGCTTTGGGTCGCCAACCCGACGAGTCGGAGCAAGCATTGGCACTACGTTTTCTGAAACAACAAATCGAGGGACATCGCTTACGCAGCGGCGCCGAACATGCTGAGGAGCAAGCGCTCATCGACCTGTCGCGCGCGATTCTGAATCTCAACGAGTTTGCCTACTACGACTAATGGACGAGGTCCGAATAAAACATATCGATTTGAACAGATGATTGCGAAGGAAGCTAAGGGTACCATTCCACGTTTTTTGGCTTCCTTTGAGATCTTCTGTTCAAATGAAACCGAGAAGATGTTGCGGACCAGTGACTTGGCAGGAAATAGTCACACCGCTTCGCACCCTCCGGAAACGAACGTGGACTGATCCAACGCGAAAGGCGTCCGATCAGTCCCGTGCTCTTCTTCAGCGGGTATCGCCCACGCTCAACGGGGCAATCACGTGGCTGCTGGCTTCACGGGAATGGCTTTCCCGTCGACTGAAGTCTCCCACACCACCAGCATCCGCTCGTCGAGAACAATGGTCCAATTCTCGCCATCATCTCGTAGTTCGATGCCCTGCTTCTGCAAAGCTTCCGCCTGAGCAGAGGCCTTCGGCGTGATGCCGTCATCATGAATCGCGCGCCACGACTCCAGATGCGGCCAGTCCTTCTGAATGGTGTTCATGCAGGCGAGGATCGTCCGGCACTGCGCGCCGGGGCTGAAACCAGCTCGCCGAGCGATCGAAGTCAGTGTGGCGTAGTGGTTATCTTTCTTCAGTCCGTACAGGATTTCAGCGACAAGTTCAGCGCGTAATGATGACATCAGTCTCTCCAGTTCAACCCCGTAAGGATTCCACGGCACGTGGCCCGTACCCTCACGGCCAATTCCCAATCGTGAATTTCCAACCCCCACACTACCGCCGATCAGACTGGACAGCAAGCGTCATGGCGTGAGAGTCGCCATCGAAGTGTGTACAGAGCTCAATCGCCAGCGAAACAGTGAGATGGCTTGAAATCCGACACCCATTCACGGGAGCCTCACCACGAAAGAGACGAATCACACAAGATTGCAGGTCTGAATTTCATGGGGTAGCGACTTGATTGAGCGAGCATGTGTTCCGCACAGAAGAGTGCTCTGCCACAGAATGACCCTGCTGTTTTCGTGGTTTTGTGTATTTCGTGGCTCCCATTCCTCCGAGGTTTTTGCTGGACGCTAACCGACGCTGGAGACGCCACACGCGATTGAACCGCTTGAATCACAAATCGACTCGAAGCAACATCGCAGATCACCGGCTCCATTCGTCCGTACCACGAGCATCACATCACTCATCTGAAGCCACCGCTGCAACGCTCCGTCTTCCCCGAGTTGTGGTTTGGCGGCATCGATTGCCAACAGAGAGATGGTCCACCAGCGGCGCTGAAACGTAACAGACTCTGGGAGTACCCAGCACAGTGACATTCGTTTATGGTTGGAGGACGATCTTCTCTGATGAGAACTCATCTTCCAGCTTCCCCCTTGAATCGGAAACGTATCACTAATAGCGTATGGGTGTCAGAGCTGGCTCAACAAGAGCTGGCTCAAGTAGGAGCTGCTCGATGGGCCGGGCTGTATTTTTAATTGTGATCGTCGTTCTCTGGGGCTGTGATCGGCCACCAGCTGCGATATTTCTCGCTGACCCGAACGAGCAGGCCCCAGCGTCTGACGCTACGGACTCAGCGGATGCGGCCAGTGGATCATCGACGCAGCGACACGATTTCGGCGTGTCAAAGCCCTCGGTCACACTGAAGCATGACTTTGTCATCGCGAACAAATCGGCCACCGATTGGACGCTGTCCGGAGTGAAAACCGATTGCTCCTGCACCATCGCGACGCCGGATTGGAAGGTGATCCCAGCCGGGCAGAAGAAGTCGGTGACGGTCGAATTACAAACGGGGAGCGCAATCCGCTTTCAACCGGTGACGCACACCGTTGAGGTCAAATTCCACGAAGCCTCGGTCGATCCCGCCCGTTTGTCGGTCAGTGCGCTAATACGGGATGTCCTCTATATCACCCCCGAGCGCGTGGTCCTGGCCGATGTCGGTAAGGGGACCACCGTCACCCGCTCGATCATCGTCGCGAACTTTGGCGACAAGAAGATCGCAGCGCCCCAGTTCACCGCCAGCGTGCCGTGGGTCACCTCCGCCAAACCGGTCGTCGAGTCGGTCGAACACGGCATGCCGTCCTCGCCGCTCCAACGCTTTCGCTACGACATCCAGCTGGTGGGCAAAACGCTGGCCCTGGGCCATCACGAGGCGAGCATCACGTTCGAATCGGGCACCCAGACGAAACATCCCCCGATTGCGGTCATGGTCGACATTCGCCAATCGATCGCCGCCATCCCCAGCCGCGCCTTCTTCGGTCGCATCGCCCCCGGCCAAAGCGGGGCCATGACGATCGTGATCCGCTCACCCGAGAATTCTTCCCTCGACTCGTCGCTCATCCAGATCGAATCCGATTTGCAGGAGCAGCTGACGTGGGTGATTGAGAAGCAATCTCCGAACACTGCCCGCTTGAATCTCACCCTGAAGCCGACCGCCACCCAGGGTCTGGTCCACGGCGAGTTCGCCATCGTCTATCAAGATTCCCGCATCCCCGTCCCCGTTGACACCCTCGTCACCCCGTGAGCGGACTGGCGCTAGCCGCCGGCTCCCTTCACCGCTGTACCGCAAAACGTATTCACTCCGGCCACACACATAGCAGAGCCGGCGGCTAGCGCCAGTCCGCTCACAGAGCACGCATGCCCAACCCCCTCCCACTCCTGTTCCTCGCCGCACTGCTCGCCGCCGAGCCAGCGCCCGAGGGCGACACCGTCTGCGGACCCCGCTGCGTGCAGACCATCCTGCGCAGCTATGGTCACGAGGTCGAGCTGATCGATCTGGTGCGGGAGCTGCATACGGACGGAGTCGAAAAAGACACCACTCTCGGCCAGCTGCGCGACGCCCTGCGGCAACGCGGGCTGCATGCCGAGGTGGTGCATCTGCCCACCGGAGCCACGCTCACCTGGTCCGAACCCGCCATCCTGCACCTCAAGCCACTCCCCACCAAAGTGAGCGGACCGGCGCTAGCCGCCGGCTCCCCCGCCACCCAAACACCTCCCGCCCCGCAAACCCTCGGCCACTTCATCATCCACCTTGGCGACGACCACGGCACAACCACCATCCACGACCCCCTCACCGGCACCCTGCACGGCCCGCGCGAGGAACTGCTTCGCAGCATGTCCGGGGATCTCCTCCTCATCTCCCAACATCCCATCCTCCCCACCACCGAATTCGCCCTGGCCGCCACCCCCGCGTGGCAACAGCCATCCCTCGTCCTCGCCGCCCTCTGTGCGCTGGGAGCCATCGTGACTCTCTGGCAATCAAGAAAGTCCCTGTTCCGGAGTCGAAAACCATGTCCAAAATCAGCCTGTTCATGTTGACCATCGCTGCCCTTGTGTGTGCCCAGGTCGGATTGACCAGTGGGTCAATCACCGTTGGGGAATCATGTTCCACCTCTTCACCATCAGTGCGGGGCGGTCAGATTCCACCCCCAATTTGTGGATCCCCTCAAATGGCAGGGATCTGCGTCGGTTGGGCTGACGGTCGATGCAGCGACACATTGTGTAATCGTGAATTTATACCGACGCCAGAAGGAGGATTTTTCGGCTATGTTTGCCGCGGCAATGGTTTGGAGCGAGTCGGCGGTAGATACCTTTGGTGGAGTTGTAGCATCGTACCGAAGACGACAACTGCTGCTCCAGCGCTTGGATGCATGCCACCAGTCATTGGGGCATGCTTTATTCAACAACAGTGTGCAGTACAGTGCTTGGCAGTGAATGATGGATCAAATAGGTGGTATTGCCAAGGCACTGGCCCAACGCTCAATAGCCAACCATTCATCGAAACGGCACCGATTTGGGGTGAATGCAAATACGAGTATATTGCTGGGTTGCCATCGAGAAAGACGGTCGTGGCAACCACAATGCCGCATTTCTTCAAGTGACTTGATGAAGTTCATCCTTGATATGTGGCAGAGACAAACTGAACGGCCTCATTTTCCAAAGGGAGGATATCGATGTGGGCATTCAAGTTGATTTATCCACTGCTCATCACTGTGGCATTATTGACTTGCCGTGCGGGCATCCAAGCAGCTGATTTGAGCGAAGCATCCTCATTATCAGAGTTCGTAATGGGAGGGATGCGAGCCGAACGTGATGCCATTCGCAGTGGAATAGTCACGATCACGGGTTCACGGTCCGAAAACGGAAAAGCCTGGGGCACGTTCAACGTGAACGTTAAGTACGTCGTCTCCTTTGACTACGACAAGAATCTTTTTCGGTTCGACGAGTCGGATTATCGGATGGTTTGGGCGGACTCTCCCGGAGTGAAACCAGTCGATGAGTCGATGACATCCAATCTGCCGGAAGGGAAAGATGCCAGTGGGCGAAAGTGGGTGACCGTTGAATCTGGGGGGGCACTGGTGAGGACTAACGAGTATGACTTGGTTCGCGGCATTGACTCCACGATGATCAATCGACTACCCGCAGGTGTAGTCAATGACACGAGCGTCCATGTGTTTGATGTTCGTGCCTTGGGGCTCATGGGATTGATTGAATTCCAACAAGGAAAGACCGTTGATGTGTTACTCAATGTCATGGATAAGATTCATATGACCATCGAGCCTCTGCAGTCTCCCAAGGGCTATCGGTGCGAGTATTCAAACACTGAACTCAAGCAAGAGTTCTGGATCGATGAGACGAAAGGTATGTCTCCCTTTCGCTGGCAGACCACACGATCTGGTCAAGTGACATTTCAAAGCGACACGGAATGGAAGGCCATCGATAATATATGGCTCCCTTCGACATACACAATGACTGACAAAAACCTGACGGATGTTGAGAAATCTTGGCACCTCGTCTTTGAATGGGATCAGGTGAATTTGCCGCTTGATCCTCAATTGTTTACAGCAGCAGGGCTGGCAACAGATGAGAACGCCGCTGTTGTCGACCTGACACTCGGGATGCCTGTACTTGAGCCAGCATTCCCAATGCCATTGCCAAAGCTCCCCCCAATGAAACCAGTCAATCCAAACTCGCGTTCACGGTGGGGTTGGATCATTCTCGCCAACGTGGTCGGGGGGGGCGTAGCGTGGTGGTTCTTTCGTCGGCGGGCCAAGTCGCAGGCTCCGTGAGGAGCATGCCACAAGGGATGGAGAAGTGATCTCGTCTTCGTTTTTTCGGATGAGGGTCGCACTTTCTCGCTGACAGATGCAACAATCAGCTGCCACGAGCTCTGAAGATGCTCGACGTTTACCCCTCCACGACCCGTGGGCTGAAGCTCAACCCATGAATCCCACCTCTTCACTGCCCATTGTCCTGGGCTCGCGCTCTCCGCGTCGACGGGAGCTGTTGTCGCACCTCGTGGCTCCGGAACGCATTGTCGTTTTGCCACCGACTGACCCGAATGAACCGGGCTTCGAAGGGCTGTGGGAAGAGACCGCTATTCGCGATCAGCTGCTCTGCATTGCCCGGATGAAGAACGAAAACGTATGGGCCCGCGTGGAATGTCCGGGCGAGGCGATCGTCCTCACCGCAGACACCGTGATCGTCGTCGGTCAGCCGGGAGCCTACATGGTCCTCGGGCAACCACCGCAGGGTGATGTATGGAGGGACACAGTCCGTCAGTGGTTCCTCACCCATTACTTCGGCCAGACTCATCGGGCGATGACAGCTGTGGTTCTGTCGAATGCCGAGGGGCAGCGACAGGAACGGATCGTTGAAACTCGCGTCACGATAGGACCGCCCGACGCTGCAATTCTGGAGTGGTATCTGGACACCGATGAACCGCTCGGCAAGGCGGGGGGATATGCGCTGCAAGGAGCTGGCAGCGTCTTCATTACACATGTCGAGGGCAGCTTGAGCAATGTGGTTGGGCTGCCGCTCGAGGCCGTGAGAGAGATGCTGAATTGAGTTCATGACCGCTTCAGGAAGCTCGTCGGGAGTGACTTTTGGCTTGCACTCGATTAACTGTATGTGAGTTCGTTCGACGCGGGGATGGTCCACTGGGAGACTTCATCAGCGCGAACGATGGCTTCGAACAAGGTTGCTGCTCATGTTGACTCGACGTCTTTGGCTGGCCTCATGGGTACTCTGTGGTCTCTGGGGATGCACGGGAGGTGATCCCGCGAAACCAACCAGCGCGCCTGGGAATGCGACCTCTCCGGAGGCGGCAACCACCAGTGCGAGCGGTACGCCTCGGGCATCGCGCGGCACCATCGGTGTATCCCTACTCACCTTCGAGAATCCATTCTTCAAGGTGATCGCCGACAACATCGAGAGCGAGGGGAAGAAGAACGGCTACGATTCGATCTTGCTGAGTGCCGATGAGGACCCGGCCAAGCAGTCCAATCAAGTCAAAGACTTCATCGTGCGCAAGGTCGCGGCGATCGTCATCAGCCCGTGTGAGTCCCGGTCGATCGTTCCCGTAATTCAGGAGGCCAATGCCGCAGGGATTCCGGTCTTCACCGTGGATATTCCCTGCCGGGAGCCGGGCGTCAAGATTGTCAGCCAGATCGCCACCGATAATCTCGGCGGTGGACGTGAGGCGGGAGCAGCAATCATTGAAGGGCTGGGATCGCGAGGCGGCTCCGTGGCGATTCTGCATTACAAGCAAGCCGAATCGTGCCGCCTGCGTGTTCAGGGATTTCGTGAAGCGATCGAGGCCCACAATAAATCCGCTGCCAGTCCGGTCACCATCGCCGGTGAGTACGAAGGCGGGGCCGCCAAGGACAACAGCTCAGCTGCGATGAAGGACGTTCTGCAATCGAACGATGGGTTGAATGCCGTGTTCGCAATCAATGATCCGTCAGCGCTGGGGGCACGAGCAGCCTTGGAGCAAGCTGGGAAAGCCGACTCGGTCATCATCGTCGGATTCGATGGCCAACCCGAGGGGAAGCAGGCGATTAAGGACGGGAAGATCTACGCCGACCCGATTCAGTTCCCCGATCTGATGGGGATCGAAGTGGTGAATTCCATCGTCGCACACTCGAAAGGGAAGGATGTCCCGGCAGAGAATCTGATCCCGACGAAGCTCTACAAGAAGGCTGATGCGGATCAGGATGCGAGTCTGAAGTGAGCCTCGCGACAGAACCACTGGCCGCTGCTCGCTACCGCTGAGTGCGCTGCGGAATTCCGGCTGCGGGTTGCAGCGGGCGATTCTGCATCTGCCCAGACTCCAGGCTTTCAATCAGCCCTCCGAACGCCTCATCCAGGATTGGCACACGGGGTTTCATGACGGCTTTGGAATTGTCGATCGTGCCATCGACACGCACTCGTACCCAACCGCTGCCGATCATCCCCACCAACGGTCCGATGACGGGGATGCGGTTTCGGGCATCGGTGTAAAAATCGAATCCGATGCGACGTTCCTGCTCGCCAGCGAATCCGACAAACCCACGACCAACCAAACTGACGGTATCGCCAACCAAACGGATATCCGTGAAGTCAAAGATTCCCTGTCTCATCTGAAAGTCGGCAAACCCGTAGCGGAACGCTTTGTTGTCCGCCGGAGTCCGCAAGTTTGGCACTGTGAATACCGACACCAACACGGGGAGTTCATAGAGCTGTGCCTGCGTGACATCGACATATCCCTGTCCTACGATTGACAGTGGAGACGGACCCTTCCCGCTGAGAGTCAGCTTGCCGTTCACTGGCCCGTTCAAGCGTTCGCGCGATCCCTGCTCTTTGGCCCACTGTTCGAGCTTGGCATCCTGGAGGTTGACTTCTGCGTCATAGACCGTGTTCGCGGTGTCGTCTGAATCAATCACCACTTCGGCGTTCGCAGAGACCTTGCCGTCATACAGACTGGCAACGATCTCCCGACCGGCAAAGGGGTTTTTCTTGGAGTGCGGCACGGGGCGACCTGGCGGGGGCTGCCCCGCTGTCAGCCGGTTTCCCACGATGCTGAATGGCCCCTCCATCTGATACATCGGCAAGTCCAGAACACGAACGCTGTCGAGGTCCACGTACCCCTCAGCTGTGATCATTTGTCCGTCCCAGTTCCCGTCGAACAAATGAATGTGCCCCGTGGCTTGTTCGAGTGTCAGCCCGGTGGTGATCTGGTTGTTTTTGAGAATGGCATCAATCTGAAAGCTCGAGGTGAGTGTCGGGTCCGGCGCGCGGTACTGCTTGAGATCCAGAGCAATATTCAGGTCGAGCGGGCCGCGTGGATCGAGCTGCGCCACAACGGTGCGGATCGATTCCGGTAAGGCTTTACGGAGTTCTTCGTCGGCGAACAATTTTCGCAAGCGGATCTCGGGAAGGTGTAATCGCCAATCAATGCCAGCGGCCGGAGCCAACTGAAAATAGGGATCGGACGTATTCGCACTGCGACCGACTTCGACAAATGTCGAACCATGCCAGCCTTCCGCATGCTCCACCGCTGCCGTTTGACCATCCCAGCTCAGCGTTCCGGAGACTCGGTCGAGCGGGTACGGAACTGCGGCCAGTCGCAGTGCAGCTCCCTGCACCTTGATGACGGGCATCGTGACACGTGGTGATTGTCCGGGGGACCATTGAATCTGAAGCTTCTGGAATTCGAGCATCCCCGCCGAGGGATTCAGCTGGTTCCAGACTTCCTGCAAGCGGTCGTTGGTCGTCAGGCTGGCGGCTTTCAGCGTGGAGTCGATGGGGACAGATTGAGCATCGAATTGCAGGTCGAGCTGGCCGATGCCGTCGCGTGTTTCGTAGGTTCCGGAGCCTTTGACTTGAGTCTCGCCACGTGAACCGAGCATCTTCCGGAAGTGCCAGATGTTGCCTTGCAGTGGGTCATGCTCGATCTGCCCTGAGACATTACTGAGAGGCAGTGGGAAGCGAACGTAGTTCAAATCACTGTTGCGAATGTCCGCCTTCAGGAAGGTCAGAAACTTGGGGCCGGTTTGAAGCGTCCGTCGGAAGGAGACATCAACATCTCCCTCGCCGCGAATTCGCATCGCTCGCATCGTCGCAGCAATGGCTTTCAGTTTGGGCGTCTCGAACGCGGCGACCAGCACATCGTCGATCGGAAAACCTTGGGCTTGAATTCGCAGATCTGCCTCCAGGTCAGGACCGAAACCTCGCACAAACCCAGTCAGATTTCCGACATGTCCCGAGGCCTGCCCCTGCATGTCGAACAGGAACTTGTCGTCCTCTTGCACGATCGTACCCGTGATGGATTTGACCGGATAGCGAAACAAATCGTGCTGCATGCTGCCGTCACGGACCCGGAACTCCCGAACGATGACGGGGGGTGAACGGTCGGGTGCATACTCCACATCTAAGTCAAATCGTCCTTCGGGCTGAAGAAGCACAAACAACTTCTCGATCCCCGGAGTCAGCTCTCGGAGCCGATGATCCACCGGCAAGTTAGTCGCCCGAACTTTCATGTCGGGGGCTGCAGGATTTCCACCCAGAGGCAACATGCCGTTGATGGTTAACAAGCTATCCCCGTTCACCGCTTTGAGCTTTTGAATCTCGACCCGATCACGGCGAAGCAGTACCCGACCCGACACCTCGTACAGCGGGATGGGGAACAGGTCCGTCACCTCGCCATTTTCAATCTGGAGGTCTGCGGCGTAGTCAATCGGCTCTCCGAAACCCTCGCACGCGATCTCGCATTGCAGATCCAACTCCGCTCGCAAACCAATACGCGGGATCAGAGAGGTCGGATCTCCCGGACCAGGTTCGCCCTGTTGGAGCGAAGCCACTTGCACACCGTCGCTGGTGTCGGTCGACTGGGCATCGAGTGCTCGAATCGCCGGATGACGTGTCTTCTCTCGAACGGCCTGGGTGATCGTGTCGACTTTTGTCTTCACGGCTGACGAGAGCCCGGAGGCCACGCCAATCAGCTGGTCTCCGGCGGGTATCCTGCGAGCCCGAGCCCGGATGTTCCAGCGTCCCGTCGAGGTATCGAGTTCGCCTTCAATCTCGACGGGGCCGATCGGGTCGAGATCGCCGTGACCCGCAATCTCACATTGCCCCTTGGCGGTCGGCTTCAGGTGGGCATCGAGATTCTTCAAACGAAGTTCGAGAGGAACCAGCGCTTCGCGATGCGCCAGCAGCAAGATCTCCCCGTCCAGTAACTCGACCTCGGGCCAGGCCATTCCACCGGGCTTCGGGAGCTTCAGTCCTTGGAAACTCCACCCGCCATCTGGGGACTGTTCGAGCGTGACCTGGGGGCGATTGAAAACGAGCTTGACCAAGGAGACCTGTCGATGCTTAACGAACAGTTCTCGATCCAGATACCCGATGGCTTCCGGCAGCCGCAGGAGCGTGGAGAGATGATCGGGGGATTGCAGGCTGATCTCTGTGACCCGAACTCGCCCATCGGTTTCGAGTGAAGCCTTCTTAAACTCCAGCGGCAGATCGGGAGCCAGCTGCTCCAGCCGCAGGGTGATTTCCTGCTTGAGCAGCGCCTCACTGTGCCCCCAAAGCCAGATGACTCCCCCGCCACCGACGATCACAATCGTGGCGAGAAGAACGAGCATCCATTGCAAGGTCTGACGCAGCGGCATCCTGCCATTCCTGAAGTCGCTGATCGGCCAGAATTGAGACACGCCTTCTCAAGCGTCACCAGCCCCCGTTGGCAGCGACCCGGCATTGTCTCCGGACCTTCATTTTGACGCAATCCGCGTTTTGCAGTGCATCGGCTGTGTCTGGCCAGATGCTAGGCACCGGGATAAACGCCCGACGCGCAGTCGACTTTTCCCGCCTAGCCTCAAGCGCGGCGGTCACTTCTCAATCGTCTAGCCCGCTGCGCCAGCAAGGGCCGCGTGACAGTCACCACGGTTTGCGCAGTAGGCGGTCTGCATTTGTCTTCCCCAGAAATCTGTCTCGCCGATTGAATCGCTCCCCTGGCCAACAGGTTGACTCACAGCACGTGCGATAGGTGTCTGGCACGCGGCCCTTGCTGGCGCAGCGGGCTAAACGTGTGGCGTTCTCCTTGGTGCCATAAAAACTGGCCGCATACGATCGGATCAGGCCACATCAAAGTGCGGCCAGTCGGCTGAGAATGTCACGCAGCACAGCCTCATCCGTGGGGTACGGGCTCGAGCAGAGCTTCCGCAGCGGGATCGGGATCTCGTCCATCCGGTAGGCTGTGCCTGCGGCATGGACGCCGTACACAGCTGTTGTGAAATTCACGCTTCCAGTCAGCTGTGACGCGATGTGCGGGTATTCCAGCACGATAGTCGGGATCGAGGCGAGATGATCGCGGGCCGGTCGACTGAATTCATGTAGACTCTCAGTTCCAATCAGAATGCAGCTGTCGACTTCGCCTCGCTCCAGCAGACCATTGGCTGAGAATTCGCCGGGGTTGTATCGCGGGTAGCCACGCCCCATGTTCACGGCGAACGGGAATCCGGTCTGCCAGCACAACACGCTATCGGCCCCGGCGACATCTCCCGGAATACGCAACCGCCGAGCTGCGAACCGCGTGTGGGCATTGAGGTCGGCGACCAACTCCAGCAGCCCTCCGACGACCACGTGTCCGAGTTTGCTTTGGGCCAAACCCAAGCCAAAAAACACCACGCCGTAGCGGCAGTACTTCAGCTCGCGGGCCAGAGACCGGAGATCGGCCTCGGGGATTCCAAATGTCCGGGAGAGCACGGCCTGCTCATCACGAATCAGTTCTCGCAGCTGACAAATCAGTTCGAAGTCGCGACCGGCAGGGACAGCGACGAAACGATCGGCAATCGCACTCGTTTCGTTGGCCGTCGAATTAATCACGATCACCCGGCGGTCTGCTCGTCCGCGAGGAAGTACATCGCTGCGAGGTTCGAGGGAGTATCGCTCGAAGTGTCGAGGGTGACTGACAGCGGGGTTGGCTCCCCAGAAGACGACCAAATCGGCGCGGTCCGCCACCTCACCCAGAGTGCAGGTCGACTCACCGACCTCTTGAATCGCCATGATTGACGGGCCATGACAGACCGAGGCAGTGGTATCGATTGTCGCGCCCAGTCGCTCAGCCAACTCGACCGCAGCGCGCTGGCCGGGAGTGCTGCTGCGGGAAAGCCCATACACAAGTGGTGCATCACTGCGAGATAGAATCTCGACCGCAGCTGCGAGGGCGGCCTCTCGACTCACGACTTGATCTGCGATCCTTGCAGTGGGAGGGGATGCAGACGCGAGGGCTGCAAACCACGGTTCAGAGAGTGAACATGCCCGCTCCACCTTCTCGATGCGGTCCCCCCGCAGGGACAGCGAAAGATCGTCGCACACGCACCCGCACACGGGACATGCAACATCAGTTTCAATGCGGAGTAAGCCCTCGGTCATCACGGAACAGTAGTCGAGTCGAGCCTCGGGAGTCGAGCGCCAGCAGAAAGTGGAGCCCGGCGGGTCAGTGTTGCATTCACTCCGGGAGGCTCAGCTCTCCGGCGATTCCATGCTTTCCAGATGCCGGCGGATGATATCCTGGGCCTCTTCGGCGACCGATTTGAACTCGCGTTTGGGAGGCTTGGGAGTTGCAGAAGTGCTTGTCGCCGATTTCGGCTTTCCCGAAAGAATTGTCGTGTCCGATGTCGGGAGACTGTCACTGGAATCGTCCGTCAACCAGCTGGCAATGTCGTCATCGGACATCTTCTGGTCCGCTTTTCCCTGGCTGGTGCTGATTGGAGCAGCCTGCTTTTTCGCGGGGTCGCCGCCTTCCAGCTCGAAGGTCATGGGGCCGGTCGTCAGCGTATCGCCGGGCCGGAGGAGGGTTTCTTCCGCGATGGGAATCCCGTTGATAAACGTTCCATTCCGACTGTTGAGATCACGCACGAGTACGCCCGCTTCGCTGAGAATCAGCAGGCAATGTTGCCGACTCACTTCGTGCGTGGCGACCCGGATTTTGGCTCCCTCGTCGCGTCCGATCACGGTCTCAGCGTCCGTCAGCCTGACGCGCTTTCCCTTGTGCTTTCCGGTCAGAACGATCAATACCGGCGAGTTCATGGAGCACCCTCTTTTTTGTTTCGTCTCACGGGGTGATGTCAACCACCGACAAGCCCATCGCAGGGATTACGAGTGGAAGGGAATGGAAACCGGTTGACCACAACGAGGACAGTTCAATGTCCGCCCTCGATGACCGCTCTTCACTCGCAGCTTCTTCTGGCACTCGGGGCAGGTGAAGCTGATCTTCGCGTCATCCCCTCCGCTGTCCCCCATGTGCTTGCGCTTCCAAACCGCTTCAGCCACATTTCGCATGCGGGTCAGCAGCTCTTCCGGGTCAAACGGCTTGGTCATGTAGTCGTCGACCCCGACCCGCTTGGCCAGATCGCGCGCGTCGTCCATGTCGATCGCCGTGAGCATCATCACCGGGATGTTCATGTTTTCCTGTTTGAGTCGTTCGCACAGCTCAAAACCAGTGACTCCCCCAGGGAGCATCCCATCGCACAGAACAAAATCGGGAGGATGCATATGAAACGCCGCGCGGGCCTGCCCGGCGTCCCGCGCGACATCGATATACATCTTGTGACGCTCGAGGAACGCCTTCAAGAACTCAATCTCGTCGGGATCATCTTCGACGATGAGCACGCGAGTCACGATCGCTTCGATGGATGTTAAATCAGCCATGGGAGATGCACCGACTCCTCTTTGTGCGACCGGCCCCTCGCAGACGGACTTGATCTTACGCGGAAGTGAGGTTGCCGCCTAGCAGAGTTTCCGAGCTGTTTTCGCATCAGTCGGTGCCACTGGGGAATGACGAACTCGATTTCCGAAGAATTTGCAGCCCGAGTGTTGATCGAGGAAGCCGGTTCGAGGACGATACTTGCCCCGGTTTCGTAGCTTCTCCAAGGAGGCGAGCGACACACGACGGCTTGGTGCTGTCTGTGGTGAACGAATCAGGGCTGGGTTACGGATGGTTCCAGATCCTTCTCGACAGGTGATCGACTGATGTCACGTTTCATTTTCACGAGCGAGTCCGTAAGCCAGGGACACCCAGACAAGGTCTCCGACCAAGTCTCGGATGGTGTGTTGGACGCACTGTTGGCCCTCGACCCAATGGCCCGCGTGGCCTGCGAAACACTCTGCACGACTGACTTCGTCTGTCTGGCTGGGGAAATCACCTCGACCGCTCGCGTCGATTACGAGGCGGTCGCTCGCAAGGTGATCCGCGAGATCGGTTACACCAGCAACGACATTGGCTTCAACGCCGACACCTGCGAAGTGCTGGTCAAGCTGCACTCGCAGAGTCCGGATATCGCCATGGGTGTCGACCGGGATGGAGCCGGGGACCAGGGCCTGATGTTCGGTTACGCCTGTGACCAGACGCCTGAGCTGATGCCGCTGCCGATCGCTCTGTCGCACCGCATTCTCAACAAGCTGACTGAACTGCGGCACACCAAGGCCGTCGATTGGTTGCTGCCCGACAGCAAGAGCCAGGTCTCGATCGAGTATGCAGATGGCAAGGCCGTCGGCATCACCGCGATTGTCGTGTCGACCCAGCACACGCCGAACATCGAACAACCCGCGATCGAAGACTACATCAAGAAGCATGTCATCCCCGGGATCGTTCCGGCGAACCTGCTGAACAGCAATACCAAGTACCACATCAACCCCACCGGACGCTTCGTCGTCGGTGGACCACACGGCGACAGCGGTCTGACCGGTCGCAAGATCATCGTCGACACCTACGGCGGCTGGGGCCGTCACGGCGGCGGTGCCTTCAGCGGCAAGGACCCGACCAAGGTCGACCGCTCAGCTGCCTACATGGCCCGCTACGTGGCCAAGAACATCGTCGCCTCGGGTCTGGCCAAGGAATGCGAAGTCCAGCTGGCTTACGCGATCGGCGTTGCCGACCCCGTCAGCATCCGCGTCGATACTCGCGGGACCTCGACCGTCAGCGAAGAGTCGCTTGAAAAGGCTGTCCGGGCTGTGTTCCCATTGACCCCTAAGGGCATCATCAAGCACCTCGACCTGCGCCGTCCGGTGTTCCTGCAAACCGCCTCCGGTGGCCACTTCGGCCGCACCGGTGCCGGATTTACTTGGGAACAGACTGACAAGGTCAACGACCTGAAAGCCGCCGCGAAGTAGTTTGCGATGTGACAGCTGAGAACTCAAAAAAGCCCACCGGTTGGCACCTGTGGGCTTTTTGTATCTGCTTCCCCTCGGTTCCAAGCTCCGGAGCCTAGTCATGAGATCTCATGCGGAATTCGACAGCGAGCGCCGGACGTGAGTCCGCCGTGTCCGCGGACCTCATCAGGCTCTGAGGCGATTGCAATCTCAATCCTCTCTCCAGGGTCTCACCAGCGACCACGGGCCGTTTGGGAGAGCAGCTGCGGGGAGCACGGCGGACTCACGTCCGGCGCTCGCTGCCCCATAAGACGGCGACGTTTTCCCGTGTGAGATCGCCTCGGTCCGCGACCGCCAGTGCCACTCATTTTTCACATCTCATTCGTTAGTGAATGCCCCAATGACAGTGGCACCAATCGCGAGAGCGGTCATCTGGTTGTCCGAAGAGTGAGCGCGGGCGGAGTTGAGGGATCGGCGGCGCGTGGAGCGCTTGATCAGGCATGCGCAACAAGTGGTCGAGCTTCCGGACGGAAGCACGCCGAAGCAGACGGAGAGTTGGTCGGACTGAGGTCGCCCACTTCAGTTACGAAACGACCCGCCGGATGCGGATTGCATCGGCGACGACGATCCCTTTCGCTTGGTTTCCAAGCTCCACTCTGATGACTCCATCGGTCACCATCACGGTGGCCAGAATCCTCCATGAGGATCCGGTCGCTTGGAAGTCCGTCGGGGCAACGGACTGATTCACTGTGGCAGATGCCTGGATCGAGTTTGCACCAGACAGAATCTTATACGTGGCGTTCTGGGCTTGATGACGCTCAGGCTGCCAAGTGGCTGCGACCTCATAGACACCATTGGCCAGACCGGTGAACCGCCACTGCGCAGCCTTTGTCATTCGTTTGAGGCCAGCTGCTTTGACAGCGTTGGCCAGGTGGCCTTTGCGGAGTTTAATCCAGCGGCCGATTGTGGAGAAACCGGGGCCGGAGTTGTCGATGATCGTCGGTGCTTCGACAATCGTGGCTGATGTGCCGGTGAACGATCCATTCCCTCGGAAGACTCCCGTGCTGCTTCCGAGCAGGATTGTTCCCGAACTCGTCACTATGTCGATCAATCCGTCCTGGTTGAGATCACCCAGCTCGACATCGCTGGCGGCATTTTCTAACGCATATGCCGTCGTCCCGGTCGATGTGGTGACCAACACGCTCTGTTCTTGAGCCGAGTTTCGCAGGGAGATCAAGTCCAAGCTGCTATCGCCATCCAGTTTTCGCCGGGCCTTGGGAACACTCTGGCTCGGTACCGCAAAGATTGTCCCCGGTCCGACTTCAAAGGCTCCATTGGCCAGCCCCAACCTGACCCGGTATTGACCTGTCAGAGGCTCGCTGGCTACGGAATCCAGGCGGCCATCTTGATTCCAATCCATGAAGAGGACATTCGCTCCGGTGATCTGCCCGTTTATTAACCCACCCGAAGTGTTCGGTGCCACGGGTTGATTGAATGATCCGTTGTTTCGCCCGTGTCTCACCTCGACCCAAGTATTGCCAATCTCCGGGTCATTCTGCGGGTAGCCATATGTCGAGAGGAGGTCGACATGGCCGTCGTTGTTCCAGTCACCGGAAAATAGGGTCGCTGGCAATGCTCCGTCGCTGGATTCAATGGGAGACTGGAAGGTCCCGTCTCCGTTGCCGAGAGAGGTGAGAATGTTTCCGGGTGTAATGTCGCCATTGGTGTTCAAATTCTTCAGGGGTCGAATTAAATCTAGCTTCCCATCGGAATTTACATCGACCAAGAGGGAGGCAGTAGGGCAATACGGAAGAGCGGCTCCGGGTGTGAAACTGCCATTTCCCTGACCGAGCAACAGGTCCGAGCCTTCGCTGGTGTTGAAGGTTGCTCGAACGATGTCGAGCTTCCCGTCTCCATTCAGGTCGGCGATCAACAACCGGGTCGTTGCGTTGTTCGCAAACAACGTCGTTTGAAAGGAACCAAACGTTCCGTCACCGATTCCCAAGGCGACCCCGATCGATTGGGCACCAGTCACAGAAATCAGATCGAGCCTACCATCGGAATTGAAGTCCGCCAGTTGGGCACCGGGGCCCGAAGTTCCTCCTTGTAGTAATTGTCCATCGCTGCCCTTGATAGTTCCATTGTCGACAAGTCTTATTGCCAGCCAGCCCGTCCCAGTGACACCGTTCGCCGTGATGGTGTAGACCGATCCACTGACCGCGACGACGGACAGAGAGCTGGCACTGATCCCGCCCGAAGGGAGTGACACAAAATCCGTAGCGTCGACGCCAGTCACAACCGACGAAAAAGTGGCTGTAAACCGAATGGTTGGTCCTGAGTTCGAACTCCCGGCCGCCAGTTGGATCGATGTGACTTGTGGGGCAGCTGCCAACAGCACTCGCTGCTCAAGAGGAACAACGCAGATTCGGCCTGTCCGGAAGCCTATTCCCGGCGACTGGCGGCGCGAGGAACTACGCGCGGAAAGCTGACGGGAAAGTCGTTGGAGTAATTCCAGGAACTTATTCATGCCGAGAACTCAACAGGTGAAGGCAATCGGGAAAGTTAGGGGCATCAATCGGAAATAGAGGTCGCCCGGTCGCAGAAACATCATCGACTTGTGCCAATCTCCAGACAATCCCAATTGGGGGCTTTGAAACGATTCTGCGTGAGTGAGTTGGGGTTATGAGGGGGATTACGTACTGAAATTCTTAGCAGGTCGGGTGGCACCTATAGGAAGTCCGAAGTCAAGACGTAGGAGGGGCGACGGCGGGTGGCACTCCCGAATGAGGCGATTCCCATTAATAGCGAGTGGTTTTGGGTGGCACGCCCCTGGAGGCTTTGCGCAAGGGCGTGGGGGTCGCTCGCTTGTCGTATGTTACGTTTCTGTGTCGCTCGCCACGGCCTTCGAGGACTCAGACCGTGCCACCCAGGCGTTTTGGAATGTATCCCAGCCGATAGAGATTGCACATCTGGAGCGAGAACGTCGAGCGTTGAGAACCTCATCACCGCGAGAGCGGTGGCGGCAGGTAGCCGTGGGTGAAACCCACGGATGAGATCGCGACCGAGGTCCAAAGCCGCGAGAGCGGCGACAGGGGCTCTGTCGCCGCTCTCGCGGCTGGAATTCATACTGGGGGCGCGGGGTCCGTGGGCTTCACCCACGGCTCTCTGCGGTCGCCGCTTTCGCGGCTCGGAAGGTCGCGGTGCGATTGATCTCGCTTGATTCCCATTCGCTGGCAGGGTGGCAGTCGAGTGAGTCGTTAGGCAGGCGGCGAAGCAGAGCTTCGAGGATCGGCGTGACCAAGCCGGAGCTTGGTCACGAGAGTTCAGCGAGGACTCAAAGGTGGTCGTCTCAGATCCTCATGGCGGTCCGCGAACACGGCGGACTGACGTCCGGCGCTCGCTGACGATCTGCTGGATGGCGCCTGGGCTCGACCCAAGCGACCCAGATCGTACCATCGCGGGGAATTTACACTCGCCGCCTTGCCCGCCGTCCCTTGCCCTCTCTAATCTGCATATGCAGGAAGATGCGCAAACTGAGGCGTCTGCATCAATTTCCCCTTGAATGTTCGTCGCCGCGACGCGACGGAATGACAGCTGAGCGGTTCCATGAAAGTCAATCAGTTCCTTGGCCATTACGGCGTCACCGACAATCCATTTGCGGAAGAGGATGCCCAGTCGGACCAGGTCTTTCAGACGCACTGTCTGAAGGGGGTGCATCACGCGGCCTGGGACAAGATCTACGGCAACCCAGCCACTCCGGCGACCTCGGTCGTGTTCGGTGAGCAAGGTTCGGGCAAGACGGCGCTGCGTTTGCAAATCATCAGCAAGCTGGGTGAGTACAACTCCGCGAACCCGACGAACCGGGCGTTCGTGCTGCAGTACGACGATTTCAACCCGTTCCTGGATTGCTTTCGCGAGCGGCTCTCCGGCAGTCGTCGCAAGCCGGAAAAGGCACTCCAGAATTGGAAGCTCTGGGACCACATGGATGCGATTCTGTCGCTGGCCGTGACCCGGCTGTCGGACATGATTCGCAACAACGGCACAGATCCGAATGATGCCTCGGCCAAGATCACCCCGGATGGTCTTGATCAGCTGACTCGCCCACAAAAACGCGACTTGTTGCTCCTGGCCACGATCTACGATCAGAATCGTTCTCTCGCCCCGAAGATGCGCTGGCAACAGCTGCGCTCGAAATTGAAGTTCAGTTCGTGGGGGCGGTTCCTGGCGCCGCTGTATGCGACGCTGGCGATGGCCGGAGTCCTGGGCTTCGCCTATTGGAAGGGCAGCGGCTGGGGCGGGTTGGCCAACAAGTGGGCGATCGGGCTGGCGATTGCCTGCTGGTTGCCGTTTCTGTGGTATCAGCTGCGGTTGCTGTGGAGTGCCTGGCGTATTCGCAGCCAAGTGCGAGTCGTCGATCATGGAGTGCAGGTGCTGCGATCTCTGCTCGCCAGTTTCAATGCGTCCGAGTTGATCGATCAACCTGTCCCGCGCGCCTCGCGCGGGGATGATCGATATGAGATGTTGATCAAGTTGCAGGCACTGCTGAAGACTCTCGGCTTTGCGAGTTTGGTCGTTCTGGTGGACCGCGTCGACGAGCCGCACCTGATTAATGGGTCGCCCGAACGGATGCGCGATCTGATCTGGCCATTGTTCGACAACAAGTTCCTCAAGCACCCCGGCTTGGCCTTTAAGCTCTTGCTGCCTGCCGTGGTGTCGGGCTTCCTGCAGAAGGAAGAGAAGGAGTTCTACGAGCGGTCGAGGCTCGACAAGCAGAACCTGATTCGCGACCTCAGCTGGTCGGGACAAGGTCTGTATGACATTGCCAATGACCGTGTGCGGGCGTGTGCCAAGCTCAATGAGAAGCCAATCAGCATTCGGGACTTCTTTGCTCCCACGATTACCGATCCCGAGTTGATCAGTATTTTTGAACGGCTCCGCGCTCCTCGGCACCTGTTCAAGTTCTTGTACCGCGTGGTGGTCGACCACTGCTCGAAGTACACCGACGAGAAACCGAACTGGCAGATCCAGCCCGAGACACTGCAATCGACGTTGGCCCTGTTCCTGCGCGATCTGGAATCGATCGATCGCAAGACGGGGATTGGGTGAGGCGCTTGCGTGTCGGGTGAGCATCCTTCGTGAGATGGTTGCCCGGTCAAACGCCGAACATGGGACTTACTCCGGAGCGGCACGGCGTCAGCCTGCCGAGGCATGGCCGGCCTCTATCAACTTTGCTCATGCGAACAATTCGTTCTTTTTCGATCGTGGTTTTTGAAAGCATGCGTCTCGGCAGGCTGACGCCGTGCCGCTCTCAGGCATCCGCGGTTTCCTAAATCCCTGTTGCTAGGGCTGGACGGCTTTGTGATAATCAAAAACGGCTTATGGGTCGCCGGGATGCTTTTTTCGCCCGACTTCTTGAGCCATCACGGGCCATCTCGCATCCTGCCCCCTTGAGTATCCCGCCTGATGTTTCGTCTGTCCCGGCTCGCTCGTTGGTGCTTCGCGTGTGCGTTCCTCGCACTCACTGGACTTGCGTATGGCGACGAACCCCAGCTGCGATTTGAAGCCGACGTGCGACCGATTCTAAAGGAGCACTGCTGGCACTGTCATGGGGAAGAGGAACAAGTCGAAGCCCAGCTCGATCTCCGGCTTGTGCGGTTCATGCAGCAAGGAGGCGAGTCCGGGCCAGCAGTCGTCGCCGGAGACGCAGCGGCCAGCTTGCTCATTCGGCGGATCGAATCAGGCGAGATGCCGCCCACCGAGAAGAAGTTGCCACCCGCTCAGTTGGCTACTCTGAAAGCGTGGATCGCACAGGGGGGACAGACCGCTCGACCGGAGCCAGTGACGCTCGACCGCAATTCCCAGTGGACGGAAGAAGAACGCAACTTCTGGGCCTTTGTCCCGGTCCAGCGACCTGCGGTGCCCGAGGTTGTTCATCGCGATTCGGTACGCACTCCAATTGACGCGTTCTTATTGAAGGCACTCGAAGAGCGACAGCTGGGGTACTCGCCGGAAGCGAGTCGTCGGACGTTGATCCGGCGATTGTCGTTCGACCTGCTGGGGCTGCCGCCGTCGCCCGAAGAGGTCGATGCCTTCGAGAACGATCCCAGTCCGACGGCCTACGAAGAACTCGTGGATCGACTTCTCGCCTCGAGCCGTTACGGAGAGCGGTGGAGTCGGCACTGGCTCGACCCAGCTGGGTACGCAGATAGCGATGGCTACACCGAAGAAGACCCAGAGCGTCCCTGGGCGTGGCGATATCGCGACTACGTCGTCCGATCTCTCAATCAAGACAAACCGTTCGACCGCTTTATCACCGAACAATTGGCGGGTGATGAGCTGCTGACTCCGCCGTATGAGAAGCTGTCGCCCGAGGAGGCGGATTTACTGGCGGCCACCGGGTTCCTGCGAATGGCCCCAGACGGAACCAGTGGCAGTGCCGCCGATGTCAACGTGGCCCGCAATGACTGTGTGGCGGACACGATCAAGATCGTGTCGAGCTCGCTGCTGGGGCTGACTGTCGGCTGTGCCCAATGCCACAACCACCGCTATGACCCGATCTCGCAGGTCGACTATTACCGCATGCGGGCCATCTTCGAGCCGGCTCTCGACTGGAAGAATTGGCGTCCGCCCACAGCGCGGCTGGTGAATCTCTGGCAGCCCGAGGACTATGCAAAATCGGCTGAGGTCGACAAAGACGTGGCCGAGATCAATGGACAGCGAACGACGGCACTGAACGAAATCATCGAAAGCATTTTCGAACGCGAACTCGCCAAGCTCGACCAGGAACTGCAAGGCGCTGCGCGGCTGGCACGCAACACCCCAGCCGACAAGCGTGATCCTTTTCAGCAGCAGCTGATGAAGGACTTCCCCAGCCTCAACGTCGATGGCGGCAGCGCGATTCTCTACGAACCCGCCAAAGTGAATGACCACAATAAAAAGTTCGATGACTTGCTGGTTGTGGCGAACGCCAAGCGGCCGCCGCTAAGCCTCGTCGCGTGCCTGACGGAGATCGTCGGACAGATCCCGGCCACGCATGTCTTCTTTCGCGGCGACATTAACCAGCCGCGTGAGGCGGTCGAGCCCGGCGAGTTAAGCGTCCTCGGTGATCGAGCCCAACCCGTCCCCTCCAAAGATCCGGCTGTACCAACGAGTGGACGCCGATTGAACTACGCTCGCTCGCTGACGAGTGGGAAGCACCCGCTGGTCGGTCGCGTACTGGTAAACCGAATGTGGATGCACCATTTTGGTCGAGGCCTAGTCGGCAGTGCGGGGGATTTTGGAGTCCTGGGGATGAAGCCGACACATCCAGGGCTGCTCGACTGGCTGGCGGATGAGTTCGTTCGCAGCGGTTGGAGCCTGAAGCACCTGCACCGGTTGATCGTGACTTCGACAGCCTATCGTCAATCATCGCAACGGTCGGCGGAGTTGGATCAAGTCGATCCGGATAACAAGTGGCTGGCGCGGATGCCGCTGCGGCGTCTGGAAGCAGAAGTGATTCGCGATGCGGTGCTCAGCATTTCGGGGTGCCTGAGCGACCAGCAGGGCGGACCACCTGCGCAGGTCTTGCCCGATGAAGTAGGGCAGATCGTGGTCGCCGTCGGCACTCGGGATGGCAACGGAATCCTGATCGGCAAATCGGATGGACTGGGGGATGCCCTGTATCGCCGCAGTCTTTACGTGCAGGTTCGCCGCTCAATGCCGCTCGGAATGCTGGAGCCGTTTGACATCGCGATGACCAGTCCCAATTGCGATGTCCGCAATCAATCGACAGCAGCACCGCAATCATTGCTGCTGATGAACAGCGATCTGATTTTGAAGGAGTCCGATCGGCTGGCGACGCGCATCATCGGCAAAGTCGGAGCCGACCCGCTGGCTCAGATTCAACGCGGCTGGCAGTTGGCCTTTGGCGAGAGGCCGAACGAGACGACCGCATCGGAAGCGAACCGATTCTTGGTCGAAATGACAGCAATCTTTGAGGCTCGTCTGGCCGCTGCTGAGAAGAAGGAGGGGATCACTCCTCCTCCGCAACAAGCACTGGCGATCTGGTGCCAGTCACTGCTGTGCGCGAACCGGTTTCTATATGTGGAGTAGTCTAAAACTATGGGTTTGCCTGAGTCGGGAGGTCACAACCCCAATTGCTAAGTTTGTCCGATGCTAGGCGACTATTAGCCCGATTAAGAGTCGCCCTTTTTTCCACTGGACGGCTTGCTCTCCGGCTTCGGGCTGCTGCTCTCCGGCTTACTGGTGCTCTCGGACTTGGCACTGCTACTGTCGGTTTTCGGCGAAGAACTACTGGCGGAATCGGCAGCTGCGGCTTTCTTGTACGAGTCGCTGCGGTAGTCGGTCAGATAGAAGCCGGAACCCTTGAAGAGAATCGCTCCGCCGGAGCTGATTTGGCGTTCAGCTGCGCTCTTGCCGCAGGCGGGACACTTCTTCGACGGAGCCGCCTTGATCGAGTGGTACTCTTCCCAGACGTGTTCACACTTTTTGCATTTGTAGTCGTAGGTGGGCATGAGGGAAGCCTAGGGGCGAGGGCAGATGGCCTAAGGCCAGAATGGGAAATGCGAGAGAACGAGTGTTGGGTGGCGATCGGAATCGAGCGTGGGAAGCAACAGTCTGGCCCTTGGCTCTAGGCCCGCGTCCCTAGGCCTCCTTAGACACCAGCACCTTACTCGGACGAATGACGCGATCATGCAGGACGTACCCGCGTTCGAACTCTTGCAACACCGTGAGAGGAGGCAGGTCCGGGGAGGGGGCTTGAGCCACCGCTTCGTGCAGGTTCGGATCGAACAGCTGGCCGACGCTGACGATCGGAGCGGCTCCGTGGCGGGCGAGAGTTTCATCAACCTGCTTGAGAACCATGTCGACTCCCTTCGACAGGTCTTCCATGCTGTTGGCCGTCTTTGCGGCATCGACGGCACGGCGAAGATTGTCGAAATTCGGCAGTAGGTCTTTCACAATGGCCAGCGGAGCGTACTTGCGGTCATCGTCGCGCTCCTTCATGACACGGCGACGGAACGTGTCGAAGTCGGCCAGAGAGCGGATGTACTTTTGGTAGTTCTCATCGCGCTCGGCCTGAGCTGCAAGGAGCTGATCCTGCAAATCGACCCACGCTTCGGGCGAACTCAGGTCAGCGGAAAGCAGCTCCGGCGAAAGGTCTTCGCGAGCGGTGAAGTCGAGCGGTTGGCCGGGTGTATCGGACATCGTTGGAAAAAGCCTTGGCGAGCGGTTTGGCGTCAGCCCACAGGTGTCTACGGTGACAGCAAGTGCGTGTGTATCTCGCGAGGGACAAGACCATCCGGCTTACGCCTGACGCTCGCCATCGGAGTCATCTCCGGTGAACATGGTTTTCACTTTGTCGAACCAGCTCTTCTGGTGCGGCATTACGTTGGCCTGCTCCATCTCGGCCAGTTTGCGGAGGAGGACTTCGTGGTCGGATCCGAGTTTTTTGGGGACCACGAGTTGAACTTCAATGTGCAGATCCCCGGTGCGTCCGCCGCGCGGGTCGGGCATCCCTTTTCCACGGAGGCGGATGACTTCACCAGGTTGTGTTCCAGGGGGCAGTTCGACATCGGTCTTTCCCTCCAACAGAGGAATTTCAATCTTCGACCCGAGGGCCGCCTGGGTGTAGCTGATCGGCACTTGGCAGAGCAGATGCACCCCCTCACGCTTGAAGACCGAGTGAGGTCGGACATGAACATCCACATACAGGTCACCGCGTGGGCCGCCATTCGGACCGGCCTCGCCTTCACCCCGTAGACACAACTGCATCCCATTGTCGATCCCGGGCGGGATCTTGATGTTCAGGGAGACGGTTTCGTCTTCACGACCCGACCCGTAGCACGTGTTGCACTTGTGACGAATAATTGTTCCCTGTCCACGACACGCCGGACAGGTAGTTTGTACGCGGAAAAATCCCTGGGACTGAATCACCTGCCCCTGACCGCCACAATAGTCACATCTCTCCGGCTTATGACCCGGCTCGCTGCCTGTCCCGGAACATTTCACGCACGACTTTTTACGCGGGATGTCGATCTCTTTTTCGAGACCGGTCGCAGCTTGTTTCAGATCAATCGTGACTGAGGCTTTCAGATCGCTGCCACGTTGAGCGCCCCCCCGAGACTTCTTGCGTCCGCCGCCCAAGCCGAACCCTTCGAACATGTCGCCGAACTGTTCGAAGATATCGCCGAGATCATGAAACTGTGGACCGCCACCCCCGCCGCCGGGACCATTGACTCCGGCATGACCGAAGCGATCGTAGCGGGCCCGCTTGTCGGCATCGGACAGCACGTCGTACGCCGAGGCTGCTTCCTTAAACTTCTCAACCGCAGCCTGGTCGCCAGGGTTGCGGTCGGGATGGTATTTCAGCGCCAGCTTCTTGTAAGCCTTCTTGATTTCCTCCGCCGAAGCCGATTTCTCGACACCGAGGGATTCGTAGTAGTCGCGCTGCGTGGGCATGGGGGAGGAGCCATCAGCTGTCAGCAGTTAGCTTTCAGCCAGAGGATGAGACCAGTGATCGACGTTCCAATTCTCTGGCTGACTGCTGAAAGCTGATTGCTGACAGCCTCATTTTGCACAAAACGCGAGCCACCGAAGCTGTTCCGGTGGCTCGCGAATGAGCGAACAGGTTCGTGGGATAGGCTTCCAGCCTGTCAGAGTCG
>JAYWHX010000021.1:0-20551 GCA_043777375.1 Planctomycetota bacterium | reverse complement strand
TTTCAGCGCGCGGGATTGGTCCGCCGCCGCTCCGTCCGTCGGGATGGTCGGAAGTCCCCACTCCCTGAGCAGCGACCAATCCCGGTGAGCAGGGGAATACTATAAGGCTCCAAAGCGACCCAACCTGTGGAACCCGTACTTGGTTCATTGTCGCCGAATTCTGCGACGGTCAAGACGCCTCGCGGAACTTCAGCGAGGGCTTCTCGATGGTGACCAGTGTATTCGGGGGGACGCTCTTCGTGAGCGAGACGCTGGCTCCGATCACTGAATTGGCTCCGACGATCGTGTCACCGCCGAGTACTGTGGCGTTGGCGTAGATGACCACGCCGTCCTCGATGGTCGGGTGCCGCTTGGTGCCCCGCACGAGGTTGCCATCGGCGTCCTTCTGAAAGCTGAGAGCTCCGAGGGTCACGCCCTGGTAGACCTTCACGCGGGTGCGAATCTCGCAGGTCTCGCCGATCACGACCCCGGTCCCGTGGTCGACAAAGAAATACGGGCCGATTGTCGCCCCCGGATGGATATCGATTCCGGTGCGGCTGTGAGACCACTCGGCAATGATGCGGGCCAGCAGCGGGACTTTTTGCAAATAGAGTTGATGGGCCAATCGGTGGATGGTCACCGCTTCGAAACCGGGGTAGCAGAAGATCACTTCGTCGATGCCGGAAGCTGCCGGGTCGCCGTCGTACGCAGCCTGGGCATCAGTGGCCAGCAGTCGCCGCAACTTGGGCAGTGATTCGAGGAACTCGATCGCATGCTGTTGCCCGAGAGCCTCGAAGTCCGGCGTGTGGTCCTTGTCACAGCAGACACCGGACGCATCGTGGGCATAGCGAAACGCCCGCGCGAATTGCTGCGTCAACCGATCGTGCAAACCATCGATCAGGTCGCCGACAAAATAGGTGACATTGCCCATATGCAGGTTTTGTCGCCGCCGATAGCCGGGAAACAGAACCTCTTTCAAATCCTGAACGACCTCAATCATCATGTCGGCACTGGGCAGTGGACAGTGGCCCAAATGGTTGATCGTGGGGATCTCGTGATAGCTTTCCACGATCCGGTCGGTGAGTTCGGACAGCTGTTCTTTGCGGCGGAAGTCAGTCGCCATGGCGGATTCCGTGAGCGGGCGGGCGTCGTGCAGCGGGGTAGGGAACACTGTGAGCCGTCACGCCCACAGGGCGACACCATCCCGTACAACCCTATTCGTCAGAAGAGATGCGTTGGTCGGAGCCAACTTCCCCGGTAGCGGAGTCACAGCCCGATCCGCAACAGTGGTGCCGCTTCATATTACCTGATCGGAATTGTACCAAGGAGTGCAGCGGAGTGACGAGGGACGACCGCCAGTTCACTGAATCGCTTCTACGAAAAAAAACCGAGGCCAAACCTTCCTGGTCGGCACCCCGGTGGATGACTGTGGTCACTGACTTCGTCAGTTGCCGCCGCCTGTGCGGCAACTGTTGTCAAATGAAGAGCTGAAGTACTCAGCTCTCCCGTGGACTAGAAGTCGTCAACAACCACTTCCAGCTCTTCCAGATCATCGGATTCTTCCTGATCTGAGAAGGATGCATCGACCGGTCCGTGGTCGTAGCAATCGGAATCATGCCACAGGGGGACGCCAGCGGCGTACCGAGCAGCCAGAACACGCACTTTTTCTTCCGACCCAGGCTTGGCTCCAGTCGGCGACAGCGGGTCAATTCCGAGCGCGGCAAAGTCTTCGAGTTCAAACTCGCCCTCTGCCTCATCCAGACTCAACTCGGTGCCGATTGCCAGATCCAGATCCGGATCCACTTCAAAATGAAATTCCATCGATTCGTTCCCCTCTCTCAATGAGAACACTCTGTCCGCTCAACAACCATGCTTGGCAAAACTCAACCGCCGGGCAATGGCCATACTTGGCCGCCCAACACAACCGTCTACATCCTGGACGGTCTCATGGCTTTCGAGGTTCATCCCTCGGGCCATAATTCTGTTTGATTTCCAGTAACACGATTGATGGAACAAGCCATTGGGAATCGCGAGGTGGGGAATCAGGTGGGGTCTCGTCTGAGCAGCACTGATTTTTCGGGCGAATGAACTCCCTGTCAACAAGAAAGTTTTGACGGAAACGAAGATTGTGAGAACTCATGAGGGAAACCGGCCAGTTCAGCGAAATCTGGGGCAACTGCGAGGATTTTTGCCGACAAACTCCACTCAAATTCCGCAAACGGATCAGTGAGGCTTGAACCATATGCTGATGCGAGGCACACATCGGCAGATCTCAGCAGCTGAGACGACTGCTGAGATCCGGCGAGTCTGTCGCCTGCAAGGCCGCCCGATGACGCTACTCTTTGTCGCGAGGCTCTTCCGATTTCTGAGCTTCCCGAGCCTTGGCTTCGTCTCGGTCGTCTTCCTCTTTCTCCCGGTCCTTCTTGCGCTTCTTCGCGTTGGGATGAGGCTTCTTTGAGGTCGGCGGCTGCGGATCGCCGTCCTTGTCGAGATTCTTCTTGGCGTGCTCTTTTTCCGCCTTTTCCGCCAACTTCTGTTCGTGTGCCTTCGCTTGTTTCACGTCCTCGCGTAGTTCTTGAAGGGATTCTCCCACGGGAGTCTGGGTAAAACTGGACCCAGCCACACAGGCCCCACAGCTCGAAGCACCCTCAATGTGGAAGCTTTGGTCGACGCTACGAATGGCCATGGCCACATCAGTCAACTCGTCGTTGACTGACTTTGAGACCGCTGACAGTCCGACGGTGGCCCCAATGACACCTACGGTTCCCAAAAGCATGCTTTCTGCGGACAACACGAAACCGTGTTCGTCGCGGAGCAATTGCACGAATAGATTCATCACAAGATCCTTGTTCGGCGTGAGTGTCTGCAAACACTCACAGGTCACTAAGAGGCGTGTGTGGCGACCTGAACAAGATAGGGGGATTGTAACGAGGCGTTGATAAATGTCAACATGGGTGGTTTGCAAAACGTAAGAAGAATGAATCATTAGCACGCTTCACGGCGGAAAAATCTCGGCCCCCTGCTCGGTCAATCGAAACTGCAAACCCGCTGGCTGACACAGCGCGGACAGCAGTTCCTCAATGCTCGCATCCTGCAAATCGAATTGCAGCTTGAACTGAACGTCCACACCCGCAGCGATCAATGTGTCTTCGTTCCACTCAATGGGAATCCCCTGAGCTTTGAGTCGCTTCAAAATGTCGAGAAGTGCGGCGTTCTCGACTTTCAGTTTGAATTTCCTCTTTCGCAGGTCAACAGCTGGGGGCTTGGGTTTGACGCGGGGAGCGGCCCCCCCCTTCAGCCACACGTCCAGCGTCTCCAATTCCTCGACTCGCCCACGGACCCGATGGGACTTCCCTTCCGGATCACAGATCAGCTCTGCGAACTGCGATTTCACGGAGTCCAGTTGAGCCTCGGGAATGCGGACCAATCGCGACACGCTTACCGGCGTTTGCAGTGGCGACAAGGCTGGCTGGCCGCCCGCTCGCCATGTCAATTGCATCTCGTATTGCCATGCCAATAGGGTCAAAGCTTCTCCCGGAGTCAGACCCACTAGATCCCCGCTGCCCCACAGGTCGTACGGAATTGACTCGACTCCCTGGAGGTTCAATTTCGCTCGACCCGCGACCTCCACCGCCAGTATGCGAGGTTGCGAGAGGTCGTCCCAATGCAGTTCGACCGGTCGGCTCAGTGCCTGAACAAGCTTGGCATCGCGCCCTTGCGCGAGCAGTTCAGTCCGCTGTATTTCGGCGAGCGTCCGTAACCAGCGGATCGCGGCCTCGGGTCCCACGATGATCGTGTCACCCAGCACGACGGCATCCGCCTGAATCGACTTCAATTGCTTCGGCAGGAACTCTGACAGCGGGGCCTCGAGCGGCTCACAGGTCAACAGCTGATCCGGGTCCATCCTCCGGTCAATAATCCAGGCTAACCTCGGATTCTGACACAGCTGCTGCATGACCGCGCGAAGCGGCGCGGGATCGAGACTGCCCCGTACGGGGTGATGCCAAACCCGGCGAAACTCCGCCCCTCGCAGGAAAGCGATCTTCTGATCCGCTGAAAAGGACTGGTTGAAGGACAGTCCCAGCCAGATGACGCTGAAGCAGAGCATGCGAATCCAGCGATCCATACTGCCTCTCCTGGCGAATGGCTTTCGAATCAATCCACTGTTGATGGGGGACCGCATCGATCACCACCTTGAAATGTCGTTCGTTCACCATCAGGCAGGCCACTTCAAATTCACTCAGAAGATAACACTCACCGTCATCACTGTCACGAAGACACGAATCGTCCTGAATCTAACCAAATGAACGGTAACAACCAAAGTATGGGTTATTCCGAGTCCGCACGTGAAGAAGTCGACCACTTCCGGCCTCAGCCCCAACGCGACTCGCTTCTCGCTTCTCCGACTCACGATGAGTGCTGACATCTATGGGAGTCCCTCTCTTGGATGGCACACGGATTGTGCCGAATTGATGGGGATGTTTTTCGTTCGGGCTGGTTCCAAGGAGGGACGCTTTATGCTCCGCTTGCATCTGATGTTATGTGGATTTCTTGCCTTTGGCCTGCTGGGCTGTGCTTCGACCAAGACTTCGAACACCGCCCGAACTGCCACAGAGCAGCTGTTGATCTCGAATGCCGTAGATCAGGCACTGGACAAAATGGATTTCCGAGCTTTCTCGGGACACACAGTGTTCCTGGATGATCGCTATGTTGACTGTCTCGATAAGCAGTACGTGATCGCCTCGGTTCGCCATCGCATTCTGCATCAGGGGGCAATCCTTGTCACGAAGCCCGAGGAAGCCGAAGTCCTGGTTGAGATGCGGACCGGTGTGGTCGGGACCGATATCGCTGATTCGTTCCTGGGAATTCCCGAAGTCACCGTGCCAGGCATGCTGACGCTGCCCGAAGTGCGCGTGCTGACTCGGCAAGTGCAGACCGGAACCGCGAAGCTGGGCATCGTCGCCGTCGACGCCAAGACCAAAGAAGTCCTCGGCGAAGGCGGAATGTCTCTCGCCCGCTCCGACAACAATAGCTGGTTTGTTGCTGGCATCGGACCGTTTAAATCTGGATCCATCAATGGGGAAGTCAAACGCATGACATCCGGCCCGTCGGCCATCATGCGAGATCAGTTGCCCGGCACTGTGGCCTTTTCTTCTCCTCAGACGGAGCAGACGTTGGAAGAGCCAGCGGTGCAGTACACGAATACAACTCAGACCTCGTTTGAGGCAGAGCCGACAACGGAAGATGCCCCGTAGTTTCTCAATTCGGACACGACGTTCACAAAAACGGATGGCATTCTCGCTGGAGAATGCCATCCGTTTTTTCATTTCCTGGAAGCGGATTGTGTGAGATTGGCCGAACGTCTTTCGAGTTCATCGATATTCAGGCGGGAAGTCTGGCCACTTGACATTCGATGAATTCATCGCGATTCATCACAGATGCAATGAGATTCGGCAGATTTTGCAGACTGCACGCTCACTCCCACAAATTCAATGAAAGTCGTCTTGACCCAATCGAGAGCCACGCATAAGTTCCCCGCGTTCGATCGCTGACTGCGAATGAACAACACGCGACGCGTGGATGCCAGCCAAGGATGGCTCGGCACGGTGGATCGAAGGCATGGACGCCGACGATTCCCGCTTTTTCCATACGGGGCGGTGTTGCTCAGATCAAAGTGAGCGAATTCTCATCGCCCCCGGAAATAGCTTGAGTCCAAAGCCCCCCTAGGACTCGCTGTTTCCGGGATTTTTTTTTCCTATGGCCAGGCCGGGACATTGTGTCCTGTCTCTCATGCTTTGCACCTCATGGAGTGCGAGACTCGCTTTGCGATTCTGGATTGTGGCCTCAGTCTCGTGGGTGCCACTACGGGGAGTGGAAGAGGGAAGCGATCGAGGGAGGGTGAACACTATGTATGTGTCGCACTCCGGCTGTCGGCAAATCGCCAATCGATCTTGAGTCAATTTTCAGATTGAGTTATCAATCCGTCCCTCACCGATCAGAGCGGTCTCTCGCTCCCGTGTTTCGCTGTCCTGGCGATTCACCCTTCCACACCACACGACCCCGGAGGCGACCATGCAGCGCCTGGCTGTTGCATTGGCATTCTGGTTTTCCCTCGCGACATCGCTCTGTGCGGAGACGCGAAAGTTTCCGTACGAGGCGGTCGTCCGCGCGGACAACACCAAGGTCCGCTGTGGACAAGGCAAGAACTACTACGCCACGTCTGAACTGAAGAAAGGGGCTCTTCTCACCGTACATCGCCACGATCCCGGTGGTTGGTATATGGTCAGCCCCCCTGAAGGCAGCTTCAGCTGGATTGCTGCCGAGCAGGTCCACGTCGAAGCCCCCGGCATGGGAATCGTCTCTTTACCCGAAGGCGATGTGGACGGAGCCCCAGTCTGGGTGGGCAGCGAACTCAGTCACGATCACTCGGTCCGGCAACGGGTCCTGCAAACAGGTGACACTGTGCAAATCCTGGCAGAAGACGTCTTCCAGGACACGTCCGGCTCGACCAAGGTCTACAAGATCGCCCCACCCGCCCGCGAATTCCGCTGGGTCAAGGGTGACTTCGTGGTGCCTCACAACGAGTCCCTGCGCCGCGAGGCTCTGAACGATCCCTACTCCAACCCTCTGGCAGAAGTGGTCGAGAGCGAAGACCTGACCGAAGAACCCGAGGTTCAGTCAGCCATTCCCCAGGTGATTGCCAGTGAAACCCCATCGTCCACTCTGACCGAGGCCAATGATCCCCGGGCCGCGCTGCGCGAGATTGATCACCACTATTCCGAAATGATCGAACTCGACCCGACGCAGTGGGACATTGAAGAACTGGCTCGATCCTACGAGGGGCTGGCTGCTTCAAATCCGCAATTAGCAACCCAAATCAAGCAACGCCTGGCCGCGTTGGACTCCCGCCGCAAGCTGCACGCCGAGTATCGCAGCTTTGCCCAACTGTCGTCCGAGACAACTCAGCGGGATCAACAACTGGCTGCGCAGGGGAATCTGACTCAGGCAGACTTGGTGATGGATGTGGAACTCGGAAACCCGACCCCGATCGAAACTCCTATTCAGGAAGTCTCGACCAGCGTCACGTCGGCACCACTCGCTCCACTGAGTACTCCCTCACAGCCAGCGACAGTCACGCCGCAGCTGAACGGGGCGGGAATCGTACAACGGCTCCCCAATGGACGCTTTGCACTGGTCGCCCCGGAAGGTCGCCTGCTGGCGATTTTGGAAGCGGACCGCTCGATCCAGCTGGAACGAGTCGTGGGCCAGTCGATGGGGTTCGTCGGAGAGCGCAGCTTTGACCGCCGTCTGGGAACTGACCTCTTGGTCGTGAAGCGAATGATGCCGATTCAATTGTCGCGGTAGCCAGACTCGAAGCAGGTCTTGCTGGCACGGCAGGATCGCATTCAGTTCCTGAGATCGCATCGAGCCATGAGCCCCAGTGGTTTTGACCAGTCGGGGCTTTCTTATTGGCCCGATGGCGGTTGAACCTGTAAGGTTTTTTCCTCACCACGCCACAGTCGGCCCAGGTTGCTGGCATGCCTCAACACAATGAGCGACGGCACAGCGATCGCAAAAGCGGACACGCTCCACGAATTCGCTGCAAACGGTTCCGGCCAGCTGAACGCGAGCACCGCCAGAGCGAACGCCACAGCTGCCAGAATGGAAGCCAGTGAGACGATCCGCCGAGCCGCAAACACCACGGCAAACACAATGAAGGCGATCAAAGTGGCCCACGGTGACAACACCGCAGCGACACCCAGCCCGGTGGCAACACCTTTGCCGCCCTTAAATTTTAACCAGACTGGGTTGGTATGTCCGATTACAGCAGCGAGCCCGCACAGGACCATTTGGTGAATCGACTGCCCGCTGTCCATCGGGATCAATCGCGGCACGAGCAGTGTCGGGAGCAACCCCTTCAGGGCATCCAGCAGCAGCGCCAAGCTGCCCCATTTCCAGCCCATTGTGCGGGCGACATTCGTCGCTCCGACGTTGCCACTCCCGTGCTGTCGCAGGTCGATCCCTTTCGCGAAGCGTGCCAGGAGCAGTGAACACGGGATTGAACCGACCACATACGAGATGGCCGCTGAGAGACAGTCACTCTGAACCAGTGTCATGGATGAGATCCCGCCATCGAGTTCAGATGCTGATCGACTCGCGACAGAAACAAGTCGGGGTCCGCGAAGTCCATATACAGTTCGTCGGGGGAAGTCTGAGCGAGTTCATCTGCGTTGAACATGCCTGTGGCCACTGCGATCGCCCGCGCTCCAATCGCGCGGGCGCATTTGACATCCGAAGGGGTGTCCCCAATCACACACACCGACTGCGGGTGGATCTCGCGGCCCATGTGCCGGCGGGCTTCATCGAACGCCACCCGGGCGACATCGTCTCGATCACGATGATGATCTCCGTAGCCGCCAAAATGGAAGTGCTGGTGGATCTCATGATGCTTGAGCTTAATCCGGGCGGCCTCGCGAAAGTTGCCCGTCAACAGCCCCAGCGTGACATCACTGCGTTTCGTCAACCGTTCCAGCAACGTCGCAACTCCGGGGAGAATCGTCCCCTCCAGCTCATTCAGTGTCGATTGCAAGTGCCCAAAATAAACCGTCTGAAACCGCTCCCACTGCGAGACATCGGGTTCCAGTTCATGATGCGCAAACAAGTCGCCCGTGATGGCTTTGTCGGTCCGCCCAGCTGCGGGGATATTTTCATTCGGCTTCAGCACACCAAACACATCCGTCAATGCCCGTTCCATCGCCCGTTGACCGGCTCCCCCGGTACTCAGCAGCGTTCCATCGATATCAAACAGGCACACATACCGCATGGGACACAGCATCCACCAAGAGACAGGGCCGACGAACTGTCGCCCCTAAAAGAAGTGACGAGGCGTTCCGCTGGGCTTAGCGTTCCGCCAAGACCATATCGATGCACAACACTGAGGCTTGATCAGAGAGGTCGAAGCTCCGGCTGAGCCGCGAGCCAAAGACGACGTTTTCTCGCGAGAGCAGCTCGGCAAGAGCCGCGCCCTCCCGGTCAGAACTACGCGCCAGATCCCACAATCGCAGCCGCTTGTCCTCGACGGGTGACACTCAACTTCAGGAAGTTCTTGTTGGCGATCTTCTGCGGTTCGCCGCACACCACATTCAGCCCACAACTCGGGTCGGGTGTTTCACAACCCAAAGCGGGGTAGAGCACTCCGTCTGCCAGTGACACAAACGTCGCGACCAAATCCAGAGATCCTCCACTGGCCCCGGCATTCCCGTAGTAGCCCTTGTAGGCTGTCACCGGAATCTTCGAGCCCAGTTCACCGAACACCTCGCGGATTGCGTCGGCTTCTTCCTGATCGCCGATCCGAGATCCCAGTCCCTGGGCATTGATGTGCCCGATCTCATCAAGTCGCAAGCCCGACTGCTTCAGAGCAATCCGCATGGCGTTCACGAGCGCTCGTTGATGCAACGGTTTTCCCGCTCGGTCCGTCACGCAGGACGAAGCTCCAGCCAGGATGCGGCCATACACATGTGCTCCGCGTGCCGTAGCGTACTCATGTGTCTCTAGAATCAGACTCGCAGCCCCTTCACCCACAACTTGCCCACTCCGCTGGGTGTCGAATGGCTTACAGCTGAGGCCGGGGTTGGATTTGTCATACCCGACCTGATCCCACTGCGTTGCATGGATGGCCTTTGTGGGATGGATCCGAGTGCCAGTCGTTCCGACAATCATGACATCCGCTGCGCCACGCCGCAGGACACTGAGAGCTTCGCTAATGGCGGCATTGCCGGACGATTCATCCATCGTTAACGAGTTACTTGGTCCACGTGCGTCCGCCTGAATCGCAATGTGACACGCCGGCATATTTGGCAGGTATTTGAGCAGCCAGAGCGGCTCCATCTTGGCCAGACCCGTCGTGCCCCATTCGGGGAACTGGAATTCGCCCTCGGCGGTCTCGCAGGCTTTACACGGATACGCCATCGCATCCGGCATAAAAAACATCAGGTTCGCCCCGAATTCCACTCCCAGGCGGTGGTGTTCCAGGTTTTCCAGATCGAGTCCGCTATCCGTCAAAGCCAGTGTCGCTGCTGCGGCGCCCATGGCGATCTCGCGGCACATGACTTTGATCCATTTACGCTGCTCCTTCAGCCAGATCTTCTTGGCAGATTCGTCGGTAAAATCCTTGACTTCCCCGCCGATCCCGCCGGGGACAGCGATGCCCTGAAACGCGGTGATTTCGCTGATTCCCCGACGTCCCGCCCGCAGATTCTCAATGAACGCAGCCTTGCCAATCCCGATGGGGCTGACCATGCCCAGACCGGTAACAACGCCGTAAGTGGCTTTCGATGAAGAACTCATGGGACTCGGGGAACCTCGGAAAGACTTCCGTACAACTCCCCACCCCAGTTTCCGCTCAATGGAAAATGGGCTGAAAGAGCACCTGACCTGTGTACATCAGAGATTGTTGCGATGGGTTTTGCAAGCGCGAACTCATGGCGGCGGTGCCTCTCATCAGAGGAAGCTGTCATCAATTCATGCCAATGGCCCAATCGACTGACTCATATTGACTCACAGACCAAGGCTGTGATATCTGTCCGCTCCCATCCTTGGCTTTTCGGCCACACATTGCCGGTTCTCGGCGAATGTACACACATCACCGCAGCTCACCCCATTTCCCCCGAAGGTCAGATTATGTCTCCGGCACAATTCACGGCGGCTACGCGGAGTGCATGCCTGCTTGTTGCAGTCCTCTGCTGCGGCTGCACAAATATGAAGACGACGAATACCGCTCGCTCTTCGACGGAGCAGATGCTGGTCTCCAACGCGGTCGATCAATCACTCGACAAAGTCGACTTCCGCCCCTTTGAAGGACACGCCGTATTTCTCGATGAGAAATACGTCGATTGCGTGGATAAAGCGTATTTGATCGGCTCAATTCGGCACCGGCTGCTACGCGCCGGATCGCGTTTGGTCGACAAGGCCGAAGAGGCAGAGATCATTGTGGAAGCCAGATCAGGCTCCATCGGAACGACCAACACGGAATCCTATCTGGGAGTCCCAGAGATCACTCTTCCCGGTTTGATGGCCATTCCCGAAGTGCGATTCCTGACCAAGAGTGAGCAGATCGGCGTCGCCAAGATCGGCGTCGCAGCCTATGACGCCAAGACCCGCCAAACACTGGGCGATGGGGGCACGACACTCGCGAAATCGAATGATTCCAACCTCGCCATCCTCGGAATCAACTTGAGACCGTCCGGATCGATTCGCAACGAAATCACGCGATCAACCTCGGGGAATGCCGCAATTTCTCGACCACCTCTTCCGGTCCAGGTGGCGTTTCACTCCCCGGCCCCGGTCATCATCCCGGCGACGCCTGCACCAGCTCAGAAGGTGGAATACACCAGCGCTGAATTACCGTCCGCTGACGCTGCCCCGGCAGCAGAAGCGGCAGAGACCGATGCACCCGGCTGGGCACAATAGTTCCATGTCCCATCAGCAGAATTCGTGAAAATTCTTCTGATGGCCGTGCCAGTTCATCGGAATTGATGCGTGTGATCTGGTCGGTCACCTCGCCAAATAAAGCCTTACGGCATGGTCCCACTCACGGTCCAATGCCGGTCCGAGGTCGCCTGCACCCATCGCCGATTCAAGCCGAGTCGCTCCAGCATTGCGGCGACCTCGTCAATGGTCAGAGCGGCATGCAATGACTGGCGGAACAGCTGTCGCTGTCGGGGTGTCGCTTTCCCCGCGTACATGGTGACGAGGGCTTCAAGTTCTGCCTCCGTATCAGGACGGAAAAGATCCCGGAGAAACAGGAATCCGCCCGGAGCGAGAACCCGCACCATTTCCTTCAGCGCCGCGAGCGGTTCGGGGATGTGATGTAGAATCGTGTTCGAAACGACCGTCGAAAACTCGCCAGCTGTGAATGGCAGTCGCTTAGCGTCCACCAGCTTCAGCTCGATCCGGTCGCTGAATTCTGCCCGCTGGACATTGACCCTCGCGCGCTTGAGCATCTCCGCCGCCAAGTCAATCGCCATGATCCGCAGAGTGGACGACAGCTGGCAAAACTGGATGGGAATCAGAGCGGTCCCTGTTCCCACATCGAGCATTTGCAGCGGGGGATTTCTGACCCCGATCGACTCTCGGCACGCGACCCACCAATCGTCGACAAACCGGCGATTGACCTCGGCGTGGTCCATCGAGTCGTAGTCTGCCGCGTCTTGAGCGGTGTCCATGACTTCAGGCTCAAGAATCCGGAGCAACATCGAGACACCCTCAGTAGAGATTTGGACAAAGCCCCAATCATCCTAGTGGATTGATGGTCGTGTGCAGCAGGCTCAGGCCGCAGCGATGCTTCCAGAATCACGATTTGAAGCGGGGATGAGCTGACTCAACAAGCCCTTCCCTTCGCCGACCGTTGCACGAGAGTCCACTTACAGACTCGTCACACTGCCCCAGTGCGCTCCCGTGAGCCGCTCAGCCCGCTACACTGCACACCAACTCGCGAACCTCAAACCCTTCCCCGGTGTCTCCATGCCTAAAGTCCCCGTCAAACGCGCCGACATCAAGCCGGGAGAGGTCCTGTGTCAGTATTGCACTGCCCGCTGTTGCAGTTACTTCGCCCTGCCGATGGAGACGCCGACGGAGCGGAACGACTTCGAGAACATCCGCTGGTTCATGCTGCACGGCAGAGTGTCGGTGTTTGTGGACTCGGGAACGTGGTTCCTGTGCGTGTTCAACAAATGCGACCATCTGCAACCCGACAACATGTGCGGGATTTACGAGACCCGTCCGCAGATCTGTCGGGACTACTCCACGGATGGCTGCGAGTACGACAACGACGGGATCTATGACCAGCTGTTCGAGACTCCGGACCAGATTCAAGAGTACGCCGACTCGATTCTGGCCCCGGTCACAACGTACCCGTTCTCGCCCGAGCCGATGAACCCCAAGGAAATCCTGCTACCGCTGGCGTAAGGTGTTTCGAGCACCTTGCACATCGACAATACCAGTCGTGTCTACTTCCCTTGCACGAACTGAAACAGATCCGCCAAGTCTTGAGAGGTCATGTCCAGCTCGATCCCCTCTGGCATGAACGACTTGCCGGTGGATTTCAGTTCGTCGATATCGACTCGCAGCAGCGTGTCTTTCTTCCCATCGGTCTTGGCCAGAGTCAGGCTGGTGGCACTCTCGTCGATCACCATACCTGTGAAGACACGTCCATCTTTCGTGGTTGCGACATACGCGGTGTACTTGCTCTCGATGGCCTGGTTCGGATCGAGGATCGCCCGGATCAGGAAGTCGCTCGACTTGTTCGTCAGCGCTCCCAGCTGGGGGCCGATCTCATTCCCGAGGTCGCGGTGCTTGTGGCACACGGCACACCGTTTCTCGAACAGCACCCGTCCAGACGCGTCATCCCCCGCGAGCGATAAGGCGGGCTGGTATCTCTCGATTACGGCCTGCCGTGTGGAGGGAGCAGTCGTCAGCAACAGTGCCTTGGCGAGGGTGCTGAGTTTCTCGTTGTCCGATTGAGTCAGCGCATTGCGAGTCGCAGCATCGAGGTCGCTGACAGGGACTCGCTTGTCCTCCACAGCTTTCAACAAGGCCAGCGCAGAGCCGGTCCGACTCGTGAGTACCGATTGGGCTTCGCGCCGGGCCACTGGAGAGAGCGCTGACCAGGCTGCGATAATCCCCTCGACCGCGTCGAGTGCCGCCAGCCGGTTCACCGCAGCGGAGGTCAACTCAATCGGTGTCTGCGGGGTGAAGAGTTCATTGAGCGACTGCACAGCGGCTTCCGTTTCCGTGGGGAGCTGTCCCGCCAGAGCGATTGCCGCGACTCGCAAATTCACGTCGAGCTGCTCATCGGACAGAGCCCGCTTTGCTCGCTTGAAGACCCCTCCGCAGGCCGCGATCGCCTCAATGATTTCTGGATCATTCTTCTCGGAAAGCTTCGCCAGTGTGAATCCGCGATCATTCAGGACCTTCAACGTGTCGGCAATCGCAAACACTTTCCACGCGTTCGCATCACCTTCAGCCTCTCCGCCGAGTGACTTCAAGATCCGCGAGACCCCGACCTCGGGTTGATCGGCCAGACTCGTGGCCACGAGTCGTGCCACCCACTCCGAACGGACCTCGTCCGCTGGAAGCTGCTTGATCACCATCACCAGCAATTTCTCCGCATGTCCTGGAGCAGCACTCAAGATCGCCGACCGCAACCACTCGTCATGCGGATCGCTCTGGATGAGTTGCCCGAGGAGCCGTGCGACATCGCGAGATTGGGACCGCCCCAGAGCCAGCGCCAACTGATACCTGACCTCAATCGATTCCGATTCGATCAGCTGGGGAATCACGGCGTCGAGCAGGTCACCATCTATTAAGTCGGTGGTTGCAAAACGGAGGACTGCGGCTTGAAGCACGGGATTCTTGACATGCAGCAGCTCCCGCGCCAGGTGAGTCGACGTGAGCCGTCCCCGCCCTTCCAGGACGCCGATCGCATGCAGTCGATCGGCACCTTGTCCATACCGAACCCGTTCTTCGAGCTTGGTCATCGCAGGGTCAGTCAGGGTCTCCATCGCGACGAGCAACTGTTGAGCGGAATCCCGAGACCAGCCGTTGGGACTTTGCAGCTCTTTGACCAGCTCGACATCCGAGAACTGGGTCAGATCTGGAATCGTCCGGGGCTTTTGGCTTTTCTGTTTGATCCGATAGATGCGTCCCTTGTCCTCACCCGCTCGCAGATCGAGCCGCGCTTGCCACGCTTCGGGAATCCACTCGGGATGCTCGATCACGTGCCGATACATGTCGACGACCCACAAGCAACCATCGGGACCGGTCACAGCGCGGGTCGGACGGAACCAGTTATCAGTTGATGTCAGGAAGTCACGTTCGGCGTCCTCGGCGAACCGCTCCGCCTTGAAGGTCACTCCGTTCGGAACGACATTGTAGCGGACGACGAGGTTATGAACCGGCTCGCAGATCAATGCAGCCCCCTGCATCTCCTTGCCCCAGGTGTCATCGCGGAAGAACCCAGTGCCACACGCTGAGGTAAACCGGTTCGCTGCCCACAGGTCGTTGAACCGGTCGATCGTGCGGCTGGTCGGAAAGACGGGTGGTGCGATCTCGGGATCAGTGATCCGCACGGAAGCCGCCGGAGACGGAACATAGGGGTTCCGACGCAGGTCGCGGTCCTCCATCGGGTAGTGCATGAGCGGTTCGCTGTTCGAGTTGCCGAACCACCGCCCCCAATCGTCGCGGACGCGAGCATGCTGCGTCAGACCGCCCACTGCTTCCACCTTGCCGGTCCGCGGATCGAACCGCATGTCGCGCCGAGAAGTGACCTCTGTCTCTCCGGTCGTCAGCGACTTGACCTCGTCGGTCGAGTCCCCAGCTGCCAAGTAAATCCAGTTGTCCAGCCCGCGCTCGAAGCCATTGATTCGGTGCTGCGGATTGGCATCGATGAACCCTTCCAGCCACGGCGTGAATTCGTCAGCTGCCCCGTCACCATCGGTATCACGGGCAAAGGTCACATGCGGGGCGGCACTGATCCACGCGCCATCCTTCCACGGCAGCACGCCCGTGACATAGCGCAGCTTGTCCGCGAAGGTCACTGCGGATTCGTACCGACCGTCACCGTCCTTGTCAGTCAGCACACGAATCCGCCCGCCGGGCTCGCCATTCCCATCCATGCCTCGCGGGTAGTCTCGCATCTCGACAACCCATAGCTTGCCATCGGGAGCGACACTGAAATTGATCGGGTCGACGATCTGTGGTTCGCAGGCGACGACCTCGATCTCATACCCCTCGGGCAGAGAGAACGTCTGCAGCGCCTCTTCCACGGAGCGTGGGCGATCGGTGGATTGGTTGTTGTAGAGTTCATGGATCCGCCGTAAGACTACCTCTTCGGTGCCCGTCGACCAGCGGCCCGGCTGGTTGTAATAAATCATCGATTCATCGACTTCGTACCCGCCTTCATCTCGCATTCGTTCAGATGCGACATACCCGAACACGTCGTCGCAGTAGGAGCTGATCCATGTCGCAGCGGGCAGTTCCTGGCGAATCCGCAGTGCGTAATCGGCCACCACTTCGCCGCCGAGAAAGACCATGCTGAACTGGTCACCAAATCGCCACACATGAATCGGCATCGGGTAGGTCTCTGGCAACCGACCCATGCGGGCCAGCGTCGCCAGCATGTTCTCCGCGTGCTGCCGAACTTGAGGTTGAGGACTCGCCAGCCCTTTGCGGAGGTCGTCTTCTGTCGGACGATCGCTGGCCAAACCAGCAAACCCAAACGTCGATTGCAGCCCCGCATCAATCGGCGTCGACGCAGCAGTGAGCTGCTGCTCGACCGCAGCTGCGAGTTCATGCCCGTTGCGTTTCGAGGACTCCAGTTGATCGTCATTCCGCACCGGATTCGCATCCGCACCACAGCCGATCAACGAGAATGCGAACATCCCCGGATGGGCCGCCTCCAGCTCGGTCGCCGCGTAGCCCGCCCAATCTCCATTCACCTGATTGTGCTCAGAACCGAATGTCGTGCAGTGGCAGGCGTAGTTGAACAACACCGCCCGCACTTCGTCTCCCTGAGCGGTCATGACCCTCAGGCACGGTACGGTGTGGTCGACCACACCGCTCGGGTTGTCACCGAAGCCAGCCCATTTGCCATCCGTCAGTGCGCGACGGTTATGGGCGAACGTCGCCTCTCCAACGCTCGTGGAAAGTCGTGCTGGAGCGAGTTCGGCGATTGCTTGATCGACGGCCAGGATGACCTGGTCTCGCACGAATTCTGTGTAGGCCTGAGTCTTGGCGACTTCCTCAGCGGACTGTGGCACGCCGTAGAGATTATCTAACCCGCGCGTCAGCTGGGGCGCTGTGTGTGAATGGGTGCCGCTGATGACGAGGTCAGCCCGCTCGACATGGTGTTTGGTCTTCAGTAACCGAGAAATCTCCACAGTGAGATCACCGGGAAACCCAATCGTGTCAACGGAAACCAGCACACGCAACGGCCCGTCGCCTTCGCGAAGCACAAACGCCCGCGCGTAGAGCGGAGTCTCGACCGCCTCAAAGGGCTTCGACCTCGCGGCATATCCCGACAGTCGAATCGGCTCCGACGGAGTTACCTCCACACGGGCCACCCCGGCCAAGAATTCCGCCGCCTCGATCTGCTGACAGGACATCCCCAGCAGGCAACACAGAATCACACATGCATGCCGCATGGCAGACTCTCGCTTCACAAGACCATCAACGAAAGAACAGGCTGATGCAGTCTGCCACATTGGCCATCGAACCGAAAGGGGACTCACGGTTCAACCGTGTCTGCATCGAAAAATGAGGCAGGATTCACCACGGAGACACGGAGGCTCTCACGAAGGACATCACTTCAGCTGAGGACATCAATTTGAAACAGAATAAAAAGGAGCAGCCGGATAAAACCCAATGAGTGTGTCTTTGGTCTAATCCTGTCCTTAAAATTCAGCCAGTCAGAGTTCGAATCTCGAATGCCTGAAATTCTCCGTGCCTCCGTGGTGAAATTCTGTGGCTGCCTGTTTTTGACACACACTCCAGATGAACCCGTATCCCCGAGCGGAGTTGCATGCTCCGGCGTTGCAGGCCAGAATCATTCTAGGGCGCTTCATCGAGGTCGGCATATTTGATCCTCCAGAAGCCCCTGCGGCGCGGGTTTTCGAACTTCCTGATGAAGGACAACACGATGAAGCGTGGACTGCTGGGACTGGTTGGGGCGTTGGCCCTGGGTGTGGGAATCATGAACGTCGGCGCAGCTGATGAAGAGGGCTTCAAGGTCATCTTCGACGGCAAGTCGCTCGATGGCTGGAAGTCGAGCACGGAGCATCCAGAATCGTGGAAGCTGGTCGACGGGGCGCTGGTCGCCAACGGCGAACGCAGCCACATGTTCTACGTCGGAGATGAACAGCCCTTCGTGAATTTTGAACTGCGAGTCGACTGCAAGACGGCCAAGGGCAGCAACGGCGGCATTTACGTCCGCACGAAATATCAGGAAGTCGGCTGGCCGAAGTACGGCCAGGAATGCCAGGTCAACAACACGCAGGGTGACGTCAAGCGTAGCGGCAGTCTGTACGGTGTGGTCGATGTGCTGGAGCAGCACATCAAGGACGATACGTGGTGGACCGAGACCGTCATCGTGAATGGCCAGCACATCACGATCAAGCTCGATGACAAGGTCGTTGTCGACTACGACGAGCCCAAGGACAAGAAAGCATTCAGCAACGACTTCGAACGTCGTCTGGGTGAAGGCGGCACGTTCGCACTGCAGGCCCACGACCCGGGCAGCACGATTTCCTACAAGAGCATCCGCGTGAAGCGGCTGCCCTAAAGCTTTTCGCAGTGAGTGTGTTGAGTCGAGCGGCGAGGTTCGATGTCCATCGAGCCCGCCGCTCCTTTTTTATCCATTGGTTCTCCAGCCATTTCCCCCCACGAATCACCCATGACGCACAGTTCCGACTCCTCTGGTTCTCACGCCAACACCGTCCGCAAGATTCTCGACCGGGTCGAGGATGTGATGCTGGAAGCCTCTCAGGCGACTCGACCGTTGGAGCTCGACCCGTCGCGTCAACAACTCTTCGAGCTGTTTGTGGATGCTTATCGCGAGGGCCTGGTCAGCGACGACCACGAGCCGAACCTGACAGCCGATGGCCTGTGCTCGGCGCTGTCCGTGCGCTGGGGCCTGAAAGACACGGTGCAGGAGTCTGTCAAAGGCCAGGCCAAGCTCAATACCGACCAGCTGGCGCAGATGCGGTCGCTTTGGTCCGTGATGCGCATGTGGATGGAGTGGACCTACGCCTGGGACCGCTGGTCAGAGTTTCACCCGAAGTAAGTTGGGATCTGGTCCAAGACAGCGTCTCGATTCATTTTGAGACAGAAGGCCACACGGGAAAACGAAGAAACGTAGAATCTCAAGCTTCGTTCCCTTTGTTTGCTTCTGTTCAAGTCCCATGGGGAAAGCGTGAAGTGGTTTTACGACCATATTCTATGCTCCCAAAACCAGCGAGAGGTAAGTGCCTCCGTCAAGGCTGACTGGGGTGATGAAGTTCACACTGTATCAGAGCAGCCTAAAGGCTGGACTCCAACTCTCAAATCAAGCGTTGACCACTCGTTCAACTACGGTCGCAAACGAATGCGCCCCGGATTCAACAGTTCGTACGGATCAAGTGTCTTGCGGATGCCGGCCATGATGGTCCAGTCATCCCGGCGATTCCCGAGCACGGCGGCGTTCTCCCGAATCTGCTCGGGACCGCCTGTCAGCGAAGCGCTCCCCTGTACCGCAGCGACCAAGTCGCGCAGCTTATCCCAATACACCGGCAGTGCATCGCGTGACGAGTGCCGCTCGGGCAGGATGCAACGAATGATGCCATTGGCCGCATGCGATTGAATCGTCAACCCCTGCAATGTCAGCTGTGAGACGACGCTGGTCACTTGCGATGGCGGCACGCTGAGATGAGCGATAAACGACTCTTCGGGAGTCGCGGTGAACTCGGTCATCGCCGAGACGATGGCGACGGAATCGACCGGGTTCCAGGCCACTTCGGTTTGAGGTGTGAGAGATTTCATCTCCGCCAGAATGGTCTGCACCTGCCAGCGCACTTCGGCCTCGGAACCTTCAAACACCAGGCAGACTCCGTGTCGCCCGACGGGGACATCGCGTTCAGACAACGCGGCCATTCGTTCGGCACCGCGCGGGTTGTACACATCAATGGCGACCGGACGGGTACTGGTCGTGACGAGACGCTGTAGCGCCAGCTCGACGCTGTCGGAACTCTCAAACGAGAACCAGACAACCTGCGTCTGCTCGGGCATGGGACGCAGCTTGAGAGTCACCTGAGTGATAATCCCCAGCGTCCCGAGTGAGCCGATCAACAGCTTGCACAGGTCGTAGCCCGCGACATTTTTGACCACCCGTCCGCCCGCCGAGAAGAGCCGCCCCTGCCCATCAATGGCAGTGATCCCGATCAGGTGATCGCGGAACGTGCCCTGTCCGAAACGACGCGACCCGCTCACATTCGTGGCGATCGCGCCGCCGATGGTGGCCAACGCTGCCTGCGGGATATCGATCGCCAGACGTTGCCGTTCCTCCGCGAGTGTCCGCTGCAAATCACGAACTCGCAGTCCCGCTTCCACCGTGATAGTCATATCACGAGCTGGGTAGTCGATGACCTGCTTCAGCCCCGTCAGGTCGAGTTCCGTCGCCTGCCGTCGCAGCGGGTGACCGCAACGCAGCGCGGTCCGGCCTCCCAGCGGGGAAACCGCTTGATGCAGGGGTGCCACATCGCTTTGCATGAAGCGATGCAGTTCGGGAACCGATGACGGCGTGAAACTCAGCATAAGGAACCACCTGGGACCGAAGTAGACCAAGAGTTGAAGTCTATTCCGTCTGCCGAGGGATGTGAAACAGGTCGACCTCGGGAATCCCCTGAACAGGCTGGAGCCACGGACAGAATCCCAGGCAGGTATCGCCTGAGAGCGTGTTTGAAAAGCCGTTGTGCGATTATCGAGGATCGATTATTCCACGGTTTGTTGGGGCTGGACTGGTGTTTCACAAGGGGCGAAGGCA
>JAYWHX010000020.1:0-20766 GCA_043777375.1 Planctomycetota bacterium | reverse complement strand
TAAACGCAAACGAAGTCAGGATTTCGTCATGGATCTGTTCAGCTTGGTCGCCGGTTCGATTCGTTCTTTGTGCGGTGTGCAGGGGGCTCGGCGGCGGGTGGGGCGGCGGTTCACGTCGTTGTTGACGGGACAGGCTCTGGAAAATCGCACGCTGCTGGCCAGCCTCATCAGCTCCACCAAGCTGACGTACCAGGATAAGGATGGCGACGATGTCAGCGTCACGCTCTCCAAGCCGGTGCTGACGGCCGCGAACGTGAACTCCATCTTCACGTTCGACACCGGCCCGATCGCGGGCAACGGGACCAAGCAACAGCTGCGGACGATCAATCTGGTTGGCATCGCGGGGGTGGCCGGGACGACAATCACGACGGTTGCGGTTCGCAGCGTGGCCAACGGCGGGGATGGCTTCGCGGCGATCGGGCAGATCGACGCCACCGGTCTCGACATCGGCACGGTGACGATCGATGGCGACCTGGGGCGGATTCTGGCAGGCGATGCCACGACCACCACAGCCGGGCTGGGGGCGCTGAAGGTCCACTCGCTGGGGCGGTTCGGGACGTTCACCGGGGCGACGAACCTGACCAGCACGATTCAGGGGGCGGTCGCCAGCTTGACGACCAAGACCGATGTCCGGGAGGCCAGCTTCCGGGTGCAGGGCGGCGCGAGCGCCACGCTGGCGGCGGTCACGATTGGCGGTTCGCTGATCGGCGGGGCGGCTTCGCAATCGGGACGAATTTCCTCCGCTGGCAACCTGGGTCCGGTCAAGATCACTGGCGATGTGGTCGGCGGCGGGGGCAGCCTCAGCGGGACTGTGCAATCGCTGGGTAACTTGGCCAGCATCGCCATCGGCGGCTCGCTGATCGGGGGCAGCGGGAACAACTCGGGATTTCTGAGTTCCGGGGCTGCGATGGGAGCGGTCACGATCACCGGCAGCGTACTCGGGGGGGCCGGTGCGGAGTCGGGTTGGATCTTATCTCCGGGCACATTGGCCAGCGTCACGGTCGGTGGTTCGGTCGTCGGGGGCGTCGGCCCCAGGAGCGGGGCGATCACCTCCGATGGCAACCTGGGAGCTGTGAAAGTCACCGGGGATGTGATCGGCGGTGCGGGAACCAAAAGTGGACGCATTGCGAGCACTGCCAACCTGGCGAGCGTGACGATCGGCGGATCGCTGATCGGCAGCAGTGGGCAGTCGAGCGGGCAGGTCTTTTCCAACGGCACGCTGGGGCCGGTGGTGATCACGGGGGATGTCCGGGGCGGGTCGTTTAATGCAGTAGCAGAGGTGAATGCAACGGGAGCGGTGGTCTCGAACGCCAACATCACCAGCGTGACGATCGGCGGCTCACTCATCGGAGGAGTGGGTGATCGGAGCGGTCTGCTGGTCTCGGGACTGGGGCCCGGGCCGCTCAAGGACATGGGAGCGGTAAAGATCACTGGCGATGTCCGGGGCGGCGGATTTAGAAGTGGTCGGATTCTATCCCAAGGCAAGCTGTTGAGCCTGAACATCGGCGGGTCGCTGCTCGGGAGCAGCGGGCAGTTCAGCGGAAGCGTCATTTCTGAATCCGCTCTGGGGGCAGTGCAGATCGTCGGCAGTGTGATCGGCGGGAGCGGTTCATTTACCGGTTTGATCAAGTCCGCGTCGACGCTGGCGAGCGTCACGATTGGTGGTTCCCTGCTGGGCGGAAGTAGTATTTTCAGTGGATTTATCGACTCGGATGCCGGTGATCTGGGGGCGGTGAATATCAAAGGCGATGTCGTCGGTGGAAGTGCTGATTTTTCGGGTGGTATCGACAGCTCTGGTAAGCTGGCCAGCGTGACAATCGGCGGCTCGCTGATCGGCAGCAGCGGTAATTCGAGCGGATTTATCATCTCGGATGGCGGTGATCTGGGGGCGGTGAATATCAAAGGCGATATTCGCGGGGGCAGTGGAGTCTTCTCCGGCTCGATTAAGTCCGATGGCAATCTGGCGAGCGTGACGATCGGCGGATCGCTGATCGGCAGCAGCGGGCGAGCGAGTGGGCAGGTCTTTTCAGTCGGCACGCTGGGGCCGGTCGTGATCACGGGGGATGTCCGGGGCGGGTCGTTTAATGCGACCGTATTGAAAGATGCAGCGGGAGCGGTGGTTTCCAATTCCAACATCACGAGCGTGACGATTGGTGGCTCATTCATCGGGGGAGTAGGCACATTTAGCGGTTTCCTGGTCTCTGGACTGGGTGGGGGGCCGCTCAAGGACATGGGCGCGGTGAAGATCACCGGCGATTTCCGGGGGGGCGGTGTACTTGGCAGTGGGCGTCTTGAATCCCTAGGAAAGCTGGCGAGCCTTACCATCGGCGGGTCGCTGATTGGTGGCGTGGGTGATATCAGCGGTGGCGTCTTGTCTGTATCCGATATGGGGGCAGTGCAGATCACCGGCAGTGTGATCGGATCGAGTGGAGGCAGCACGGGCCGTATCACCTCCAACGCCAAGCTGGCGAGCGTGACGATCGGCGGGTCGCTGATCGGTGGGGGCGGTCAAGAAACCGGATTGGTCCAGTCAGTCCAGGACATGGGTGCAGTGACCGTCAAGGGCGATGTGATCGGAGGTGGGGGCCTCTTTACTGGGCAGATTCTGTCTGGAGCCAATCTGGCGAGCGTGACGATCGGCGGGTCGCTGATCGGCAGCAGCGGGGAGTCGAGCGGGCAGGTCTTTTCCAACGGCACGCTGGGGCCGGTGGTGATCACGGGGGATGTCCGGGGCGGGTCGTTTAATGCGGTGGCCCTAAGTCAGGCCACGGGAGCGGTGGTCTCGAATGCCAACATCGCCAGCGTGACGATCGGTTGGTCGCTCATCGGTGGAGTGGGTAGTCGGAGCGGTCTACTGGTCTCGGGACTGGGCTCCGGGCCGCTCAAGGACATGGGAGCGGTGAAGATCACCGGCGATATCCGAGGCAGCGGCGGATTTGAAGGCGGTAGTATTCGGTCCAATGGCAAGCTAGTGAGCTTGAACATCGGCAAGTCCGTGATCGGAGGCAGCGGGCAGTCGAGCGGGCAGGTCTTCTCTGGACTCGACACGGGCCCGGTGGTGATCACGGGGGATGTCCGCGGCGGCGGGGGGATTCGTAGTGGTCGGATTCAATCCAACGGCAAGCTGGCCAGCGTGACCATCGGCGGATCGCTGATCGGCGGTAGTGGGGAACTCTTGAGTGGGAGCATCGAAGCCGTCGGCGAACTGACCACGCTGACCATCACCGGCGACATTCGCGGCGGGTCCGCGAGCGGCAGTGCGAGCCTCTTGAATTCAGGCTACGTCCAAGCCAGTCGCATCACCACGTTGACGCTCGGTGGATCATTGATCGCGGGAATCGACTCCACCTTAGGACTTTTCAGTCAGAATGGAGCGATCCGCGTCGCCCATGACATCGCCAGCCTGACGATCAAGGGCAGCGTGGTTGGGAACAGCACGAACCGGGCGATTATCACCACCCGTGGACAACTCACCCCCGTCGGAACCACCGACCTCGCGATCGGCAAGCTGACGATCAATGGCCGCGTCGAACACGCTTTGATTCAGGCCGGTGGGTTCAATGAAGTGGGGATCTCCTTCATCCCCCTTATTGGGAACGCCGATGCCCAGATCGGCCCGGTCATCGTCGGCGGTGACTGGATCGCCAGCGACCTCGTCGCCGGGGCCATCGACGGCGGTAACGGGTTCGGGAACTCCGGCGATGCCAAGATGCCGGGCACGAACGGCGTCGGCGGTTTCAAGGACATCGCGACCGTCTTCTCAAAGATCACCAGCATCGTCATCGGCGGCCAAGTCCTCGGCACCGTCGGAGCGGGTGACCACTTCGGCTTCGTCGCCGAAAACATCGGCAGCTTCAAAGTGAAGACCGGCACCACCACCTTCCCACTCGTCGCCGGCAACAGCAACGACGACCTACTACTGTCATTCCTCACCAACGACATCCGGCTGAACGAGATTTAAAGCTGCGAGCGAGCCGATGAAGTGTGGCCGTAGCGGAAGTCGTCAGACTTTCGACGGCCAACATCTCTCGGCGGGCGGCGAAACTCTGACGAGTTCCGCTACGGGAGACTTCGCCCGCTCGCTCGCCCCACCACTGCGGAAGTCCCGTATCCCCAGAGTCCGAGTCGCACTTCTCACTCGTCCCCGGAACGATCCTGGCTTCCGCCCTGAAAGGGCACCGACAGACCAGCCCAGGGCAACGCCCTGGGTTTCGATTCCACAATGTCCCCAGCCCTGAGAGGGCGAAACAATGCGAGGCACAGACCATGTTTCGCCCTCTCAGGGCTAAGGGCGTTTGATCTCAGAGACCTGGGGCGGCGCTCCCGCTGGTCGGCTCTGCCCCAGGCTGATTTGCGGCTGCCCCTGCGGGGCGGAAGCGGGAAATCGGGCGGCGATCGCGTCTGGTGATGCTTCAATTCCGCAGTGGCCAACTCGGGCGATCTTGTCGGGAGCCCGTGTGAAAAACATCGCCACCGTCTTCTCGAAGATCACCAGCATCGTCATCGGCGGCCAAGTCCTCGGCACCGTCGGAGCGGGCGTCCACTTCGGCTTCGTCGCCGAAAACATCGGCAGCTTCAAAGTGAAGACCGGCACCACCACCTTCATCCTCGTCGCCGGCAACGGCAACGACGACCACCTCGTCGGCCTGCGAGTGAACGAGATTTAATACGAGACCGGCGAGCCGTTCCCGTAGCGGAAGTCGTCAGACTTTCGCCGAGTCAGCGTTGACTGGTCGGGCGGCGAAACTCTGACGAGTTCCGCTACGGGAGATTCCTTCGCGCTGGTCAGATTTGCTCAACTCTCAACGATCCCTGTTACCGCTTGGACGAAAACCGTCCAGCTGCTTTCGGGACGCGGTAGCCTTCGTCCTGGGTCTCGTACTCATAGGCCTGCTGCTCGATCGTCGACGACGGGCGTTGGCGGACCTTTTGCCATTCCTGGACCTGGCTGGTCTGGGGAACCGGCGTCGGGAGTGTGGCTGAATTGCTCGATGGAGCTGAGTTCAGTGGGGCAGGGGAGTTGTACTCTGGAACCGGAGTCACGGTGGTCGGCGTCGCGATGGGGTAGGCCGAGCCACCGAAGGCGTAGTTCTGCCCGCATGTTGTAGGAGCAGCGACTTGCTGGACGGTCTGCTGGGGAATCCACTGGGTGGAGACCTGGGGCACGCGTTCCATCACGGTCTGCGGCACTTGACGATATTGGACCTGGGCCTGCATGACAGTTTGCGGGACATTCTTCGTCACCATTCGGGGCACCCAAACCTGCTGGTAGCCACCCTCGTCCATGGTGACTTGTTTGTAGGTGGTCGACGGCACCTGGACCTGGATGGCTTCCTGCCGCATGACTGTCTTGGGCACATCGCGATAGGTGACGATCTGCTGCGGGATCAGCGACTGCTGTGGGATCATCATCGGAGCGGACTGCGGCAGCATCATCGCGGGCTGGCTGCATCCACAATCGCCCATCGGCAGGCCCATCGTGGCATCGCCGAACATCGACGGGCCCGAGATCCGGGTCCGCGTGTGAGAGCGGTAAACCCACGGCCGCTGTGGACGCGGAGCACGCATCCGCGGTCCAAACTGCGGCCCCCCGCAGGTCTGAGGGGCCATCAACTCGGAGCCAAACATCGGGGCCATTTGTGGCATTTGAGCCATTGGGGCGGGGCCATTACACCCACAGCCAGGCTGCGGCCACTGCGCATTCACATGAGCGGGAAGCAGCCCGCCGACAACGATCAAACTTGCGCCAACACGATGAATGAGACTCATAATCCGGCTTCCCGCCCTGGGCCTGTGGCTGCCTCCAACGGCAGCATCTGCCGCTGGGTGGTGTCACTTGAGTCGTGACATTGCGGGGTATCGGCCCGAGAAGGGACTCAGTTCAAGCGAAGCGCGAGCCGGGCAGGGTGGGCGAGCGAAATTTTGTCGACCGTTCGGGTTATTCGTACAAGAGCGAGGCGGACTGTGTGACTGGGGCCATCCGGTGAGGCAGAGCCAGCGGATAGAAATCTCGTTGTCACTGGGGCGAGCAGAGTGGCGAGGAGACGATTCTCAATCCACTGCTGTTGGCTCGCCAACTTCTCATCCCTCAAACGACACAGCCCTCGGAGAACCGAGGGCTGTGGTGACTGTTATATTCAGCGAACGACTCGCTGCATCAGGCCGCGCGGCGCATTGGAATCGTGGTTCGACCGGTTTCGACACCGAAGGCCTTCGCCACGGACTTGATAACCCGTTGCTGACGAGCTTCGCCGAGTTCAGCGTAGATGGGCAGGGCGATAATCTCGCGGCTGGCCCGCTCCGCTTCCGGGAATTGTCCAGCCTGATAGCCCAGCGACTGGAAGCAGGTCTGCAGGTGGAGCGGAATCGGGTAGTAGACCGCGTGGCCGATTTGCGAGGTCTTCAGCTCGTTCATCAACTCGGTTCGGCGACCATCGTGGACACGGACACAGTACTGGTTGTAGACGTGGTAGTTTTGTGGCAGCGTCTGTGGAGAGGTGATCTGCCCCTGCAAGCCAAGGCCCGCAAACGCCTGATCGTATCGTGCGGCGTTCGCTCGCCGAGCATCGGTCCACTCGTCCAGCTTTCGCAATTTCACCCGCAACACAGCAGCCTGCAATGCATCCAGGCGGCTATTGAAGCCGACTTCGACGTGCTCGTAGCGGCCCGCGTCGCCGTGAACTCGCAAGCGACGCAGCCGAGTGTTGAGATCAGGGTCATCGGTCGACAGCATTCCGCCGTCGCCCGCTCCGCCGAGGTTCTTCGTCGGGAAGAAGCTGAAGCAGGCGATCGTGCCGAGAACACCTGTCCGGCGATTGTCGTATTTGGCCCCGATGGCTTGAGCGGAGTCCTCGATGACGGCCAGTCCATGTCGTACGGCAACACGCCAGATCGGTTGCATGTCGGCACATTGACCATACAAGTGGACCGGCATAATCGCCTTGGTCCGACTCGTGACCGCAGCTGCGACCGCATCGGGATTGAGGTTGTACGTTTCGGGATCGATGTCGACGAAGACGGGCTTGGCCCCGACGCGGACGATCGAACTGGCGGTGGCAAAGAAGGTGAACGGGGTGGTGATGACCTCATCACCGGGGCCAATGTCGAGAGCCATCAAGGCCAGCACGAGTGCATCCGTCCCCGAAGCGCAGCCGATGGCGAAACGTGAATCACAGTGGCTGGCGATCTCGGTTTCGAGTCCAGAGACTTCCTCGCCGAGGATGAAGCCCTGCTTGCTGAAGACTCGCTCGACAGCCTCCATGACTTCGTCACGTTGAGTTTCGAACTGCTCAACCAGATCGATCAAGGGGACCGGAGCATTCTCCGGGGAAGTCATCGACAGAATTGTCTGCGACATGCTGCGACTCCATTCGCGACACAAGCGGCCAATCAATGAGAAACCGACCCGGCTCCGCCCAGCAGGTTCTCTTGGACCCGAGACCATAGACCGAGGGTCAGAGAGTGTCAATAGGGGGCCGCAGAGCATGGGGATCATGCGGCAACTGTTGCCGACGTGAGGTGCCCACATCGAGCCCGATGCGTCAGCGCTTGAAGAACTCTGCAACTAGCCCGACATCTATCCTCAATGCGAGACCGCCACGCCAGCCAGGGCCGCGTGCCATAAACCTGGGTTCGTGCAGCGATCTAGCGGTCTTCGCTTTGTCGCCTTCTTCTCAGAAAAAGAAGACCGATTGGCATGGCATCAAGCGACTCTTGTTAGCAGACAGCCCCAGCCTGAGCGATGAGTTTCCGGCATGCGGCCCTGGCTGGCGCGGCGTGCTTGACGATTCTCAGTTCACCGGCACGCTGGGCATTGGCCATTCACTTGCAACTTCCCGTGACTCCCCACTTCAAAATCGGTACTCTACCTCATCCCGGTTTGGCCGGAGGTTGCTGTTGGTCTGTCTGGATTCATTGCCCATGTCGCTGCTCACTCCGCTCCCATTCGAACGTCCGATCCATGATCTGGAGCGGCAGCTGGAAACTTTGGAAGGCCAACCGAATCCTTCGGATACGACGAAGGATGCCGTCCGCAAGATGCGGGTTGAGATTCAGCGATTGAAGCGCGAGGTTTACGACAATCTGAATCCGTGGGAAACGGTGCAGGTCTCGCGGCACGAGGCGCGGCCCAAGGCGCTCGACTATATCGAACTGGTCTGCGATGAGTTCGTGGAACTGCACGGAGACAAGGCCCACGGCGACGATCCGGCGATTGTGACTGGCCTCGCCCGGATCGACGGTCGCAAGGTGCTGCTGGTGGCGCAGCAGAAGGGTCGCAATCTCGAGGAGCGGCTCAAACACAATTACGGCATGGCCCATCCCGAGGGATATCGCAAGGCACTCTCTAAGATGGAATTGGCGGCCAAGTTCGGGCTACCGATCGTCTGCCTGATCGACACAGCCGGAGCCTATCCGGGGATTGGAGCTGAGGAACGCGGGCAGGCGTACCAGATTGCGTTCAATCTGCGCGAGATGTCACGGATCGATACGCCGATCGTGTGCATCGTGATCGGCGAAGGCGGCTCCGGCGGCGCGTTGGGGATCGGGATCGGCGATCATGTCGCGATGCTCCAGTTTTCGTACTACTCAGTGATCAGCCCCGAAGGCTGTGCCGGGATTCTGTGGAAGCATCCCAAGCACGCGGACAAAGCCGCCCACGCACTGCGGTTCACGTCGAAGGATCTGCTGGAGTTTGGGATCATCGACGAGATCATCCAGGAACCTCTGGGCGGCGCGCATCGCGATCACCGAAGAATGGCGACGACTTTAAAGGCGTCGATCCTGAGTGCGTTCAAGTCGCTGGGCGCGCTGCCCGCCCAAGAATTGCTCGATCGGCGGTACAACAAGTTTCGGAAGATTGGTCGGTTCGATGAAGGTTCGCCAGCTGTCGCCGTAGTTGAGTCGACGGCGAATGGCGCGGCTCGCTGATTGATTCGATGAATGACTTGATGGTCTGTGAAGCATCCTCGGAGAACACGCGATGTCGACCGAGGTTCGAGTCAGCTATGACTGGACGCTCGCCGAGATGCGGCGAGCGATGCTTTTTTATCCCCGTCCGTTTTTGGTTTGGGGGGATTGGAAGTCATCCGGTCTCATTTTGGTACTGGGAGTCATCGTCGGATTTGCTATTCGGGAAGTTTGGCTTTCACAGGATATCGGCCACCGGGAATTTTTGACGCTGGTCCTGACGCTCCCGTACTTGTCTGCGTGCGGCATGCTCGTCCGCGCCGGGTTCTCGCAATCATCGTTCACCGGACCGAAGAGCAACCCCGATCTCAATCATCCGATCCGGTACACGATCACCGATGATCGCTGGGTGTGTGAGACGCATACGTTTCGGTCGGAGTCCCAGTGGTCGAAACCCTTCGCAGTCTCGCGTCTGGATGAAGGGTTCATGGCGATCAGACACGACTACCAGACTGCTTGGTTGCCGATCCACGGTTTCGAATCGCAAGCTGCGATCGAAGCGTTCGTGCGCATGATTGAGTCGCACGATATGAAGTGCGACGACCGCCGGCGGGCGGGGTAAGGCCAGAGAGCGTCTGGTGTTCGCCGGATGGTCCATTCAGTTTGAGTGGAGCGTAGCAGGCGTCGTGTCAGCCGGGCACGTAGGAAACGTGCCCCACGAAGAGCTTGCGGCTCACGCCGAGCTGCTCGCAGGTCAGGAGAAGCGGGCGGTCTCACCGCACCACCAACGTCCGATAATGTCCGTTATGTTCACTTAAGCCGTATTTCGGCTAGGAAAACACCGTGTTTGCGTTTGACGGGCTGCGCGCACGGCGGACGACACTTTGGTCGTGGGTCGAGCGATCGTGGTCATGGCGAGCGAACCAAGCGGTCGCTTTTTCGATGCGATGTTCTTGACGATCGAGCGCCCCAAAAAAGCCCAAGGGTGGCAACCCCTGGGCTTTGATTTGACGATCGTGCTCACATCACATCCGGCAACTCGTCCATCTCCATCAGCGGGATCTCTTCGACTGGCTTGGGCTTCGGTGCAACAGTCTTTACAGCGACAGGTGCCGGTGCCAGTGGTACGGGAGCAGCTGCCAGCGGCGCGGGAGCGAGTGGTCGAGGAGCCACCACCGGCATCGGAGCTGTCGGCATCGCGCCGGGCATTCCCGGCATCTGTCCGGGATACATCCCGGGCATCTGTCCCTGCCCCGGCATCGGCATTCCGGGGTACTGCATTCCCGGGAACTGCTGACCGGGCATCATGCCAGGCATCGGCATTCCGGGATACCCGCCCTGCGGTGGATAGCCCATCGGCATCCCCATCGGTTGCGGGTACGGCATCTGCGGCATCATTTGCGGCATCATGGGCTGCATCATCTGCGGTTGCATTTGCGGCATCGGCTGAGCGGGGGCTGCGGGCTTTGCAGGAGCGGGCTTGGCGGGCTCTTTCTCTTTGAGGTTGCTCGGCCTTTTTCCTCGCAAGGCGGCCTTCGTCTTAATCGCTTCGAGTCTCGCCTTCTCACGCTCTTCGGGGGTGCGTTCGGCGTCCGAACGGCTGTCGAGGGAATGAGCCATTGAATCGAGATAGGTGCTCTGGTCAAGTTCCGCTTTGTTGCGCAGGTAACTCTCCGGGTCCTCCTTGAAGATCTTCAGCCCCCTCAGAGCCTGGGCGACCTCGTGCATATTGGCGAACCGCTCCTTGGGCTTCTTGGCAATCATCTTGAAGATGAACTGGTCGAGTTCCGGAGTGAGGTTGATGTTGTATCCCGAGGGCTTTTCGGGTTTCTCACGCACATGCGCCATAAGGAGATCATTGGCGTTGCTCATGATGAACGGAGGACGCCCCGTCAGAATCTCGTAAAACAAGATCCCCAAGCTGTAGATGTCTGCTGAAAACGTCAACGGCATACGCTGAATCAGTTCGGGAGCCAGATAGGTTCGCGTCCCCTGGATCACCACACTGCTCTTTCGGGTGAGCATCGCCGAGAGCATTCCTGTCGGCTTGGCTGCCAGCGAGAAGTCGATGATTCGGACATCGCCGGCCTTGGTGACCAGGATGTTGTCTGGCTTGATGTCCTTGTGGACCCAGCCTTTGTCATGGATGTAGGCAAACGCCTGCACGCATGCCTCCATGATCTTTTTCGAACGAGCCTGAATGCTGGCATGGTCGGCGCGAATCACATTCTTGAGGTTCCCACCACGGAAATACTCCATGATGAAGTAGGCATTGTCGCGACCAATCGATACATCCAGGATCTTGACGATGTTCGGATGCTCGACCTGCTTGGCTATGGCCGCTTCGTTCTTCAGCTCTGCCAACTTTTCCTTGTCTTTCAGATGCTCCGGCAGCAGCAGCTTCATCGCGTACTGCTGCTGATTGGCGATGTGTTTGACCTCCCAAATCTGGGAGATTCCTCCGGTGGCAATACAGTTCACCAACTGGTACTGGTCAATCTGGTTTTGATTGACGGGAGTGTCGTTCTCGGCCATGTGACCGTCCTCGGAGCATCAAAGCGATTCGTGTGAGCCTGCACGGAATGCACCACAAGACGGGATGCACTGTGGCCAATCCACTGGCAGTATATCCACGTCGTCCCAGTCACCGCAGCCCGAAACAGCGGGTTCTTGCGAAACATCGGCGTTTTCAAGCCAGTCCCCGTCACCGGCACCGTACGCATCCTGCGGCTTAGAAATTGTTTCCACCGGTCGCCGGTTGTGCGGGCTGTGGCGAATTCGTAGGAGTTCCGGCCTTGGCATCCCGAGCTGAGATCCGAGCCCCGTCCAGCAGGGGCTCCGAGGTCTTGAACACCAGTTCGTCAGTCGCCCCAAATCGGCCACTCACAAACAGATGATCCGCTCCGATTTGCCCCAGCAACTGAACCGGAATATCCCGCACAAACCCTTCGCGGATCACCTGGACTTTGCGACCACCTTGATCCATATTTACGATGGCACCGGTCGGGACTTCAGCGACGGGCAAGCGTGGGATGAGTGCCGAGTAGACCGTCTGCCCGGCTCTCCATTTCCCGCCAGTATTTTCCAACATGACGCGACCCGTGGCCGGAGACAGGAACAGCTCGCGCAGCGGGTCGAAGCGTGGACTCAGCGGCAGTACTGCGGAGAGTTTTGCGGGGACGTTTTCGTCTTCAATTTTAATTTCAATCGATTCTCCCGCCTTCTGAGCACGACCATCAATGGGGACTTCGACGACGAACAGGCTCGGGTCAATCACCATCGCTAGAGGCTGGCCGGCGTGAACGTACTCCCCTTCGACGACGTAAATGGCGGTCACGATCCCTTTTAACGGAGAGCGAATGAGAGTTCGCGATTGATCCAGATCGGCGATCGCGAGATCCGCCTCAGCGACTTGGACACGGGCTTCCGCAGCGGCTTTCGCACTCGCCACTTCGAGGTCGGCTTTGGCGGCCTTAAGCGCGGCCTGTGCCCGTTGGAGTTTTAACTGAGCGTCGCGGCCATCGAGCCGCAGAACCTCGGCCTGTGGGACAATTTCTAGCCCCACTTGAGTCAGCACGCTGCTGACGACTCCATTCACCGTGGCTGCCAAAGTGATCTGGCGAACAGGCTGCAATTGCAGATTCACTTGGTACTTGACTGGGTCTCGGAAAATCACCGGAGCCCGTTCAATCACGACCGCTCGCACCGCAGGTGTCGTGTGTGCTCCGGTGGCAGGAGCCCCAGTGGCCGATCGTGTCGGCGGAGGAGCAGACTGTGCCGACAGCGTTTCGCCGCCGAGGCTGAGAAGTCCCAGTGACAAGGCCCAACAACTCGCGGAGCGCAAACGTGAGTGGCGCACGATGATCTCTCCAGTTCAATCTTCTCGTCGCCCGGAATCGAGCGAACTTCATCCTTCCGTGAAGGAAGTCAAAGCGAGCTTACGTCTCCTGAGACAAACCGTCAAATCGAGCGAGGTTTTCAGCCTTCCCCAAGATCGTTTCCTGCACTCACCTGGCCCTGCCCCGGCGGCGTTTTTGGGATCGGTTTCGTGATCGAGATCGGCACCTTCACAGTCGAGGTTTGCCGCAGCCCCTCGGCCAGCAAGCGAGTCAATTCTTCCGTAGTCGCGCGGATCGAGATCACGGCCTGCGCGAAATTCGTGTGCGTCGATGCCAGCGGGGAGTCGATCGCAAATTTCTCCATCGCTCGCCGCAGGTCCGGCAGCTTCTTGTCGAGCATCTTGAAGTATTCCGCCGGATCGCCCACACGCGGTTCCACAGCTCGGGAGAGATCAAACACCCCCCGCACAATTCCCATCAGCTCCGGAAAGTCCTCGACCTCCGTGGAGTGCTTCACGAATGTGCGGACCATCCATGCATGCGCGAGGACGATCTGGCAGCGACTGACGAGTTCGGCGGGTGAGGAGGTCATGGAAGCCCAATTTATCGAACGGTGATCTGCTGAGAGCAGTGATTTGATCTCGAGCCGGGAAGAGCAATTCTCAGCATGACCACCACACCACTCCGATTTCAAGAGAGCCGCGCGGAATGAGGTGCTGTCAAGGCGTCCAGCGAGTAGGGATTGTGATTCCGGAGTGCTTGGGACCGAACTTTTCTCACTCGCGTATCGGTTCACCGAGCGCCGCTCGCCGTGCCAGCCTGTAGTCTTTCGAACGGTACAAGTTCGGTTCTACGGCTGGCATTGGAGACAGGCGACACTCGGCTCGACCTGCTGTCCGAGATTCATCCGCTGGAGTCTCTCGATCCGGGCGTCTGCACAGGCATCGCAGGTCGCAAATCGCCGAGCATCCCACAGGTCGACGAACACTCTGCCTGTGCTCTGAACCAATGCGGCCTCCAGCACACGTTCCAGCGAACTCAGCTTCGGGGGAGCGTAGTGGCCCTCGCGACCGAGCTGCTCCATGATGCCATTCCCGTCGCGAGTCGGGATGACGCAGCAGACGCGGGCTCCCTGGGCGAAGGCGTGCTCGATCGACTTCAAAGCCCACTCGACGCCCTGCTCTTCACTCAGGTACGGAGGCCGCAGCAGGATGAAGACGCGGACCTCGATGTCGTGTTCACGCAGGAACCCAGCTGCCCGGTCAAAGTCGTCGACGGTCATGCTCTTGTTGAGACGCGGTAACACCTCCGGATGGATCGTCTCCAGGCCGAGAGCGATCTCGAACGCGCCGGGGATGCGCTTCCGAAACTCCACCGCCCTCGAATCAGTCATACGCGGATGATTCTCAACGATGACCGTCTGAAACCCCTGCACCAGTTCTGCGATCCGTGGATGATCCTCGACGGGGATCGCGCGCGGATCAAAGAAATTCCCACTGTTGTAGAGCTTGATATGCGGCGCCGGTGGCAGCTGGGAGAGAGCGAATTCGATCTGCTGCGGGATCTGGCCCGGAGCCAAAGTCTCGTCGGTCGTGTTCTTCCACAGATCGCAATACAGGCAATGAAACGGACACTCGCGGTTGGTCAGGAACAGCGTCGCGACCGATTCGATGAAACCAGCTGCGGAGCGCTCGTCTTCGACGAGAAAGGCATAAGGCCGGGTCGGGTCGACCGCGTTCTTTGGCCCACGGGCGGTGAGAATGCGGTGAGTGAGGTCAAGGGAGTTGTATGTCGATGCCATCCCCGGATTCTACCAGACTCCGAGCGGCTCGGGGTGGCCTCGTGACATAATTTCGGGTGCCATGGCTCCGGCTCTGTGTAGCCATGGCTTCGAGGAAAATCCATACACACGATTTACCACGAATTGAAATCTCAGAGACCCTCTCATGCTCACCCTGCTTCGCGATGTGAGCATGGCACCCGGCACCCGTCATTGCGGCGGTGTTTTGAGGGGCGGGAAACAAGGATGGGGGGGGATTGAGCCGGTTCGGTGGAGTCGCGGGTTGGGGAGGTCGGGTTCGAGTTAAGGATCAGATGTGAGGCAGTTTATCACAGAGAGCCGATGAGGAAACTCCGATTGGTGGCGAGGCTGGCCACTTGGCGTGGCACACCACTCTATGGCCATGCCAGACAATGGTGAGACGACATCGACTGTCAATCACCCGAAGTATCTAATATCGTCCTGCCAAGTCCTCATTGACCGTCACCACTGTTCCACTCCTTCACGTGGTTTCACTGAACATGAACCGACAAGAACTTCGTCAGTGCATGGAATTGCTCGCTCAAGAACACGGCTTTCGGTGGGCAGACAAGAGCAAGCGATACATGGGAATCCACCGTGGAGTCGTTGTCTCGGTTTCTGAATGGGATGGGATGTTGTCATTCCTTTTCTATTCACCGACAGCTTCTTTGAGGGATCAGATACCAGTTGACTTTGCGGGATTCAGCCACATTGCAGCGGCGGGAATTCAAGCGAACTGGATCGGCCTCGTGAATGAACTTGACGCCCAGGGGAAACAGGGATTCAGTGCAACTAGCTGTTCTCTGTCTCTGGAATCAGGTCGCCTCGAAAGTATCGGAGTCGAGGCGTTTCGACAGATTCCTGATCTCTTTGCATCCGATTTCCAGGCACATGGTGCATTGTCCACGTTGAAATGCAGCGACTGTGGACAACAGGATGCAATGACTGTTGGACTGGTGGATTATGGGCTTGCACCTTTGTGTGACGATTGCTGGCAAAGCATCCAAGAGCGGACCTCGGGAGGCAGGCTATCCACAGAACAAAGTGTCAACTGGCGATTTGCGATTCCCGCGTTAGTGGCGATGACCGCTCTGGGTGCTCTGATCTGGGGATACATTCAACAGCCAGATCACCGAATGGGCTACAAGGCATTGCTGATTCCCGCGATATGGGCATATTTTTGTTGCCTCTTCATGGACAACCGCTGTGGTGGGGTGACGCGGATGCTGCGAGTCTCGCTCTTCGTGTCCGTGATTCTTTCGGTGCTGATCGGAAATACTTGGGGTTATCGCTCATTCGTCATTCAGGAAGCGGAAAGACAACTCGAACGCAAAGTCGTTGGACCGGGGTGGGTGGAGTCGCTGCAGATGTATTTGACGGATCTCCCCCATATTTGGCAGAGCGAGATACCGTTTCTGATTGGTGGGATACTGGGGGCATGGATTGGTCTTCGACAGCTGAAGTCCAGAGAGACTGTGGACGTACAATGACCGCGATTATCCCAGCGGTTGCACACCCTACCGAGCCTGACCCGCCAGCATCCTCGCTTGTGCCACAGAGGTATCCACACTCATCCTCAGTTGCACGCTCCAGCGGCCATCGGCGGGGGCGGTGAACTGCCAGTTCGGGACGACGCAGGCACTTTGATGGACCAGTTCGAAGCCGCCCTCGGACTGGCTGACGGTTTGAATGGGGAAGGTCCAGATGTCGCCGGTCTGAGAGCAGTCGATAGCGACATCAATGCCCAGCCATTCATCGACAAGACCGATCCGTTCGCAGTCTGCCAGGACTTGCACCGATTCGAGGCGACCACGCTGCTGTCCCTGTGCATCGTAGAAGTACCGGTCATCGGCCCCGGAGGCCAGCGCGGCGAAATTCCACTCAACGGCAAAATGAACTGGCTCGCCAGGAATCAGCCCTTCGAGATCGTACCGTACGTCTAGCTCACCTGACGCCGCGGTATCGAGGGCGATCGTCTTGGTGATCTTCGCAGCTGTGGTTCCTGCGAGGCCGACTCGTGACAGAATCGTCTCGACGCGGCTCTCGGAACGGCGGATACGGGCTTCGTAGACACCGGTCACGAAATTGCCGATGCCGCCCTGCCCCGCTTGAAACTCGGCCAGCGTGGTCCCCGGCTCCAGGAAGTGGTCGACCAGACTCTTGCGCGGCCAGGTGTCATATTGCAGCTTCTTGTCGAGGTCGGGCTGCTTGAACTTCACCAGGTTGTTGATGTCGAGTTCGCTCACCCCCTCCAGATTATTCTGACGCTGCCCGGCTTCCAGCACTCGCGTGTGATATGGCTCGGGTCGACGGTTGAGCGTGGAGAGCAAGTTGATCCGAGTCGCTCGGACATCCAGTTCATACATGTGACCACCTCGCGCCGGAGCGAGATAGGCCACCAGCCGATCTCCGGCGAGTTGGACCTCTTTACGTGCATCGAGATTGAAGTCCTGCACATCGATCGACACCCACCGACCTTGATGCCCCGCGAGTTGTTCCAGCAGTGTGTCCGCCTGGATCAGGTGCTTATAAATCCCGTTCCGCAGGTGCGGCAGGTACAGCCCGCCGAATGCTCCGTGCCAGTAGGGGCAATTGCACTGCCCGCGATAGAGTTCGGTCCGCGCCCGCTCGAACAGCACCCGCTGCTCCGCAGTTTCCAGCGTTGCTTCAGCCAGCTCCAGCTTGTGGCTGATCTCCCGCATGCGACAGTACATCTCGTCGCTCTCAGGGTACTTCACTAAAAAATTGCGCCAGAACCCGGCCCGCACGAACGGCTTGAGCTCGTCCCAATCTGATTCCTTTTCTTTGCGACGGATGATCTCGCGGTACTTGATCTGCTGCTCGGTCGGCAGCACCCACTCCGTCATTTCGCGATAGCTCGCATCGGGTAAATAGATTTTGCCCAGCGGGGAGACCGACTGCACTGCCTCACCGAGCGTTACGATCTGCAACCAGTCACGATTGGCCACCAGCGCATCGAAGAACTGCCTGAGCCAGCCATTCGTGTAGCAGTGCAGCTTGCTCTCGGGCCAGACGCCGAACTTCTCGCCATCGTCCCCAAAGACGGCGACCGCGTTTGTATGCTTGGCAGCGATCTGCCGCAGATGCTCGATCGTCTCTTGCGGTTCGGCGTACGGGATCGTGTACCGCAGCCGTTCGCTGTCCGGAAAAATCTTGAGCAAGCGACCTTCGTCCTCGGTCAGGTAGTACCCCTGCAGCTCCTCATCCGACAGACCGGCTGAGCGAAAGTGGAAATCATCGACCAGCGTGTAATCGATTCCCGCGTCGGTGATATCCCCCGCGAATGTCGGCTCCCAGACCCGCTCCGGAATCCACATGCCCTTCACTGTGACACCGAACAGTTGTCGTAAGTATTCGGTATAGGATTTGATCTGTCCCACACGGTCGCGACGGGGAATCGCCGCCAGGATCGGTTCGTAAAACGGCCCACCAAGGATCTCGATCTGGCCCCGCTCGACAAACTCGCGCACGCGGGCGATGTACTCGGGCCGGTGGTCCACGATCCACTCCAGCAGCGAACCGGAGCAGTGCAGCGTGACCTTGATGTCGGGATACTCGGAGAGTAGATCCAAAATCGGCGCGTACGCATCCTGATACGCCGCCTCGATCACGCCGTCGAAGTTCCCGACCGGCTGATGGTTGTGCAGTGCCAAAACAAGCTTGATCGAGGCCATGGGGCCTGCCTCCCATCCGCCCGATGCGGGATCATCACCCTCGCAACCGGTCGGAGAATTCGCGCAGCTGCCCTGCCCTTCACTCGAACGGCTAAGGTGCTCCGCACCCTCACTAGAACAGGTCCGTCACCGCTCGCCAATCGTACGCTGTCCCGCATTCTTGAGGAATCCTGCGAACTGTGGAGCGGGAGAGGTTAGGTAAAGAGGGAGGCCACTTTGGCATTGATCCTGACGCCATTCGGGCTCATCCCAGTGGTTCCCACACTGGCGAGTGAACAACTTGACTGTAGCGATCAAAACGCGGGGACCTCCCTTGATAGCGGGGGGCGGACTTTCTCACTCCCCGCGAGTCGCATTCAGCGGCGCATACCGTCGCACGATTTCGCGTGCGGATTTCAGCCCGTCCACTGCTGCACTAACGATCCCGCCGGCGTACCCGGCTCCTTCACCAATCGGGTACAGACCCGCGAACCCCGGCGTCTCGCGCGTGATGAGATCGCGGTCGATCCGTACGGGCGAGCTGCCACGCATCTCGGGACCAACAACGGTGGCGTTTTTGAGAAACTCGCCCCGCCAGCGGCGGTCCATCGCGGGCAGTCCATCCCGGATCGCCCGCGCGACAACCGGTGGCAACACCTGCCGCAGATCGGTCGAGATCGTCCCGCGCTCGTACGAAGTGGGCACCTTGTCCCCGATCCGGGTCGATCGCTCATCCACAAAATCCTGCGCCCGCATCGTCGGAGCCTTGTAGTCATTCCCCGCCAGTTGGAACGCCGCAGCTTCGTATCTTCGCTGTAACTCGACGCCCGCCAGAGGGTGCGAGCTGCCGAATTCTTCCGGGTTGAGAGTGACCATCAATCCACTATTGGCGTACGGCGTGTCATGCCGCGAGTTGCTCATCCCATTCGAGCAGAACATATTCGGCTCGGAGATACTGGGGATCACAATCCCGCCTGCGCACATACAGAAGGAGTACAAGTCTCGCTCCCCATTGGCGACCAGGCTGTAGTCCGCTGCCCCAAGGATGTCGAGATAAGAGTCCCGGCCGTACTTCCACTGGTTGACTTGTTCCTGCGGTTGTTCGATTCGCAGGCCGAGTTGAAACGCCTTTTGCTGGAGAGGTAGGCCGAGTTCATGCAGCATCTGGTAGGAGTCTCGCGCGCTGTGTCCGATGCCTAACAGCACATGCCGCGATGCGATGTACCCACTTGATGTTTTGATTCCTTGCAGCTGGCCGTCGACGACATCCAGTCCCTCCATCCGGCAATGGAACTTGTACTCGCCACCCAGTCGTTCGATCTCGCGGCGGTAATTGCGGCAGATCAGCGGCAGCTTGTTACTCCCTAAGTGTGGTCGATGTTCGTAGACCAGCGACTCGCGCCCCCCACACGTGACAAACGACCGCAACACCCAATCGAAATCGGCTCCCGTCATGCGGCACGTCAGCTTGCCATCCGAAAAGCACCCTGCCCCGCCCTCGCCAAATAGATAGTTGTTCTCGACATCGTGGATCCCGCCAGAATCAAACGTGCGGATCGCTGGTACTCGCTCCTTGACCGCCGCACCCCGTTCGATGAGCAGCGGGCGATATCCCTTGAGGGCCAGATAGTACCCCGCGAGTAAGCCCGCTGGCCCCGTCCCCACGACGACTGGTCGCTCCTCCAAGGGGTGTTGGCCCGGAGTTGGATCGTCGAATACCTCTGGCTGAAACGTCTGGACATCGTGGTCGTTCTTCAACCGCTTGAGAACGTCCGCCTCCTCCTTGAGCTCAACCATCACCGAATAGACAAACAACAGCTCCGTACGTTTACGTGCGTCCAAACTCTTCCGCAGGATCTGAAATCGCTGCACAGCTGCGGGGGGCAACTTCAACCGTTTCGCAATCACCCCTGGCAGAGTCAGTTCCGACTCTTCCACAGGCAGACGGAGATTGGTGATACGAACGGACATGACAGACTCAAGCGGACACGGGGGGCTGGATCAGTATTGTACGGCAGTTGCCCAAATGTGGCAGGGAACAACAACACGAATCAAATCGTGGGGTCACAGTGAAACCGTCACATCAGCCCGCAGCGTCAGCCTGCGAGCACTGGGGGCCGTGGTTAAAGTCACAGGCCAAATTTCTGTGAGGAACGGTGGCCTCCGGTTTCCGCTCAAACACGTTGCCGAAACTCACCGTTGAGGCTGTTCAGCATCCTCGCGGAACTCCAGCCTTCCCTTGAGGTTCCGCAATCCGCGATGGAACGTCGTTGATCACGTTGCGAAATCAACTCATTCGGAAGAGTTGCCTGTTCAACTGCTGAACATCGAGTCAAGTTTTTCCGGAGTGCCACAACTTATTGATTGGTAGGTACTTGTGTTTCCACTTTTTCCGCGCTGTCAAGATTTCTGAACACACCGCGCCCGCTTTGGCACCGGGGCTGCGTTACCAATTCTCATCGAAGTGACACTCACCTCGAACCACAACACTGACCAAAACCACCACCCCACCGCACGAAAGATTCTCCCATGCTCAAGCTCATCA
>JAYWHX010000019.1:0-20911 GCA_043777375.1 Planctomycetota bacterium | reverse complement strand
TGATCTGATCCAGTGACATGCACCAGATGTCGCCGATTTCGAGATTCTCGGAAAGACCAGTTTCAAGCGGTCATGCAGCCGGGGTGTGAATGGTTACGCCAGCGAGAGTTAGACCGTCGTGCCCCCATTGTGAGGAATCACATTTCGATGAGCGACCGAGTCCGAAGGCTGATCGAACATCTATTTGTCGATGGGGCTGTCCGGGTGGAGGGCGACGAACCGGCACGGGAGGACGAGATCGACGCGGCGGCGGATTGGGCCAAGGAGGCGGAACTGGCGATTCGCGAACACCAGCTGCTGGGACCGCCAGCCGTGGACCGGACCGCACTGAAATGGGCGATTCGGCAATTCTTTGCAGCCGCCCAGTTGGCAGTCTTTCGTCAGTTGGGGCCAGATGAGGTCGCGACGAGACTGGGGCATGACTTCGTTGCGGAGGATGATGCGGCGGCAGCGATCTATTCAGTCGACCTTGTGTTTCGATTCCTGCCGGATCTGGTGCGGATTGTGAAGGGGATGAACCCAGACGACCCGCTTTTGGCCACACTGCGAATATCGGGCGAGCGCTGGCCGCTTTCATCGGTGGGGATTCCGGGGCTGTCGATTTCGGACATTGAACCGATTCTCGCGAACCGGTGTCTGTCGATGATGTACGTCGATCGGATCATCGAGGCCGAGGCGGTCGATCGGTTGAACCATCCACAACTTCAGGAACTCGTTCGCGGAGTGATCGGAGCCTATCCGGAGTTGAGTCCGAAACTGTATCGTTTTCTGACCACCGCATATGAAGCCATCATTGAGCCAACCTCGCATGACTGAAGAGCCACTCGCCCTGTGTACCGAACTCTCATGTCGACTGGTCGAGCGAGTACTCGCTCCGATCAAAGCCAGCTTCGTGGGCAAAGACAACATCGTGGACTTGATTGGGGTTTGCCTGGTGGGGGGCGAGCATCTGTTTTTGTTTGGTCCTCCGGGAACCGCTAAGAGTGCACTCGTTAACGAACTCGGGCGAAGAATCGACGGCAAGGTCTTCGACTATCTGCTCACGCGGTTCACCGAGCCGAATGAGCTGTTCGGGCCGTTTGATATTCGCAAGCTGCGAGAAGGCGAACTCGTCACGAACACCGAGGGGATGCTCCCCGAGGCGTCGCTGGTCTTTCTCGATGAGTTACTGAACGCCAACAGTGCGATCCTCAACAGCTTGCTGATGACCCTGAATGAGCGGGTCTTCCGGCGGGGGCGAGAGACACGTCCACTCCCGCTGCTAATGGCTTTGGGAGCGAGCAATCACTTGCCCGAGGACGATGCGTTGCGGGCATTGTTCGACAGGTTCCTGGTCCGTGTCCGGTGCGACAATGTGGCCGAGGAGCAACTCTCATCGGTCCTGCATGCCGGCTGGCGACTGGAAGGCCGCAGCCGCGAATCAGAGGACGGGATGTCCGTCGAAGAAATTCGTTCGTTGCAACAACTGGTTCGAGCAGTGAATGTCGAACAGGTCCAGCCGATTTATATCGAGCTGATCCACCGCCTGCGGCATGCGGGGATCGAGATCTCCGACCGGCGAGCAGTGAAGTTTCAACGACTGATCGCAGCCAGTGCGATCCTGTGCGGGCGGATGCAGGCTGAGTCGTCCGACCTGTGGGTGCTGCGGCACACCTGGGACTCCGAGGAGCAGGAAGAAATCATCCGCACGCTCGTGCAACAGGTGATCGACAAAGCCGGGACGCACGAACCGGGTCCGAAGCATCCGCAATCCCAGGGCGAGAACAAGCCCGATGCCGAATCACTGGCCCGCGACCTGGCACGCATCGCAGAGCGACTGGCCGGTGAATCCGCGATCAGCGATGCCGACAGGCGTTATCTGCGAGACCGCCTGAGCCTGCTGTCGGGGCGATCCGAGTGGGTGGCCGACGCGACGCAGCGGGCCGAGTTGAAGAAGCTGACCGATGAGTTGTGGTCTCAACTAGGGAGCGACTGATGGCCGGAGTCTGGGCTGCCGAGATCGCTCGAGAGCACGCCCGCGAACTGGGGCGGCTCCGCTTACTCCCCGGTGTGGAACTGGGCGAGACGGAGACCAGTTATTGGGTGCGGGGAACCTCCGCGATTGAGGAGGCGCAGCGTGTTCTCCTGACGATCCCCCATGTGCAGCTGTATCACATCGACCGGGCCGGGCTACGACCGTGGGGGCATCGACTGGTGGCGAAGCCGCTGCCAGTGATGACGTTTTCTCCGCTGGCCAAGGCCATACGCCCATCCTTGCCGATTGCCAGTTATCCTTCGGCACCCGTGCCGCGTGTCCCGCTTACTCTAGTGCGCAGTGCCGAGGAGCAACAGTCGGTGTTTCTGGAGACAACGCTGAACCAGTGGGCCGAGTACGCCGCATCGGCTCCGAAAGTGCGACTCGATCGCTGGGCCTTCGCGGTCTCGGCGGAGGGGCGAGTGTTGGTGCGTGGGCAACCGCTGCCCTCGCTCGCGGGTCGGCAATACTGGGAGTCGGACGGCGTGGCGATCCCCATCGGCTGGACCTGCTCACCGACCATCACCGGGATTGCTCTTTCGAAGCTCGTGGGGCGGGCTGCGGGAGAGGTCGTCCTGCTCGATGAGCAGGGTTCGATGGAGATGATCCCCGCTGACTCATTCGTCCGGGCCAGTCGTTCCGCCATTCGAGCCACAGCGAGGGACGCTGCCGATCATGAGCAGTGAACTCCATGCCCTTCGGTATCTGACGCCCGAACTTGAGTCTTTCTGGGAATGGAAGGACGAGGGAGACGTTGTCTCGTTTCGTGGGGGTGGGACGCTGGCCTTTCGCGAGCAGCTCTTGGCCGTGCTGAAGCCGTTCGCGGACCGGCCGCTGCCACCACTGGAACTGGTCCTGCTCGTAATGGCGGCGTGTCGTGACTCGTGGCCGGAGGAGCGGAAGACGCTCGAAAGCCAACACTCCCCGCTGACCAAATCCGCCCGCCCGATCTTGAAGCAATGGTGGAATACGGTCTTTCAATCGCTGGAACGTGTGCAGGGACTGCCCCAGCAGATGCGGTCGAACCCCGACGCGGTCGCGACCATCGTCGAGATCGCATTCGAGCGCTACCGTTTTCCCGCGATCCCCAGCGAAGCCGTCTTCCAGATTCTCTTGCAGCCGCACTGGCTCCGCACATGGGATATTTCCGATGCTGTGATTACTCCATTTGGAGTTCGTACAGCTGGCTATTCTAGCTTGTCTCAAGATCTGTTGAAGCTGACCGTGGATGAGGTTCTGACACGGACGAAAACGGGGCTGAATCAACTGCCCGTAATCGATCGCCTCATGGGGCAGTTACAGCAGCTGATCCTCATGAAGGAGGCTCATGAGGTTCGTACCGTTCGACAACTCCTCGACGAGCTGCGGGATGACGAGGAGTTTCGCGGGCTGATCCGCGTCGTACGAATGCTCTCGGCGGTACTAACACTGCCGCGCGATCTGTCGACGCCGGAGGAGTTGCCGCAAGGCGGCGTGTCGGACATCACGAATCGCGGGCCGCTTGATCGGTTACTGCTCAGTGAACTGGCGAACGATGACGACACGCTGATGACCCGCGTGGCCCTCAACGAGGCGCTCTACTACCGCCGCGAAACGCCTCCGGCTCATCCGGTCCGCGAGCGCGTACTACTGATCGATGCGGGAATCCGGATGTGGGGCTTGCCGCGCCTGTGCGCCGCAGCTGTCGGTCTGTGTCTGGCATCGCAGGAGCTGTCCGGCGGAGCCGTCCGCGTCTTTCGGTCCAGCATCGATGGCGTGCACCCCGTGGACTTCACCACCCGTGAGGGGCTGACCGAGCATCTGGCGGCCTTGGATTGCTCGGCTCATCCCGGTGAACTGCTGGAAGAATGGCTCGACGAGACTGTCGCCTTTTTCTCCGAAAAAGGACGCTCTCCTCGGGAGGGCAAAGCTCCTGCTGAGCCGCGATCCACGCACAACGTCCACCCCCACTCGCGGCTCGGCGGGAGCCTCGCCCTCCCGGACACGAGACATCCTGTTGCGGCACGAAAGGCGACACTCCCCACCACCACCGATCGCATCCTCATCACCGGCGAAGATGTCCTCGCCGACCCGGAGTTTCGGCAGCAACTCCGCGCCAGCGAAGTCATCCCCGCCTTTGTCGTCACGGTCAACCGTGCGGGACGCGTGCGGCTGATTCGCCTGAAGCCGGTCGGGGAGAAGGTGCTGCGAGAGCTGTGGGTTGACATCGAGGCGTTGTCTGGGGCTGAGAAACAACCGGAGAAGTCGCTGGTCGATCCGACCGCCGAGAATCGCCTGCCCGCGATCTTGCGGCTGAGGCAACTGCCGCTGCGGATGCCGTATCCGATGACCAAGCCGGAACTGATCGTACCCTACCCGAGACCGGGCACGGATCGGGTCGATGTGCTGCAAATCACGCGAGACCGTCGGCTGCTGTTGTGGGATCAGACGTATCGTGGTGGTCGACAAGTTACTGATCAGTTTCCACCTGGCCTCTTTCGGTGGTCTGGTGAATTGACGAATAACATGACATTCGTTCGATCTTTCGCGATGGTCATGGTTCAACAAGAGGGGCAGATTCATCTCGTGCAACTCCGTTCGAATTCTGACGGGAGCACTGCCTTTCAAAAGGTCGAATTGAACATTTGGAGTGAGCAGGACGAAAATTGGCCGATTCTCGGAATTATTGCACAACAATCTACGTTGCTCTTCGTACTGCGGACTTCGATTGTTGCCGTTTACACGGTGACGGGTGAACGAGTTGCATCAGTCGAGATCCCTAGCGGTCTGCACCGGGCAGGTGGCCGTTACTTCACAAAGTATCACGTCTGGTTGGCTGCGAGTTATGCCAATGGTCAGATTCAGTTCGACACTCTTTTAGATGCGAAGCCCTTCTACATGAAAGGGGCAAAGGTACTGGGGATCGTGGGACCACCCGACAATCAAGTTGCCGTTCTGTCGAGCGGGGAATTATTGAACTGGATGACGAAGTCGCGGAGAAGTGTCGACCCAGCCGGGTGGAATGACGGTTTCATCACTTCAGTGTCATCAGATGGAAACCAGTTTGTGATTTCGACGCCTCGCGGGAACGGCAAAGTGATTCAACACATTCGAGTGACACTCGGCCCCCCCGTCATCATGACCCAATTGAGTTATCCCTATAGTTTGCCGTTTCACGATGACCGAAACCTGAGACCGACTGACGAGGCTCTCCTCAGAAAACTGTCATACCTGGCCAGTGATCAGCATCTGATGCTTGTCTCCAATAAGGGTCGCCGTTTACTCCTTGATGTGCGTCCAGAGAAGAATGGCGTCATGCACCTTTGCGATTTCAAAACGGATGGCCATGCGCACTATCGCCACACGTCCCCATTCGTCGAAATCCCCTCTCCACCCGGTGTCGGTTACACCCTCAAACAGGTCACCTGGACCGATGGCAGCCGGGCCGTTCTCGATTCGCGCGGGATGCTGCACCTGCAAAGCAGCGATCAAGCCATCCCGGAGTTGACGCTCGTCTTGTGCGAGAAACATGTCTCCGGGTGGTGTTCCACGGGCGAGGTCTGGGGCCGCGACTACTTTATTGACGAGACTGTGCCCGGGGTTCGCAAGACCTCCCCGGATCAGATTATGCCCATCCTCCGGCAGTTTCTGGCGAGGCTTCCATGATTGAACTCGATGTTCAGCTTCGACAGACCTCGCACGCCCAGCTCCCCGTGGCAGCGGTGTTGTTGCCGGGTGATGATCCGGTGGCTTGGCTGCGGTGGCTCGGTATGGAAGGTCCGGCACTGGATGCGATCCGGCTGCTCCCGCTGGGGGACGCGACCCGCGAACCTCGCGTCAGTTGCGTCCTCTGCCCGCTGCCGGAAGAGATCGCCGCCCGTGTCGATCGGCGTCACCCCCGCTATGGCTGCATCGCAGGTCGGGTCTTCGTGCCGATTGAAGCAGCCTTCGATCCCCCACTGACGGAGGCCGACTGGCGTGAGCTACTCCCGCCGGATGACTCGCTCCTGGTCTGGCATCCGCATCTGGGACTCGTGCGATTCGAAACACCGCAGCAATTGAGTCTGGCCGACCTGTGCCGCCCACCCGAGCGCCGCGAAGTCGACTGGGGCCATGCTCAGCCGGGAGACGCTCTGAACCGGCGGCTCTATTCCCTGCAAGCAGTGGCACCATCGCAGAGCGTCGAGGAGATCATCCGGAGCGGGCAGGAAGACATCGGCACGCAATCGAGCCAGCTCAGCGAACTCCCCCATAGTCCGAACGAACCCTCGCGAATCAATTGGAAGTTGATCGCGGTCGCCCCCTTGCTGCCGATTGCGATCGTGGCCGGTTGGCTGTCGAACCTCATCCCGAAGAGTGAATCGGGGTCGCAGTTCATGGCCAAGGTCGTCTCGTGGCTCGATCGGATCGCCTCGAAGATGCCGAACATCTGGCAGGAGCGAGAACGCGAGATTCAGCGACTGCTCGACCAACTGAAGAACGACCCGGACGAGGGGCTGAAGTACGCCCTGCCGATGTCGGATGTGCAGGGGCGGGGAGTGGCCGATCCCGGCAGTCGACTCACGCAGCGCAACGTCGACTTCAGCCTGCGTTCTTCGGGCGGTGGCCCCGTCGACAGTTGGGCGATCGAAGCGACACTGCAAGCCAAGTTGATGCAGAGCTACCAGGACGCCGCCCTGCGCGAGGTCCGGCTCGGACGTTTTCGCCGGGCCGCATATATCTATGCCTCGCTGCTGGGCAATCATCAAGCGGCTGCCAATGTGCTGGAGCAAGGCCGCTTCTACCACGAGGCCGCAGCTGTCTATCGCGAGAAGCTGAAGCGTCCTGCCGATGCGGCCCGCTGCTTCGAGAACGGCGGGCTCTTGCAGGAGGCGATCGAGATCTATCAAGACCTGAAACAGCACATCAAGGTCGGCGAGTTGTATGAGCGTCTCGAATGCCCGGACAAGGCACGTGCAGCGTTTCAGTTGGCGGCCGATGAACGGCTGGGCCAGAACGATCGCCTCGGAGCAGCGACCTTGATAGAACAGCGACTCCGTGATCAAGAAGCTGCGATGAAGGTGCTGGAGGATGGTTGGCCCACGAGTGCTCAGGCCAGCCAGTGCCTGGAACGGTTCTTTGCCATGACGAGTGCGCTCGGGCAGTCACCTCGGGCGCTTGCGAAGATCGAACAGGTCTCACAACAGAAGATCTCACAGCGACAGCAAGTCGACCTAGTGGGCTCTCTCGCGCGCGTGGCTGTCACTCACTCGGACGGGGAAGCTGCGGATCAGGCCGCCGATGCAACGCGGGTATTAGCCTCCCAGGTTCTCTCGCGATCTCCGGACTCGCCCAGCGTGCTGCGAGCTGTTTCAGATTTGGCCAAGGACGACCTATTGCTGGGTCGAGACTGCCGCCGGTTCCAGGGACTGAACCCGCCGCCGGTGGTGGCCACTCAACGCCACCGGGAGTCAATGCAACGGATCACTGGTCGATTGGAGCAGTCATTTTTATTGCCATTCAACTATCACTGGCTCCAGGGGCAATCCGTCGGAACGCACTACTATTTGGTTGGTCACGATGACCATCGGACGATGCTGCTCATGCGAGGCTCTTGGGAGGGAAATGAGCGATCCCATGTATCGGCCACCTGGAATGGACGGGGGGCCGCGAATGGCGGTCAGCCAGTTCTACTGTCCTGCGATGCACAAGACAAGACGACGGTCCTGATCGCTCAGGCAGGGAGTCCACCATTTCCTCCCCGACTTCTACCAGCAACGGATGACTTCCCACGCCCGATCATGGCAGAGACGCCTGGTTGGTTGCCAATTGATGCGTTGGCTTTCGGCTGCGATCAGACGAACAGTTATGTCTGCAACGTCATGGGTGGACTTACGGAATATGACCGGAGCGGCCTCGAAGATGGTACGCTCAAGTTGGATGATCCTGGACGCGATACCTCTGTTGCCGATTCTCAGCCAGTCATCCATGCCCGCCCCCGCGAGGTCTACGTCGGCTACGGAACGACCCTGCATCGCATCAGTGAATCCGGCCAGAAACAAACGCTTCAGTTCCCCAGCCGCATCACCGGCATCAGCGGCTCACGTCCGCATACCCGCGAGCGGATTCTGGTTACGCACGAGACTGGGGCCTACCTCCTCTCCCCGACCGTCCACAGCTTCGGCGAGACGATGATCGAGGAGCAGACCACTGATTTGCTCGGCTGTATTCTGGATGACGGAAGAGCGATCTTGTGGCGACCCCGGGATGACTGGTCCGGCGACCTACTGCTCTACTCCGTCAGCCAGTCGCAAGTGGTCTATCAAGGGGCCACTCCACGTAAATATTCTCATTCAAGTCCCCCAGAGTCTCCCCTGGGTGACATCCGGATGCTGCTCCCCACGAAGACTCGTAACCAGGTCGCTCTCGTCCCCACTGGCCCCGGTGCTGCGATGGAATTGTGGAGTTTTCCGGGAGGTTGATGTTCACTTGCGGATGTTGGCTGGCATGTTACGTGTCAGTAGCGACTCGCCGAAGAGTGGCCCGAGGGTTTCCGATTCCAGTTGAGCTTTGCCGAGAAAGCAGTGGCAGAACTGATTCGGGCAGTGCCTGGGACGCAGTGCCGCCTCCCAGTCCGAGTCGTGAATGTGGCCAATGACTTCGTCGACAAAATGGCAGCGGCGCATGGCCCCGTCGCCATCGACGGTGAATGATGTCTCACCAGTCGGGCAGTATCGATCGCGTGATGCGGTACGACGGACAGTGAGAGGGAAGTGCGGGTCGATGGCGGTGAATTGCTCCAGTTCCTTGGTCGTATAGGGACGGGGACGGGGCTGCTGGGCGTTGACCCAGAGATAGATCGCGGCGGGGAGTGCCTGCCGCAGTTGGTGGATTTCATCCAGTGCCCCCGCGACTCCGACGACTCCCACAGAGAGTGTGACACCCAGACCATGCAACCGCAGCACCCGGGCGACGAACGCTTCTCGTGTCGTCTCCGAGGGATGGTACGTGGCCCAGAACGACACACGTTGGGGGTCGCAGCGCTCGACCCAATCCAACCCGCCGGAGAGGTTCGTTTGAACGGCGACCGATTCGACCTGTGGGCAGTGACTCAGTTGGACGATCGCCTCGCGATACCACGCGCGAACGAGCGCCTCGCCCCAAGGAGTGAACAGAATCTTCCACTGATGGGTCGACTGGGTCTGAATCCATTCCTTGAAGCGGGTCAGCGACTGCTGATCTTTCAACAGCCGAGCTTCGGACTCTTGTCGCTTCGCGAACGGGCAATAGCCACAGCTGTAGTTGCAGCTGGTTAGCGGGCCGCGATACATCACGGAGAGTTTCATGGATCAACCGCCCTCGAAAGAGGCGGTGCGTTCGACGAACAGACGTAGCTGTTCTCGGACATGCGGGGAATAGAGTATCGGTCCAACTCGATCCGAGTTCTCAATGCCCGATTCAGTCAGCACATAACGTTCAGCCTTGCGCTGCAGCCAGCCACGCTCCTCCAGGAGAGACCACTCGGGGAGCAACTCGATTGATGCGTCTGGAAATCTCTGTCGGACCTCCGTGATCGACAGGCCCTCCACTTGAAGCAGGCTCATGATCACGTACCGGCGAAGCTGTTCGTCGGCATCGAGTGGAAATCCGTGAGTGGCCAACGCCAGCTCCTCATCGGTCTGACTCACCCATTCGCCCAGGATGGCTTTGATCCCCGTCTGCGTGGTGGCGAAGCGTGTTCCGTAGTGCAGGCTCTGGGTATACGACCGGGCTCCGCATCCCATTCCGATCATGCCGTCCCGTTGGCACGTATATGTTGAGGGAGTGACGACGCCAGGCCAGCGAAACCCACGAAGTGATGTCTGCTGATACCCGGTCTCTCGCAAGAGATCACGAGCCGCCCGGTAGAGGTCGCTGCGGTGCGTGGTAGCCGATCGACCCACTTTGGCCAGGCCTGTATCAGGCCGAACATAGAGCGGATAGAGATAGAGTTCTTCCGGTCGGTAGCGCAATGCCTCTCGTACCGAGGCGAGCCACGAGTCGAGCGACTGCTGTGGATCGCCGTAGATCAAATCGATATTGAGTATTGGTAGCGACGCATCGCGGATTCGGTCCAATGCCGCGAATACCTCAGCAGCTTTCTGCGGGCGCCCAAATAGCTGCGAATCCGTAGTGAGAAACGACTGGACTCCCAGGCTGATGCGTTGGACGCCAAAGTCGTGTAGCACTTGCAAGCGATCTGAAGTCGCCGTGGTCGGAGAAGTCTCGATGGATGTGGGGAGTTGTGAGATCGGAACGTCGAATGACTCTTCAATTCCCCGCAGGAGCGCCGACAACTGATGCACAGACAACAGAGTCGGTGTCCCACCTCCGATGGCGAATTGCTGGAAGCGAGCCTGGGGAATCTCACGGCGAATGACATTCATCTGACGGTGCAGCGTCGCCAGATAGTCATCGACTGTGCCTCCGGTCGGTTGCGACTGCGTGAACAGATTGCAGAAGCCACACCGCATCTCACAAAACGGGAGATGCACGTAGAGCGAAAGCAGGCTCGCATCTTCGTCACGCCAGACAGCAGCGATACGAACCGGTGGAGACAACGCCCGATAAGACGACTTGTGCGGATACGAGTAGGCGTAACTCGACAGCTCGGTGTCTGTACTCGCGAGGAGCGAAGCTGTGGTCATCGCTGTGCCTCCCAGGTGAATTCGGCGTACGGCACGGTCCACACATCGGGATGGCCGACCCGATGGCCGGTCCATCCCTCTTCGCCAAACAGAGTCCCATGGTCCGACATGAGATACGCGATCCCCTCGCGTCCTCTTCCGCGAATCGATTCCCAGAGTGGCGGCAACTGGCGATCGACATACTCCAGCGCAGCGGCCTGCGTGTCGACTGACTCCGCTTTCGCCCCGCGCAGGTAACTGCGAGTCGGAGAATGCGTCGCAGAGATATTGATAAACAGGAACACTGGACGATCAGTGTCACATGCGGCCAACGATTCACACGCTTGCTGGACCTGTGCTCGAGTCGAGTGCAGTTCAGTCACGCTGAACTCGGGGCGCCAATGACTCTGTTCGAAGTAGCTGGGGAAGACGGCCCCCAGTGGATGCGCCGGATTGAAGAAACCGACGCCGCCGATGCAAATCGTCTGATACCCCAGTCGTCGCAGGCCGGTCACGATGTTGCCTCCTTCGAGGGTGATCGTCTCGGGGCCGATCGTGCGGCTGCCTGGAAACCGCAGAGCGAAGGGGCGCGTCTGTCGTCCGGGTAAGACTTGAGTTGGCCAGAACCCTGCGAAGAATGCCGCGTGAGCCGCATAGGTGAAGCTGCCCGGAGTGTGGCGAGCCTCCCACCCCTGCGGGATCACGTGTTGCAAGTTCGGGGTTCGTTTCTCGCGAAAGACCATCTCGGCCACATCCCACCGCAGAGCATCGAACGTGATCATCACGATGTCACGCGACAGCTTTGGCGTCGGCAGAGGATTCATGAGCAGACCTCCGTTGGTCGGCCATACACTTCTCGGAACTGAGCAGCGTACGTTGTGTCGCCTTCATGAAGGAGACCTGGCAGATAGTCTCCGAATGCGTTGGCCTCCAGCAGCACAAACCCCTGATTCCTTGGGCGAACCAGGGCATCCAGCCCCAGCATCCCGGCTCCAGGAATCTGCTCAGCAGCGCGCTCAGCCAGTGACTGCAACTCGGGCCAGACCGTTCCCAGATTCGACACGATCTCCTCTCGTGCAATTCGCCGAGCGTCCAAGTTGAGATTCGTGAACGGGGAGGAACTCGACCGCCCCACCACATGTCGCACTCGCCCGCCGATCATGACGATCCGCAGGTCATACGGCCTCCCGTCCCAACGAGCCTTCGGCAACCAGCGCTCCACGATGACCTCTTCCATCGCCAGCGTATCAATTAGCCAGGCGATCTCGAACTCCCGGGTCAGTACGCGAGGCCGCTTGGTCACATATAACCGAGGTCGCCCCTCCGACCAGACAACCTCCACGGTCGTAATGGCCCGCACCAGACCTCCCCGCCACTCCAGAGCCACGGCTCCCATCGCCGAGTACCCATACCGCAGCTTGATAAACAACCTGGCGTGGTGCTCGGAGACATGCTGGCGAATCGCTGAGTACGTCGAGACCCCCGCGATCCGAGGGGGGACTGGAAGTCCGACACGCTCCCAGCGCTCCAGGCAGGCAATCTTGTCGAACGATGTGATGATCGATTCCGGGTTCGACATCCATTGCAGTGACAAGTCTCTCCACCGAGTCTCGATACTTCGCAAGACCCCTCGGAAGCCAAGAAACCATTGCCGAGGGTGCAGGATCTCTCCGCGTCCCGGTTCGAGCTGGCCCACATCTCCTTTGGCGAGCGGAACCAACCGATCGACCACCATCGGTTCGATGCCCGCCGTGAGGATCACTTTCAGCGTCTCCGGGCAATCGCTGGGAGACTCGAATCGAACGAGCGAATGCTCTGGCGGAACGCGGCTCCCCTCCATGGCTTCGCGATAGGTGTACACCATGACCGGGGGATGGCCCCACGGCTTCGTCGCGTCCATGAGTTGGCGAACCCGCTTGGACTCCGGAACTCCGACCACGACCAGCTGTCGGGGGACCGTCGCCCTGTCATTCGGCATGGACGATCGGCCTCCACTCGTCTTCAGGCTCCTGGCGATCGGCGGCGATCACCTCGCACTTCAGAGCCGTCGTCAATTCCGCCACCGATTCTTCAGAGGCATAGTGATGTGAGATATCGAGTCGTTTCAGTTGGGGATAAGCAGCCAGCCCCAGCAACGACTGGGCTCCTTCGCTGTCGAGGTTCCCCATTGAGAGATCCAGCGTCTCGATCCGACTGACGATTGGCGAGTTGACGACAACGGCAGCGATATCGTTGGCGATCGCACTATTCATCAACCCCAGATACTTCAGGTTCGGGTAGAGCTTGCCAGACAGAATCGGTTGGAGATCTTCCACGCTGCCGTCAAATCCATATTGCTCTTCTCCGAGAAGCAATTCCACATGCTCCAGACCGGGGAACTGGCACAGGAACAGTTCGCGAATCGCCGACCGTGGCAATCCGCCTGTTTCGATGGCGATCTCCTTGAGTGATGATTGCTCGACCGGAGAGAATGAGAGGCCGTTGCCACCCCGTATACGAAGCGTTTCCAATCGGGGAAAAGCCATCAGCAGCGGCGACAGGTCGGATTGATTGATCCACGAGACCTCTGATTCTTCGTAGGTCATCTCCCCCATGAACAGTGCTCGTAATCCCGGCAGTTGGCTCGCCACTTCAGACAACTTCTTGACGAGTGGAGCACTGTCGTCCCCGCCGGAGGCTTCGGTCCAGGCTCCGATGATGAGTGCGGTCAACTGAGTAGCGCCAGGTTGCTTCAGTAAGTCATCGAGCCGGTCGGTGATCTTCAGTTCGTCGTCGTATTCCTCTCGCAGACGATAGGCGTACTTCGGCCCTTTCCAATCATCCGCCGCATTGAATTCGATGACTTTCAGGCCATGAAACGAATCCAGTAAATCGCCGTACATGCGAGGTCCTTATGGTTCCAGAGGAAGGCCGAGGCATATGCCCCGAGTGAGGTCAGGTTTCCAAGACGGGGTGATAATCGTCGGGATTGTCGAATCCCGCAATCCAGGCAGCTGCCTGGTGACAAGTTCGCGTCTGTGGCGGAACGCGGATCATGTATTGCCGGCCTGTCGATGGGCAGAAGCACGACAGCGCGACGAGATCTTCGTCATCCTGCATCACGACCTTGAGGAGCTGTCGAGGTCCGCCAGGTTCCGTGTCCCGATCGAGAATAGCTGCCTTTGCATCCTGCATGAATCGACTGTACCCGTATCGATCGAGCAGAACTCGGCGGCGTTCAGCGTTGCGCTCCAATAACACTTCATCGACATGCATCGTCTCAGGGTGAAAGGCGATGCGGCGATCGACATTGACTCCAGCCCAGCGCAGCTGAGTCTGTTGGACTCCGGCAGGTAAAACTGATTCTTGAGACAGACCGCTATGCCCCAAGTCGAGCCAACCCGTGACGACCAAGTGGGGTGGCAGCGATGTCAGATTCGGACATTCGCGGACATTGAGCGCTGCCAACTTCGCCAGATCCGGTGGCAACGCACGCAGCGCGGTGCATCCGCGCAGTTGGAGTCGACCTCCACGAATCTGGATCTGTTTCGGCCAGGACTCGAACGCCCAGCAGGCTGTCAGGTCCAGAAACCAGACATCCAGCCCCTCTGGAAGTGACCGAAGCCCCGTACATCCACGCAGGACAAGTGTCCCGGTCGTCAATCCTGCGGGCAACTCTTCCAACCGGTCACAGCCACTCAAATCGATCCGCGTCGCCACCTTCATATTGGTGGGCAGTCTTCGGATTTGCGTCCGTGACAGATTGAGTTCATAGCACTCCAGTCCATCCGGGAGATTGACCTCTTCTCTGCCATTGAGATCGAGAACATCCACATGCATTCGATCTGGGAACCGGATCGGGATCGTACGCAAGGGGGTGGTTTTTATGGAGTAGTCAAGTACCCCGCTCACTCGCATTCCCTCAGGAGCCCGGCCCGCAGCGATCAGAGGATATGCCTCATCTGGCTTGAATACAGTGATGCTCATGGTCGTATCCTAGGTTAATCTCGAACCGTGCGAATCTCACGCGGTGAATATTCACGCTGCCGCCAGACCCGATAAACTCCTCGATTCAGCGAGATTGGACCGTGCTCTTGATGCACGAGCGTGGCCGATTCCCCGGTCACTGAGAGAAACAGCCCCCAATCCGCCTGATACAGCTGCGCCGCATCTCTCTCCGCGATGCGGTGCGAATGCCCCGTTAGCTCTCCTTCGGCGAGGACCAGATGAACCAGCAGACGAGCATTCTTCGGAATCTCATCCGCAGACTGGACCAGTAAATCGCCATGACGAAAAAGTGGCATAGGAGTTCTCACGCGGCTGAATGAAACGGCTGATGATAACGATATGAACCTTTAACTCAATTTCCAACACTGCCTTTCCTCGATTGGGTGATCACTGGTTCGGACTTCCCCACGAATCGTGGGGAAGTCCACTCCCTCATTGACTGCGCCGGATTGATGAGGGTCCAGGACTCGATGTGCAATTCTTTTCCAAATCGCTTTTTGGAAAATCTCAAAAATGTTGTCACAAGCCAGGCAGCAGGCTGTATGGGGTGCATCGGACGGATGAGACAGAACCACTAACGTCTCAGACGCCACTCACCAAACCCCGTTTTCTGGAAGGAAAACAACCATGTTCAAGACTCTTCTCTCCACGCTTGTGACCGTCTGCGGTGTTCTGATTTCTGGGAGTGCATTCGCTCAGTACTACCCCTCGAACGACCAGTTCAATGCCGACTTGAACACCCAGATGCAGGCCGCTCAGAACAACATGATTCACAGCAACATGAACAACCCCGAGGTGCAGCGAATGTACCAAATCTACCAGAGCGAGGGGGGGCAGCTCGACTTTCCCAACTACTGTGTTCGCTACGCACAGACCGGTGGATTCAATCAACGAGCGACAGACAACTTCATCAACCAGTCTTGGGCGAGTCACCGCCAGGACCAAGCGAACTACGTGGATTACACCACGGAATCTCGCCGGCTGAAGAACGAGACCTACGCCCACCGCGATGCTGTCCAGCAAAGACAGGCCCGTCAGCGTGGGGAGGGACTCTCGGCCCAAGCCCAATTCGTGAACACGGTGGATGGCTCGTCCTACCAGTTGCCGATGAATCTCCAGCGTGACCACTCCTTCCGCGACCACAATGGCACTGTGTTTTACCTGGACATTCATGGTCGGTACCACATGAACAATGGGAATGGCTGGCAGGCCATGAACTACCAGAACTAACTCGGGCCAGAGAACGCTGGGGATCACCGAATCAGACCCACAGCCCGGCATCGGCAGGATGCCGGGCTGTTGGGCATTCTCACGGGGTGGTTTACACAAGGTCTGGATGTCTGGATGACTCAGGCACTGAAGAGGTCTGATTCTCAATGCCAACGTTCCTTGGCCAGTCTTCTTACCACTTCGCGATCCAAACGCTCAGCGCCGCGTCTGGTTCACCCCGCCAACGTGTGGTGACGAACGCAGCTGGGTTTTCACCCATGGTCAAGAATTCTGCACAAAGTCTGTCACAGCTGTTGAAGTCGCCTGTATGGGTGTTGAAGGAAAGATGGCCGCGAATCGCTGGCCGACTTGCCCTCGTGAAACCATCCAACAGGAGCAGGAAAACCATGTCCCAATCTCAAATGCACTCCATGAACACTTTCTCATCGGCCACTGATTTCGAGCATTCCGAGAACACGACGGCCCGGGATGATTCGGCGAATCCTCAGCTCCAGGAACACCGATACAAGCTTTCTAACCGCCTCGTGATGATGGTATGCAGCCTACTGCTGGGCGGGTTAGGTCTGTTGATGCTTGTCGCCTTCACGGTCAGCGCGATCTCCAAGCCGGAGGAATTCGATGTATCTTTCGTGAGATTAGGGCTGTACGTCTTATGGACGGCCTTCTGGCTAGGTTCGTGCGTTTCTGCTTGGTGGCTGGGACGATTGGAACTGCGAGAGGATCGGGCCAGCCTGCCTCGGTTCGGCTTTGCACCCTGGAGCTTTCTGCCGCTCCATGAGATTCCGTTGAGTCAGGTCATACGCTGGGGCGTCGGCCTGCAACGCGCGAAAGGGGGTCATGTTTCAGTGTTGATGCTTGAGACGCCCCACGCCACGCAGCACGGCTGCATGTCCGTTCAGCGGATCGCACTGGGGATGTATCCCAAGAAAAGCCAGCATCAAATTCTGGAGTACTTTGCAGAGCGACTCAGCGAACCGACCCAGCTCGAAAATAGTTCTCTGGGCTTAGCTTTTCCCAAGGCTTGATCAGGAACAATGACCGCGTCGCCTGTCTCCGCAAAGAATGAGAGGAACACCGCCGTGACTGAACAAACTCAATGCGTGATGGACGCCCTGGCAATTGGTGATCACGCGGATGCAATCATCGAGTTGCAATGTACCGAAGACGAGGACTTGCCTTCCCTGCTGGCTGCGTTCGCGACCGCTGAAGTCGAGATCCGCATCGCAGCTGCCAAGTTAGTTTGGGAAAGCGACTTCAGTCGACGCGACGAAGCCCTGCAGGGACTCATGAACGACCGCGATCCGCGAGTCAGAGCAGCCGCAGTGGATTGCGGTCGCCGCGAGCTTGTCACTTGGTGTCCTCTGCTCTTGCGAAAGCTGTCGGAACTGGCCTGTGACGACCCCGTCATAGATGTGCAAGAGGCCGCACGACATTCGATCTGCAATCTTTGGCCAATCGAAATGCATGGCCTCTACGAGGCTTGACGAGACGACCCGGGCGTGCCGGAACAACTCCGCCGAATGGCAGTGGACAGCCTTGGGCAGCCTGAATACCAGCGTTGGCTGGCGGCGCACCTGCCAAATACCCCGCCAGTCCAAACTGAGCATCGCCAAATCATGCCATAAGCCCAGCAGAATCTATACGACGAAATCGAGAAAACTCTCATCGAGTTTGTCACAACGCAGCTGAGCCCGCTGTATGGGTGATGTCAGCCAGCGAGCACACAACCCTTCGCAGTGATCCACACTCAGACTTTTAAGGAAAACCATCATGTTCAAGACACTTCTCACTTATGTCATCACCCTTGGGGGAATCATGACTGGTGGAGCTGCGTACTCGGAGGATTTCCCGGCCACGACCGCACCACCCAGCGCGAGTGGGGATGCTCAAATGAAGGCCATGAACGAAGAATTCAACGCGGATTTGAATGCCCAAATGGAGGCCGCCATTCAAAGCATGATTGACGCGAACATGAAAGACCCGCGGATTCAAAAGGCGTATCAGGCCTATCTTCAAGCAGGAGGGCAGATTGATTTACGAGCCTATTGCATCCGCTATGCCGAAATAGGTGGTTTCAATCTGCTCTACGACCAAAAGAATAATGAGATCAAATGGGCAGATCTCCATTTGATCATGAAAGACCCACGAGCCCATCGGAAGTATGAGGACTATCTGAAACAGGGAGGCAGCATGGAATTTCGGGCGTTTTGCATCCGCTATGCGGCGACATGTGGATTCGTTAGCTCAATCGAAACTTACAAAGAGTACCTTGAGGACTTTAATCAAGACCACAACTGTTGTATTTTGCCCTTCTCGGAATTCCAGTTCTACAAGAGGCTGACCAGCGTCTCGCCCCAGCAGATGGATCGAATTCCCAACGAAACTTACCTCTATCGCGACACTGATGGCCGATTCTGGATGTATCAGGACAACCAATGGATTTCGATTCGCAACTTGGAGTAAGTGCGGCGTCCAAACTGAATCGAACCACCCAGCCCGCAAGAATCCCGGCATCCCAGGTTGCCGGGATTCTTGGCATTCCGGCTCGGCGCGAATCGTGCGATGAGAATGACTTCTTCAAAAAGTCTGTCACAACCTCTGGAATGAACCGTATGGGGAACGTCGGACAGTGAACCCACAGCACTTCGCTGTGGGTTGCCGTCCGAGACCTGTCTGAATTGCTCTCAGCTTCACGAAGGAGAATGATCATGTTCCAGTCTCTACTCTCAGCCATCGAGTCGCTCTTCGCAGGCATGAACTCGGGAGGGTTTCTCTCGATGGATGTCAACGCGATGAACGCTGGCTTCAACAATCAATTGAATGCTCAGATGCAGTCCGCCCACAACCAAATGATGCATTCCAACATGAACAACCCGCAGATCCAGGGGATGTATCACACCCATCGGCAGCAGGGAGGTCAGCTCGACTTTCCGACCTTCTGCTTGCGGTACGCTCAGACCAGCGGCTTCACTCCCCAGGGCTATGCGAACCTCGCACATTCACAAAACCAGATCAACAACAACGACGCGAGAAACATGCAAGCGTATCACCAGCATTCCAGCCAACTGCAGCAACAGACAGTTGATCACCGCAATGCGATCCACGACAAATGGGCCGTGCAACGTGGTGAAAACCTGTCAGGACAATCGCACTATGTGAACAGTGCAGACGGCACGGCGTGGCAATTGCCCAACACGGCATCATCGGGACAAACGTACTATGATCAGGCCAGTGGCAACTCTTTTAGAATGGATCCACACGGGCAGTACGAGATGAACAATGGTCAGGGATGGTGGCAATCGATGCATCCTCGGGGATGAATCTGAGGACCTGGGGCCTACGCCGAATCCCCGTCGTCGCCCCCAGGTAGGTAGTCACGGACTAGCTCCAGCAGCCCCAGCGCTCCGAGTTCCTCTTGCAGTCGATCGTCCGATTCTGAGTCGAGTCCGGCCCGGACTTCATCGAGTAAGTGCATCGCAAACCGGGTTCTGGCTCGCTTCAGGATCTGGCGGCAATTGTCAGCTCGAACGACAGAACCTGTCTTGCTGCTCAGCATTTCCGCAAGTTCCTCTGAGCTGGCATCCGGGAATTCCGTCTTCAGTTTGAGGGCCTGATAAGCAGGCCCTGGCTTCCCCCCCTCCTCGGCCAACAGACGATTCCAAGTGTGATCCAAGACTGTCTTCCGCCAGAGTTGAGTCCACTCCGCATCCCGCGTCTCGTCCTCGGAATTGCCCAGCGAATCCAATTCGGTGTCGACTGTTCGTCGCTTGCCGGATTGTTGCCAAGAGGTTTTGACCATATTGCGAATCGCCATCTTCAGTAGATCGCGAAAACGTCCACGGTCCGGGTCCGCCCCAGCGAAGTCCCCCCGCATCAGCCGCAGCATGACATCCTGCGACAGCTCATCCGCTTCTTCATCTTTACGAACGATTCCCCCGAGATAACGGCGGATCGCCGGAGCATATCGCATCACCAACAGACGACGCGCGTCCGCTGCGGATTTCGGCTGACCATCGAGGTGAGCATTTCGGATCAGACTCCAGCGAGTCTGGATGGCTTCGATGCGCTCTTCGGCCATGGCTGTGTGTCCGACGTGGAATCTAAGGCTGCGTCATGGGAAGAGATGTTTCGACATTCTCAGGTTTCGCAGCAGACTCTTCAATCTGAGTTCGAAACCGCGGAATGGCCTGCTGCATGGCCAGGGCCTCGGCATCGTCGGGGACGAGTTTCAGGATTTCCCGGACTTGATAGTCTGCTGTGGAAAGTTGCTCGACAGCCACGCTCGTATTTCCTTGTGCATGCGACAGCGCCGCTGAGCGGATCAAAGCCAAGGCCATCGGGGAGCGATAGGTCACGTCATCCGGATAGTCCTGGACCAATCGCACCAGTCGAGAGAGTGCCTCGGCATAGTGCAAGATGGCGGGGCCAGGTTGCCCCAGGGCTTCTTGCACTCTGGCCGCTGTCAGATGCACCTGCGACAGTTCGAAAACCAATGTTCGGCTTGGCTCGCTTGAGCTGTAGACAGACAACTGGGTGACAGCCTCCTGCAAGACCGCTTCTGCCGCCTGCGGTTCGTTGGTGGAGAGCAACCCGGTGGCCAGCACTTGCTGTGAATGTGCTAACCAAGTTGCCGCAACTGGCTTCAGCGAATCGTTTGATTCGGCTTGCAGGTACTTCCGGGAGTACTCGACCCGCTCTTTTGCCGCCGCGATATAAGCGGTCATATCTCCACCAGTCATGGCGGCTTTCATCGTCTGCTGAGAGACAAGTGAAGCCAGCTTCAAAGTTTCAGGGGAATCGGGTTCCCTTTTCAGCAGTAGACTCATTCTGTCCCGAATCTCTGCCTGGTCTCGTTGAAATTGGTCGTGAGAATCTGCGGTCGATTTGGCAACCTCCGAGTGATCCAGGAGCATTTTAATTCGGATCGAAACCAGCAACGAGTCACTGGGGTGCTGAGGCAGGCGGTACGCATCAAACGGGGAGTCTTTTCAGGACATCAAGGATGTAGTTAGGGTCGAGGGCGGCTTTGAAGCGTTTGTTTTTGGCACCGATTTTG
>JAYWHX010000018.1:0-5595 GCA_043777375.1 Planctomycetota bacterium | reverse complement strand
TGCCTTCGCCCCTTGTGAAACACCAGTCCAGCCCCAACAAACCGTGGAATAATCGATCCTCGATAATCGCACAACGGCTTTTCAAACACGCTCTTAGAGGACCGCAGAATGCCATGCAGCGCGATGACAGCTGCCCCAGTCATGGGAGGGATTTTGCGAATTTGCTTTTCGTGAACGAGAGCCTTCTGGCACTCCTCCAGCGTTCCCCAAGCCTGCCGGACATCCGTTGGGTCCAAGAGTCGGCAATGGCCCGTGAGGACATGTTTTTGGATTCGCCAACCGCGAAAGTACTGGCAGTCAGACCAGAACTGTCGACCGCCAAGCGTGGGCGTGGGGATATTGAATTGACCACCGCTCATGTGAACTGTCCTTCAATGCCCAGAGTGCGAGTGTCTTATCCGACGGCTTCTTGGTTTCTACGCTGACCTAAAGCGGCGATGTGGCACTCTTCGGGAGAGGAGTTGTCCGACCCAGCAGGCGTGAGAGAAGAACCTTGGCATCGAGTGCCAGACTAAAGCTGAGTGGAATCAGCACCAGCGTGAACACGGTCGACACGATCAGCCCGCCGAGGACCACGCTCCCCAGCCCGCGATAGAGTTCGCTACCCGCACCGGGGATGAACACGATCTTGCCACTCGCCCACGACGGCATCGGCACCACCAGTGGCAACATTCCCAGCACGGTCGTGATGGTACTCATAAAGATCGGTCTCAGGCGAGTCCGCGTGCTGTCGAGGATGGCGGTCTGGTGATCCATTCCTCCTTTCATATTCTGGAGCGCCTGATGCACGATCAGGATGGCGTTGTTGACCACCACCCCGATCAGGATCACAAACCCCAGCATCGTCAGCGTATCCATCGGTTGGGGGAAGTAGACGTTCAGAATGGCCAGCCCGGCAAACCCGCCCACCATGCCCAGAGCCACGCTGGACATGATAATGAGCGGGTAGAAGTACGACTCGAACAGAGCGCACATCAGCAGGTAGGTAATCAGCCCCGCCATGAGCAGGCTCCCCTGCATCGCCCGCTGCGTGTCCTGCAATTTGTCAGCAGTCCCGGCAAATCGAATCTGGTAGAGCCCGCCTTCGGTCAGCGGAGATCCGAGTAGCGGCTGGCGGATTTTTTCGTCGGCCAGGGAGATCGCCTCGTCCAGTGCCATCATTGAACTCGGTTTGATCTGGACCGTAATTGACCGTTGCCGCTCGATATGGTTGACGACCTCGGGGCCGCCCGTGGCTTTCACGCTGGCGAGACTCGCGATATTCACGACTCGGCCAGAACGAGTGCTGACAGGCAGGTTGGCGAGGTCTTGGGACTGGCGAGCAAACTCATCGGCTCCATAAATCACCAAGTCGATCTTCCGTCCGTTATGCCAGTAGTCTCCGGCGTAAGCCCCATCAACTAGGGCATTGACAGCGTACCCCAGCTCTTCGGTAGTCACTCCCATGTCTGCGGCAAGCTCCCTGTTGGGAAGAATATGAAGCTCAGGATTGGTCGATTCGGGATTGGTCATCGGTCGGACCTGATGCCCGAGTTCCGGGTGCTCGATGTTTGGAGGGAAGATTCCTTTCCCTTGATACGGCCCAATACCGGCTGCTTGCATGTAAATCGTCAGGCAGAGTTGATTGAGCCTTTCAATCGATGGCCCCGTGATTTCGACATCGACTGCACGGCCACCTGATAAGCCCCCCTGAAACAAACTGGACTGTTGGACAATCGGGATGACTCCTGGAATCTTTCCCGCAACACGCTGCATCACGGGCACCAGTTGAGCGGCCGCAAGGGGGTCTTCCGCTGCGGCTCCCATGAAGAGAAAACCACCTCGGGACACGAAGAAGAAGTTTTTAATGCGAGGGCCATCCAGTGCTGCTTCTTCGGGAGAGCCCGCTTCGGCCTCCCAATATTTCGCCATGTCATTCTCGACGCGGCGACCGATCCGAATCATCTGGTCGACGTTGTACCCCGACGGCGGCAGCAGGAGTGCAATCACCAGATTGCGGTTCCCTTCCGGCAGGTATTCCATCCGGGGCATCATGAGCAGGGAACCCCAGTACGACCCCGCCACCATCAAGACCACGACTCCAAACCGAATCAGCGCCCCCCCGGGCATCGTCATCATCAGCTTCAACCAGCCGACAAAGCCATTGACCAGCGAGGTAATCAGCCCCGGCTTCTCCTCTTCAGTGCCAAACGGGCTGGCGGAGCCGATGGCCTTGGTTCCATCGGCCAGCACGGGGTGCGGCTTCAGGATATAGCACGCGGCCACCGGCACGACGGTGAACGACACGACCATCGACAGCACGTTGGCATAGGTGATCGCGATGGAGATGTCGCGAAACAGCTGCCCGGCCTGTCCTTCGATGAGGATGATCGGGATGAGCACGGCGAGCGTGGTACAGGTATTCGCGAACACCGCGCCCCAGACTTCGGCGGTGCCTTTGATCGAGGCGTCCTCGGGAGACTCGCCCATTTCGTAGCGACGAAAGATGTTCTCCAGCACGACGATGGCGTTGTCGACTGCCATGCCGACGGCGAAAGCCATCCCGGCCAGACTAATGACGTTGATCGAGCGACCGAGGGCCTTGATGAAGATGAACGAGGCGATGACGCTGATCGGAATCGAGATCCCGATGACCGCCACGGTACGCACGTTTCGCAAGAAGACCCACAACACGAGCAGTGCGAGGATACTGCCCGAGTAGATGTTCTCTTCAACCATGTCGACCGCCGAATGGATGTACTCGGTCTGGTCGTAGACTTGTTCCAGAACGAGTCCCTTCTGGGCGAGGACCCCGGAGTTCAGCTCCTCGATGGCGATGCGCAGGTTGTCTCCGTGGATGCGGCGTGACTCGGAGAGTTCGAACTCGGTGATCTTGCCATCCTGGTCCAGGTCGAGTTGCTCGCGCGGCGGCCCCATGATTTCCAGGACGTTCGTCCCGGGGGCTTGCTGGCAATTGATGGCCAGCCCGCTGATCCCCTTTTGCCGGACATCACCACTCGGCTTTTTGTAGTCGATGCCGACCGAGCCGATGTCGCGGACTCGCACCGGGGCGTTGTCGCGGATGCCGACAATCGCTTCGGCGACCTTCTCAGCTGTATCGAACTGACCGAGGGTCCGAACGATGTTGCGTTGTTTGCCTTCCCAGATGTCACCGGCGGAGACGTTGGTGTTTTGCTCGCGCAGCGACCGTTGCAGGTCGGCCACAGTCAAGTGGTGCGCAGCGAGCTTGGCTGGATCGACAACGACGCGGAACTCTTCCTCCTGACCGCCGATCACGTTGGAGGCCGCCACTCCCGGCACACGCTCGAAGCGGGCCTCGATGAAATCTTCAGTGAATTTTTTCATGCGAGTCGGGTCGGCTCTCCCCCGCAACAACTCCTCAATGACCGGGTACTTCGCCATCAACCCGTTCAGGCGACCGAGATCGACTGATCGGCTGCCATCCAGGAATTTCGCCAAGACTTCTTTCAACTCGGGGTGGACTTCCACAAACGAAGCCAATTCCTGTGTCGTCGGCGGAAGTGGCTTCAGGATGATCCAGCACACAAATTCAGTGTTGGCCGCACCTTCGCTGATCGTCGGCTCGCGGGCATCCACAGGGTACTTGGCCACCAAGTTCAGCTTGTCGTTAATCCGCGCCCGAGCATCCGCCAGCGGTGTCCCGACCGGGAATCGCAACGTGATCGTCGATGCCCCGTCGCGGCTTTCACTCTTGAACTCCCGCAGCCCCTCGACGCTCTTCAGCTGTTCTTCCTGCTCGTCGGTAATCTCGCGTTCGACTTCCTGTGCACTGGCACCAGGCCAGACGGTCGTGACCGTCACCTCTGGTTCCGAGACATCCGGAGTCAACTGGATCGGCGTCGCGATCAGCGAAACCATGCCGAACAGCAGCGACAGCAGCACGCACACCGTCACCTTGACGGGGTTTTCGATGCAGAAGCGAATGAAATCCATGCGAAACGCCTTGGGGCGGGAATGATAAGTACGCTCAGCATTCTAGGGGACGCATCGACCGGACGCAGCGCCCATGTTCTCGCAATCACTTGGAGTCGCCTTAAGCCTGCCGGAGAGCCGAGCAGGAAGGGCGCGACGAGTCAAATGTCGTAGTACATCGCGAACTCCCAGGGGTGGGGGCGTTCGCGGATGGCTTGGACCTCTTGCGTTTGCTTGTAGGCGATCCAGGCATCGATCACGTCGGACGTAAAGACATCACCCCGCAAGAGGAACTCGTGATCGTCGCGGAGGGCTTGCAGCGACTCCTCCAGCGAGTTCGGCACACTCGCGTATCCCTTCAGTTCCTCGGGCGACAGACCGTAGATGTCCTTGTCGAGCGGCTGGCCCGGTTCCAGCCTCCGCTGAATCCCATCAATCGCCGCCATCAGAGTGGCCGACATCGCCAGGTACGGATTCGCCGCTGAGTCGGGGCAGCGGAACTCGAATCGCTTGCTGGACGGGCGGGAGCTGTGAACGGGAATGCGAATCGCTGCGGAGCGGTTGCGGAAGCTATAGGTCAGGTTGATGGGAGCTTCGAAACCGGGGACCAAGCGTTTGTAGCTGTTGGTCGTGGGGCAGCAGAAGGCCATGAGGGCTTTGGCATGGTGCAGCACTCCGGCGATGGCATGCAGTGCCAGGTCGCTGAGCCCGCCGTACCCGTTCCCTGCGAACAGCGGCTGCCCCGCCTTCCACAGCGACAGGTGCAAATGCAGCCCCGAGCCGTGATCATTCCAGAGTGGCTTCGGCATAAAGGTCGCCGACTTCCCGTGCCGAGCTGCGACGTTTTTGACGACGTACCGGTATTGGAGCAGGGCATCGGCGATCTTCAGCAGCGGGCCAAACGCCAGGCCAATTTCGCACTGGCCACCTGAAGCAGACTCGTGGTGCTGGCTACTGACATCCACGCCGCACTCTTGCAGCTTCAGCATGATGTCTGTGCGGAGATCCTGAAGCGTGTCGCTGGGCGGAGTGTGGCAGTAACCTTCACGGCGGCGAATCTTGGAACCGGCGTTCACTCCTGCACCAGGCAAACCTCGCGTCCACTCGCCCTCGCCACTGTCCAGGTGGTAGTACCCCTCGTGCTCGTTCTGGTCGAATCGCACATTGTCAAAGACGAAGAACTCTGCAGCTGGTCCAAAGTTCGCGACATCGGCGATCCCGGTCGACTGCATATACCGTTCGGCTTTGAGAGCGACATTGCGAGGGTCTTTCGCGTAGCTTTCTCCGGTGACTGGGTCGTGAATGTTACACGTCATTGCCAGCGTGTGAGTCAGAAACGGGTCGACCGTCGCCGTCTCGGGCTGGGGGATGACCAGCATGTCGCTTTCGTTGATCGACTGCCAGCCGCGAATCGACGAGCCATCGATGGTGAAGCCCTCGGTGAAGCTGTCTTCCGTCAGGGCTTTGACCGGGATCGTGAAGTGCTTTTGTGTGCCGGGAAAGTCCATGAACCGCAGGTCCACGACTTTGATCTCGGCACGCCGACACAGAGCCAAAACTTCCTTGGGAGTCATGAGCATCACCGGCTGCCAACGCAGCCCTTCCACCAGAGAACACACACCAACTGTCGCGATCGCTGGAGTAGATGGTAAACACCAAGTG
>JAYWHX010000017.1:0-5671 GCA_043777375.1 Planctomycetota bacterium | reverse complement strand
AACCACCCCGACAAGCGGGGTGGCGGGAAGGCGATTCTCGACCACGAGCCTTATTCTTCGGACATCAAATTGGATTCTCAGAAAACAGGTTTGAAAGATGATCGGTCGTGTCTGCCTGCTGGTCATCCTGTTCACCTTCTCATCTGGCAGCTGGTCCATCGCGATGGAGCCAGCACCCGGCGAGACCGACATTCAGGTCCTCGATGCCAAATGGGGGTTCGATGGATTCTCGCGGTACAAGACATTCGTTCCACTCCGCATCGTGTTGAAGAACCAGGTCCCCGAGCTTAAGACGCTCCGCCTGAAGCTGACGCGGGCAGATGCTCTCAATGACATCGGCGAAGTCCTGGAGCAGGAAGTCACGATCTCAGCCGAGACGACCCGCGTGGTCTTGATGACCCCCTTTGTTTCCGATCCCGGAGAGACATGGACGCTGCGGTGGGGCGATCGCGAGGAGGAGTCGCTCCCGGTGAAAGGGCAGTCTGCCGACGACGGGGTCGTGTTCATCACCTCGAAGTCGGACTTGATCCACCGATCGGGCACCATTCCAACGATGGACGAAGATGAGTTCCCCACATCGATCACGGCGCTCGACTCTCTGCGTGTCGTCTGTGTCGATCAAGAGCCGCGCTGGACGGGGGCCCGCCGCAGGGCGTTTCAAGAATGGCTGCTGAAAGGCGGCAAAGTGGTCGTTCTCGATCTGCCCGATGGGGCCACGCCGAAATTCGCCAACGGGTTTGAATTCCTCAACGTCACCCAGCTGCGGACCGCTTACGGCCTGGGGACCATCCAGCGGCTGCCACTCTCTCCGCAAAAAGTATCGCGGTCCGTCATCGAGAAGCAAATCCTCGGACGGAAGCTGACCGGCGGCGACATGGAACAGAAGTACAAAGCCTACACAGCTCAATCGCAGCGGACGTACTGGCAAAACGTCAATCCCGCTGACAATAACGCATTAATGGCGTACTCCCGCGACAAGGTCCTGACGGAGCTGAAAGACCTCGCCGGATCGCGGCGGCGTTGGGGACTGATCTATCTCACGGTGCTCGCCTATGTCGGCTGGCAGTGGCGAATCGGTTGGCGCTGGGGTCTCATCGAGAAACAACCGGGCCGGTTCTATGCGTGGCTGATCGGACTTTCGTTGGGCTTCTCACTGCTCTTCTTTGCCTATGGCAGTGTCGGAGCAGCAGGCCAGGATCGAGTGCGGACAGCTGTGATTGCTCATCGCGTGACTGACGGGCTATTTGATGTCGAGGGCTGGGCCGCGATGTCCTCCGGACTCTCCGGAGGAGAGCATGCATTTGCAGTGCCGGGCAGCGGACAGCTGTACGGAGGGACGGAGTCGTTTGGCCAGAATCCGATGCGGATTCGAGAGGGAGCGATGACGGTCGACCTGTCGGCATTTTCCACTCAGAAGGTGGCATATCGATCGCGCGTGGAGATGCCGGAGATTCCAGTTCGCCTGGACTCCACGGGCCCCGACATGTGGCAATCAAAGTCGGCGAAGATCGTCGTCGACCCGTCGTATCGGGCTCCGATCTACGCAGCTGTCGTCGTGATCGGCAGCCAGGTCTACGAGTTCACTGGGAAGACGGGAGTGCTCAAGCCAACCGACAATTGGGGGGACGGGATGCGGGAGTGGATTAACCCTCACTCGTTTCGAAATTCCAAACGGAGCCAGTGGAGAACCAGCTTTCTGGGCTGGTTGTTTGATACGCGCACATCAGCCGAGATCTACCTCGACGTGTTCGCGGAAGTTGTGGGGAATGGTTTCCCTCTCGGTCCGACAGTGTTTCCGGATTCCTTCGACCTACCCGCAGGGTACGCCCGAGTCATGTTGTATACCGACTTGCCGAATGAGCTGCGGGTTAGCGGCGATTTCCCCGATCAGGAAGGGCGCATGCTGTACGTCACCGACCTGCCGATCTCGGGGGCGAAGTAAATGTTCGTTCCCAATGTGATGAATCTGTTGACGCTCCTCAATCACTCCTTGAGACAGGAATCGCGGAGCACAGCTGCCCATCGGTTTCGCATGGGGGGGTTGTTGGTTGCGGTCTGGATATTGATGGTCGCACATTACAATTCTTGGTTCTTTGGTGCGGTGGGCCGCGAGTTTGTGCGGGCTCTCACGTACCTCGATCTGTTGCTCATTCTGGTCGCTGGCAGCAGCTACTTCGGCTCCGTCATTACGGAAGAAAAAGAACAAGGAACACTGGGTCTGCTCAAACTCGCGGGCTTTTCCAATGCCGGGCTGATGTTTGGGAAATCGAGTACCCGCATCGTGACGGCACTGGTGATTTTCCTGATGCAGCTTCCATTCGCTTTTCTGGCGATTGTTCTCGGTGGGGCGAGTGTCACGCAGATCATTGCGAGCTATCTCGCGCTGGCCGCGTTTCTGATTTTGCAGGGCAACATCGGTCTGTTCCTGTCCGTGATCTGTCGCCGAAATTCGAGTGCCACCTCGCTCACATTTCTGTGCGGGGCACTGGCCATCTGGTCCGGTCGACTGGCGGCGTTTGCCCAGACTGCCGGAGTCGCACGAAAAGTGCCGTGGGTGAATTCGTGTTTGCAGTCGGTGGTCGAGTTCCAAGTCTGGTTCTCGGTCGAAAACCGGTTGGCGGACGCCACAATCTCCCGAAACACGCCGCTGGTCACGGGACAGTTCTGGGCATCGCTGGGGCTGGCCGCCGGGCTGTTCTTGGCCTCGTGGTTGCTGTTCAACCGCTTTACTGAGTACACAGAAAGTCACGACCCGCACCGGTCTCGCGGGGGCTGGCGTCCCCAGCGCTGGCAGATCTTTGTGTCACGCCCTCGCGGGAATGCGTTGGCTTGGAAAGAGTTCCATTTCGGCGCGGGCGGCTATGCCACAGGGGTCGGCAAAGCACTGGCCTTTATCACCGTGATCGTGTTCGCCCTCGTGTTCGAATCACGTTTCAAAGCCCAGTATGGCACCAGCTTGGTGGAGGTCGTGCAGATCTCACTGGTTGTCATTTTTCTATTAGAACTGCTCGCTTTTGCCGGAAATTTCCTGGGAGGAGAGTTCGCTGCGGGGACGCTCCCCAATCTGATTCTCACACCGAATTCCTTCGGTCGAATCGTCGTGTCGAAATTCTGCGGAGGCCTGCTGGCTTTGGTTCCAACCCTCCTCACCCTCGTCATTGGATCGGCATTAGTCTGGAAGCACGACTCCATTCTGCTGGAGTGGACGCCCCGGGATTGGGTCTTCCTTTCCGGGTTCGTGCTGCTCCTGCATCTGACGACGTTCTATTCCCTTCGTGTTCGACGCGGAGCCTTGGCGTGGGCTGTGGCCACACTGCTGCTCGCCACGGTATTCGTTCTGCCGCTTCTCGAAATGGTCCGGCTTTCACTGCTGGCGAAGGGTGCCCGTTCGCCGTTTGCCGGGGCCTCTGATGGTCCCGAAGTCTGGGCTCCGCTGCTGTACGCCACCATTCTGGCATGCATCGGAATGCAGATCGCTATTGCGGCGCAGATCCGCCGCGCCGTGGGGGAGTGAGCCGAGCGGAAGGAGATTTCCACCCTGACAAGCGGGGAGTCGATCGAAGTCGAACTGCTTCGCCCCAAGCCCGGATCAATCCAGCCCTTCGAACAATCGGCTGCCGACACGAATCAGCGTCGCCCCTTCCTCAATCGCCACTTCGAAGTCGCCACTCATACCCATCGAGAGTTCCGGAACAGTCACCTCGACTGGCGATCTCGCTCGCAGCTCATCCCGCAGCTGTCGCAACTTCGCAAAAACTGGGCGGGCCGCATCGGGGTCATCCGCCAGCGGGGCCATCGTCATCAGCCCGCGTAAGTCGACGCCGGGAAGTCCGAGCAGTTTCTCCCAGTCCGCCTGAAGATCAGCGATCGTGAAGCCATCTTTGGACGCCTCGCCCGAGACATTCACCTCGCACAGCATCGGAATACGCCCGATCGTGGGATCACTCAGGGCGAGTTCCGACAATCGTTCGGCCAGCCGACTCGAATCAATCGAGTGAATCAGAGCAGCCCGTCCTGCCACGCTCTTGGCTTTGTTTCGCTGCAAATGACCAATGAGATGCCAATGCACTTGAGGCCAACGGGCCTGTCGTTCTTCCAGCTGTTGCGGGCGGTTCTCGCCGAACTGAGTCAGTCCCAGCGCAATCAGCCCTTCGATCCACTCGACCTGGGCGTACTTGGTCACGGCGATCAGCTGGACACTGTCGGCGGAACGGCCCGCGACTTGGCAGGCTGCGGCCATCCGTGTGCGGACTGCGGCGAGGTTCTCGGAGAGTATCTGAAGCAGTTTGCTCATGGGATTCCGCCTTCTTTGCGACTGGCAGGTCCTACGAAAAAGGCACGGGAAGCGTTGAGCTTCCCGTGCCTGGAATCAGCAAATTGTGTCGACACCGAACTTCGCGACTTACTCGTCCGCGACGTAAGGCAGCAGGCCGATGAAGCGGGCTCGCAGCACAGCTTCGCGGACAGCCCGCTGGAAGATGGCCGAGGTGCCACTGCGGCGACGGGGCTGAATGCGGCCTTCGCGGTCGACCAGACCCTTGAGCAGACGCACGTCCTTGTAATCCACGTAAACGGGACGTGGAATGACGCCGTCCGGAGCAAACCGGCACTTCAGCTTCTTCTTAAGACGCTGCCGCTTCTTGCGGAGTTTACGGACATCAGTCTTGGTCATCGGGTTAGCGGTGGCCATGGGTTGATCCTTCGATCAAGGTCCCCGCCAGCTCAAACAGAGGGCAGGAACCGGCTCCACGAAAGGCCGCCACACGCCGTGGCAGGCCGAATTGGTAAGTATGGCTGATTCGAGGGCCGAGTTCAACCGAGTCCTTTTCGCAGTGAACCGCGAGTCTGGTCCGATTCCATGACACCGAGATAAAAACGTCCGATCGTGCATTCGACACGTCCGGCCATGCCCCGATCGCGGCGTGCACCTCTGTCTAGCCCGCTGCGCCAGCAAGGGGGTGCGTGCCGCAAGCCTCAGCTTTCTCGCAGTCGCCGAGCTTCGTTGGCCTTCCTGATTCTCAGAAAAAGAAAGCTGTTTTGCAGATTGAATCGCCAGCCTTGGCCAGCAGGTCGACTCACAGCCCAAGCGATGCATGTCCGGCCCGCGGCCCTTGCTGGCGCAGCGGGCTGGATGTGAGGTGTTCTTCTGTGTGCCATAAAATCTGGCCGCAGACTGAACCGCCGCATCGATCTACGACTCACCCCCATCACATCATCTTGCGGTACTTCACTCGGTGCGGCTGATCCGCAGCAGCGCCGAGGCGTTCGTGCCGATTGGCCTCGTACATGGCGAAGTTGCCTTCGAACCAGTAGACCTGACTATCCCCTTCGAAGGCCAGGATATGCGTCGCGATCTTGTCGAGGAACCAGCGATCATGCGAGGTGACCACCGCGCAGCCGCCGTAATTCGAAAGACCCTCTTCGAGTGAGCTGAGCGTCTCGACATCGAGATCATTCGTCGGTTCGTCCAGCAGCATCACATTGCCGCCCGTCCGTAACAGCTTGGCCAGATGCACGCGGTTGCGTTCCCCCCCCGACAGATCGCGGACGAACTTCTGCTGGTCGGAACCCTTGAAGTTGAAGCGGTTGCAGTACGCACGCGAGTGAATCTTGACCTTGCCGACTTCCATGAAGTCATCGCCACCCGAGATTTCCTCGTACACCGTCTTCG
>JAYWHX010000016.1:0-166515 GCA_043777375.1 Planctomycetota bacterium | reverse complement strand
TCGGGGAGTTGGCCGGGCTGGTTGTCTTTCCAGCGGGTGGGGAGCAGGGTCTTGATGACGGTGCGGTGCTTGCGGGTGAAGCTGTAGAGGTGGTAGACGACTTCGATGTGCGGCTGGTAGGGGAACTTGGCGGCCAGCTTGGCGTCGGTTTCGAGGAAGTCGGTGGCGCTCAGGTTATTCAGCGAATCGAACGCCAGGTCCGGGTCCGACTTCAAAAATGCCGCCACCTCGCCCATCGCAGCTGGGGCGACCTCGATCCAGGGATCAGTCGCCTTCTCATTGAGGCCTGTGATCTGGGCGGCTCCGAACCGGTCGACCAGTCGCTGGTGGATGTCTTGAATGGTCATGGGGAGGTTTATGGTTGAGGGTCTATGGTTGATCGACTGGCGAGCGTCCGGCGTGAGCCGGATGGTGTAACGACGACTCATTCACTCTCAGTGCGGCAGCGACTTCGCCAGCTGGGGTTCCAGCGGAGCAACGATCGGGCGAGCCCGGCGGTTCGCCGCGTTTTCTTTCGACTGAGCAACCATCGCGCGGACCCAGTCCAGATCGCCACGCTTCCAGACATACGCAAAGCCAACGAGCAGAACCGAAAAGAACACCGCAATATCCAACACACTCAGCCAGCTCAGCGACAAGGCATCGGCCGCTGACAGTGCCGACTGGGGAGTCGTTGTCCCGGCAGGCAGATCGAGCAACCGATCACTGATCGCCATGCGGGTGGCCTCACTGAGAGCGGGGTCAGCCAGCTGGGTCGCACCGCCGAAGATCGTGCCCCAGGGGAAGAAGAAAGCGACTTCCACGTCGAAGATGATGAACAGCAGGGCAACCACATAGAACCGCAAGTCGAACTGAACGTAGGCGGAACCAATCGCCGGTTCGCCGCATTCGTAGGGAGCCAGCTTTTCCTCAGAGGGCAAGTTTGGACGGACAAATCTGCCAAGCAGCAATGGCACAAAGATAAAACCGATTCCCGCGACAATGGCGAGCAGCAGATGCAAATTCAGGTCGGCCATGTTTGGAGTTCTCAGTCGTCAGTGTTCAGTCGTCAGCCAGAGTATGAGTTGACGGGGGACCCGAAGTTTCAATCAACTACTAAGCGCCTGTCGTGTAGACCTCTTGCACATCCGCTTCACCAAGCCGCCACATGAGCTTTCCAAGACCGACGGTCGGAAACTCCACAGTCCCAACCTTGGGATCTCGCAGCTCAATGCCCAGCTTCAGCAACTCGTCCAAGTACCCGCGAAGTCGTCCGTCGTCTGTCAGAAGATCGTCCTCCATCTGGCGGAATTCTTCCTCGTACGGATCAGTTTCAGGGCGTTGACGCGGGCCTTTTCGGCTGACTCGCAACTCGCCAAGTCGATCACGCCGCTCGTCGAGGTCGGCTTGTAACTCTACGATATCGCGGACAATACTCGTCACGAGAGGCAACGCCTTGTGAGCATCAGCCCGTGTAAATCGCTTGCTCAGTGGTTTCTGTTCGGCGGTCATCGGTTCCTCACGTAGCTGAAGTCGTAAGACTTCAGCTGGACGGCAGAATTCTTTTGAATTCCACTATTTCGATTGTTCGGCAGCTTCGAAATCATAGGGAGAAGGTTCCCCCTTGACCCACACCGGCTGATAAAGAACCTTTGATTCCGACACTGCTGTCGGGTTCAGTGAGGTCTGTCCCCACGCGATATCCAGCGGCAACTTGGCATAGTCGACGATGCAACCGTCGCGGCTGTAGCAGCTGAGGTCGAAGTTCGACCCCATGAAGATGCAATCGACGGGACACGGCTCGACGCACAGAGCGCAGAACATGCACTTGGTGTAGTCGATCGTAAAGCCGTTGATGCGGAACCCCTTGCCGACGGGGCTCTTTTCCTTCTCGATATAGATGCAATCAACAGGGCAGGCGACTGCACACTTTTCGCAGCCGATGCAGACCGTCAGGTCGAACCGATGAAAGCCGCGATAGCGGGCCTTCACCGGGACCGGGGTCTCGGGATACTCATAAATCTCAGCGAACGCTTTGCGTTCGTAAGTTTTCGTCATGGTCCGCAATGTGATCCACATCCCGCTGATCACAGTTGTGACAGCAGTCCACACATTTCGAAACCATTCAAGGAAGGCCGTCATCCGTGCCTCAATTCACAAACCGAATCCCGGCAGGCGGGATCGCGGAAACGTCACAACACAAGGACCGATTTGAGATTATACGGGGATGCCCCCCGCTCGCAACCGAGGGTTCCCGGACACGAGAGCAGAGCCTCCCGTTCAGCGTTTTTATACCGTGAATTTCTCTGCCACGAGAATGACACCATAGTCCCGTCCATGCGAACCAATCAAATCAAAACAGCGTTTTCTGAGTTTTCCGGGTCGACCGCTCCGCCTCACCGGGCCAGATCGGGAACTGCGGAAGTCCAGGTCGCTTGCCTCGTATCGCCGCATCAAAGCGGCGTCCGAATTCCGGGGCGAATGCATCGTCAGGGGTATGAGTGAACACGATTGGCCGCAGCCCGGACTGAACCCACCCCGACACAGTCGTGGCCCATTCGTCAATCCACGAACTCACCAATCCGAGGTCATCGCGGCCAATAAACCGGACCATTGGGCGAGATCCAGTGACCGTGGTGCGAAAAGGGGATCGCGGTTTCCGCTGCTGAGACTGACTTTCCGCTTCGTCGCTGGGCGGAGCCGAAAACAGAGCCCGGCTGTCGAACAGGCAGCGGTCCATGTTGTGCGAACGGAGCAGTTCGTCAAATCGCCGCTCGCAGTCCCCCTCGTCAAAGTAATCCGCGTGCCGGGCCTCGACCGCGATCGGCAGATCCCCGGGCCAGGTGTTCAAGAACCGGGTCAGCGCCACGAACTGCCGGGCCGAGAAGTGCGGCGACAGTTGGAGAAAAGCTGGCCCCAGTCGGCCATGCTGTTGGAGAATCCTCATCAGCTGGATGAACGCCCGCGTAATCGCCTCGGCACCGGCCAGCTGGGCATCGTGCGTCAGAGCCTTGGGGAATTTCAGGCAGAACTGGAATCCGGGGGCGGTTTTCAGCGCCCATCCCTCGACGATCTCCGGCGTCGGCAGAGCGTAAAACGTGCTGTTGACCTCGACGGTATTGAATACTTGCGAGTACTGCGACAGCCAGTCCTCGCGAGCGGCCTTCGCCGTATACAAACTCCCCCGCCAGCGCTCGCAGCCCCAGACAGGACATCCCAGCGACAAGGCAGGTATGTCCGTCTTCGAAGACGATTCAAGTGATTCGGAATCCACAGCGAGCTTCTCCACTGTTGAAAACGAGAGTGCTGTTCTCGCTTTTCAGATTTGTACTCGTTCATAGCCAGACCACCAACCGAGCGTGCGACTGCCATGCTGCGGCGAGACCAGGACAAGAGAATTGCTCCTGCCGAGCTGCGAGTTTTAGAACAACGTCTCCCGATGCTTGCGGCTCAGCACTGGCTTCGCCCACCCGAGCGGGCTGTTGACCACCCAGCTGTTGATTCCGAGCCCGCTGATCCCGATGATTCGCGAATGATTGTCTCTCCCCTCGCATATGCCGAGGAGAGAATCTTGTGCCTCTCTTAGAATGTGATCGTCGTGTCTTCTCCGATTCGTGCTGTGGTGTTTGATTTGGATGGTCTGATGGTCAACACCGAAGAGGTGTTTCACATGACCGGTCACGAGTTGATGCGGCGGCGCGGTAAGGTCGCGTCGCAGGCTTTGTTCAACGCCATGATGGGCCGTCGTGCCCGCGAGGCGTACGCTGCCATGATCGACATGATGGAACTCACCGAAACCATCGACGAGCTGCAAGTCGAATCCGAAAGCATTTTCGAGGGACTATTGCTGACCCACCTGCGCACGATGCCGGGGTTGCTGGAACTGCTCGACCATATCGAAGCCAGCAACTTACCCAAGGGAGTCGCCACGTCCTCTGATCGCGTCTACCTGCACCGTATGCTCGGGTATTTCGACTTACTGCACCGCTTCCCGATGCAGCTGACCGCCGAAGATGTCACGCTCGGAAAACCGAATCCGGAGATCTACCTGAAGGCGGCTCAGCGGATGGGAGTCCAGCCGCACGAAATGCTTGTCCTGGAAGACAGCCACAACGGCACCAAGGCCGCCGCAGCTGCCGGAGCGCACATCATTTCCGTGCCCCACGAACACAGCGAGCACCACGATTTCAGCCCCGCGAAACACGTGGCGTCGAGTCTGATTGACCCAGAAATTCTCCGGCTGATTGGCGTGCGATAAGACCAGGAGTTCGGGCCGTGGGATAGGCTTCCAGCCTGTCTTTCGCGCGATTTGACAGGCTGGAAGCCTGTCCCACGGTCTGCTTTCTTCCCCCAGTCGTCATTGGCCCGGTGGCTGGTCAGCAACGCAGAGCGACTTCATCCCCTGCCCCAATGCTTGCCCGACGAGAAAGTACGTCTCTGCGTTACCGAACTCATGGTGCCCATGGCCCGGGTTGGGGGATTCTTCGGGGGTCCGGACAAAGTCGTGGGTCGGGACAAATACAACATTGCCTTTGAACTCGGGACGCGCAGCTGCGGCGGCTTGGGCCTTTCGCAAGGTGTCCCACTCATCCGGAGCTTTGACCCACGGACCGGTGATCTCGCCGACCACGACGGGGAGCTGGGGGGACTGAAATTCCTTCCGCACGTCTTGGATGAGGTTCACGAGGTTCTGCTCGTACTGCGGGATCGCGTTTTTCGGATCAACGCCATCGTTCCACCCGTGATACCAGACAAACCCGGCGAGTTCATAAGCTCGCCCAGCGTGCTCGGGAAAGTCGGTATCGAGATTCGCGAGTGCGGCTCGCACCTCGGCAACCATCTTCGTGTAGTACGGCCCCACTTCGCCGCCGGAACTGGGTGGACGAAAGTCCTGATACAGGCTCTTGCCGCCCCACGCAGTCTTAATCAGCAGCACTGGATTTTCGAAGTGATCCCCGATCACATGTCCGAATTCCAGCTCGGGACCGAAGTGATGCGGGTCCCCATACACGCTGAAACCCATTCCCAGTGGGCCCGCCAGCAGTGGTCCCTGCTCGCGCTGATAGCGGCACCACACATCATCGCGGACGACCCATTTTCCGTCTCCGCTCGACAGGTGTTGCAGCAGCGGGCGCTTGGCTGGGTCTTTCAACAGTGTGGCCAGCGTCCCCTTTCCGTCGTTGTAATCTTGGCCCTCCAAGTCAACGACGGCCTGCCCCTCCATGTTTGACTGCCCCGCCAAGATGAAGACCTTGATCGGCAACGGAGTTGCGGCAGACAGTGTCGAGGCGGCGAGCAGTAAGGCCGCCCAGATGGCGCTTGAAACGATTCGCGGAAACATCGGAAGCCTTATCGGAAGGGATACGAGGTGGGCCGTTCACCCATCAGTTCCAGCTGCCATTGCCATTCCATGGAACACTGGTCGAACTGATCGAGTGGTGATAGTTCCTGGCGGAAACTGATCCGGAGAGTCCGGCGACTTTGCCGGGTTCCGCGTGGAGTGCTCAGTTGTGTCTGCCAAGGACATTGGGGAAACACCCCAACTCCAAGATAACATTTCGGTATCCATCGAGGAATTGAACAGAAGCAAGCGAAGGAAACGGTGTGTGCGTCTCAAACGTCGGTGGCCTCGTTGTCTTTCCCCCTCACCCCACAATCGATCTGAGTTTCTGAAGAATCGTGGCTGTGGGGAGAGGGCCGGGGTGAGGGGACGAGATTTCCCCCCTCTCCCCAGCCCTCTCCCCCGCGATGCAGTTTCTCCCAGCGAATTCACGCCCTCTGCGGGGGCGAGGGAGCTGAACTCCTTGATTCACCGACGTTTGAGATGCACACACAAGGAATCGAAGGTTCAGTTCGAAGTTTCTTCGTTTCCTTCGTGGCCTTCTGTTCAAAATCAACTTGGCAGGCTGTTTGAGACCAACTGCTAATCCAGTTCGCTCAGAAAACGCTTCAGCTCCTCAAAGGCATGCGTGTCACCCTGAATCTGGGCCGCGTCGATCCCCGCTCGAAAGGCCGTTTTCGCCTCCTCGATCCGGTCGAGCCGCGTCAGCTGCTGTCCGGCCATCAAGAAGGCTGGCACGTAGGGACTGGCGTCACCCATCAATCCGGCCAGATAGGACAAACTTGGGGAATTGTCCCCCTCCTTATCGAGTTCCATCGCCAGCATATATCGCAACAGCTGATCTTGGGGATCGCTGACCAGCATCGCTTCCAGTTTCTCTCGACGTGACATCAAAATCCTTTGGCGGTCGAGGTGGCTGAAGGCAGCTCAGAATACACATCAAATGGGGACGAAACCCATTCACAGAGTGTGCAATTTCAGCCGCACAGCCTGCAATGGAGGCTCCACCAAAAAAACAACGCGGGGGAACTGCGGGCCAGCGGCCCCCCCGCGCGTAGCGCCTCACAGAGACGCCACTACAACCATAGAACCGTCAGGCGATCTGTAAAGGGATAATTTGAAAAAAACTGCTGCAATGCTGGCCAAGAGTTCACGGCACCAAGGCGTCCGGTCGACGATTCAGCTGCGAGCGACTTCGCCGAAAATGCCAAAAGAGAAGCCCGCGTCCCATCACCCGTAAGACAGGCAATCTGACCTGTTCACAGAGCAACAGCGAGCGCCGGACGTCAGTCCGCCGTGCTTCCCGGAGCGTGTTGTCCACACCCGCTCGTTGCTACCCAACTTGGCGACGATGGCTCGGGACGACTCACTGGGGCTGTCGAGTCACGAGCCGCGCGCACGTCGGACTGACGTCCGGCGCTCGCTGTCACTTGTCGAGCCGCACATCCACACTCGCCCGGTGAGCGGTGAGGCCCTCCTTGTCGGCCATCAGCCGGACCAGATCGGCATCGAGCGCCAGCCCGGCCTTGTTGTAGGAGATCACTGACGAGCGTTTGAGGAAGTCGGCAGCGCTCAATCCATTCGCGAACCGCGCGGTCCCGCCGGTGGGGAGGACGTGCGACGGGCCGGCCACGTAATCGCCGAGGGCCACGGGGGTGTAGTGGCCGAGGAAGATCGCTCCGGCGTTTTGCACCTTGTCGAGCAGCTTCTCGGGGTCAGCTGTCGAGATGTGCAGATGCTCGGTCGCCATTTCATCGGTCAGGCGGGCCGCTTCGTCCTCATCGCGGGCGAGGATGAAGGCTCCGTATTGCTCCAGCGATTCGCGGGCGAGGTCGCCACGTTCGAGCTGGGCGAGTTGACGCTCAAGTTCGGCCTGCACCTGTGCAAGCAGCGGTTCGTGCCAGGTAATCAGAACGCCGGAACCGGGGCTGTGTTCGGCTTGGGAGATCAGGTCAGCGGCGACGAAGGCGGGGTTGGCGGTCTCGTCAGCCAGGACGATCACCTCGCTCGGCCCGGCGATGCTATCGATGTCGACCTCGCCGAAGACGTACTTCTTGGCGAGAGCCACAAAGATGCTGCCCGGGCCAACGATCTTGTCGACGCGCGCGATCCCCTCGACTCCATAGGCCAGCGCGGCAACCGCTTGTGCCCCGCCCACGCGGTAGACCTCGGTCACGCCCAACTCATGGCACGCCGCCAGAATATCGACATTATAACCCCCGAAAGGGGTCGGCGGGACAACCACCGCGATCTCCTGCACCCCCGCTGTCTGTGCCGGGACAGCTGTCATCAGCAGTGTGGATGGGTACGCAGCTGCCCCGCCGGGGATGCAGACACCCACTCGGCGTAGCGGGCGTACCCGCTGCCGCAGCTCGATGCGGGCGTCGTCCGATTGCCGCACGAGGCTGACATCGCTGGTCAGGATCGCGCGCTGGTACTCGACGATGTTCTCCCGAATCCGGCGAATCGTTTCGAGGTATTTCGGGTCCGCAGCTGCGTGCGCAGCTTGGAGTTCTTCCGCAGTCACCCGCAGGTTTTCGCGGGTGATCTCCTTGCGATCGAGGAGCTTCGTGTACTCCAGCACGGCGTCGAGGCCGTCTTTTCGTACCCGCTGGCAGATGCGTTCCACCACCTGGGACGGAGTGAGTGCCTCGCCAAACAAAGCCATTGTGCGGGCCTTACCGGCTTCGGAGACCACATCCCCGCGCGGGCTGAGCTTCTCTCGCAGCTCTGCGAACAGACTCATGGCATCCGCAGCGCGGCAATCAATCGTGGGAATGGAGAGACTCATGGGAGTGACCGGGGGGCGAGGGCAAGTCTGTGTGGACTTGTATCTTCCTCGCCGAAGGGCGAGTTGTCCAAGGAGAGACGGTGCATAAATCAGTTAGCCCGCAGCGCCAGCAAGGGTCGCGTGCCGAAGCCCCTTGCTGGCGCTGCGGGCTGAGAAATCCTACTCGGAGGAATTCAGGGGAATTTTGCGACGCGACTCACTCCACATACACAAATTCATTGCTATTGAACACCACTCGGCAGAGGGCGGAGAGGCCGTGTTTCTCGGTAAACTCCACCAGCGGAGCCTGCTCAGCGTCGATCATGTGTCGACCGTAAGCCAGCAAAAACAGGCGGTCGATGCGGTCGGCTGTCCCGGTCGTGACCTCTGCTTCCAGCCGTTTGGCTGTGGCATCGGCCATCCGCAGGACGAACGAATTGTTGAGCAGAGAGAGTGATTGCACCGGGGTCGTTGTCACCGCGCGGCGCGGAGCTGTGGTGCTCGGATCGGGGCAATCGAGGGCGTCGAGCAGGGAGCTGCGACCGGAGCGAATCCAAGTGCGGTAGATCGTGCGGCGGTGGGCGTCGGGCGTCTCGGGGTCGATCATCTCAAAGAACTGCGAGTTGAAAGTGAAGGTACGGTAGTCTTGGTACGGTGGCCCGCCGACTTGCGGGTTCAACATGCCAGAAACCGACAGGATCGCATCGCGTACGGTCTCGGCCTCCAGGCGATGCGGGGCGACGCGCCACAGCCAGCGGTTCTCAGAATCCGTCGTCGCACACTCGGCACGGCGCTGGCTCGATTGCTGCCATGTGCTTGATGTCAGGATCAACCGATGCAGCTTCTTGAGGCTCCACCCGTTCTCGATGAACCACGATGCCAGAAACTCGACCAGTTCCGGGTGCGTCGGGCGTCCTCCATTGAAGCCGAAATCGTTTGGCGAATCGACCAGCCCAACCCCGAAGTGATGCTGCCAGACGCGGTTCACGATCACGCGCGCGAACAGCGGGTTCTCCTTCGACGCGATCCAGTTCGCCAGCGCCACGCGCCGCAGCTGATCTGGTGAGTTCGCCTCCAATCCAAAATCGGGCGAGAGGGTCGACACAGCGGCCATCCCCTTCGGCGTCACTGGCTCGCCCGGTGTTCCGGGATTGCCGCGCACGAGTAAGTGTGTGACCCCCGGTGGCTGTGGAGTGCAGGCATACACGGAATTCTCCCGCAGCTGCTTGGTCCGCTCGCCAAGCGTCGTGCGCTCGGCGAGCAGCTGGTCCCGGCGGGTTCTCTCGGCATCGCTGAGCGAGGCGACCAGCTCGGTGAGCGTGACGAAATCGGTGCGTCCAGCAGATGCGGCGACCTCGTCGGCAGTCAGCGCCCGGTCATAAAGCTGAGCCGTCTCGATACTGCCTGCCAGACCACGATTGCCGCCCGCTTCAGTTCCATGACGCAGTCCGAAGACCAGCTGAGCTGTGCCGGGTTCGTAGGTGGTCGCCTCGCCGCAATCGTACGGCTGGCCATACAATTGTCCGTCGCGATACGCAGTGATGGTGCCGTCTTCGGCGTAGACCATCGCGATGTGGACGGGACGAGTGATCGCTTCGGTGTCTTCGAGCCCTTGGAAGCTTTGGTAGCGAACGTACCCTTCGCTGCCGGACATCCAGCGGTTCGGCTCTTTTTCGGCAAAGACGATTGAATCGAACCGGTTGCCATCGGTCGTCTGCACGCCAATGACGCCGCCGCCAGATTGGTTGAGCGTGGCGAGTTGAACCCAAGCTTCAAGTGTCTTGGCTTTCAGGCGAACGGGGATCGGTGACGACGATACGAACCCCGTTTTTCCGTCGAGGACCAGGCGGCCGTCGCGGATCTCGGCACCGGGATGAACCACTCCTAGGAGTCTACCGATCTGGTCTTGGAGATCAGTCGCGAAATCCCAGCGGGCGATCGGCTCCGGCGTGGGCGGGGCATTACCTGCAGCTCGACTGTCGAGGATGCGCTGCCGTGCGGGTGTCTCGATCGCGGAGATCTCGTCACCGATCGATTTCACTCGCAAGTCCCCAGCTGCGATCTCGGCTCGTAGCGAGTCGGTCATGATCTTCCGCTCACCGTGACGTACGCCATCCAGGCAAGCGGCCAGCTGGTAATACTCCGCCTGGGTAATCGGGTCAAACTTGTGGTCGTGGCAGCGGGCGCAGTTCACCGTCAGCCCGAGAAACGTTTGTCCCACTGTGCCGACCAGATCTTCCAACTCGTCTTGCCGAACCACAGCCCGCATCGCGGCGCTTTGTTGTGTTTGCCCCACTTCGTCATACGGAGCTGCGACCAGAAAACCGGTGGCGATGATTCCATCGACGTTGTCGGGGTGCAGCAAGTCGCCCGCCAGTTGCATCTTAGCAAACTGATCGTAGGGTAAGTCCTCGTTCAGTGATCGAATGACCCAGTCGCGATAGGGCCACGAATTCGTCCGGGGTTTGTCGCGTTCGAAGCCCTGGCTCTCGCCATAGCGGGCAAGGTCGAGCCAGTGACGGGCCCAGCGCTCTCCGTACTGCGGCGAGTCGAGCCATTTCGTCAGTAGCTGCTCGTACATCTCTGGAGTCGGTGATGTATCCAGAGCTGCAACATCCTCGGGGGATGGCGGCAGACCTGTCAGATCGAACGCCAGTCGCCGAGCCAATAGCCTCGGTTCCGCAGCCGCTGAAGGAGTGAGCCCCTGCTGTTGGAGCTGAGCGAGAACAAAACGATCGAGCGGGTTGTGGACGTGCGATTCCCATTCGCCGGGGATCGCGGGAGGGGCCTGTGCATGCAGCGACTTCAGCGACCACCAGTCGTACCCAGCTCGCTTCTCAGACGAATACCGATACGGATCGATCGGTCCGCTGCCCCATTTCGCCCCCTGCTGAATCCACTGTTCCAGCAGGGATTTGTCTTCGTCGGTGAGCTGGGACTTCGGCGGCATCTCGCCATCGCGAACCCGCTGCCAAAGGGGGCTGGCTGCGGGATCACCGGCCACGAACGACACGCCGCTCTCGCCGCCGAGAGCTGCGAGTGCGGACTCGCTGAGGTCGAGTTTCCCCTTCGGGTCGGCCCCGTCGTGGCATTCCAGACAATGCCGGGCGAGAAGCGGAGCGATCTGTCGATCAAAGTCGATGGGCGCGTCGGCACTCTGGCCAGAAGTTGAATACGCCACCAGCAGTACGGCGAGAAGTCCTTGATAGCGCATCAATGCCAGCCTCGTCGAGTCAGTGTGCCGGGGGGTCAATGAGAAACGCTCAATGACTGACCGTCATGCTAACATCGGGATGGATTGATGCCTACGGTTTGCGATTCGCTCCGATCGGTGATTTACGGATCGCTACAGCGCATTTCGCCGGTTTGCGGAACGACGGGCGGGAACTCGACCCGCAAATAAACCTCTTGAAGTGGGAGCGTGATCCCCACGGATGCGAGGGTGATCGATTGGTCGATGGACAGGGCTTCACGTAAGAGCCAGTTGCCATCGGGCAGCCGCTGATACACCTCGACACGCGGCTCCGATTGCGAGACGAGGACGTACTCTTGCAGCGAATCGATCTGCCGGTAGTGGGCTGATTTCGTCCCGCGATCATACTTCTCGGTCGAGTCAGAGAGGATCTCGATGAGAACTTTGGGCGTTAAGAGTGTGTCAAGCTGCTTGTCAGAGAACTGAGGTGGGTCGCAAAAAATCACGACATCTGAGTAGGTATAAAGACTGGTCGCAGTCACAAGGACGCGCTGATCGCTGCCGACCGGACGGCAAATGGTCCCGTCCAGACGTTCAGCCAAACGACGAATCAGATTCGCTTGAATGAGGTTGTGCTGAAAGCTTGCTCCCGCCATGGCGAACATCTCGCCCCGGAAGAATTCGCTTTTGAATGCCGCCTTTCGCTCAATGTCCAGATATTGCTGCGGCGTCAGTTGGGGAACAGAGGCAGTCGACATGGGAAGAACCCTCACGGAGCGAGCCAAGACTGAAGCGAACTCGCTGCCAGTATACGCGATTTCAGGCTCCAATGTGGCAGTCCGGGTTCCAAATCAGGGATGTGGCAGAGTGAACAAATCGCCACGCTCGTTCCAAACGCAGGATTTCCCAAGTTGACATCGATATGATTTGACGGTTCAAGACACAGAGTCTTCAATACCCGACTCGATCACCACTGCCACATCGCACGAGACGACATGTCCACCATTACGCTTCGCACCATCGAAGACAAGGTCTACGCTGAGGAGCGACTCTCGTTTGAAGACGGCATGTTTCTCGAAGAGCATGTCGATACGCTGACGCTCGGGCGGCTGGCGAACGTCGTCCGCGAGCGGAAGAATGGGAACTTCGCTTACTACAACACGAATATCCATCTGAACCCGACAAACGTCTGCGTCTATCGCTGCACGTTTTGTGCGTTCCGTTCAGACCTCAAGTCCGACAAGTCATACGTGTTCTCCGATGACATGGTTCGCGAGCGAGTGCTCGAAGCCAAGGCGAGCGGGGCGACCGAGATTCACGTCGTCGGCGGGTTGCACCACCTCAAGAAGTTTGACTGGTACGTCAATCTGGTCCGCGTGATCCACGAAACTTGGCCCGAGATCCACATCAAAGCTTGGACAGCTGTGGAGATCAATTGGTTCGCCCATCTCACCAAGCAGCCGTACACGTGGGTGCTGGAGCAGATGCGTGACGCCGGATTGGGGAGCCTGCCCGGCGGAGGAGCGGAGATATTTGACCAATCGGTGCGCGAGCAGATTTGCGAGCATAAGGCCGACTCGACCAGCTGGATCGAGATCCACCGGGCCGCACATCAGCTGGGGCTTAGATCGAATGCGACGATGCTGTACGGCCATGTGGAAGAGGCCAAGCATCGCATCGATCATCTGTGCCAGCTGCGAGCCTTGCAGGATGAGACCGGCGGTTTTCAGACGTGCATCCCGCTGGCATTCCACCCCGAGAATACAGGTATGGCTCACATCCCCAAGCCGACCGGCAACATGGACCTGCGGATGGTCGCGATCTCTCGGCTGATGCTCGATAACTTTGATCACATCAAGGCGTATTGGATCATGCTCGGCGAGTCGATCGCCCAGGTGGCCCTCGGCTTCGGTGCAGACGACATCGACGGCACCGTCGTCCACGAATTGATCTACCACGATGCCGGAGCGAAGACTCCTGAAGGACTGCCGGTGGAGCAACTCCTGCGCATGATCCGTGAAGCAGGCCGCGAACCGGTCGAGCGTGACACCCTCTATCGGCGCGTGATCCGCGACGGGGCACGCTGGACGGTCGGCGAGTCCGTCATGGCGTAACAGAATTCATAGCAATTCAGCCGTCCAGATACGCTGACGGAAGCCAAGGAATTGAGTTTCCTCGATGCCCGTGACTCTCATCCTCCTCCCCGGTCTGTCTGCCAGTCGAGCAGTCTTTGCTCCCCAACTCAGCGAATTTCCGGACCTGATCGTTCCGGATTGGCTCCCTCCACTTCCCGGCGAGTCGCTCGCTGGTTACGCCGAGCGATTTGCAGCCTCTCTGACGCGATATCAGCCCTGCATCTTGGGCGGATTATCATTTGGTGGGATGCTGGCTCAAGAGATGGCGAGTCATCTGCATCCTGTGAGCTTGGTGCTGATCGCCACCATTCGAGGCCCCGATCAACTGCCACGATATGCCAAGTTCGGGCGGGCGTTCCGGGGCTTGATTCCTTGGCTTCCGATCAGGCAATTGCAGTCGCTGACACGCGTGTTTGAGTGGCCCGGCATCCGCTCTTGGTTTCCGCTCCGGCGATGCCTGGCACAGCAGTTTCGGATCGCTGACCCCCAGTTATTCCGCTGGTCGCTAGATCAGATTCTGCGCTGGCCAGCTGCCCCGCAGGTCAGTTGCCCAGTCTGGCAGATCCATGGGGACAGAGACCCTGTCCTGCCAGCTTCCCACACGACACCCGACCGACTCATCGCGGGAGGTGGACACGTACTGAGCCTCACTCATCCGACGGAGGTGAACCGGTTCCTGGGGGAATGCCTCAGTGCCTGTTCGCAGTAACGACAGCATTGAGTTCTACACTGACGGATTCTCACCCTGCGATGAGGAAACATCGAGCAGTCGAAAAAAATTGTCACGCAGAGGCGCAGAGAAATCACGAAGCTTGCCCTTCTTCTCTGCGCCCTCTGCGACTCTGCGTGTCACCTTCTGGACGATTAACAGGATGATTTCGTTCGCAGAAGCCTGACTTTTTCAGCGATGCAGTTCACTGGCAAGTTTCGAACTTGTCGGGATTCATTTCGAAAAAGAGGCTGGAACCGACGTTCCCGCAAGAAAACTCCCCCGATTGAACTGCGTACCAGCAACCATTGACATGCGTGATGGCACAAGTGGTAGCCCCTGAATCACTGGACTCTCCGATTCCGGCGACTCTGAACCAAGTTTGATCGCACTCTTCCAAAACTGCATCTTGAGACGTTCGCGGTATTTGCGTAGGATCAATTCTCACCCATGAGAGGGATTCACCGCAACGACGCGGATTTCCCCAAACTCGAACGACCAGGGATTGGATCAAATGGCTGACAACTCGCCGCGTTGGACTCGAGCAGCACACCTGCTGAGCATGTTGGGATTGGGAGTGCTGGCGGCTCCGGGTCCGGTCCCCGCGGCGGAAGCAGCTGAGGCGGAAACGACGAAAATCGTCGTGCAGATGATTCCGCAATTCCATGTCAGCCGTAAAACGGTTGACGATCGTATTTCGAGCATGTTGCTTGATTCGTTCCTGAAGGATCTCGACCCGGCCAAGCTCTATTTTCAGCAAACAGATATCGACCAGTTCTCCTCGTTCCGCGTCTCGTTGGACGATGCACTGAAGAATGGGGACGTGCAATTCGGGTACGACGTGTTCAAGCGGTACAAAGAGCGGCTCTTGGTCCAGTTGACGAAGGCTCACACGCTGATTGATGCTCCACAAGACTTTACGGTCGATGAGTCGATGGTCGTCAAAGGGGACGAGTTACCCTGGGCACGGACCCAAGAAGAAGTTGACGAGCGCTGGCGTAAGAGAATCAAGTACGACCTGATTCAATTTCGGCTCGATAACGAAACCGAGGAAGAGGGCAAGAAGCGTCTGCACAGCCGCTACCGCACCGTCCAGCGGAATATCGAGCAGATGAAGCAGAGCGAGATTCTGGAATTCTATCTGACAGCACTGACCACGTGTTTCGATCCGCACTCGACCTACATGTCCCCGGAAAGTGCCGAGGATTTTGACATCCAGATGCGTCTGAGCCTCGACGGGATTGGAGCCTCGCTGAAGTCGGAAGATGGATACACGATCGTTAATCAAGTGATGCCCGGCGGTCCTGCTGGCAAGGACGGTCGCCTGAAGGACAAGGACAAGATCACGGGCGTGGGTCAAGAGACCGGCGAAATCGAAGAGGTCTTCGAAATCAAGCTGAGCGAAGTCGTTCGCAAGATTCGGGGTAAGGCCGGAACCAAGGTCCGCCTGCGAGTTCTCACCGCTCTCTCTGGAGAGACCGTGGTTTATGAACTCACTCGCGACAAGGTCGCTCTCACCGAGTCCGAGGCTAAGGGAGAAATCATCGAGGCCCAGGATCGTCTCGGCCGCGCGGGAAAAATCGGAGTCATTAGCCTGCCCTCGTTCTACAAAGATTTCGGCGCAGCTGACGGAGATGTCGCCAAGAGTGCTGCCGTCGATGTCGAGAAGATTCTCCGGCAGTTCGGCGATCAAGGCGGCGTGGACGCTGTGGTCATGGACTTGCGAGGGAATGGCGGCGGAGCATTGAGCGAGGCGATCGAAGTCTCTGGGCACTTCATTGATCAAGGGCCAGTCGTGCAGGTCAAGGACCCGTCCGGCAAGGTCAAAGAACTAGAAGACGAGATCCCCGGCGCGTTGTACACCGGCCCGCTCATCGTGATCTGCAACCGCATGTCGGCCTCCGCGTCGGAGATCTTTGCGGGTGTGATCAAGGATTATCGCCGGGGCATCGTGATTGGCGATTCGACCACCCACGGCAAGGGAACTGTCCAGAACCTGATGCCGGTCTCCGCTCGCCAGGCGTTTCGCGTCCTCGGCGGCGGGGCTGATCGGGGTCGCTTGAAGTTGACGATTCAGCAGTTCTACCGCGTCAATGGGGACAGCACGCAGAACCGCGGCGTCCGTTCGGATGTCGTCCTGCCGTCAATCCTCGACCACCTCGATGAAGGCGAAGCCGGTCTGGAGAACGCACTGCCGTTCGACCAGATTCGCAACGCCCAGTACAACCCCGGCAAGCTGGTCTCGTCCGAGTTGGTCGCCGCCCTCCAGAAAAACAGCGAGACGCGTCTGGGAGGCAGCGAGGACTTCAAGAAAGTCGAAGTGGGGATACTGAGGTTCATCGAACGCAAGAACCGCAAAGAAGTCTCACTTCAAGAATCCGTCCTTCGCGAAGAGCGAGAAACCGACAAGGCCATCGCTGAAGAGGAAAAGAAGCAGATGGGCGAGGAAGACGAGAAGAAGAAAAACGAAGAGATCTTCCCCAAGAACTTCTACAACGATGAGCTGCTGAATGTCTCTCTCGACTACGTCGCTGGCCTGAAAGGGCAGCTGACGGTTCGGAAGTAGTCCTGACATGTAACCACCATTGGATCCAAACAGCCGGAGCGATTTGCCCCGGCTGTTTTTGTTTGCATTCTCACCAGTGCGATATTCTGAACGCTGTGTGAGCTCGATGCCATTCGGTTTCTTCGGACTGGCAATCGCATCGTGAGCAGAATGAAATTTGTCGCCGGTTGGCACAGACAGGAATGTCTGTGCCACACATCAGTGGGGTGGACATTCCTGTCTGCCTTTCCGAATGCCGGTCTTGTCAACCAATTCCGAATCCGCATTAACGGCCCGAGAGAGTCTGCTTCACCGCAGGAATGAGCCGCACCGCGTTCTCGGAATACACCTTCCGCAGCACCTCATCCGGCAGGCCAATTCCATCAATATTCCACAGCCCTTGGGGCGGAAATGGGTTGTCCTCGTACGGGAAGTTTTCGTCGAACGTCTCCAGAAATCGCCAGTGCGGGATCAACTCGGACACTGGGGGAACTCCATCGGTGCCAAACAGGATGCGATCGCTGTGCTTCAGAAAGAACTTGCGGGCGGTATATGGCTGTCGCCCCAGCTCTGACACACGGGCTGAAATCTCGACATGCATATTCGGGTACTGGGTCAGGTACTCATCCAGCTGGGCGAGATCCTCTGGCAGGTCGGCCATGTGGGCGCAGATGAACTGCGTACGCGGGTGCCGGGCGATGACGCGGTTGCGAGCTTCGATCAGCTGGCGATGAGCTGCGGGGACTCCTGGCGGGAGTTTCAGCGGTGGGGGAAGGTGGGCGAGGTCTGCGTCGTGGAAGCTCCACTCCGGATGTCGGTAGAGTTCCTCCCAGCGCTCGTTCTGGACACTGTTCTCCCTGAAGAAGGCGACGGGATCGGCACAGTGCCAGAGCACGGGCACCCCCAGTTCCGCTGCTCGCTGCCACACTGGATCGAAACGTGGATCATCGGGGGTGATCAGTTTTCCGGAGCTGTCTTTGTGCTTCAGCCCCAGGTCTTTGAGCAGCTTCAGCCCGCCCGCTCCGAGCTTCACTGCCTCGCTGAGTTTGTCGGCCATGCGAACGCCGAAATCCGGACGATGCATCTCCCACGTCGACGGGTCGTCTGGGTTCCCATCGCCGATGTAGTCCATCCGCACGAACATCACGAACCGCCCCGGGTATTTCTGAACGAATCGCTGCATCTGCTCGGTGAAGCGCGGCCCGGCCTGACCATCCAGACTGACGCTGACGGCGATGTTGGATTCATCCATCACTTGCACCATCTCGGCGACTTCAGCGTCGCTTAGTTGGTCCGGATGCGAATGCACGTTCACGCAAGGGAACTTGGCCTTCGTGAGCAGATGCTCGTCGGAGCGTAGCTCCGGACGAGGGCGGAATTCGTCGAGGTAGATCCGCTGGGGAGCAGGCGGATCCACAGCCAGAAGGCTGGTCGCTCCCCACAACAGAATCGCCAAAGACCAACCCAGATAGGAATTTCGACAAGCGATATCTGGGGAGAGCAGCGAGGCAGGCATGCGGTATCCTTCGGGGCGAGCACTCCACGTCCATCTCAATCGTGGAAATACGGGCCTCACTGTCGCGACTAGGAAAGGGGCTCGTCAATGTCGAGCGCTTTGGAATCCCGTTGATCGCTTCATCGTGATATCATTTTGCTCTCACCCATCCATACACACCTCAGGCGCTCGCGATGAACAAAAAAGTTCAGAAGCAACTCGATGTCGCGAAGAAGAAGTTGACCAATCTTCAGCAACAGTTGTCGGGTGCTAAAAAGCAGCCGGACGACCCGGCGGAGATTCCTCGGCTGGAGAAGGAGATGGCGCTGCTGTTGGCCGAAATTCACAAGTTGAAGTCCGAGCCATGACGCCTGCGACAATCATTGTGGTGCATCGGGCAGAAAAACGAAGCAAGTGCTCGGTCGAGCCGCTGCGAAAGACGGGCGAGTTTGTGTTCTGGCGTTACCCCAAACGCGGCACAGAGGCGCTGGACGGGTACGTCCGGCTGGGGCTCGGCGGGCCGCAGTTGTCGTCTGAGGACTACCACCGGGGACTCGTGCTGCTGGATGGGTCGTGGCGGTGGGCGGCCAAGATGGAGAAGGCTTATACCGATGTCCCCGTGCGCAGTCTGGGGCCATGGGTGACAGCTTACCCGCGTCAATCGCGGGTCTTTGAAGATCCGGCGGAGGGTCTGGCAACCATCGAGGCGCTCTATGCCGCGCTGTGCCAGATGGGACGTCCGGTCGACAAGCTGTTTGAGAGTTATCACTGGGGTGAAATGTTTCTCGAAAAAAACCGTGAGCTGATCGAACACTTCTCACGTACACAGTGTCGGGAACCTGCATCGGGCTTGATGGAGACCTGAAACGGCGTACACTGACTATTGTCCGAGATTGACCAGGGATTGGGGAGTGTGGGCCATGTGGTGTCCAAATCGATTCAAGAGCGTGCTGCTGACCGCTTGCGCCATGACGTGGTGCCTGGGCTGTGGTGGCGGCGCTCCGGCCCCGCCGCCGGTGAATCCGTATGCGACGGGAGGAAACACCAACGCCACAGCGAGCGTCCCTCCCGCAACTCCGGCTCCCGCGAACTCGACCTCCACACCCGCGAACCCTTTCGGGGGACCAGCGCCCTCGTCGACGTCGAACCCGTTTGGAACCCCATCAACGACACCCGCCACTCCACCGGTCGCCCCCACTCAGCCTGTGGTGGTGCAGCCCGCCACTCCGAAACCTAAGACTCCCAAAACAAATTCACCTCTCCAGCCAATCGAGCCCGCGGTCCCGGCTGTGGTCGAAATGAAGCCCGAAGAACCGGCTCCGGCTGAGCCAGTTCCAGCGGGCAAGGAGGAAACCGATCCCGCGAGCGAACCCGCAGACCCGCCAGCTGTCGCTCAGGCGAAGCCGCCGATCGCCTCCGTTGAGCCGGAGGATTGGTCACTCGCGCTCGATCCGGCTCCAGCTGGCAGTTTTGCAGCTGCGGGGGGGAAGTTGAGTTTGAAGATGCCGTCGCTCGGCGTGATTGGTCCCGATTTCGTGGAGTCGACTCGCCTCCGCGTCCTGTACCCAGTCACTCCCGGTCCGGTCGTCGCGCTCGGTCTGAACGACGAGAAGAAGCAGTTCCGGGAGATCTGGAATCTGATTGACAAAAAGAAACTCGGGCAGATTCGCAATCTCGAATTCAACGGAGCCAAAGGGCAAGCCCTGAGCCCCGATGGCAAGTACCTGGCCGGGAAGCCGCAGTGGGACAGTGCGATCTCGATCTTTGGTCTGGTGCAGAACAAACCGCTGCCCCCCATCAAGCTCAGCGGCAATGCGTCGAAGCTCGTCGCCTTTGCCGGGAAATCGCGTCTGATCTATGAGGATCACCAAGAGCTACATGTCTTGAGTGTTCCCGATTTCAAACCCAAGACCATCGCCAAGCTGGGTGCCTGGAAGGTCGAAGACGGTTGGGCGATCAGCCCCGGTGGGAAGTTTTTTGCAGCTGTGACACGGCAGGGAAAAGGAGCGGGGCTGAAGATCTATGATCTCGACACCGGTGAGATCGCAGCCACCGTTTCACTTGTTGGTCAACCGGTCTGCTTCGGTGTGGCGTTCTCGGTTGATGGAAAGCAGCTGGCCGTGCTACTCGGCGCAGACACGCCTCAGCTGCAAGTGTGGCAAGTGCAAAGTGGAGCTGTCTCCGGACAGTTTGATCTGTCCGAGGTCGCCGAGAAAATCACGCCGCGAGAGAACTACCAAGGGCCGCGCTTGGAGTGGTTTCCCGATCACCGACATGTCTTGATTGCGGGCCGTGCGATCTACGATTCACAGGATGGCCAGCTTGTCACCGAGTTGTCCTCCCAGCCGATCTATCCCGTTCGCGTCCTCAGCCCAGATCAAGTGGCGATTTCCGAAGAGGGGATGCTGGCCTCGAACGATCTGTCTTCGGTCTTAAAGGCCAGCAGCACTCCCCCGGTGGCGCCGCCGGGAGCGCCGCAATCTGAAACCCCGGTTCCTGAATCCAAGCCGGCGGATCGCTCCGCAGTCGCTCAAGTCGCGTTAGAGGACGTCGACTGGAACGTAAAACTGGGCAAGCCGCCCGCCCCCGTCAAGGCAACAGCGCGCGGTGTCGAGATCCCCCAAGGCCAGATCTATATGGGCTGTTTGTCTCAGTCGCCCAACGGTATCGGGTTCGTTATGTATACCAGCAACCCGCTCGGAGTCAGTGAGGACGGCCTGCCCACTGCCGAACCGGACACTCGGGTCTGGTTGGAACCGCTCGATCTCAAATCTGGCGACAAGCAGAAGGCCATCCAGCTGCCAAAACTGAGCGTCCTGATGAGTGTCAGCCCGGATGGCGGGGTGGTTTGTACACAGAACGCCGACGGGTTAGACCGCCTCGATCTGTGGGCGGCACGGGATGGGTCGAACAAGGGAAGTCTGGCTCCGTACCACGACGCAGCCCCCGGTCCCGATCAGAGGGTCGGATACGCCGAGTTCATCGATGAGTTCACTCTCATAACGTCAGCGTCGGGGCGACTAACACTGTGGGATTTCGGGACCAACAAGGCGATCTACGAGATCGAAATCGGCGATGTCCGACCCGAGTTATCCCCCGCGCGAGACTACGTCGCCGTCAGTGATCCGAGCCGACGAACGATCTACCTGCTGGAGACAAAGACCGGCAAGTCTGCGGGGTCGGTCGCATTGTCAGAGCTGGCGGATGACTTGGCCTCAACGTGTGCGTTTCATCCGGAAGGACGCTTCTTCGCGGTCCTCACTAAACGGATCGATGGCGGCGAGCTGCGCGTGATTGACCTGACTGATGGCCAGACGAAAAAACAACTCGCACTCCCTGTCTCGGGGCAGGTCCTTCAATGGGTGGGATCAGACTACCTGCTGATTGACGGCAGCACCCTTGTCAGCGTGAGTCGCGAATGCATCGTCTGGAATTACTCACTGCCGGTCGGTATGCACTTGCGGGACAGCCCAGACCAGCGGCACTGGTACATCGCCGCTGATCCGGCGCGCTCCAATGTCTACAACGTGCGCGGGGTCGATATGCCGGACGAGACCGTGGTCCAGCGGATCGGAGCAGCGAATCCACACGGATCGACTCTGCTGGAGCCGGGCCGCGCGATCGACATCGATGTACAGGTCACCGACCCGGATGGGGAATCTGATTTCGCCGCCAAACTGAAGAACGTTCTGACCGATCGCTATCTTTCCGCTCAGATCAAGGTGATCGCTGGTGCCCCCGTCACGCTGTCCGTACGCGACAACAGCGAGTCGGGTTGGAGCCTCAGCCTGACCCACGAGGGCAAGCCAATTTGGAGCCATGACATCGATGGGAAGGAAGGGGCCGCAGCTCTACTCGGCTTTGAACCCCCGAAGCACGCCTTTCCTGCCGGAGCCAGTCGTGGAGCAGGGCAATCGGTCCTGACGGTCCGCGGATCGCAGTAAGAGTTGGCAGATTCGATTCGGAGTTGGAAATGGAATGGGCTCGGTCGAGCCAGCTCAACCGCCTAGCATCCGCACCGTTCGGCAGACGTTTTCCACGGCATTGGCCGCAGCCAGAAACTCCGGGCTGGTCGACATGCGGCTGGCGGTTTGCAGATCCTCTGGCAGTGTTCCCAGTAGGTGTTCCTTGAGGAGCCTCGCGAGCCACGCCGCACGTACCGCTGCGAAGCGCTGATGCAGCTTGCGGAGTCGCATTTGGAACTGCCCGGCTCCTTGTGACACCCCTTCACTGATGACCGATTCCCCGACCGAGGCGGCCACCGTCCCGCCGACGACATCAGCGGTCAGATGGCCCAGTGTCGTTGTCGCAGCCGAAGTGAAGACGACATCCCCAACCAGCCCCACACCGGTCACCGCCAGGATCACTGAAACCGCCGGTCGCGCAGCTGCGGCGAGGGAATCAAGTCGACGAAAAAGCTTGAAAAACTCGGGACTGTCTTGGGAGAACGCCGACATCTCGGCCTGTACGAGCGTCCGCAATTCTGCCCCAATATCGGTCTCATCATGAGAGCGGCGAACCTGCTGAATCAACCCTGCACGTGACACTCCTGTGAGCAGCCTTGACAGCCTGGGCTTCAGCAGATCATTGCCCAGTTCTGTGAGCCACTCCAGCTTCTCGTAGACCTTTTCGATGGTCTCCAGAACAGCGGTCCATTCGCGATCACGGTACAGAGTGAACGGATCGACGGGCTCCCCTTGCAGGTGGTCGCGAGCCATACGCACGGGCACCATCACCGCGCGGGTCAGCAGGTTGTACGAGTCATGAACGCGGGCGGTCCACCCCTTCCGCTGACCGCCCCACCATTGCCGCACCTCATCCACCAGGACACTGCTGGGGATCGTCGGCCAGTCAGCCACCTCAGCCAGTTTGTTCGCAGTCAGCAGCTGGGCAGCGCGGTGGTACTGATCGCTCTGACCTCGCACCTCATCGAGCCAGCGCGGGGCACCCTGCTCGGGATCGATCAGCTGCTTGAGCGATCCAGCCAGTGACTTGAGCTTGATTTCTCCGAACCGCAGCGAGGTCAGATCGTGCATCAGGTTGCGAGGAACATCGCGGTCGGTGTCAGACGCGAGCTTCGCAGTCGGTGGCCACGGGCGTTCGTAAAATGGCAGCTGGAGTGACTCGGCGGCGCGGCGGTCGTTGGGTGCCACATAGAGGATCTGCGGGCGGATCTTTGTCTCTTCGCAGAATGTTCCGACCCACAGCGGCCAGTACGGTTCGTCCTCGGGCAGCAGGCATTGGTTGAAGACCAGCAAGATCGACTTGTCCTCGGTGGCCGCCTTGCGAAAGAACTCTTTGACAGCAGCGTCGTTGTACTTTTGCTGCGTCAGTACAGAGACTAACACATCCGCACAGCGGCGGATGTTGTCCGCACGCTCCCAGTTGATAAGGGCATCGCTGTCGACATCGGGCGTGTCCAGAATCAGCAGGTTGGACGGAGTCTCTTCACACTCACGAATGAATAGCCAGTTGACACCCTCTTCTTTCAGTGGCTCATCCGCCCCAGCCCAATCTCGCAACACAAAACCAGGAAAGACTTCCTGGAGGTTGTGAGACTCGCGAAACCCTTTCGGGACCAGACAGGTCGGGTGCTTCGTTCCGGAAGCCAGCGGACTCGTTGCACTGGCTCGGAACCCCGCCAGGTGGTTGAACACCACGCTCTTGCCGATGTTGGTCCCACCCACAACTGCCACCACCAGATACGACTGATCGGACAACTGGGGCAGCAGCTTGCGAGTGAGCAGTTCATACCACTCGCGGCCGACCAGCGGAGCCAGACGCGCGTCACCGCAGCGTGCATCGAGGGCGACAATCGCCCGCGACAACTGCTGAACCGAATTGGCACACGCTTCAAAGTCGGCATGCATGGGGTCCGAATTGCTCTGGGAAATGAATTGAACGTTGGTGGCGGCACTGACAAACGGGAATGAAGTATAGCAAGACCTGATTCGGCTCGGGCAGTGGGCGATGGGCTGGGAAAACTCCCAGTCGTCGACTCGCGCGCCGCGTTGGGGTAGTATTCGAGGTGAACTCGGACAGTCGCCCGAGTCGATCCACGCTGTGAGAACACTTCATGAACTCTCGTGACGCAATCAAGGTCGGGCTCGACATGGCCGAATTCATCAGTTTGGGCTACCTCGGAGACCTCGGCGATGCGGAACTGCTGCATCGCCCCTGTCCGGGAGCCAACCATATCAACTGGCAAATCGGGCACATCATCGTCTCCGAAAACGAGATCATGAATTCTGCCGTGCCGGGCTCGATGCCCGCCCTGCCCTCTGGCTTGGCCGGGAAGTACACGAAAGAAACTGCCAGCGTCGACGATCCGACCAAGCTCTCGACAAAAGACGAACTGCTGTCGGTCTACCGTGATCAGCGCGCGGCCACACTGGCGGCACTGGCTCAACTCACCGATCAGGATCTGGACAAGGAATCGCCCGAGAACATCCGCCCCTACGCACCGACACTGGCATCGGCGGTTTCGATGCAGGGAAGCCACTGGTTGATGCACGCCGGACAATGGGTGATCGTGCGGCGACAGCTGGGGCGTCCACCGCTGTTTTAAGGGAGATCGTTGAGAGTTGAGGGTTAAGCGTTGAGGGTCAGAACTCTCAGCTCCTCGCAAGAAGTGCGTCCGAGACTTCGGACTTCGGACTTCGGACTCTCAACTCTCAACCCTCAACCCTTACCTCCCAACCCTCAACGACCCTCCTCATGGCTGGTGCCGAGCAATACCTGAGACCCGAGGTGATTCGCACAGTCGCCCGGCTCGACTTGCGCGCCCGCTTCATCGTGGAGGGGTTCCTATCCGGCCTGCACACCAGCCCCTTCCAAGGCTTCAGCGTCGAGTTCAGCGAACACCGCCGCTATACAGAAGGTGACGACCCGAAGGACATCGACTGGCTGGTCTACGCCAAAACTGATCGCTACTACGTCAAGAAGTACCAAGCCGAAACGAACATCACTGGCTACTTAGTGATGGACCTGTCGGAGAGCATGGCCTTCACCTATCGGCAGGAACTTTCGAAATTCGAATACTCCGTCTGCCTCGCAGCTGCGCTGGCCTACTTGATGGTGCATCAGCAGGACCCCGTGGGGCTGATTACCTTCGATGACAAAATCCGTGCAAGTCTGCCCGCACGCAGCAAGCGCACCCAGCTGGCCAACATCCTCGCGCTGCTTGCCAAGACCAAGCCAACCGGCCCGACGGATGTGGCTCGCAATCTGCGTCAAATGGCGAGCATGCTGAAGCACAAGAGCCTCGTGATGGTCTTCTCGGATTTACTTGTCGAGCCGGAACCCGTCATCCAGGCGATTCGCCAGCTGAGGTTCGGCGGACACGATGTCATCATGTTCCATGTTCTCGACGAGTCCGAAGTCCACTTCCCGTTCGACGGGATGCTCGATCTGCTGGAGCCAGAGTCGGGGGAGAACCTGATCGTCGATGCTCAAGCGATCAAGGGGGACTACCTGCGGGCGATGGAAGAGCTGCGAGCGAACTACCGGAAGGAGTGCCTGGGGATGGGAGCCGACTTCGTGGAACTCGATACCAGCATGCGGTTCGATCACGCTCTCGTCAAATATCTCTCAGGTCGAAAAGCCCGGTTCTAAAAATTGGCGAGCGTCCGGCGGATGGTGCTTCCGCCCTTGGACTCACCTGGACACCGATATTGCCCATTTTTGGCAATCAGGCATACACTCCCGCTCCGTTGACCGACGGAATGGATTTCCGTCGGCTGGGAAGTCGCGCCTCGTTCTAGGCGGATGTCCGCTGCGGAAATGGAGTTCCGTGATGACTGCTATTCCAGTGAGCTTTCGTTTCATCAGTGCTTTATGTTTTGCCGTCTGGGCATCCCAGGCACATGCTCAGGATCCGATTCGCCCCGCCGTTGCCCGACCGGCGGCGTTGGCGAAACCAGCGACCAAGATGTCTCCTGCACAGCGGATGATGCCGTTCAAACCCATGGTCCCCGCAGCCGCTTCGCCCGATACGAACATCCCGGCAGCGACGGGATGTGTCGTGCTGGGGGATGGTCGAGTGTTCGAGGGTGAGGTCGTTGAACTCGATGCCGCCTATCAGGTGCGTACCAATAATGGCGTCCTGACACTCCCGTTCTCGGAAGTCCGCACCGTCGCCCCGACGCTGGCGCAGGCTTACGAACAGCTGCGAGACTCATACCGGCAACCCACTACGAACGACCATCTGGATCTCGGGCGGTGGTGTGAGCAGAACAAATTGTTCTCCGAGGCGAGTGCAGAGGCACAGTCAGCGCTCATATTGGAGCCGACACGCAAGGAGGCTCTCAGTCTGCTGAAACGGGCACAGGATCAGCTCGGGCAGGCCGAGGCTCCGGTCGAGATGCCTGCCGAGCAAACATTTCCGAGTCCCGCTCTGGGAGTGGCCGTGATCTCAACGGAGTCACAGGTTGAGTTCAATCGTCGGATATTGCCGCTGGCTTTGAATCGTTGTGGAAACGGAACATGCCATGGGGCATCCGCATTGAGCTCCTTCAAGCTGCAACAGGGAGTGCGGCCCGAACAGAACCTGCAGGCAGTCCTCAAATACGTGGACTCCGAGAACCCCGAAATGAGTCCCTTGCTTGTCCAGGCGCGCACTGCGGATGGCCATCACAGCGGGCTGTTTCAGGGTGCCCGTGGCAGCGAGCAATATGCCCGGTTGATGGCGTGGGTCGTGCATGTTGCCCAGGATCAAAATCGTCTCGCTGGTGTCCGTCCGCGTCCAAAGGCCCCACGCCAAGGCGGACCTCGTTATACGATTCGACCGAAATCAGCCACCGCAGAGGACACCGCCAGCGAGACTCGGGCCGAACCGCAGGACAGCACTCCTGTGGAAGAGGAATCCGCCCCGGAAATCAAAACCGTCGCCGCTGAGGAGTCAACTCCTGCGCCACGTGCTTCGCGACCCGCTCCGCTGAATTCAGAGGCCATCAAAAAATTGCTGGCGGCGCAGGATCCAGACGCCTTCGACCCGGAAGAATTTAATCGCATGGTCCACGGAAATGTGCAGCCATAGGCTGACGATCTTCTCGCGGGCGGTTGAATCATTCGCAAGACTTGCTTGGAGACTTCATCGCCTATTTCCTGGTAAAAACGCCCGTCACGCGTTCGCTCAGACTGGGCCTCTCACTGGCGCGGGTCGCGTGCTCGACCAACTTCTGTACGATCATGTCGGCGGACTGTTTGTCGGCTTCGGCGTGATAATTGGTCACGATGCGGTGCCGCATGACGGGGGCAGCCACAGCGCGGACATCGTCGAGGTCGACATGCACGCGGCCTTGGATCGCAGCGCGGGCTTTGGCAGCCAGAATTAAATGCTGGCTGGCACGCGGTCCGGCTCCCCACGTGACATACTGTTTAATGAATTCGGGCGCCTCGGAGTTGTTGTGCCGCGAGAGCCGCGAAAGCGACAACGCAAAGCGGATGACCGAGTCGGCCACCGGGATTTCGCGGACGATCGCCTGCATCCGCTGGAGCTGTTCGTGTGAGAGAACGGAGGTGATTTTCGGCGTCGAGATGGACGTGGTCTGGCGGACGATCTGGAACTCTTCCTCTTCGTCCGGATAGTCGATCAGGACCTCAAACATAAAGCGATCGAGCTGGGCTTCGGGCAAGGGGTAAGTGCCTTCCTGCTCGATGGGGTTCTGCGTCGCGAGCACAAAGAACGGCTCAGGGAGCGGGTGCCGTACTCCGCCGACGGTCACCTGATGTTCTTGCATCGCTTCGAGCAACGCCGCCTGCGTCTTGGGCGGCGTGCGGTTGATCTCGTCAGCCAAAACCACATTGGCAAACACCGGCCCCGGGATAAATCGCAGCTCCCGCAGTCCCGTCGAGCGGTCTTCTTGAATGACCTCTGTCCCAGTGACATCCGCCGGCATCAGGTCAGGAGTGAACTGGACCCGGTTAAACGAGAGGCCCAAACAATCGGCCAGCGATCGCACCATCAGCGTCTTCGCAAGTCCGGGCACACCCACTAACAGGCAGTGCCCCCCAGCCAGCAGACAGGTCAGCAATTCCTCAACCACGGTTTGCTGGCCCACGATAATCCGCCCCAGCTGCGCGGCGATGTCGCGGGCAGCGGCGTGGACTTGTTCAATGTCGGAGGGTTGAGTCATGAGAGATGTTTGTGGTTGATCGGCAGGAGAGGGAGATCAAAGAGAAGGCACGCATTGGATGTCGGGATTGTTCGAAGTGCCGCTCTGGCTGACGGCTCTCATCACACCCGCATCGGCACGCCGCGATCGGCCATGTACTGTTTGGTCTGGGTGATCGTGTACTCGCCGTAGTGGAAGATGCTGGCGGCGAGGGCGGCACTGGCCCCGCCGGTCGTCACGGCTTCGAGCATGTGCTGCGGCGAACCGGCACCGCCGCTGGCGACGACAGGGATCTCGACGGCGTCGGCCACGGCGCGGGTGATCTCGAGATCGAAACCGTTCTTGGTCCCGTCGGCGTCCATGCAGGTCAAGACGATCTCTCCCGCACCCAGGCGTTCGACTTCCTGAGCCCAGGCTACCGCTTCGAGTCCGGTCGACTTGCGACCGCCGTTGATGTGGACATCCCAAAACTCTTTCCCGTCGCGGATGACTCGCTTGGGATCGATGTTCACGACAATGCACTGGCTGCCAAACCGCAGGGCGGCCTCGCGCACGAACCCGGGGTTGGTGACAGCTGAGCTGTTGATGGAGACTTTATCGCAGCCCGCTTTGAGCAAACGGCGGATGTCTTCTAGAGTGCGAATCCCGCCGCCGACGGTCAGGGGCATGAAGATCACTTCGCTGGTGCGCTGCACCACATCGATGATGATGTCGCGCTGCTCGTGGCTGGCGGTGATGTCGAGGAACACCAGTTCGTCGGCCCCTTCGGCCTCGTAACGTTTGGCGATCTCGACCGGGTCACCTGCGTCGCGCAGCTGGAGAAAGTTGACACCTTTCACGACGCGTCCGGCGTGGACGTCGAGGCAGGGGATGATTCGCTTAGCGAGCATGGACGGCGTTCCTGAGTTGAAACAGTTGCGGGTTCAGTATACTGACTCTGCGGAGGGATCGCAGTCCGGCAAGTCGTCCTGGGCAGTTGCCGACGGGTCGCCAGGCATCCCTCGCAAGGGAATGCGCGCATGATTCAAGTTGCGATGACCGTCGACCAGTTCCTCGACCAGCGGGGCGAGATGCCGGAAGGTGGGCAATGGGCGGAGCTGCATGCGGGGGTGCCCGTGTTTCTGGAGCCACCGGATGTGGACCACGGGACGGCGGTGCTGAATCTCTCGAAAGCTCTAGCGACATATTTTCATCAAGTCGACGCGGGGTATGCCTGTTTCGATCTGGGGCTGCATGTCGCACGCCAGCCGGACACAGTCTACTTCCCGGCCGTAAGTCTATTTCTGACCGGGCCACGATTTGCAGAGTCCGACAATCCGGTCACTTCGACGGTCCCGGCACTGGTCATTGAGATCCTCTCGACACCCGATCGCAAGCAGGGGCTGGAACTGCGACTGGCCCAGTTGCTGCACTGGGGAGTGCCGACAATTGGAACCGTTGACCTGAAGGCGAAGACGATCCAGTTCTGGGATCGTCAGGGGCAACGACTACTGCTGGCCGACGAGGTGATATCCAACGTGGCGGCATTGCCAGGATTTCGCATGCCGGTGATGGAGTTGTTTACGGTGCCGGAGTGGGCGAAGTGAGGGGGGCTTGGCAAACGCGCTCCGCTTCGAAGACTTCGCGTCGCGGCTAAACGATCGGCATTCTGAAAACTGATGAGACTCAAAACGAAAACACCCTCGTGACGAAATCGTCACGAGGGCATCGTTGATGTCCGGTCCGGCCAGTGAGGCCGCTGGTCAGTCCCCGCGAGGGATCAGTCCCAGTTCTTCGGGCTCATGAACCACCACCACTTATCGGTCTTGGTGCTGAACCGCAGATTCCAGTTGCCATCTTTCCACTCCAGCGTCGACTGACGCCAGTTCAAAGGCACCTGAGGGTACGGGTAGAACGGGCCAATGTAAGGGAAGGCACTGGCATCGTACTGGCTCGGATACGTTACAGCTGCGTAGTTGTCATTCTGTGCGTAGGTCGGCCAGGCGTACTCTGGAACGTCCGGCTGGTTGTACATCATGTGACCACCCGCTGGGGAGACTCCTCCACCAGGATGACCACCCATGCCGGGAGCTCCCATGGCTGAGCCGTCCATCCCAGGACCGCCCATGCCTTGTCCGCCCATTTGCATCTGCTGCATCTGCATTTGCTGGATGCGCATTTGCTGCATCTGTTGCATTTGCATCTGCTGAATCTGTGGATTCCCGCCCATGGCCTGCGGTGGCAGACCGGGTGGCAGCTGGCCTTCGCCCACGGCGAGACCGTTCGGGTACATCGGTGCCCGAGCGTACTGAGGAGGAGCAGCCATCTGCGGAGCCGCTTGACCACCGACGGACAGGCGGTTCAGCACTTGCTGGACGCCAGCGACGCTTTCAGCGGCTTGCTGAGCCTTCTGGGCTTCAGCGGGATTGGAGACATCTCCAATCAGGCTGCAAGCACCGTTCTTAAAGCGGATTTCGATGTCGTAGCCGCTGAGGCCAGCTGCAGCCAACTGGTCTGCGATGCCTTGAGCGACCTGCTGATTCGAAGGACCAGCCGGAGCAGCGGCAGGCTGCTCGAACTCGACCTGTTGAATCGACTGGCTGCTGCCCGATTGAATCGCGGTTAGCTGGTTATCAACCGACTCGATCCCGGGGACTCGTGACGCGACCTGAGTCGCTTTGGCGAGTTGCTCGGCAGTTTGAATCTGACCAGTGAGGGAGGCGACGCCATCCACCACTTCGATCTGAATCCCCTTGCCTTTGAGGCCCGCAGCCTTCATTCCCTTGGCAATGTCTTGAGCGATCTCGTTGTTCGAGCGCTCCGACGTGGCCTTGGCAGTCGGGGCGACCGGGCGTTCAGCGGTTTTCGCAGCGGGACGTGTTGCGGTGGGACGAGCGTTCGACTTCGACTTTCCGTCAAACGGCCCGGCCAGCGCGATGCCGGGGGCTGTTGCGAGCAGTCCCAGGGACAGCACCCATTTCCGTGGCAGAAGCATGAAACTGACTCCTTCAGAGTTCTTTGGTCCAGGGCTTCTTGCCCCAACCGGGAACCGGTGATCTGTGACCGTGTGACGGTTCGTCATGGATAGGATCGGTCGGATTGCTCCGACGACATCAACTATTCTGGTTAATTCGGCTGTGACGGATGTTCCGACACAGGAAAAAGGGAGATTTCTTCAAGTCTTCGCCGGGTTCGTGCCCCCCCTCAACATCTAACTCACCACCTAGAATTACCGTAAACCCATTCTTCGAAATCAGATGCGACTCGCATGGCATCTGGGAAACGATCCTTGCCCCGTGAAATCGCTCATTCGGATTTCGGCACCTTTGACTGACCGCTGACTGCTGTTCCCTGATCGACCTGCGATTCCGGAGGTTGCCAGTCCCCCCAGTATTCCAAATAGTGCTTGAGTCCCGGCTGTTGGTCGGCTCGCTGTTCGATCCAGAGCTTGGTCTCATCGACAATTTTCTGCTCTTCATCCAAACGGGGTAGCCCAGGTTGCTGCTTTGGGCTACCTAGGTGACGAAGGAACATGAGGTTACAATTGAGGTGGCTCGCGAATAGGCCTCTTGTGCCAAGGCACACCGGTAGCCTCCAAAGCGAGCCAACCGGTACCACTCCGCCGTGTATGAACCCCAATCGATACCGGAGATTCAGTGACAGCCCCATCCCGATCGACATTCTGGATTGTGACGACCCACGTCTTGACATCTGGGTTGGCCATCCCCACGGTGGTCGGGCTCTGCATTCTGGGGATCGTCCATCAGGCAAAGATCGTTACTCCGTTTTCCGTTCTCGTCGAATTGACGGTGAGTTTGACCAGCATGCTGCTCGGCACCGGCGGAGGAGTGCTCTATTCCTTACGATTCATCAAGCGAAACGCGGCCCACGAGAACTGGTCACTTTGCATCACGCCCTCGGTGGTTGTCTATGGACTGCTGGCTGCACTGGGGCTGGGGTTGAGCATCTGGCAAGCGAATCCACGAACTCCGGCAGTCATCGGAATTCGTGTGCTTTCGACCTTAGTCGGGATGGCGGTGTTCGCCTGTCTGACCAGCTCTGGCTTTCGAAAGATGTCCCATGATGCGGGCACGACTGTCGCCTCCGGGGAGGTCGCGACGCCAGTGACCGGTCCACCATCGCGAAAGATCCACCCACGACTTCTGGGGAGCGGTGTTGGCTTTTTCATCGGTTTCGCCGTGGGTGTGGCGATCGCCGTATTTGGGCTGGGTAACGGAGGAGTAGCGAGGATCGAATGGGATCTCGCATTGCTGGCCGGAGGTTTCGTCGGCATCCTTGGGGCACTGCTGGGACTGGCCTCGGGGCCGCTGCGGGGGATCTGAACGAGCCCGCAAGGTGGCTCCGGTTGGCCGCTCTGGGCCTACCCGGCGGGGGCGGCAGTTCAAGAGGTTCTCGGTTGGGTGGCGATGTGGTTCTAGTTCCTGTCCCCAGGCTCACCGGCAGTTTCCAAAGCGAGCCAAGCGGTGACACCCCGCGAAGTTGGTTCACGATAATTCAGCGTAAGCGATTACTGTAAGGTGTGATGCGAGTAATGACAGTGGTCGCAACCACTGGGCTTTGGAATCTGCTTAAGCGAACGTTGTCGCTGCTTCCGGAGGTTGCCAGTCCCCCCAGTGTTCCAAATAGTGCTTGAGTCCCGGCTGTTGGTCGGCTCGCTGTTCGATCCAGAGCTTGGTCTCATCGACAATTTTCTGCTCTTCATCCAAGCTGAGCCGCCCGATGAGGACCCGACTGCGGAGGAAGACGAAGTAGGTATCGAGAACATCGCAGCGGCAGTAATCGACGATCTCCTGGATGCGACCGGAGTCGTAATAGTCCTGGACCTGCGACCCGTCGATCCCGGACTTGCCCGGTTTGCCGAGGAGATTGGCGAGGAGATTCAGCCCTCCGTTCTGGCGGACTGCTCCAAAATTGGAGACGAAATCGTTCAGGTCCAGATGCGATCCGATGTTGTACCGGTTGCGGGACTGCTCATATGAGTGCGCCCCAACGTTGAACCATTCGGGGATACTCAGCCCATACCGGTAAGCGGCCATTTCCAGCACTGGGACGTCATAGCCGCGTCCGTTGAACGTCACCAGCACAGGCTTCGAGTAGTGCTTCCAGCCCTGCCAGAACGCTTTCACGATCTGATGCGGGCGATAATGCGGTTCGTCGAGAGCCACCAAGTCACGCAGTCGAAAGTCCGGTCCCACCTTCGCCACCACCAGACACGCGGGCAGCATGAACGTGTGAGGCAGTATATCTTTACCGTTCAGAGCCATTAGCTCCGCTCGATAGCGGGTCGTCGCCGCCTGCGGCTCCAGGGACTCGTTCGGAAAGCGAATCTTCGACACCAGAGCCCCATCGGCCACAGTCTCGATATCAAAGATCAGATACGCCACGTTTTGCGGGCTCGACACAGGATCTCCCACAAAACGAAGTCGACTGGCGAGCATTCGGCCAGCCCAGAAGTAATCCGCCCGGACGGCGAACTACCGCACGAATTGACCTTCACGCTGCCGCTCGCACTCAATGCAATTGCGAGCATACGGCAGATACTTCAATCGCATCTTCGGTATCCAGCTCTTCGAGCTGGGACGTCCTTCTTCCACACAGCTTTGGCACTGGCCAAAAGTTCCCTCTTCGAGGCGAATTAGTGCTGCGCGAATCTCATCCAGAACGTCTTGGTCGTTTTCCATCATACGGATGGAGAACTCTTGCTCGTATGTCTCAGTCCCCAATTCCGCCATATGGGTCGGGCTTTTCGAATCACCGCCCCCTGAATCAAGCGCCCCGTTGGAAAGATGGTCAACGTCGCCCTGAATTCGTGATTGCAGGAGCAGCAGCTGGGACCGAAACAATTCCACTTCGTTCTGCTTGAGCATGAAGGGCTCATTTCCAAAAAGGTGCAAACCAACAGAAGTGAAGGCCAGTATCCTTTTTTTGAGAACCGTTTTCAAGTGATTGAGAATTCGTCAAGTCCGGTTTTCTGAACTTGGCCAAAGTGAGGATTGCCAAGGGAAATGGCTCCACTTTCTGGCCACAAGATTTTTCAGGGAAGATGCTTACGACGAATTCACAATCCCGCGCTGCCAGCCCCCTCTGCTCACGCCAGCGCGGCTCAGCCCCCCACGATCGGCGTTTTGCTCGTCTCGCCCGCGATCTCCCGCACGAATTGCGGCACCCCATACCCCGGCAATCGTGATCGCAGCTTCGCAATCAGCTCCAAACCAGTGGCTTCGGGCACTTCGAAATGAGCTGTGCCAGCCACTCGATCGAGCTGGTGCAGGTAGTAGGGAATGACTCCCAAGTCGATCAGTCGCTCGCACAACTCAGCCAACGTCTCGACCGCATCATTCACGCCACGCAGCAGGACCGCCTGATTCAGAGTCGGGATACCAGAGCGGACCAGCGTTCGCAGAGCCTCCGCACAATCGCCCACGATTTCGTGCGGGTGATTCGCATGCACAACCATAATTGGTTGCAGGCGACTGCCTCGCAGCAGTGCGATCAACTCCGGGTTCACACGGTCCGGCAGCACGATTGGCAATCGCGAGTGAATCCGCAGTCGGGTCAAATGCTCAATCCCTTCCAATCGCTCCACCAGTGCCGCCAAACGTTCATCAGTCAGCATCAGCGGATCACCACCGCTCAGGATGACTTCATGCACGGACGAGTCCTGCTCGATCGCCTGAATCGCTGGCTCCCAGTCATCCAGCCGGCGGGGCTCCTCGCTATACGGATAGTGCCTGCGAAAACAGTACCGGCAGTTCACCGCGCATGACCCCGCAGCCATCAACAGTACGCGGCCTCGATATTTTTGCAGTAACCCCGGAGCCAGCTTTGCAGCTTGATCGTCGACCGCATCGATGACGAAACCCGGCACACTGACGCTCTCTTCTGCCACCGGCAGCACTTGTCGCAGCAACGGGTCCAGCGGGTTCCCCACTTCCATGCGAGCGAGAAAGCTGCGCGGCACGAGAACCGGGAATGACTTCGCAGCCTCGATGGCCGAGGTCGCGTACTCTTCGGGCAGTTCCAACTCGCGCACAAGCGACTCCACATCGCGGATCGCGGTGGCCAGAGAGCGTCGCCAGTTGGAGCGTTCGAGTTCAAGCACGAGAGGGTTCGGTGGTCCTGTGAATTCTGTGGGAGGCCAGCGGCCGAAGCCAGCTGAAGACTCCGGAGTCTGCGGTCCACAGATTACACGGATTTCGCAGATTCAGAAGCCTACGCACTAGTCGGCGTGAAGCCCACTCTGAACCTGCCAGGCACAACTCAATTGTCGTTAAGGAGTTTGAGTTCCCTGCATCAGGTGATTCATCCACTGATTTCGCAGCTCGTCACTGAATATGAAGGTGGCGGACTTCGCCCCCTCTTCGTCTGCGGAAGTCCGTGTCATTTGTGAACAACTATCGACTTCGGCAATCACAACACCGCTTTGTTCGCTGCCTCATGCATCAGTGGGTCGATCAAGCGGGCCAGTTCTTCACCCGCTGCATTCTTTCGCATATTGAACAGCACGCACCAAGTCATCCCGTCGGATCGCCGCACGAGGATCGTCGAAGTGCCATCGAGGGCGCCCATGTGCCAGGTGTTGCGTCCGCTGCCACTTGGACGCACGTTCCAGCCGTGGCCGTACCAGATCTCTGGATCCTTCAATTCAGAGACGCTGGGCTTCGCGAACATCTCGTCGATCAGGGGGCGAGAAAGCAAAGCCTTGCGATTCGAATTCGGCTGCGCGGCAGCCTCGTCACAGCCCATGGCAAATCGCACCAGATCGGAAGCGGAAGAGATCCATCCCCCGTGAGCGTCCATCGCCTCCAAGCACCACGCCCCATACGGCGGTGCCACTTGCTCACCCGGCATAAAGACCGAATCCTCCCGCACAGCTGGCTCGCCCTCGATCACCGGCATGCTGTATCGCACCTCGTCAACGCTGGTCGTAAGGGTCCGCCCAAGTCGCGGCGAAAAAGCTCCGACCGGGGCGAACACTTCATCGCGGACGATCTGTTCGTAGCTGCGACCGGCGGCACTGGGGAGGCATTCGAGCACTCGCCCGAGCAGGCAATACCCGAAGTTGGAATAGGCGTACTTCGTCCCCGGATCGCAGTCGAGTGGTCGTTTCAGCATCGCCCGAATCACCTCAGCGGGACCAGCGGGCGGCGGCGTTCCAGCCTCCGTCGCAAACTCGACGGCCATGAACATCGGATCAAGGCTCGCGTTCCGGTCCCACCCCCCGGTGTGTTGCAGCAATTGCCGAATCGTGACGTGCTTCCAGCGCAGATCGGTCGGCTCGTCGAGTTTCAAAAAATCCCATACGAGCGTATCTAACGTCAATTGGCCCCGCTCCACCTGCTGCAGGATCGCCACAGCTGTGATTGGCTTCGAGATGCTGGCGATACGGAAAAGCGAGTGCGGCTCGACCGAGATTTGATCGTCGACGTGGGCCCACCCGATCGATCGAGCGTAGAGCAACTCCCCTGCTCGACCGACGGCCATCGACGCACCCGGGACGGCGTGTTGCTTGCAGAAGCTGTGGAGCAGGTCGTCGAAGGCTTCGAAGCCGTGGACCGGACTGCCGTGCAGTAACATGTTCTTTCCTTCGTCGGACAGGCCTATTTTCCAGTCCTGCCAATTGTAATCTGGTTCCCAAGCCAGAGCGTAGTCACGAAGAAAAGCCCAGCTCGACTGATCCGGTTTCCAACTCGGGCCGAAGCCCGATCCCTGTGGAGTCTGGGCAAAGGTGGATCTGGATGATGTGCCGTTTTGAGCGGCGGAGATTCACCGTTGAGAGGCAGCGCCGATTGCCATCAATGCCATGCCCGGAACGATCAGCGCGAAGGCGATCTTCTCAAGTCGTAAAGCTCTTGCTGCCTCCATTCGCAAGGACGCATCTGAATGACGTTCAGACACGTACCGAAGTCTTTCCCGCTTCCGATGCTGATAAATGTTCAGCCAACTGTCCTCATCCGTGAGTCCTTGTTCATTGCCTTTCGTTGCGGCGTGGATGCGTTGGCAAGCCCGATACTCCAACAGATTGGCAATAAAGCCTCCCTGCACAAACATTCCTCCGATCTCGAACACTACGAATCCTATTGGACTACTCGCAATCAGAGACAGGCGCTGACGAATGAATGGGCATGACCTTCGGAACTTCAGAAAAATCAATCCGACTCAGTTCGAGAGCGCCAATAGCCCGGTCGGCGTTTGGCATGCTGGACCGCGATAAGCTGGATCTGATCATCAACCAGCCGGTACACGATGAGGTATGGGAACCGATGCAGCAGGAATGGCTGTGTCCCGTGCAGGTGTTGAGCCCAGCGTCGGGGAGATGCCACCACGCGTTCGATGGCGCGGTCCAACTCGACTTCGGACGCTTCGGCGAGAGATTCGTTGATCTCGAAATACCACTGTCTGGCTGCGACCGCTTCGTCAGCGGCCAAAGGGTGAAAATCAACCTGCGGGGGCATTCTGCCCTCGAAGTCTCTTGCGAACCTCAGTCCAGGGAATCATCCGCACGCGGCCTGCATCGATGTCTTGCAGACGCTGACTGATCTCGTCTGACCATGCCTCATCGGCACCGCCATCTGCATCAGACTCCAGACTCTCAATCAAGAGTGCTGCCAGCCGCCCCCGATCCGCCGACGTCATATCGAGAGCTTCGGTCAACAATTGCCGAGGTGATTGGCTCATGGGTTGCCTCCTGTGACCGGATTAATCTACCACGAATCGGTACACGACGAAACCGGCATATCCGTCGAAATGCGGTAAACCATCGATGCCCAGCTCCGGCCAGATACGACTGGCAGGTCATGCAGAGTGAGGACGGGCCAATCTGCCCGCCCACGACTACAAAATCTCCAGCGTGGGCAGGCTCGGGGTTTCCAGTAGCGACTTGGCGACCTCGATGGCGATGCGTTGGCAGACATGGAGTAACGCCGTTCGCGAGGCGTTCTCCTCGGAGAAGAGAGCGGCCATCTGGCCCGCGTCCCCCTGCTCGCGAATGAGCGCGTTCGCGGGGACTTCGCCCAAGAACGGCAGCCCGAGTTCGGCAGCTTTGGCCTTCGCTCCGCCGCGACCGAAGATCTCGCCGGACATGTTCTCGACCATACCGAGGATCGGGATCTTCACCGTACGGAACATCGAGACGGCTTTGACGGCGTCGAGCAGTGCAACCTGTTGCGGCGTGCAGACCACGACCGCTCCGGCCAACCCGACCATCTGCGACAGGGTCAGCGCCACGTCCCCCGTGCCCGGCGGCATGTCGATGATCAGGTAATCGAGCGTGCCCCAGTCGGTCTGCTGGAGGAACTGTGACAGCGCCTTGTGCAGCATCGGGCCACGCCAGATCACCGCTTGATCGGCCTTGACCATGAAGCCCATCGAGATCGTCGGCATCCCGTCGACATCGATCGGAACGATCCGCTCCATGACGCGGCCATCGTCCATCGGAATCTGCTTAACGACCGGTGTCCCCTTGGCCCCGACGAGGTGTGGGATGCTCGGACCGTACACGTCGGCATCCATCAACCCGACCTTCGCTCCGAAGTGCTTCAGCCCCAACGCCAGTGCCGCAGCCACAGTCGACTTGCCAACGCCGCCCTTACCGCTGCCGACCGCGATCACGTTCTTGACGTTCAGGCCAATCGCCCCACCGGTCCCCTTGCCCTTTACGACCCATGTGTAATCGACCTCGACTGTCGTCGCACCCTGCGATGTCAGCGCGGACTTCACAGCAGCTGTGATCCGCTCGCGATCGGGATAGTTAGGCGTAGGTAGCTCAATACCGATACGAGCCGTGGTGCCGCTGACCTGCACGGTGCGGATCATGTTGAGGTCGCCCAGCGACCGACCAATCTCGGGATCGCGCACACTGGAAACGGCACCCCGTACGCTCTGTTCAGTCAGCATCAAGTTCGCCCTTGTTGTTCTTGTCCCCAGTGGGGTAGACATTCCTGCCTGCCTGCTGGGCCTAGCTCTTGAGAAAAGAGGCAGACAGGAATGTCTGCCCCACTGTCTCATCAGTCACCGGCACGCCTTCACTAGCGACGCCCGCGCTGCCTCGAAATCGAAGACACTGGTCACTCCCATCTCATAGAGAAACCATCGCAGCGATTCTTCGGTCGTCGCCAGCACCACATGGACATGCAGTCCGCTCGCGACCCACCGTTGCACGGATCGCAACGGCAACCGCTCTCCGCGAGGGAGGGCAATCACCAACTGCACTGCTCCTGCGGCGACGCGATTCACGATGTCGCGCTCGACGCGGCAGTCCATGACCCTTGTCCCGAGAGGCTGCAACTGACGTTGCAACTCCGGAAACCAGTAGGGAGTGCGTTCCCAGACCGCGATAGGCAGACTAGTCATGCTCACCTCACGGTCCAGTCAACGGCTGCGTCGAGACGCATTGTAGGACGACAATTCCCGCATGGCGAGCGGCTCCCTCCGGACGCTCGCCGGGGTGATTGCCTTAGAACAGTCGGAGTTGTCCGGACTTTGGTTTCGGAGGTTTGAATTGGCTGTATTCGAGCGGCGTGCCTGGCCCGTCGAGTTTGTACTTCTTGGCAAAGACCCGGAAGGTTTGCTGGATTTGATCGGCGATGGCTCCGGTGCCTCGGAACCGTTGACCGAACTCGGCGTGGTTCAGTTTGCCATCGCGGGTCGCGCGGATCAGTGATTCGATCTTCTCTCGTTTCTCCGGGGCGTGCGTTTCCAGCCAGTCGAGGAACACGGGCTGCACAGTCAGCGGCAGCCGCAGCAGGATCAGCCCGGCGCTTTCGACACCCGCCTCGGCAACAGCTGTGATCAATTGAGGGAGCTCATGATCAGTCAGTCCCGGGATGATCGGAGAGAGCATCGCCCGTGTCGGGATGCCGTGTTCGCTGAGCGTTCGAATCGCTCTCAGCCGCGCCTCGGGAGCGCTGCTGCGTGGTTCCAGAACTCGTGTCAAAGCGGGATCGAGGGTTGTCACGCTGATCGCGACCGAGATGATCCGGTGCCGAGCCATCTCCTGTAGCAGGTCGAGATCGCGTAGCACGAGGGCGTTCTTGGTCACGATCGACATCGGCTGGCGGGCTTCCAAGGCCACTTCAAGGCACGCCCGCGTCAGTCGGTAATCGCGCTCGCCGGGTTGGTAACAGTCGGTCACTCCCGAGACCATGATCGGACCGGGGGCATACTTGTCGCGGTTCAGCCAATCGCGAAACAGGGCAGCTGCCTGCGGCTTGTAAAACAGCTTCGTCTCAAAATCGATCCCGGCGTTGAGGCCCAGATACTCGTGTGTGGGTCGAGCGTAGCAGTAGCTGCACCCGTGCAGGCAACCGCGATAGGGGTTCAGGCTGTAGCGGAAGAACAGGTCGGGACTGTCGTTTTCGGAGATGATCGAGCGCGAGTCATCGGGCAGGTAGCTCGTGGGGACTTTCGCCAGGGTGGCGAGGTACTCCTCGTCATGCTCGACCTGCTCCAGATCCAACTCCGTATGAATCTTGTCGAACCGATTCGGTGGCCGCAGCCCGGAACCGCGTCCGATGACATTCGGCTTGTCGGCCATCGCACACTCCGGGGCGTCGGTCCATGAAAAAAGCCCAGCGGTGGTCACCGCTGGGCTCGTGGCAAGTCACATGTACGGGAGTCTATCACACACTCGCCGCCGTCGGCATCGAATCGACGACGGGATCTTTCCAGCTGAAGCGGTTCTCGATGGCCACGCGAGTCAGATGCCGCAGCATCGTGCGATCGACCATCGGGCAAGGTAAGTGAGGGGCGGCCAGCTGGGTGTTAGTCGTGTCGAACTGGGGATCTTCGCGCCAGTAGGAGTTGTAGACTTCCATGTGCTGAAAGAACATGTCTTCGTTTTCGGAAGAGTCGGTTCGACGATCACCCGCGCCGTAGAACTCGACACCGTAGAACCCGACCTCGGCTTCCAGTACGTCACGGATCAACCGCATCGTGATCGGGACACGCGGAGTCAGGTGGTAAGTCTTCCCGTGATGTTGCTTCTCATGCACGATGTGAGACATCACAGCCGAGACCCAGTCGACGGGAACCAGGTGCTTCCGCTCGTTGCCGTTCATGTTGAAATGGACTTGATTGGCCACGGCCAACCCGGTTTCGTCCTTCACGGTCTTGTGATCCGATAACGACTTGGCCAGGTTCACTGCCACGTAGAAATTATGAAAGGTCGTCGTCATGCCAGTGACGCTATCCCCGATGATGATCCCCGGACGGAAGAACGTCACCGAGTCAAAATCCTTGGCGTCGTGGACCAATTGCTCAGCTTCGACTTTGCTCTCTTCGTAGCAGTTGCCGAATTCCTGCCCGACGTTCAGTTCGTTCTCATAGGCCCGTCCCAGACGCTTTCCGGCGACGTAGGCTGTCGACACATGGAAGAACTTGCGAATGCCAGCTTGGCGGCAGAACTCGATGGCGTTTTGGGTGCCGCCCACGTTCGACTTCCACGGCTCGGCATCACGACCGGTCGTCACGAACGACAGGCTGGCTGCGTTGTGCAGCATCCCCGTGCAGTTCTGGGCCGCCCACTTAATCTGAGCGGGGTTCAGCCCAAAGTCTGGCAACGAGATGTCGCCTGCTAGCACAACCGGGCGCGGCAGCTTGCGACCCAGCCGCTCTTCCCAGCTGCGCATGGCGGCTTCGATGCGGAGTTCAGGAGATTTACGACGGCTGGGACGGACGAGGACGGCAAGCTTGACGCCCTTTTCCATCAGATCCCGCATCAGATAACGCCCGAGTAAACCGGTCGCGCCAGTCAGCAGCAGATACCCCATCGAACACTCTCCCTCGTTGAACCTTGGTCGTCCGCGACGGAACACGCGCGAATCGTCCTGCAGGATCAGCGGCACGGTCACACACCGCTTCGCCGGAATTTCGGTGCCGCAATCCTCAAGGATCGGACACCGCATGAACCATCGTGGTGGGGAACAGGGCGTCATACCCTTGATTGAGACTTGGACTTCCAGTCGTACCTGCAGCTCAGTTCGTGATGACACTCACTTACAAGTCGCTCGGGGCGACTCGACTGGAGTTCAATCTCCAGTGACACACGGGCGAGGAGTCCTTCCTCATGCCAGCTGTGACTGGGTGAATCCCCTTCGCAACTGGAACCGGTCATGGTACTTGGAACCGCAACCGCACTCAATCAGGAAATCCGCTCGGCGAACCAGATCGAGGAACGAAGAGGGCCGGAACCCTACTTCCGTTTCAATCTTCCCAAGATCGCCAGTTATTCGCCCACGCCTCCCTGTCGAATCAGCAACTGCTGATGCAACAAGAGGCTCATTTTGATTCCATCGGCATCTCTCGCCGGAGTCCTTCGAGCCGATGCGCAAATTCCTCAGAGCTGGGACCGTACACCCGTGAGGTTGTGCTGGCTTTTCGGGTCGGTCGCGTTCTCCGCATTTTTGGGATTCGGAGGGAACTTTGTCGGGAGAGTGCCACGAGCCTTGAAAGCGATCACCTTGTGGCTGCAAAATGAGAAGGACCATCTACAATCCACAGGCTTGAACATTGTGAGCCGTCACCGTCTCCCCTCATTGGATGCACGGTCCGTGTCTTTTGAGTTTCCGGAAAGATCGCCATGAACCTGACCCCCGAACAACAGAAATTGGGCAAGCAGAGTTTTTCCGAGGCCGTCGGGGTGACCCGCCGCGACCTGTTGAAAGGGGCCGCAGCTGGTGCCACCGGCCTAGGGGCGATGTACTTCGGCTATCAAGAGCTGAAGGGGGCCCCAATTAAGGTGGCCTTCATCGGAACGGGAGACGAGGGGAACATCCTGATCTCCCAACATCCGATGTCCTACATGGAGGTCGTCGCTGTCGCCGACCTGCGACCGTCGAATCGCCTGCGAGCTCTCGAAGGCGATGGCAACGACGACCGGATCGGGTTGGTCCGAAAGCTGGGAGCTGCCGGAGCCGGGAAAGTCAAACTGTACGATTCCCACAAGGCTCTGCTTGCGGCTAAGGATGAACTCGGACTGGAAGCTGTCATCATTGCTGTCCCGTTGAGCCAGCATGCCCCAGTGGCCAAAGCGTGCTTGGAAGCGGGTTTGCACGTCCTCAGCGAAAAGCTGATGGCCCGCACGATTACCGAGTGCAAGGAACTAATCCGGCTGGCCCGCGATAAGAACCTGGTCCTGACCGTCGGACACCAACGGCACTACAGCGTCCTCTATGACAACGCGGCGAACTTGGTCCGCTCTGGATTGCTGGGAGACATCAAACACATCCGCGCCCAATGGCACCGCAACAACAGCTTCCCCAACTCCGACCAGTGGCGGAAGTCGAGCGAAGCCAAGTCCAAGGCCGACATTGAAGGGCTCGCGAAAGTCGACTTGAAAGAGTTCGGCTACATCTCGCCCGAACAGCTAATCGACTGGAAGTTGTACAACAAGACTGGCGGTGGCTTGATGGCGGAACTGGGCAGCCACCAAATGGATGCATGCAGCATCTTCCTGGGTAAAGTTCACCCGCTCGCCGTGCAGGGCTTCGGGGGTAAGAACTTCTATGGGGTGCCAGGAGTCGGCTCACTCGACAAGCAGAAAGATGACCGCCAGATCAACGACCACGTCTATGTGACCTACGAGTTCCCCGGTCGGAATTACAAGGAGGCCCCGGAAGACTTGGCGATCGTCACGTACTCGTCGATCAGTACCAACAAGTTCGAACCCTACGGGGAGACAGTGTTCGGCAGCCGGGGCACGATGATCGTCAAGACCGAGAAGGAAGCCATGCTCTATAAGGAAGAGGGCAAGGGCAGCGATGGCGGCGGGCCGGATCAACGTCTGTGGGTCGTCAACAGCGCGGTCTCGGGTGGTCCAGTCCTGAGTGCTTATGAAACGAACTCCGGTCCCGCGAAGGCGTCCGGTGGCGGTAGCGACTGGGCCACGAACATCAGCCGCGGATACACCGAGGAGATGGAGCACTTCGCCTACGCGATCCGCAATTACGGTCCGACCTACTACAAGGACGGACAAATGCTCCCGGCCAGCGAAGGCGGGCTGCGTTGCCCCGGCACCGTGGCGATGGCCGACGCCATCATGGCCCTGACCGCCAATTTGGCCATGGAAAAGAAGAAACGCATCGTCTTCAAGGACGAGTGGTTCGATCCCAACAGCGACGCCGTGCCCGAGACCGATGAGCAAGTGGTCGGCTAGCCGCAAGCGTGTGGGGCGGGCGCATTAGCCCGTCCTCTCGGGGTGCCTGTCTGACGCTCCGCCCAAGGACGACTCTGTCTGTGGGATAGGCTTCCTGCCTGTCATCACCACAATCGATGACAGGCAAAAAGCCTCTCCCACGGCCCGTTTCATGGACCGCTTTCCGACATTTTCTTCGCGTCTCGTTCGCGTGATCCTCACGATATCGGGAACATTGGCGTGGCTCTGCGCAGCTGTCACGATTCGCCAGGGTTTGACTATTGCCAGCCATTCCCCGCTCCTCTGGGGCGTGTCGGCTTGTGGGGTCCTCGCTGGAGTTGTCGCCTTTGGTGTGGCCTGCGGAGCCCGCGACTCTGCGATCCATGCGACAGCGGCACGACTAGTCGACTTCCTGCATCGTACGGGCCAGGTCACTCCCGGACCGAATGATCGGCGAGTCGGCGGCGGCTTGGTCTGGTGGGGATGTCTGCTGTTCGCAGCCAACACCCTCTGGGTCTATCAGCATCAAGACACTCCGTTCGACGACGATCAGGGAGCGTTTCTCATCACAGCTCTAGAGATCCACGATCAAGGTGGATTGTCTGAGCTGTGGAGTGATTTGTGGAGTGGTCGGTTCGAGGAGTCCAACCGACACCCCCTCCTGATCGCGATGCAGTCACTTCAGCCGACCGTCGAGTTTGGACGGGGTCTCTCGTGCCTGCTCGCAACACTGATGCTGGGGCTGGCGACCGCGATCCTCTGGCGACGGATGGGGCCACTCTCAGCTGGGGTGTTTGCGGTCCTCATCGGAACCAACGGAGCCTGGCTGTATCACGTGCCCCGGCTGGTGTGTGAATCACTGTTGACGGGGATCGCCGGACTGGCGTGGCTGGCACTGCTGACCCCGGCTCTCGCTCCTTCGACATCTTCTCCTCAATTCTCAACTCTCACTCCCCAGCGTTCCGCGTGGCTGGGAGTCTTGCTCGGCTTGGCTTACCTGACGAAGGGGACGGGGCTGCTGCTGTTTGTGGGAGCTGTGCTGGCCTACGGAGTGATTGCGATCTGGTCAGGCAGCACCCGGCGGACGACGATCGTGTCGGCCTGCGTTCTGATATTGGCCTTTCTCGTCGCCGCGTCTCCACTGCTGGTCCGCAATCAGATGCGGTTTGGATCACCGACCTATAACGTCAATTCATACTTGCTGTGGGTCGACACGTACGAGTCGCCGAACGCAATGGCGGATCGGATGACGCTACCGGAGGCGAGATCGGCTTATCTCGCCACGCACTCGGCGACCGAGTTGATCCAGCGCGAGGCCACAGGTCTGGCGTGGGAAGCCTTCATTGGCCTGCGAACATTGGGCCCCGCACCGTGGGACGACGCGCGATTGCTGTTCGGTCTCCCACTCTTCGCCCTGGGTCTGTTGGGGCTGTGTCACATGCCCGGACTTCCGGTGCTGGTGCTGATCTTCTGGACCGGCATCATGTGGGTCACGATGGCGTGGTATGTCCCGATCGCTGCGGGAGACCGCTTCCTGATGCCGCTCCTAATACCCTGGCTCGCCTTGGCCGCCAACGGACTCGTTCAAATTCTGTCACTGAGCAACGACCCGCGATCAGCCTCTCGGCGGATCATGCTGGGCACTATTCTGTGGGGCGTGGTGATCACGGTACTCGTCTGGACTCGCGCCGGACTTTGGGCGTGTTGAGGCCGCACCCCAGCAGAAGTCGTCAGACTTCTGCTGGCTGAAATTCTGCCGAATTCTCGTCAGAATTCCGACGAATTCTGCGACGAGGGTGTAGACTACTTGCATGTCCACAACCACTCTTCCGCCCGCTCACATACCGGGCGTTACTCGCCAGATGACTTACGAGGAGTATCTCGCCTCGCCAGTGGAGAAGTTGCGCTACGACATTCTGAATGGATACAAGGTCTACAGAAAGTATGGATCGCCAGCGATGACCTCTCCCTCGCGGTTGCATCAGCTGACACAGGGGAATCTCTACGTTCTATTGCGAGAATTCACAGCTGCCAGCCAGCGCGGGCAAGCGTTGATGGCCCCCTGCGATGTCCTGATCAACTCCGCACCGCTCAAAGTGCGACAGCCGGACGTACTCCTGATCAGTCGCGAACGTCTGGACTGCAATCCGCCCGCCCACGACCCGGCTCCTCTCGATCCGGCTCCGGAACTGGTCGTCGAGATCATCTCCCCCTCTGACCGACCCGGCGTACTGGCGGCGAAGCTCGCCGACTACCGGACAGCTGAGGTGCGTGAAGTCTGGGTAGTTGACATGGAGTCGAAGACCATTGAGGTCGTGGCACTGTCCCAAGAGGCCATCGACACAGTGGTCAAACGAGGAACCGGCGAGTCGATCAGCTCGCTCGCCTTCCCAGGGTTGGTCGTCGCGGTGGATGCAGTCTTCGCGTTGTGACGCTTCGGAGCGCTAGCGCCGACCGTAGCTCATGTCACTCCGCGACTCAGACTTTTCCCGCTGGAAAACTTTCGCATTCTGGGGAGCAAGCCAGGAGGAGTTTCCCTCTGGGGGAATGCGAGTCGCGGAGCGACATCGCCTACGTCACTTCCCTGGCAGCGGGTGTTTCTCGAAGAACTCCCAGATCGTGTCGTTGATCTGCACATCATTGGCCCAGATGTGGCCGAGGTTGGGGACTTTGACGTACTGCACCTCGTGCACTTCTTTCTGGGACTTGTCGCGGTTCTCCTCAAAGAACGAAGTCGCGAAGATCTGGTCCTTCTCTCCATGACACGAGCGCTGGCCAAGTGGAGAAAGTGCGATTCGATGAGCCCAGAGGAAAGGTCGGCCAGTCGTAACGACCAAGGTAACCCGGCGGCGGCCAAAAGACTTGCGAAGACAGAAAACGCGACGCCCGCCGCTCGGGTTGACCGACTTGTTATGCGGCTTCATTGGCCATTAGTGAAACGAACAATGCATCTTCCGGATCGACTCGCACGCAACGACACCAATATACCAAGTCCATATCCAATCTCCTCGCGAGCAATTGTAGCCGAGTGACCAAATCAGAACCGGGCGGTGACTCTGAGTATTGATCAAAAGCAATTACCCGAATCTTGTGGTCTGGAGCCACTCCATAAACGGTGAAACCGTTCAAGCGGAAAGCGTACCCATCGCTAATCCGCGATGGTGCTCCTTGATATGTGACGCCAACGGACGGTTCGGACACGTTCAGCGCCGCTGCGAGATCAGACAACGTGATTTCACATGCAAGCGGCATGTCCGGCTTCGTTCGAACGTGAATTTCACGCCAACCCACTTTTGCTGCGGCGTGTTCATGAATCGCCCGAATCTTCTCGATTTCATCGTCAACGGCGTGCGCCAAGTCATTGGAAACCAATTCGAATTGCCGCCAATCATCTTCGGCAAGAATAAACTCATTTCCACAAAGTGGTTGATCGCCGATTCCCGGTATCGCGTCGCAGATAGACGGAAGGCTGTAGAGAATCGTGCCGGGATTAACCATCTCGATTCGGCGTAGACGCAGCGTCAGGGTTTTCGTTTTTGCATATTCCGCGCGCGTCTTTGGCCGCGCATCAACAACGCTCCAATTGTCGTTGCCAAGGTGCAGCGTCGTGTCGAGCTCGAATGATTCCGGCAAGTCGGCAGGCGGCATCTCCGTAATGCCGAACGATTCACCGGTGGCGTCGTCAATGAACGTGACCGTGACTTTTGAGCTAAACCATGTCATTCGACTGTGTTCTTTGCGGCATAACAGGTATTCGACCGCAGAAGTGCGGTCGAAGAATAACGTGATGCTATGATAGAGCATGGAGTTGTCAACGCCAATGCGTCAGAATATGAAACGAGTTATGGCTGATGTTCAGTTCAGATTTCCTGCTATGCCGCACCGGAGGCCATGCTCTGCCGCAGCTCCCACCTCGGTCCATGGACCCACCGCCATCTTCGCCCACGACCGCTCCACGGGCATATCCCCGGTTGAGGGCTGGAGCAGTTCGTCGTGATGACTCTTTCCGTCGGGCCTCAATGCGTTCCCTGATGGTCTGGTCATTCGCCGGAGACAGTGTGGTCAGTCCCCCGATCATCAGGGCAGCCAAGATCAGCGAACAGCGAGTGGACATGCGAGTCTCCTAGATTCGTGGCATAGGCTTCCAGCCTGTCATTCCTGACGATCCACGACAGGCTGGAAGCCTATCCCACGGGATTATCCCTCACCTAAGACCGTATTCAACAAGTAACTTTCCGCCGTGCGAAATCCGGTTTCCAGGGGAAACACATTCGCCAAGGTCGACAGCGACACGCCAATCAGTACGAGGACAGTTACGATCACCTTACCAACATCTTGCCCCTTGAGGCTGCCGAGTTGATCCGGATCACCAGACAGGTATGCCGACGCCGCGAAGAACTCTTCGCCGATGAGAGTGTAGTCACACGCCGCGACGAAGAATGGCAGCTGGGCCGGTTGAGCGGTGCCGGCGATCTGAATGGCTCCGACGGCGTTGCCGGTCTCGGAGAGGATCAGTGATTCGGCAAAAAACGCCCCGAGGTAGAAGCAGGCTGCGGGCTTCTCGCGGACCATGATTCCGGTCAAATGCGAGACATACGCGAACTGCTCATCGGTGACGTAATAAATACGGTCCTCATTGAAGGCGTCCGGCCTGCCCGCCGCATAAAACGCAGCTGCTACGGTTTCCCTCGCAGCTGTCATGACGAGGGAGCGGCTGGTGGGGACATCAAGTTCGCAGTCGTACTCTGCCGCCTTCTCGGCAACTCGTCCGAGGATGGTCAGGCCCGCGATCGTCTGGATGTCGTTGATGTCCTGCACGCCGGGAACGAACAGACACGCCTTGCCCATCTCGGTCGCGCGGCCGACAGCGTCCTCGATCGCATCGAGACCCGCGATCTTGCGAATCGTCAGCTTCACCCCCATACGAGCAGCGATGACATATCCGACGACCGCGCCGCAGATGGCTGTCATGACAATGGCCAGCCACATGCGGCGACCGTCGAACCATTGGCGAGTGGCAATTCCGGGGGCATCCAACGGGGTTTCGGCGAAGGCTGAATGCTCGCCTGCGGGGTTGATGGCAACCACACGGAACCAATAGGGCTTTCCAGTGGTTCGCCCCGCGATTTGAGAGGTAAGTTCAATAGGACTGATACTCAGTCGAAAGCTTCCCTGGACACTTCCGCTCTTCATTCGACCGACTGGCGCGTACTCGCCGTGGAACTCGCCAGAGATAAGGACGACATACTCGAAGGCCCGCAATGGATCATCCGAAAGCGGATCGTCCGGTGATGGCTCAAATCGCAGTTCGAGGCCCCCCCCGCCATCATGAGGATGGTCGACCGCCAAGAGGTTGCTCGGCGGCTGAGGAGCGGCATAGGTTGACGCGCACGCGGTGAGCAGGCAGCCGATGACGAGTGCGAGCCTCATGGGCCAAGTCTGCCCTGCCCATCGGCAAACATGAATTGTCATCGCTCGCCTCCGTCTCTGGCTGAATGCTGACCGCTGATGGCCGACCGCTACGCCCCCGCCGTGATCCGGTCCATCCCCATCCACTTCCGCAACACCTGCGGGACGACGATGCTGCCATCGGCTTGCTGGTGGTTCTCGATCACGGCGATCATCGCCCGCGTACAAGCCACAGCTGTGCCGTTGAGGGTATGCACGAACTGCGTCCCCTTCTTGTCGGGCACGCGGGTGCGGATGCCCAATCGGCGGGATTGGAAATCGGTGCAGTTCGAGGCGCTAGTGATCTCGCCGTACTCGCCCGCTGCGCCGCGACCGGGCATCCAGGCTTCCAGGTCGTACTTGCGGAAGGCCGGGCCGCCGAGGTCGCCGGTGCAGATGTCGAGCACGCGGTACGGAACTTCGAGGCCCTGGAAGATCTCCTCTTCGATCCGCACGACCATCTCGTGAAACTCATCGGATGATTTCAGGTCCGGTGCAGTGAAGCCGAACATCTCGACCTTGGTGAACTGATGCACGCGGTAGATGCCTCGCGTCGCCTTCCCGTGCCCGCCTGCTTCAGTGCGGAAGCAGTGCGAAATTCCAGCCACCTTGAGCGGCAGCTTGGCATGGTCGATGATCTCGTCCCGCATCATTCCGCCGAGTGTGATCTCAGCTGTGGCGACCAATGACAGATCGGTGTTGTGGATCGAATAGATCTGCGTTTCCGGCCCACGCGGCATGTAGCCAGTGCCGTGCAAGACCTCGTCGCGGGCCACGTCCGGTGTCGTGTAAACCGTAAATCCCTCGCTGCGCAGCTTCTCGACCGCATAGCTGACGAGGGCCATCTCCAGAAAGGCCCCGGCGTTCTTGAGGAAGTAAAACCCGTGCCCGGCCACCTTAGTCCCCGCTTCCAGGTTGACCATATCCAGCGCGGCCATCAGCTCGACGTGATCTTTCGGCTTAAAGTCGAACTGCCGCTTGGTGCCCCACTCGCGAGCGGTGATGCTCTCGTGCTCTTCCCGCCCGACAGGTGCGTCGGGGTGCGTCAGGTTGGGGATCTGCATCTGCTCTTGGCGGATCTGCTCCTCGATCGTGACCAGCTCGGCCTCGCCCGCTTGAATCTGCTCGCGGAGTTCCTTGCCGCGAGCGATCATCCCTGGCTTGTCAGCGGCGGGGGCCTTCGGAATCTGAGCCGACAGATCCTTCTGCTCATGCCGCAGCTTGTCGCCTTCGGCAATCAGCAGGCGTCGACGATCAGCCAATCCGACCAAGACGGACAGATCGAGCGGCACGCCTCGATTGCGGCAGTTCGCCTCGACAGCGTCACGGTTCTCACACACAAATTGCAGATCAAGCATCGGGGCCACTTCACAAGGCACAACACGGGCCCGGAGCATCCATGACCCCGGTCAGAACGCATTTGAGAACAAGGCGACCGTTTTTACCAGCGGAGAAGGGCTCGCGAACGGTTCTCCCCCAACGGCACACTCTCCGAAACGTTCAAATTCTCCCGTGTCTCGAATTCCGCAGCGTGCTATCCTACGAGCGCGATCGTCTGGAACTCTTGCCGTCGGTGGAACCGTCATGTCTGAAGCTGTGCCCAATCCGTCTCCTGCCCCTGTCGAACGTCCTCTCGATTTTATTCGCCAGATCGTGGCCGATGATGTCGCAGCTGGAAAGCACGGCGGGCGGGTGCAGACTCGGTTTCCTCCCGAGCCGAATGGGTATCTGCACATTGGGCATGCGAAGTCGATCTGCCTGAACTTCGGCCTCGCGAAAGAATTCGGCGGGAAGTGCAACCTGCGGTTCGATGACACGAATCCGACCACCGAAGAGACCGAGTACGTCGAGTCGATCCAGGCCGATGTCCGCTGGCTTGGCTTCCAGTGGGACGGGCTGTTCTATGCCAGCGACTATTTCGAACAGCTCTACCTGTGGGCCGAGAAGCTGATCGAGTCGGGCCTCGCCTATGTCGACAGCCAGACCAGCGAGGAGATCAGTCAGCAGCGCGGGACACCCGTCGTTCCCGGGACGAACAGCCCGCACCGCGACCGGCCCGTCGCCGAGAATCTCGATCTGTTCCGGCGGATGAAGGCGGGTGAGTTCCCCGATGGAGCGCACGTGCTGCGGGCCAAGATTGACATGGCCTCGCCGAACTTTCTGCTGCGTGACCCGCTGCTGTACCGCATCAAACACGCCCACCACCACCGGACGGGTGACGCGTGGTGCATCTACCCGATGTACGATTACGCCCACGGGCAAAGCGACTCGATCGAGCAGGTCACGCACTCGATCTGCACGCTCGAGTTCGACGCACATCGACCGCTGTATGACTGGTGTATCGAGAAGCTCGGCATCTTCCCGTCGCGGCAGCATGAGTTCGCGCGGCTCAACCTGACTCATACCGTAATGAGTAAGCGGAAGCTGCTCGAACTGGTGCAGGGCAAGTTCGTCTCCAGCTGGGACGATCCTCGCATGCCGACCATCTGCGGACTGCGGCGGCGGGGTTACACACCCGAGGCGCTGCGGGCCTTCTGCAGCGAGATTGGGATTACGAAGTACAACGGCCTGACCGACATGGTCGTGCTGGAGAATGCCCTGCGTCACGACCTCAACAAGCGAGCCGAACGCCGCATGGCAGTGCTGCGCCCGATCAAGGTCGTGATCGAAAACTACGACGCCGATCTCACGGAACAGCTGGACGCCGTCAATCACCCAGAAGACGCGACCACGGGGACGCGGCAAGTGCCGTTCTCGCGCGAGCTGTACATCGAGCGCGAGGACTTCATGGAAGACCCGCCGAAGGGGTTCTTCCGGCTGTCTCCCGGACGCGAGGTCCGCCTCCGCTGGGCCTATTTCATCAAGTGTACCAGCGTCATCAAAGACGAGGCCGGTAACATCACCGAGGTCCGCGCGACCTACGACCCGGCGACGCGAGGCGGCGACTCACCTGATGGGCGCAAGGTAAAAGCCACGATCCACTGGGTCTCGGCCAATCACGCGATCCCCGCCGAGGTGCGTCTGTACGACCACCTGTGCAAGATCGAGGATCTAAGCCAAGTGCCCGACGGCGAGGACTGGAAGAGCTACCTGAACCCGAACTCGGTCGAGGTCCTGCCCGCCGCCCAGCTGGAGCCGTCGCTGTCCGCTTTCGAGGATGGCCGCCCGGTGCAGTTCGAACGCCTCGGCTATTTCATCGCCGACAGCCGCGACACCCAGCCGGGGAAGCTGGTCTTCAACCGCACCGTGACACTCAAGGATGCGTGGGCGAAGTCGCAGAAGAAGTAGCCTCGACGCTTCAGAACGACAGCAAACGCCGGACGTGAGTCCGCCGTGTTCGCAATTCGCCATCAGGCGCTGAGGCGACCGCACCCACGAACGCCTCGCACGGACCTGTTATTCAAGCCACGTGCTGGCTTTGCGGCAGTAGCTATCCGCATCGAAAGTTCTCCCCGGGCTCACATCTCATTCCTCGACACAACGTTTGCCAACTCCCGTCCTCCACGCCCTTCCGCAATGCCGTCAGGGTCGTGCCACCCGCCCCGACTCGGAGTCGTTATGGGGACGATTCGGACTCGACTGGCTCTGGCGGATTCTCGTACTGAGGGGGGCCTCTCCAATTCCTGCGGCGATTGAGTCGCTCCTCCTCCCACTGATTCCATTGGCTGCGATCACGGTCCGCTTGCCAGAAGGACCGGACCGCGAAAACCACGACAACCAGCAAGGCGAGGCTCAGTACTCCGGAGGTCACTGCCTTTCGAGTGGCGGTGTGAACTGGCCGGCGGTTCAGGAACAGTCCCAGAGTAACGATTGCCGCTGAGGTCGCTGCCCCGACCGCGATGATCGTGACTCGGGAGGGCACCTCGTCCCGGCCCCAGGCTGTGTCCGGATACTCAGGTGCGATGTCAGCTTGGCAGACGATTGGCAACCACAAAAAGAACATGGCCGCGACAAAGCTTGTCATTCGTGTGGTGATTCGCATTCCCTGATCCTGGTGCGAGGCGAGCAAATGATCAACGTATGAGGGCTGATTGAGACTCGGTTTTCAGAAAAGGCAGACAGGAATGTCTGCCCCACTGAATCAGAATCTGCTCGATAAACCGCCGTACGCAAGGCTGCGAAATTGTTACCCGTCCCTCGGCGGGACAGGAGTGACTCAGAGACTGCATTCAGCGCCTGAGTTGCCGGGCGATCGCAGGTTACGCAGGACACGTTAGCCCTTCAATCCCTCTTGTGCCCTCGTCAATCAGACATCCAAAGCGATGTCTGGGCCAACCCCGCCTTTCCATGAATTGAGTTGCAACACATGTTTCGGAGGATGCGCAATCATGCTCCTATCAGTGAGGCGATTCGATTCCAGAGATGACAGCTGGACTCTCTGTTGCAATCGGTCCATTTTTGCAGAAAACACAAAGAATGCTTCGATTCAGAAACTCAGACTTGATTGTTCAGTCTAACAGTACGATACTGGAGTTATCTCATCTGCCAGGTTGCAGAAGGAGTTGGGCCTCCGCATTGCGGGGGCCTTTTTCATGTACCGACACCAAGCCTTCGATCGTACTTCTTTCGCAGCTTTTCCCTCATGTTGTCATAGTTGAGGCAATAGGCCGTCAGTAACCGGCGAGCACCGTCGGGGTATCTTTTCATCAGAACGAGGAAGTCATGAGACTTGAGCCAGACATACGTCTTGATCGATCCCTCTTCTTCGATATCCCAATCCAGAATCTCGTGTGACGGACAGTTTTCGATCATCGGACGAACCCAACTTAGCCTAGCGCTTCGGCAAAGATCGGGAACTCGAGTTGGCTTCTGTACCTTGTGCCGCCGTTGTTGCTCCTCTCGATCTGTCAGATGCCAGAAAATGGCCTCCCGACCATCCTCCTTGTCTGGAAAGTGCCAGACGCGGTGTCCTCGATAGCTGAGTTGCGACAAGATGAAATCTGTCCGAAACCTTTCATAGAGCATGTCATACGTGCCATGTCCCCACGGATTTACACCGAGAAGTTCCGGCAGCCAGTCGATTCCATTCATGGCCTTGCGCCCTGAGGGGTGAACGTGAAGAAATTGAACTTCGTTTCCCAGGGAGGCGTGCTGCCTGCAAGCCCTCGTCCGCATCGCTTGGTGATATACTGCAGCAGGTCATACTTCGCTCCGCTGGTCTTCATGACATTCGGACGATTGCGATATGCCAGAGCACCAATCAGCAAGTCCGCCAACTGGAGTAGAGGAATGTGATGAGATTCCACTGTCTGGAGTCGCGACACAAGCTGTCCCGTCCAATCATGATTGGAGTTCCGCAGCACTTCACCCAGCTCTTTAACCTTGTGTGAGCTTCTTGTGTCCTTCTGGTCCAGGTAGATCTGAAACGTGTCCGGTGGCTGGATGAGTGGTTTGAGCATGTAGTAGTACATCTTGTAGTAGAACGAATCATGACTGCCTTGATTGAAATACTCATGATTCAGCTTTGACTTCTCCTCAACGACCCAAGCGCGATACTTGAGATGAGGAGTGTCGAAGAAATAATCCACAAGCTCTCGGTACATGGGCAGACGGGGACGATTGACCTTCACCCACTTAAGCTCGGAAGCTGCGTTGTGCTTCCGCAGGATGCCGAGGATCTCGGCATGTGTCTGCTTAACGACCTTCTCGGGACATGAAATCGCTCCCAGGATCATGATCGGCTCGCCATCGTGTTCCAAGTGGCAGCTTTCATCGCAGTAGATATTGATCAGTTCTCCTATTGCGTTCATCAATGACACCTCGTCCTGTCTACCGAGTCCGTTGGACATGGCGATATCTCATCTGTCCCAAGAATTCACCACTTTGGAGCTCGTTTCCAAGCTGGAGCTTGGGGACGAAGCAAGTTGGTGGCCTGTCGGTCCAGAGCGACCTTGTCCCACCCTGCGATCTGGCAGACCACTAACCACCCACTCGCCTGATCAGATATCTAAGTCCTTGACTTCGAGCGCGTGCTTCTCGATGAACTCGCGTCTCGGTTCGACCTGCTCGCCCATCAGGACGCGGAAGATTTCTTCGGCGGCGGCGGCGTCTTCGAGGGCGACGCGCTTGAGGATGCGGTTGTGGGGGTCCATGGCGGTTTCGTAGAGCTCGTCGGGGTTCATTTCGCCCAGACCTTTGAACCGTGTGTAGATCAGACCGCGTTCGCCGATGGTGCGGATCGCTGTGACCAGTTCGCGAATGCTCATCAGCTTGCGGGGGGTCACGTCATGTTCGAGCTGGTACGGGTGGACTGGCTCGCCGTTCACGGGTGGCGAGACCAGTAAATCGTTCAGAGTGAGTCCGAACTCCGCGTGTAGGCGTTTCAGAGTCTCGTTGATCGTGCGGATTTCGTGCAGGTCGTTAACTTGCAACGAACTCGCCGCTTTGACTTCGTCCCCCTCTTCAGCGGGCTTGGCGAGTGGTTCGTCGGCCATTTTCAACTCGCCACCGGCTTTCTTCTCGGCTTCAGCGAGGAACTCTTCAAGTTCCGGCTTCGTCGTGAACCAATGCTGCGCCGCTCCCAGAAAGACACGATAGCGCGGCAACAACCCTTCGGGGTTCACCTGCTGTGTGGCGAGGGTCCGGAGTTCAATCCCACGGCGTTCGAGGGTCTCTAATTGAACCTCGACCAAGTCCATCAGATCGGCCAGCTTCTTCAGCTGCTCGCCCTCGATGGTGAACGGTTCAGCAGCTGCGGATTTGGACCCGTAGCGAGCTGCGATGAGGTTCGCGCGCGGCTTGACCACCAGCTTGGTGCCCTCCAGCCCCAAGCCGAGCAGTTCGGACATCATCTCTTCTTGCGTCTGGACATAGCGAGGCTTCTGGTTCCGCTTGCTCTTCTGAAACACGCGGTACAGAGGCGGCTGGGCGACGTACACGCAGCCTTGCTTGACCAGTTCCCGCATGTGTCGGAAGAAGAAGGTCAGCAGCAGGGTGCGGATGTGCGAACCATCGACATCGGCATCGGTCATCAGAATGATCTTGCCATAGCGACGCTTCATGATGTCGATCTCTTCGGCCATCGGCGCGATGCCGATGGCCTTGAAGAGGGAGGCGACTTCGGTGTTGGCCAGCACCTTGACCAGCTGGGCTTTTTCGACATTGATGATCTTGCCACGGAGAGGCAGGATCGCCTGGTTCCCGGAGTCACGACCGGTATCCGCAGAGCCCCCGGCGGAGTCACCTTCCACGAGGTAGAGTTCCGAGATTCGCAGGTCATGGTTACGGCAGTCGCGGAGTTTTTCCGGCAGCCCGCCGCCGGAGACCTTGCTCTTGTCACGGGCCAGATCGCGGGCACGTTTCGCGGCCTCGCGGGCTTCGGCAGCGCGCTGGCCCTTCTGAGCGATCATCTTGGCGGTGGCGGGGTTCTCCTCAAAGAACTTCGCGAGGCCATCGCCAATCACTGAGTTCACCGCCCCTTCGACTTCGGGCGTGGTCAGCTTGATCTTGGTCTGCGATTCGAACTGCGGGTTCGGGATGCGGACGGTGATGACGGCGGCCAGACCCTCACGAAAGTCTTCACCTGCGGGGGTCGCGTCCTTGTAGATTCCGGCCTGCTTGCCGTAGTTGTTCATCGTGCGCGTCAGAGCGGTCCGGAACCCGGACATGTGGGTGCCGCCCTCGGGATTATAGATGCCGTTGGCGTAGGAGCGGATGTTCTCCGAGTAGCCATCGTTCCATTGCAGGGCGACATCGACCACAGTCGTCTCGACCTGTCCCGTAATGCGGATCACATCGGGGAAGAGAGCTGTCTCGGTGCGGTTCAGCCAGCGGACGAACTCGCGCAGGCCGTCCTCGTAATAGAAGGAGTCGTTCTGCCCGGTGCGATCATCCTTCAAGTACACGCGGATGCCGGGGTTCAGGAACGCGCAGTCTTGCAGCTTCTTATGCACCGTGTCATAGATGAGAGTCGTGGTCGAGAAGATGGCCGAATCGGGCTTGAAGGTGATCTTCGTCCCGGTCTGCTCAGTCGCCCCCAGCTTCGACAGCGGAGTGATCATACGCCCCTGCGCGAAGCCCATCGTCCAGACATGCCCCTCGCGGCGAACCTCGGCTTCGAGCCACTCGCTACAGGCGTTCGTCGCCGTGATGCCCACACCGTGCAGACCGCCGGTGCCGGTGGTGTACGCCTTGCGGTCGAACTTTCCGCCGGCGTGGATCTCGGTAAAGACCACTTCGAGAGCGGTCTGATCCTTCCCCGCCATCTTCCCCACGGGGATGCCGCGTCCGTCATCGGCCACCGTGACAGAGCCATCGGCGTTGATGGTGACAGAGAGCGTCTTCGCAAATCCGTTCACGAATTCATCGAGGACGTTATCGGTGACTTCAAACAGAATGTGGTGCAGGCCGACATTATCGGTCGAACCAATATACATCTGCGGGCGGTGCCGAATCCCCTCGATGCCCTCCAGATGCTGAATCTGGTCGGCACCATAGCCAGCGGAGTCTTGTGGGGCGGTAGTGGTTTCTGGGTTGGTCTTGTCGCTCACCGAGGCGCTCCGGTCTGCGGGCAGTCGAAGGAGAAGCGAAACGGACCGGGAAACTAGTTCCGTTGCCTGATTCGGAATCTCCTCGTCGCTGCATACAGTTTTCGAGGGGGACGGAATCCATTCAGTCACGGAGACGATTGGGGATCGCATCCGGGTCCCGAAGTTTAACAGAAATCGAGATGCTTGTCCTGCGTTTAGACAGGTCCGAAGTGTCGAAACCGGAAGAACTTAACGCCACTCTTGAATCTCAATTCCCTAGGCCAATACGCGAGGTCTTAGTCCTGGTGCCCGTCACGTAACCGGGGGTCAGCCGGAAGATGCACCTGATCCCGGTGGAAATGCAGGTCCGGGCGGGCCAAAACCAGCGCAGACAGCCCATCGTCCGTCGCCCGATCTCCATCCAGGTAAAGAGATTGCAGCTTAGGCATCGATCGAAATGCGTCGAGTCCGGCGTCCGTGACCGGCACCTCCATCAAGTGCAACCACTGCAGAGCAGGCATGTGAGTGAAGGACGCCAGCCCGGCATCGGTCACTTGAGCGGCCCGCAGACGCACCAGCTTCAGCGTCGGATGGCCTTCTAGAGACTTCAGTCCCGCATCCGTCACTCCCGTCGCCAGCGGCAGGTCGAGAACCTCCAGCTCGCGGAGTTGGGCCAGAGCTGCAAGATGCTTGTCCCCGATTTTCGTTCGCAGGTGCAGGACGCGCAGGTGAGTACACGCCGCAATGGGCTCTAGGTTCAGAGCGAGCCCGTCACCAGAGAGGTTCAGCTCCGTGATCTTGGACGCCACCGAGTTCAGCTCAGAGAGGCTCTCTCGGTTGAGTTGGAAGTCGGGCATCACAATGGCCGTGGAATGACCAGCTTCCACCTGCTGACGTAACGTACTCCACAAGACCTGAGCCTCGCGTTCTGGGTGGCGGGGCAACTGCCCGGGCTTCCAGAAGAGCCTCGCTGCCACTGCAATAATCAGTATCGTGAAGATGTATTGATAGCCCCTCACGTCGGACCCCGTTTTAAAATTTCGACAGCTCTCTGCATGACCGCAGCGGGAGGGTCCAGGATCGAGGCCACGATCCGGATGATTTGGTGAACTGAGCCCGAATTCGCCTGTGCCCTCTCGGCAGCCTGCTCTGATCGCAGAGTCCACTCCGGATGTTGATCGTGTTGCAGGTTCCAAGGATCATCGCGTAGAGACACGATCACCTGAATTGACGGTTCGGTGGGTCGAGGCGATTCAGGCCAAATGAGTGGCTCGGAACCATCCTGTATGAGAACCTCGGCACCGTCCGTCTTCAGTTCCGCCCCCGCGAGCTGCAGCGTATCGATCCACATCTCCCGTAACTCGGGATCACGGATGTTGACACAGATAATCAGCCCCGAGAGATTCGCCAGCTCATGGGCAGCTGCGCACTCATCGTACCCGCTGGTGAGTGGGAGCCAGTCTCGTTCACCGGCTAAATCCGAGAGGTTCGAGGGGCCATCGCACAGTGTGGTCGCGAGGGGCCACGCGGGATCAGTGCGTCCGATTCCCGCTCGCCACGGACCCACAATGCGCGTGATCCGCGCGAGTGGCGAATGGGCATAGACCCGCTGAAAATCGGATTCTCGCAGAGCAGCTGCGCGATCATCAAAGACGATTTGCGTCGGGTTTAGGTGAGGCGACGTGGACAAAAACGCTTCGAGTGAGCCGACAACGGTCCAACCTGTTGGGGCGTTCTCAGCGGGTCCGACCCAAACGCGAGTGTTCATGCGGAAGATGTCCAAACCGCTGAGTGACTGGCCCGAAACATCTTAACGATTTGAATTTGGACAGAGGGTCGCGAAGGAAACCAAGTAACGTGGACAGGAACCCTTGGCTTTCTTCGCGACCCTCTGTTCATTCCTCTGGTTCAAATCGGGATGTTTTCGTGAGCCATCACCTCATTGACAGTCCAGCGGCCGTTGCAGGATCCTACTTCTTCATGATCGACTTAGAGGTGTTCCCGACGGAGGTCCGATCACCGAGAGTATCGTTAACACCCGTGCTGCGAGCTCCGGATTTCAACGTAAATGGAGCATTCGCACCCGGAATATACAGCCGTGATTCTGGCTTCCAACCCATATAGGTCAGGAAGTCCTTCAGGGACACAATCCGGATTCCGTGTTCGCGTGCTTCCTGAGTCAGCAGCTTGTGCTGTGCCTGCACGGCTTGAATTTTGCTTTGCTTTTCCAAGTCGTTCGCCGCACCCGCCAGATTCCCCACGTCGCCCACGACTAGCCACTTCGTCTGAACAGACAGCTTGCCTTCAGCGGGCTCGCGCACACCATCCGGCGAGATTTCGACTTCAATTTCCGATCCTGCGTTCGACAGCAGGTCCTTGAGGATCTTGCGATCCTTGGCATCCATTTCGCCATCGCCATTCAGGTCGCTATCTCCCACGAAGGCAAAGTATTCCTTCAAGCCAGCGGACCAGGCCGGTGAGAAGATCACATCGCCGATTCCGACGGGGCGATCCCGCTCTTCCTCGATAATGCGAGCCACAGACGAAGTGTCGTTCACTTCGACGACTTCAATTTTGGCCTTCACATCTTCCGGGCCACGGGCGATTCCCTTGTTGGTCTTTCCATACACGCTGAATGTCACCTGAGCTCGCAGGCCATCTTTACGCCCCAGATTCAACCAGACCGTGCCATTCGTATTGTCGACAGTGGTAATCTTGCCGTCTGGAACGTCAAAACTCAGGTTCTGCAACTCTTCCAGCTGCTGCCGTTGGTAATCGACAATCTCGTTCAGGCGGGAAATCCGCTCGGTCAATTCCTTGGTCAACCGGGCCAGTTCGTCCCGAATCTGTTCCTTTTCAACCTGTTCTGTGCGGTATGACTGCTGCCATTTGGCGATCTCGGCGTCCTTCTGTCGGACCAGTTCATCGCGTTCTTTGACCAGCTTCGTCAGATCGCCTTCCGACTTTTCCTTATCCGTACTGAACACTCCCACTCGGTTGTTCGCTCCGGTCATGGCCGCAATGAAACTGTCCTTCTCGCCTTGCAGGTTCAGCTTCAGAGTCTTGTTTTCCTCATCGAGAGCATCGATCCGCACGCGCATCGCCTGCAGCGTGGCCGAGATGGTCGGTGCCGACAGCTGGGCTCCATAGGTCGCCATGTCACGGGCTACTGCGCCACGGACCGTATTGTCTGGAGCGGGGTTGCCGACTCCGATTTCCGCTTGATTCTGCCCCAGCAATGCCTTTAGGGCTTCGTTATCCGCCAGGGCGTTTGTCAGTGCCCCGTTAGTAGTTGCCTGATCCTTTTTGGCGGTTGTCGTGACGACGATGGCTTCGCCGTAGTTCTTGGCGTACATGATCGTCGTGACCAGCAGGATCAGCGTCGCCATGACGAAGAAGATCAGCCAGAAATGAACGGCACCGGGCTTACTCGAAGGGGCAGCAGCCATGGAATTCCGCCTTTGGGTCGATTTGCGTGAACAAGGTCTGGAGTCAAGACGCCCTGAGTAGAGCCTCTTTGCAGATCAAAAACAGTGTGTTCGCCGACGCATGGTCGACAAAAACTCCGGTGGCGCGATCCCTACGCTCCACACCATATCCTCTTCATCCTCTTCTTCGGGACTTCCCGAGGATGTCTCCAGCGGAAATCGAGTCAATCCTACGACTCGCGAAGCATGCACCGCTGATACAGACGGAATAATCGGCGCGAACGCCTCTTTCGACTCCGCTGGCATTTGCCTCTCTTCAGTCTAAACCTGCCCCTTCCCCTGTCAAGCGGTTTCCCGGTGTTCTGCTGCTCAACCGCTGCTTCTAGAGTCGAGAATGCCACGCAGTCCGCTCTGTGGCGGAGACAAGACACTCCGATGGCGACCACCGAGCCCTTGGGATGGACAAGCCGATACGCAAAACCGAAATCAACAGGACATACGCCCGACGCGCTGTTGTCATTTCGCGTCCAGCCTCGAGAGTGGCGGCCACCTCCGTCTCGCCCGCTGCGCCAGCCAGGGCCGCACGCCAGAAACCTCGACTTACTCACCGGTCGGGCTTCATTTGTCGCCTTGCTCTCCGAAAAATAAAGCCGTCTCGCCGATTGAATCGCGAGCTGGCCAGCAGGTCGACTCACATCCCAAGATGATGGATGCTCGGCTCGCGGCCCTGGCTGGCGCAGCGGGCTAGAAGTGGGGCGTTCTCCTCTGTGCCATAAAAACTGGCCGCACACACTGCAAAGCCAAAGCAGTCAGTGTTTCGAACTCCACGAGGTTCTTGATATCCTCAGTGCTGAGTTGACGGTCGGTTGTCGCGAGGAGATCGAAATGAAGCGGACCATTCCACGGTGTGCAGTCTGGGCCTGGGGGATGTTGGCGATCGCGGGATGTGGAGGCAGTCCTCCCGCTGCACTGGCACCCCCGGCGGTTCCTTCGGCTCCAGCTGTGGCTCCCGTGGTTCAGGCTCCAGTGGCATTGCCTACTCCTGTGCCAGCCACCCCGGAGGATTCGCCGCTGCCGACGATTTCGCTGGGTGGCTCGTCGACGCCCGCGGCAGCGACCTCCACGACAGAGGCATCGGTCAAGCCGACTCCCACAGCTGCAAATACCGCAGAACAGCGTAAGCAAGTGGTCGCAGCGATGAACGGGATTCAAGTGGTCTTGGGCAGCTGGCGCGGGACGACCAACAAAGAGGTCGGCGACTTCAAAGCACTCGAAGCCCCGAACTGGGTGTGGGATTTTCGGACCGATCGAGGTCAGCCGGCTCTGGTCATGAAATCGGAAAAGAGCCAGTACGTGACCGCCGCGCGTCTGACCTACCTGACCGATCGTCAGCTCTATCAAATGACCGCGATGGATAAGGAGGGGAAGTCCCGCACCCTCGAAGGGCAGCTGACCTCTCCAGTCGAGGAGTTCGAAGGGGACGACCGCCGCGTTCACCGCAAGTACAAGCTTCAATTGACCGAAGTCGGCGACGCAAAAGATGCGTTGCAGCTGACGCTCAACCAGCAAGACAATAACCGTTACTTATTTGAGGTCGAGCGAAAGAAGGGCAACCGGTTCATGCGAGTGGATACGGTGGGCACGCAACGCGAAGGGTCATCGTTCGCGCTGAATGACGAGGACTACAAGGACAAAACCTGCGTGATCTCTGGCGGATTGGGGACATCGCAGGTCAGCTACAATGGCAAGTCCTACTGGGTGTGCTGCAGTGGGTGCAAAGCTGCGTTTGATGAGGAGCCTGCCCGGTGGGTCGCAGAATTTGAGGCGAAGCTGAAGGACAAGGCGAAGGCTCAGCCGGGGTCGTGACTCGGAGTTATCCTCGGTGCGAGACATACCGGCGAGCGTCCGGCGTGAGCCGGATGGGACTTCTGGAGTTCTCCGCAGAACCAGGGGCTGACGCCACCCCGCTCGCCAAAACGTCAATCTCCGAATTGCGTGTGCGATCAATCAGTCGGTTGGCAAGGGAAACGGAATGAACTCCGTTCTCCGATTCGAAAGGAATCCATCGCGTGGCGGTGCTGCTGGAAATCTTGACCGGCCCCGACCAAGGGAAGTCCTTCCCCTTGGAGAGCGAGCTCTTGCACATCGGTCGCGGCGCCGACAATGGGATCGTGCTGACCGACCCCCAGCTCGGGGATTTCCATGCCAGTGTCTCTCAGCAACAAGGTCGGTTGTCGCTGTATGCCAACGAGGCGAATCAGATTCGCGTCGGCGAGTCTCTAGCCCCCGCTCAGCAATGGATGGCAGTGCCCGCGGATGCGAAAATCCATCTGGGAGGGCAGACGACGGTGCGGATCGTCGATTCTGCTCAACTCGTGGCCCCGTTGAGTTCGCCACTCCCTCCGCCCACCCAAGAGTCGACTCCGACCTCTAATCGCCGCCGCGCTCCTCGCAAGGAATCCAAGCGACAAACGGCCCGGCCAATCACGACTCGATCGGGCGAAGCAGCCGTCCAGCTGGGTGCGGATGGCAAATACCCAGAGTTATCCCTCGCAGCGGGGACCGGTCCCAAGAAGCAGGCGGACCAGCCCAAGGAATCCAATCCAGCGTTGCTGTTTACGATTCTGGCTGCCAGTTGCCTGTCGTCGGCGGGGCTCTTGCTGGTCGACTTTCAAACAACCGGTGCAGCCTCCAGCCAGGAGCAAGCGACTGCTCGATCCGAATTGGCTGCGTTCTACGGAGCGGATTCGGCCCAGCTGGAACCGTACCAGCGACTACTGCGGAGAGCTTCGGTGGAGTACTCGCAAGGGAATCGAGGCACAGAACGTCGCCTGCTGAAGCAGGTGCTGGGCCTGCTGAATTCAGTGGATGCGTCCGCTCCCGAGAACCTGAACGGGCTGACGGGACGACAGACGGGGCGGGGCAAGTCGAGCGATCAGAAACTTCGAGAGTTGCTGCAAGATGTGCTGTCGAATTAGAGCGGACTTGGCTGAACTGGTTTGCGTTTGCCTCTAAGGGGCGAATCATGGTGCCATTCCCCTGACGGAGTGATGCCTGAATCTTCCGGTCGAGGGACATCGATTGCTGCGAGAACGAAAGCGTAATAGTCGTAACCCGACTTTGTCCCAACAGCTTTCGGGCAGGGGACATCATATCGCTGGCCAGCCATCTCGAGCCGCAACAAGAGATGTTCCTCATCGAGCCAAGTGACCCCATTCTTATCTTTCTGAAGGTGGGCATTCATAATTTCTCCAATCAGGGCCCAAGTCCCATCGCTGCCAATCGGGCTCATTCCAAGTTCCCTCGTCCCATCCCATAGTGTGACCTCGCCGATGGTGATCGGGGATTTGTCTGATGCCCGCAGAACAACCCCATTCAAGTGGACTCGGTAGATGTAGCTGCACCCGCTCAGCCACAAACAAAGGACTAAACTGGCCATGCCAGCCGATGGAAGTCTGAACTGCGACATTGGCAATCTCCTCGGCATTTGACGGAATCAACTGGCTGTTCAACATGAGTCACTCGAATGTACCCGACGCTTCAGGAGGAACGGAATGAAATCCGTTTTACACCGGATTCCATTCTTCCGTTGACAGGTTCCCCGCTACGCTCGACAGTCCGTCGATCGACCCACTGGAACGGACATCACCATGCCTCGCGATTTTGCCACGGAGAGCCTCGCTCACGACCCAATTCACGGGTACATCCCGTTCGTTTCGAAGTCGGGACTGCCCAAGGGAGAGGTCTCCGAACAGGAGATTATCGACCATCCGTGGGTCCAGCGGATGCGGCACATTCACCAGCTGCAAACGGCATGGTGGGTGTTTCCCTCGGCGGAGCATAATCGGTTTCAGCATGTGCTGGGGGCCATGCATCTGGCATCGCGAGTGATGGAACACTGGTACGACTCGCTGCGGGAGTCGTGTGCGAATGTGCCGTCGCGGGCGTATGTCGAATCGCTGGCCCGTATGGCGGCTCTACTGCACGATGTGGGGCACGGGCCGTTCGGGCATTTCTTTGATGACCAGTTCCTGGACCAGTACGGGATCACGCACGAGGACATCGGAGCCCGCGTGATCGAGACGGAACTCGGCGACCTGCTCCGCCGCATCCGCCGTAACCCGAATGGCAGTCTCCAACCGCTGGAGGAGATCGACCCGCAACAGATCGCCTTCCTGATCCGGCGGCCCAAGTCGAGCGATCACGAGGGGCACCCCGACTGGCTGCGGAAGATGTTGTCGCTGTTCAGCGGGATTTATACCGTCGACAACATGGATTTTGTGCTGCGCGATGCGTTCATGACCGGCTTCAATACGAAGGCTTTCGACCTCTCGCGGCTGATCCACTATAGTTTCTTCACACCACAGGGATTGACAATCCATGTGCGCGGGTTGCCCTCGCTGATTCATTTTATTGAGACGCGGGCCAACATGTTTCGCACGGTTTACTTTCACAGGACCGTGCGGGCGCTTGATCTGGCTCTCGAAGAGATTTTCGGCGAGACGATGCCGCATCTGTTTCAAGGCAATCCACTCGATAATCTGTCGGCGTACCGCAAGCTGACGGAGTCGTCCCTGCTGGTCGACATCAGCCGCTGGCCCGATTCACCCGATCCGAAACTCAAAGATCTGGGTGATCGCTGGCAAAAGATCCTCTGCCGCGAGGTCGCCTGGAAGATGTCGGTCGAGAAGACAATCAACTTCCACACGACCGGAGCCGAGCGGATGTCGATCTTTTCGGAGCCAGACTTGGTGCTGAAGCGGGTGCGAGCCCGCCTCCCGAAGGTGATCGCCGATATTCCGCTCCGCATTGATGTGGCCAAGCACTACCACCGCCCCAGTGGTCGTCTCCCGACCGGCGGGCAGAATTTCCTGTTCGACCCCGGTCAGCCGACGCCAACGGAACTGAACGACGACGAACTCTTTCGAGCCTTGCCGGTCAGCTTCATCATCTTCCGTATCTATTCGAAGGGACACGCTCACGACAAGGAACTGCACACTGCTTTGAACGCCGTGCTGGGGGATGCGACGGACGCCAAGACCAATATGTGAGGTTGGGCGGATGGCCGGTGGCTTATGGCCAATGGCCAGCATTTGTGATGCGGGTTCGGCCCATATGCCCTGTCCGATGACTGTCGACCGAGTGGCGCACAACACCGCAATACTTCAAACCGGTGATTCGCATGAGAATTCCAAGACGCGAAGACATCAACATCCACGACTCGCTGGATGAACAGGCCGCTTGTGTCCATTTTCTCGGCAAGTCGCTGCAGGAAGCGGAAGTGATGTTCAGCGGGAAAGCCGGGAGTGCCTTTTATTTCCAGGAAGACTTCATCTACATGGGGCCTGTCGCGTTTCGTTTCTACTTTCCGGTGATCTTGACTTACCTTCAGAGCGACAAAGCCGCTGGCGATTCGGATACAGTCAATTCGATTGCACATGTCCTTGAGTTCCGAGTAAAGCACTATGAAAAGTCGCTGATCGTGATCGCTCCTCAACTGTCTGCTTTGTGCCGGTATGTGGTAGACCAATACGACAAATTCACTATCACTGAATGGATCTACGGAGACCTGCGGTCTCGTTACTCAACACTGGAACAGAAGTTCGTTCAGCTGGCGGGTTCATGAATCTCTCAGCAATTACTATCGCATCGAAACATTTTTGCGTAGCTTGCTGTCGCGATCATAAGCACCCTATAAGGCGTTGTCCCCGCTCCCAAAGTCGCGTCGCCCGTGGGGAGAGGCGGCTGTGTCAGCGGAATGGAGGTTGAGATCATCCATATGATCGTTTTCATTCGCCAATGAAGAGATGCAAACCGAGAAGAAACTCTGTAATCTGAAGCATGTTCGGAATCGGGGGCTGCACGTCAGCCGTGAACCCGTGTTCAGAGCGGATACACCCCAATGATGGCGAATGGGCGTTCGTGTGAGCGTACCCTCCCCTCAGACGTGCATGGGGAATCGATTCTGCCGGGTCTCTCGCGAGAATCGGGCAGTTCAGTTGTTATCCGCCCTCGGTTTGTGCGGATTCGAGAGGAGTCAGTCTTGGACAATGCCGCTCCCCACGTCGGTTTCGACGAGAGGTACACGCACGGAACGTCGCAGGCTGTCGTTTCGGAGACTCACATGCACGCTGCTGCTCAGACTGATGTCGACGATGATCCCACTCCGGTGAAAAAGGCCCGTCGCAGCACCAGCCACTTGAAGGCTGTGCCCGAAACTCTTGTCCAACGTAATCAAATCAACGTCGCTGCTGACCGGTTTATGATCACGGTGGACCGCAACCACGCCTTCACCCGTGATGATCTCGAACAGCTGGGGCGGACGTTTTTGCAGCAGGAAGCACTGCCGGAAAAATTTCTCGGCTTCGTGATGGTGCTGCTGGGGAATGCGTTCTGGAAACGGCAGTTCATGGCGGTGCCGTTTGAGCGCCGGATGCTCTTGCTGCCCCACTGCCTGAAGCATGCCGAAGGCTGTCCAGCGGAGTACGACCAGTTCGGGCTCGACTGCGAAAAGTGCGGGGCCTGCTCGATCGCGGACTACAAGGTTCGCGCGGAGCAACTCGGTTACAAGGTGCTCGTCGCGGAAGGGTCGCCGATCGTCCTCAAGATCATCGTCGAGGGATACATCGACGGAATCTTGGGCGTCGCGTGCCTGAATGTGCTGGAAAAGGCGATCGACAAGGTGCTACTCGCGGGAGTTCCGTCGTACGCTGTCCCACTGCACAGCGGGGATTGCAAAAACACCTCACTCGATGAAAGCTGGGTTTGGGAAGTGCTCGACAAGTACGAACCGCTGCCGTCCCCGGAAACCAACAGCTACGTACCGTTGATGCGAGCCGGGAACAAGTTGTTCACGGATGATTTCGAACGCCTGCTGCCTCGCGTGCGGAGCAAGACTCCCGAAAAGGCTCGCAGCCCGTTGGGCCTGACCGAAGATGTGGCATACGACTGGCTGGCCAACGGCGGCAAGCGATTCCGCCCATTTATCACGCTGGCAGCGTTCGACGCACTGACCCGCGCTGGGAACAACTCGACCGGAGACACGCTGAACTTCAGCGATTCCGTCTGCCGCGTGGCGATGGCGATCGAGGCGTTTCACAAGGCTTCTCTGGTTCACGATGACATTCAGGATGACGACCTGTTCCGTTACGGTCGGCAGACGCTGCATCGGTCGCAGGGGATGGGTCCCGCGATCAACATCGGCGACTACCTGATTGGACTGGGGTACAAGCTGGTCAATTCTTGTCGCGGCGATTTGGGTCCGGACATCGCGTGTGACATCATCGAAAGTATGTCTCAAGCCCACATCCGCCTCTGCGATGGGCAAGGGGCTGAGATGGCGTGGAAAGACTCTCCCGACTGGGCGATGACCGCGCTCGATGCCTTGCAGATTTACGCTCTCAAGACATCCCCTGCCTTTGAAGCAGCACTCTATGCGGGCATCCGCATGGCAGGTCCGATGGGCAAGTACGAGGAAATGGTCCCGCAATTTTGCCGCCAAGTCGGGGTCGGATTCCAAATCCTAAACGACCTCAAGGACTGGGAAGGCGACAACAATAACAAAATGGTCGCTGGCCAGGACGCTCTCTCGCTGCGGCCTACGGTGCTACTCGCACTCGCCCTGCAATCCGCGTCCCCAGCTCAGCGTCAGGAAATTCGGGAGATCCTCGAATCCACTGGTGAAGACAACCTCCGTCTGGCTCGGTTGCGGCGGATCTTCAACGCGACCGGTGCCTTCAAGGCAGCTGAACAGCTGGTCGAGAAATCCCGCTCCCGAGCGGAGGCTCTCGCCGACAGCGTCGAGTCCGAAGCACTCCGCAAGCTGCTCTACTTCTTCATCGACACCGTTCTGGCCGAAGAGCCGAACAGTGGTTCTTCGCACGGAGATGACCAGTTGCTGATGTCTTTGCCGATTTTGGCACAGGCGTAGAACGGAATTTATTCCGATCGAGAGCAGGCTCACAATCGCTGAGCAGTTCGCACAGACAGGAATGTCTGTGCCACTGTCAGTGGGGCAGACATTCCTGTCTGCCTTCATTCAGCAGAGCATTGACGGATCTGACGAGTGAGGACGAACGGAATAAATTCCGTTCTACGAAGACGGTCACTCCACTGCCCGCTCGGAGATCTTTTGGTAGATCTCCAACGCCTTTCGGTACTCGGCGACTTCGTCGTCGGCCAGGACCCCCGTATTACGGGCGATCTCTTGTTCCATCCGTTGGATAAAGTAGTTGACCTCGCGCTGGCGCGGCTTGATCGGACCATCAATTTCGAAGTAGACCGGGGCGGTGTGGGCGTAACGGACGCGGGATTTCTCGGTGGGTTCGGAAACATCGCGATTCTCCTTCGTCAGCGACTCATGGTCCCGGTACTCGAAACAGCGAACAGCGACCCAGGAAGACCGGGTAATGTGACATGTTGAACTAGAATTTTGGCTTGGGTATGTAGATCGGGTGTTAGTGGAATCACAACAGGAAACAACCTGTCCATTGACGATCACCTCGACCTTATGCCTCCGTGATGATGGGATGAAGTTGTTCACGACGACATGAATCTCACCACCTTTGAAGTCCTTGAACACGGTTCCCGGAGGCTGCCCGTTGAACGTCACCTCCAGCATCGGCCCGGTCGAGACAAAGCTTCTCCCCGCGTTCAGCCCCTCCATCCACTTCTCGTAGGTAAACTCCCCCGGGCAATGCACATAGACCCGTCCGAACCCGGCGGGCACGGGGTGAAACCCGCTGCCGGTCCCGCCGGTGGGGCGCATGCGGAACCCACAGTTGAGGTAGGCGTAGTAGGTCTTGAAGCCCCAGTCGATCCACCCGCGCTCGGTGTACCCCTGCGAGTCGGTTTCGATCTCCCAATCCTGCGGCAGGACATCAGCTGTCCAACCCTTGTTGAGAAACTCGGTCCGCCAGATGTGGTTGTTGGCCAGTTCAAACAGATCGGCTTTCATCACTGGGACGATCATCGGGGTCCAGTTCCAGGTGTGCTTGTCAAGGTCGAAGATCGCTCCCTCGTCCCTCGCAGCCTGCGACAGCGGACCGACCGGCGGGGCTCCCGGCTTGAGCGGGGTCTTGTGATTCAGGACCAGCACCGCCCCCTGGGTATGCGATTTTCCGTTGACCGTGAACAGCTCGTACTCCGTATTGATCGGCCAGATGAACCGCTTCAGCGGCGAGCGTTTCGCGTCAGCCAGCGGCTCCTCAATCGTGATCAACTTCGGTTCCGGGTTCCCATTCACTGGGAACTTCTCCGGTGCCTCGTACGCTCCCCGCACCCAGTAGGTCAGCGGTAAGGCGACATGCAGATCCTCAGCGGCCACGATGTTCGGCACATCCTCCAGCTTCCGATGCAGATGCGTATCTCCCGAATACCATCCCCGCGCGGCCATGTCGATCCAGCGCTCCAGCTTCAGCTCGACCGGCGGCACATCGCCAGTCTCTGGCACCGTGAGCGTCTTCTTCGTCGCGAAGTATTCATGCCCACGTTCAGCGGTGAACGTGTACTCCCCCGGTGCCAGATCGACCGCGAACGGATGCGCCGACAGCGTCACGTGCTGCTCGCGGCAGGTCTCCGTCCGCTTAACGTCATAGACGACAGCTGTGCCCTGCGGGTCGGCCGAGCGGGCAAAGTGAAACGTGCCCGGAGGCCCTTCGATATACAGGCGAGCAGCGACTGCATGTCCGTCCTCCATAATCACCCCGCTCACTGGGCGAGTCTCGGCGGCCCATGCAGGCATGGAGCTGATCGCGGTCCACAGGACGAGACTGACACATCGAAAGACGGATGACGCCATATTGGAAAACTCCTCATGGACGAAGGCGAGGCAGTGGCTGCATGCGATGGCATGCAGCGATCCTAATGCGGCCAGCAGGCGGGCGGTAGGGAACACAAGGGGTCGCAGAATTCATTACAATTCTCACGAATTCTGCGACGGGTGTGAAGTCAGCGTTTCCCCTCTGTTCCTCCGCTCATGGACCTCTATGATTCCAACTCACACACCGAGAGAGAAGTCATGGATCTTCGAGGACGCACCGCTGTCGTGGTCGGCACCCGCCGCATTGGACGAGAGATCGCACTGCGTCTCGCGTCGATCGGGATGCATGTCGGCATCATTTATCGCAGCTCGCGGGATGAGGCAAACTCTCTGGCGGTCGACGTACAGGCTCTCGGGCAACGCTCGATTGCCGTGCAATCACTCCTCAGCAGTGATGCCGAAGTGTCCAGGGCACTCGATGGCGTCGAGGCAGCCTGCGGGCCGGTCAGCTGCCTGATCAATTTGGCTTCGGATTATGAACGGACACCGTTTGCGGAGCTGAATGCCGAGTCCTGGGACAGCGGGATGCTGGCAGCTCGTGTGAATTACCTGCTCGCGATTCATGTGTCCCGCCGGATGAGACAGCTTCCCGGGCCGACACGAGGGCATATTTTGCAGTTCGGCGATTGGGCATCCGGCGAAACGCCCTACCAAAACTACCTGCCGTACCTGACGGCTAAGGCTGCGATTCAGTTCATGACACGTGCATTGGCTGTTGAGTTGGCGGGTGATGGGATTCTGGTCAACACGATTGCGCCGGGCCCCACGGTGCGAGCTCCGGATATTTCTGAGGAGATCTGGGCCTCTCAGGTTGTCGCCCGCACCCCTTTGCGTCGAGAATCCTCGGTCGACGACATTGTCGAACTGGCAGTGACACTGCTCCGCAGCGAAACCATCACCGGCGAGGTGATCCGGGTCGACAGCGGACGTCACATCGCCCCCGCCGGACTGGACTGAACTCACCGATTGGATGAACTCGCATGGGCAAGCTGCACCGCATTACCAAGATGATCGATTTCTGCTACGGGCACCGACTGCTGAACTACGACGGCAAGTGCCGTTATCTGCATGGCCACAACGGACGCATCGAAGTCGACCTCGAATCGAGAGAACTTGACCGGTTGGGCATGGTCCTCGACTTTGGTGTGGTTAAGGATGTGATGCGGACATGGGTCGATGAGAACCTCGATCATCGAATGCTACTGTGCAAACATGATCACTATGTCCCGCTGCTTCAGGCTCAAGGTGAGCCGCTCTTCCTGATGGATGAGAACCCGACCGCGGAGAACATCTCCAAAGTCATCTTTCAACACGGCAGCCGCGCGGGGCTGCCGATCACTGAGATCCGGCTCTGGGAAACTCCGACCAGCTACGCCGCCTACCGAGAGTAAACATGGAACGCATCGCAGTGCTGGCAAGCGGCGGTCTCGACAGCTGTGTCCTCATCGCGGACTTGGCTCGAACTGCCGAAGTGATCCCGGTGAATGTCTCGATGGGACTGGTCTGGGAACATGGCGAGATCGCCGCACTGGAGAGATATTTGGCAGCTGTGGCTCAGCCAAATATCCATCCGCTTGTGAAGCTCAGCATGCCGGTGGATTCGCTCTATGGCCCGCACTGGAGTGTCACCGGCCACGATGTTCCGCCGTTGGGGACACCGGATGAGGATGTGTATCTACCCGGGCGTAACATCCTGCTGTTTAGCGTAGTCGGGATTTGGTGCAGCCTAAACAGCATCTCCACAATGGCCATCGGATCGCTCTCCTGTAACCCGTTCCCGGACGGCACACCGGATTTCTTTCACACATTTCCCGCAGCTGTCGGTCGCGGCCTCAATCATTCATTACGAGTGATCGCTCCCTATCGCGGAATGGAAAAGGTCGAGCTCATCCGCCGATTCGCCAAGCTCCCCCTGGAGCTGACGCTGACGTGCTTGACCCCTGTGAATGGCCATCACTGCGGCCAATGCAGTAAGTGCGGCGAACGCATGCAAGCCTTCCAAGACGCCGGAGTCCGTGACCCCTCGAACTATGCCAGAACGCCCTGTGCGATGCAGTGAGTGGACTCAGGGATTTCGTATTTTTGTGCGACTGCTCGACTTATTAGGGACTGTCCCATTGGGGGGAGTACATTTCATGATGCGTCTTGGATTCGCCCACTGTGCGATCCCTTGGTCCATTCTGCCGAAGTCGTATCCGCCATTGATCTCAATGCGAGTCTTCCTCCGGGATGAGAACAGCAGAGGATCTAGTGATCATGGTGCGAAGGTGTGGCTTGACTCTGTTATCAATTGCAGAAAAATCAATTCGTGAGAGATCTCTGAGCAGGTGGGTTTCATTTGTAGGATCTACTCCTCTGCCCCTTCACAGAGCCCCCATCAAATCTGATCATTCGGGCACACTGAGTTGCGAATTTGGCCTCTGCGGAGAATGATGCAGGGCATGAACACGCCATCGCTCCCCTTCGTATTCGCCCTGCTCGTTTCCTTCGTCTCAGCGACCCCCTCGTGGGCCGAAGACGCGAAGACCGTCGTCCAGAAAAAGGTCCTCGTCATCGGGATCGACGGATGTCGTCACGATGCCGTGGTGGCGTCGGACACACCGCATATCACGGGGATCGTGGCTCGCGGCACACGGTTTGTCGGGACGGACATCCTCTCACCGAAACGTACCGATATGGCGAACACGGTCAGCGGACCCGGCTGGTCGAACCTGCTGACCGGGGTTTGGCCCAACAAGCATGGGGTGTCTGACAACAAGTTCATCGGATCGCAATACGACCGCTACCCCCATTTCTTTGTGCGCGCCAAGTCCGCCCAGCCCGAGATTCAGACCGCCTCGTTCAGCGATTGGGGACGGATTGCTGAAAAGATCCTGAGTGGCTCCGACCTCACCTTGGATCTTCCGGCGGATGGAGCTGACGACTACACGCAGAAAGATTCTCAATTAACCACCGCGTGCTGCGAACATCTACGGAACCTCGACCCGGATCTGGTGTTTCTGTATCTAGGACAAGTCGACGAGTGCGGGCATACGTACGGATTCCACCCCACAGTCAAGCAGTACACCGATGCCATCGTGCGCGTGGATGGACACATCGGGCAGGTGTTACAAGCCATCGAGAGCCGCAATACTTACGCGAGTGAGGACTGGCTGATTCTGATTTGCACCGATCACGGGGGAGCGGGGACCGACCATGGCGATGGGCATAGCAACCCCGACATTCGCCGCACTTTCATGGTTGTCAGCGGCCCCTCAGCTGAGGTATCCGCCGAGCAGAAGCAGACGTATCAGGTCGACATCGTGGCAACGGCGCTCACTCATTTGGGAATCCCCCTCCAGCCGGAGTGGGAGTTGGACGGGTCAGCTGTGGGACTGAAGCAGGGAATCGCACCATGAGAACTCGATCGACCATCGTCGCGGGGCTGCTGTTGCTCGCGATCGCGATCAGGAGCTTAGCTCCACTGTCTGCGGATGATCCGTCGACAGCTCCCGTTGATGTCAAAGTTCAAAAGGCAGCTCTTGCCCATTGGAACAGTCTCATCGGCGGTTGGCGCGGCACTGGTCAGCCGCGTCGTGGCTCGAACACGGGAGCATGGCGCGAGGACACCAACTGGGCGTGGCAGTTCACGGCGACCGAATCCGCACTGATTGGAACGGTGACCAAGGGCAAACTGGCCACCACTCTCAAGGTCACAGCTGATGCCGCTCCTGGCCAGTTCCACCTGCAATGGACGAATGATGCGGGAGTCGTCCGGGAACTCGCGGGCCAGATCGAGGAGAACAAGCTCGTCCTCGTTTCGGCCCCCGATGACATGCACGAGGTTTATCGGGTCACGATCACGTCACTCAACGAACTGCGAACATTGATCTTGTTTGAGAAGCGGAAAGAGGACCAGCAAAGCTATACCCGCATCGCGGAAATCGGCTATACCCGCGAGGGCACCCGCCTGGCTGGTCCCGGCGGCGGACAGCCCGAATGCGTGGTGACTGGCGGTCTCGGAACGATCAAGGTCGAGCACGCGGGCAAGACCTATTACGTCTGCTGCTCGGGCTGCCAGCAGGCGTTCAATGATGACCCGGAAGGGATTTTGGCGGATTACAAAACGCGGCGAGAGAAAGCGAAAGCGGCGAAGCCGTGAGGGGAAGTTAATAGTCTTCAGTTGTCAGTTGTCAGTTGTCAGTTGTCAGTTGTCAGTCAGAAATCCCTAAGATTTGCGATCGAGAGAGTCGTCGTTTTGAGCGATGCTTCTCAAGGAGTCGAGCGATCAGCGTCTCCCCGCCTGCCTCGAAATCCTAACCGAGGACAGCGTCAGACCAACCGGTTATTCCATGATGTGGCGAAATCACCACTGTTGGTTTTCGAAAGCAGGCGATTGAGCCGGTCGTCGTGGTGTTGAATCGTGATAAACTCGGCATGTCGGGATGCTGGTGGTTTTCAGTCTGCTCAGCGTCTCAGACTCCTCAGTGTGAGATCATGTCGATCGATCCGGGTTTTATCGACTGGTGGCAATCCCCGACGGGTCTCCCGTGGTGGGAATTGTCGGCCTGCGTCGCCGTCGCGTTTGGAGCCGGAACCATTTGGACGGCGCTCGGGCAAAAGCGGTCCATCGAACCGGACCAGCTCGCCGATGAAAATCATCAGCTGCGCTCCCAGTTGCGTCTGCGGGAATGGGAACTCGATCTGACTCGCCGCTTCCTGGGAACTCGTGAGCTATCCGGACGACTCAGAGTCCTGCTGGACTCGCTGATCGCCGATCCGCAACAGGGTTTCGCGGCAATTCTGCGGATCGTGGGCCCTCGAATGCAATTAGAGGAGGCCGTCGGACTGCTCCCGGATTCACGCCGCAAGTTGACCCTCAACAGCCGCGTCGTGCAAGACACCATTGCTCGCGGCTCACTATCACTCACATCAACGGAACTGACTCAGCTGCGGGCGGTCGAAGGACTGGCTACGTTGGAGCGGTCGCGGTTATCGAACTTGTACTGTTTCCGGCTCGGCGGCAATCGTGACCCGTGGGGCGTGTTAATCAGTTCCGAACTCCCCGCATTTCAACCCGGTGAAACGGCGAGTCTCAGCGGCTGGGAGCATCTGACGTCGATCCTGGGTGAAGAACTGGCTTCGCAAGAATCGACCGATAAACAGGGCAACGAACTCGCGCTCACGAAAGAAATGCTCGAGCTGCGGTCACTCCCGGATCAACAGTTTCGCAGCCCGACCCATATGTTGCAGGAGTACTTGCGACGACTGGCTGAGATGACCGACTTCGACCGAGCGGCGCTGGTCTTGCATGAGGATGAGCAGCCGAAGAGTGACAGCGTCCAACCCCTGCGAGGCGGCGGGCCATTGTCTCGTGAATTGATGGAAGGCTGGGAATTGGCTGAGTCTCAGCTATTCGCTGAGGCGGCTGGCACTTCATCGAGTGCCATCTGGAGTGTGACGGAACTCAAGCGATTGGGAGTGGCGGGCCCGATCTCGTTCGCCGTCATGCTTCCGCTTCGGCAGCATGATTGGGTGATGGGCCATCTGTGCCTGACCAGGCGAACGATGGGGTCCATTCCTGAGAGTGACCGAAAACTCATAGACTGGGGTGTGAAGTTCCTGGTCGAACTGATTGCCCGCACCGTGGACCGCGCAGCTATTGAGCTACAGGCCCGCCGTGACGGGCTGACGCATCTTGCCAACCGCCATACGTTTGACATCGAGCTGGATCGCACATTTGATCGGGCGATCCGAGTGGGTGATGCGCTGTCGCTGATCCTGCTCGACCTCGATCATTTTAAGTCGGTGAACGATACGCATGGACATCTGGGCGGGGATGCCGCGCTGAAAACGGTGGCCCGTGTGGTCGAGAGATCGGTGCAATCGATGCGGGAGGGTGACCAGCCTTTGGTGGCTCGCTACGGTGGGGAAGAACTGGCTGTGCTGTTACCAGGTGTGGGGGAGGCAGGCTCTCGGCGAATCGCCGAGGCGATTCGAGAAGCGGTTTGGCGCACGCCGATCCCGTTCGAAGGGGCCGAGTTCCATCTAACCCTCAGTGCCGGTGTCGCCACACGTAGTGCTTTGATCGGCACGACACGGGGACTGATCTCCGCTGCCGACGCGGCACTGTATCGGGCGAAAATGAATGGGCGAAATTGCGTCGAAGTCGCAGGCTCGGGCGAGGAAATGACTCAATTGCCTGCTGCCCCGAGGTGACTGGGCGGGATCGACACGAATTCCAGCGTTGGGACAGGCGACTCGATTGCTGCTGCTGGCGTTCGTGGTTATCGTCGAAGCACCGTCCCCGTGGGCGGTGATCGAGCCTCAACGTGTCAGCTGCCCCGTGACGGATGTCCCCCAAACACAGGCCAGCGAAGGAATTGAATCGTGAAGCAGCGTGTTCTGTTGGCGTACAGTGGTGGTCTCGATACCTCGGTGTTGGTCGGTTGGCTGATGGATGAGGGGTACGAGGTTCACTGCTTGTATGTGGACTTGGGCCAGCCGTGCGAAGACCGACCGGCGATCCTCAAGAAGGCTCTCGATATCGGAGCGGCCTCTTCAGAGATCGTCGACGTTCGCGAAGAACTGTGCCGCGACTTTGCGTTCCCAGTTCTGCAATGGCAGGCGAAGTACGAGAACATTTACCTGATGGGGACCTCGATCGCGCGGCCGCTGATCGCCAAGGCGTGCCTGCAACGCGCTCGCGAGGTCGGGGCGGTCGCCTTTGTCCATGGTGCGACGGGGAAGGGGAACGACCAGTGCCGGTTCCAGTTGGCGGCTGAGGCTCTCGACCCCGGTGTGAAGATTATTGCACCGTGGCGGATAGAGGAGTTCCGTGCCAAGTTTCCGGGGCGGCAGGCGATGATTGAGTACTGCGAGCAGAAGAACATTCCGGTCAAGGCGACTTCGAAGAAGCCGTACTCCAGCGATGAAAACTGCCTGCACATCAGCTACGAAGCCGGTGTGTTAGAAGACCCGAAAGTGGACGGTATCGCGGTCGTCGACTTCGGGATGACGGTCTCGGCGAAGGACGCTCCGGACAAAGAAGAGAAGGTCACCATCGGGTTTGAGTCGGGCGTCCCGGTCAGCGTCAATGGGAAGAAACTCTCAGCCATTGACCTCGTGACCGAGCTGAATGTGATCGGCGGTCGCAACGGTGTGGGCCGCATCGACATCGTCGAGAACCGATTCGTCGGGATGAAGAGTCGCGGCGTCTACGAGGCCCCCGGCATGACGATGCTCTACGCCGCGCACCAGGGCCTGGAGCAGCTGACGCTCGACCGCGACCTGACCCACTTGCGGGACCGAATGGCTCCCGAGATCGCGGAGATGGTGTACTACGGGTTCTGGTACTGTGCCAAGATGGACGCCTTGATGGCCTTCATCAAGGAGTGCCAAAAGCCCGTCACCGGCGAGATCACCCTGACCCTCTACAAGGGAAACCTACGCGTCTCCAGCCGCACCAGCCCCAACAGCCTCTACGACGAGGCCATCGCCTCTATGGATTCCGAAGGCAACTACAACCAAACCGACGCCGGAGGGTTTCTGCGTATCCTGGGCGTGCCGCTGCGAGTGCAAGGGCGCGTGAGGCCACGCGCGTATTAAGCCGGTGTGGAAGTGGATTCGCAAATCAGCTCAGAACGCCCGACTTGACCTCTCACTGGGTGAATTCGTGCCCGATTCCAGAGTCCCTCCCGCGCCAAATTTCGATCGCTTTGTGCGACGACATCAGAAGAGATCGCTCTGCTGGTCTATGGCACTGTTGTGCTCGATGGGAATGGGCGTGACTGGCCTTTCTTCGCTCTCAGCAGCTGAGTCCAGCGTGGTCATCGAGCATTGCTCGGTGTTCGACCCGGTGTCGGGGACGATGCTGGTAGACCGGACGATTGTGGTGCGGGGAACGGAGATCGTCCGGGTACAGCCAGCGGACGCCTTGGGTGAGGTGCCTGCGGATGCTCAGGTCATCGATGGGAGGGACAAGTTCGCTTTGCCGGGGTTTATTGATGCACATGTGCATGTGGTGCATGTCCTTGATTATGCCCATGTGACGGGGGATGAGGTGCTGCCGCTCTATCTGGCGGCGGGCGTGACTTCGATCCGCAGTACGGGAGATGAGATCGTGGCGGCGACGCTGGTCGCTCGTTTTGCGGAAGCCCACTCCACGTCTTGCCCGCGAGTTTTTACGTGCAGCCCGTTACTCGATGCCGACCCGCCAATCCATCGCGACGTGGGGCGAGGAGTCACCGACCCGGCGCAGGTTCCCGCGATCTTTGATGATCTGGCCTCGTGGAACATTCGCACGGTGAAGATCTATGCCGGAACGTCACGACCGGTAGGGCAAGCCATCATCCAAGAGGGGCATCGACGGGGGCTGTTCGTCACCGCTCATCTCGGAGCGTACTCGGCTCAGGACGCTGTGGCCGATGGAATCGATGGGCTGGAGCATATCTGGTCGGTCTTCAACTATGTCATACCGCCGAAGGTGGCCTCGCAGGCGGGTCATCGAGGACGGCTTGATCTCGACAATCCCCTGTGCGATTCGCTGATTGCGGATCTGGCGAAGCATCAGACCTATATCGATCCGACGCTGGCTGTGTTTCGCAACATGATCCTGTTGCCCGATGTTCCAGCTGTGCGCGATCATCCGGACAATGTCCTCGTGCCAGATCGGCTGCGAAAGTTCTGGCCCGAGTACCTGGCCCGCACGGGTTGTCCGCAGGGCGGTGCGTTGGAAGATCGCCAGCGAGAGTTTGCCAAGTATCAGGAACTGACCGGAAAGCTGTTTCGAGCGGGAGTGCCGTTGCTGGTGGGGACGGATGCTCCGGAACCGCTCGTTCCGCCGGGTTTTTCGCTGCACCAGGAACTGGAAATGCTCGTCGAGTCGGGCCTCACTCCGGCAGCTGCTCTGCGAGCGGCCACGTTGACCAACGCGACAGTCCTGGGCGAGAAAGACCGGCTCGGGTCTATCAATGCTGGCAAACTGGCTGACCTGGTGCTGCTCAATGCGAACCCGCTGGAGGACATTCGAAATACGCGGCAGATCGAGCTGGTCATGCGCGGCGGGCGGATTTGCCGCCCCGCTGAATTGTTGCGATTGGTTCCGAAGGACTGAGACCCGGAGTGTGGCCGATTGACTGGAGGCCGATGCCGATGAATATTCTTCGCGCGGGCAGGAATGATGCTCTTGTGAGCGGACTGGCGCTAGCCACCGGCACGGCTGTCTGTTCGCTCTGAGGAGCCGGCGGATAGTGCCAGTCCGCTCACATCTCGATCAGCTCACTTCTAACCGCTCGAAGTATCACAGCGGCTACTTCCCGAGTTTTTCCAGCACGTTCCGCGTAATGCGTTCGGTGATCGCATCGCCACCGCGCAGGCCGTGGGCCCAGTCGGTGGAGCCGCAGGTGAAGACGGTGCCGCCACGGGTGTAGACGCCGAGGCAGGCGTTGCCACGCGGCCGCGTTCCCATTGGTCGTACCACTCGCAGTCGCCCGCTTCCCACTTCGCCGGGCAGGTGGCCAGTACCTCGTACGTCTCGGGAGTTCCGTCGCTGTGAGTCGGGAATGGAAGCCCGTCCTTCCAAGTCAACTCGCAGCCGTCGCACTCATACCCGACGATTGTGTGCATCGCCCCGAACTCCGCATCGCGTTTCAAATCGGTCCCGGCGAATATCCAATGCTCGGGACGGTGGACCTTAAAGGCTCCTTTGCCATCCATGAACTGCCCGTGGCTGAGGTGATAGCCTCCGAACAGGAAGCCCACTCCTGTCAGCTTATTCTCGGGCCGCTTCACGAGGTGGTGGCTCCAGGTGGTGCTGAGCGTGCTGAGGTTGTCGGTCTTGAAGACCGGGTCCGTGTTGAAACCTTGCTTCCAGCAGGTCAATGCCTGCCCATTCTCTTCGGGACGCACCTGCCAGCAGCAGGTGTTCCCGCTGAAGAAGGCGACATTTCCACCCGCTGCAATATAGGCTTCCAACTGGTCCCGCATCGCACCCGACCAGTACTCATCATGTCCGACGCTCAGTACCAGTTTGTATTGCTTGAGCATCTCAGGATGTTGTTCGAGGTCGAGGTTGGTGGCGAAGTCGAGCGCGAATCCGTTTCTCTCAGCCCACTGCACGAACGGGTATTCCCAGTTCGGGTACTGGCTCGATTGCGGACGCTGGAACGAGACGCGGTGCCCCTGCGCATTCGCGCGTCCGTGGTAGGCATACAGACTGCCGCCGCCCCAGTTTGTGTAAGCGTTGTAAGTATTGGTCGACAGCTGGAGCAGGATTTTGGAGTTCTTGCCAGGTTCGGCGGCTCGCACGATGAAGAATGCTTCGGCCTCAGCTGTGCGGCGATTGCGGACGATGAACTTGCCGCCACCATCTGCCACGCGGAATGTCACCTGGTAGTACCCACTTGCCCAGTCGGCGGGGATCGCCATCTTGTAGCTGACGGGCCAGCCACAGCCGTTTGAGCTGGCGTTCTCGGGGATCGGATGGAAACCGCCTCCGGGGATCTTGGCTTGCTGGTAGACGACTTTGTGTTCGGCCCCCAGGCGTGCGATCTCAATGCTGTATTCCCCCGCTGTGGTCGAGGTGTGGAGGGCCAATTCCTCCCCAAGAGCCAGGCTCTGTCGATCCGGGTAGCCTTCGATCGACAGGCCGGGCGGGATGTCCGACTGTGCCTGAACTGGCGAGGCGAGACCGCCCCAAAAACAGGCCGAGAGAATCGCAACGACGAGGAACAGCCGGTGGAACATCAGTGAACTCCGAGCCAGAGACGCAAGCAAGCATCAGTCACCGCTCATCTGACAGCGGCGATGCGTGGGCGTCAAGGCTCGCAGCCTGCACGCCTGACAAGGTCACCGCCACCGCGTAGCATGCGGGGACAGAATCACTCACTGCCAGTGCGGAATTGCCCGATGACCGACGAGACTGAAGAACTGCCGCCGACCCTCAACGAACTTGCGTGGGACCTGGTCCAGCAGGCCCTGAACGTGGCGGACGATTTACGGATCGAGATGGTCGAGCATGACAGCGGAGCGTGCATCCTCGATTTTGGAATCGAAGCACCGGGCTCCATCGGGGCCGGAATTGCCATGGCGGAAGTCTGCCTAGCCAGCCTGGCCGAGGTTTCGATTCACCCCGGTGAGGTCGCGGGCGTGGGCTGGCCGCAGCTGTTCGTGCAAACGGACGCTCCCCTGGAGGCGTGCCTACTGAGCCAGTACGCGGGATGGAAGGTCTCAGTCGGCAAGTATTTTGCAATGGGTTCCGGTCCGATGCGGGCGGCCTATGCACAGGAGGAGATCTTCAAGGAACTCGAGTACCGCGAAGTGGCCGAATCGGTCGTCGGAGTGCTGGAATCCAGCAAGATCCCGACCAAAGCGGTGGTGGCCGAGATCGCCAAGAAATGCGGTGTGGAGCCGGATCAGGTCGTTCTGCTGGTCGCCCCGACGGCCAGCCTGGCGGGGAATATGCAGGTTGTGGCGAGGAGCGTGGAGACCGCCCTTCATAAACTGCATACGCTCGGGTTTGATATCTCCCGAGTGGAGAGCGGTCAGGGCTCAGCTCCAATTCCGCCAGTGGCTGCCGATGATATGGGCGGGATTGGCCGAACGAATGACGCCATTCTGTATGGCGGACGGGTCACTCTGTGGGTAAACGGGGACGATGACGACCTGCTGACACTCGGGCCGAAAGTGCCCTCCAGCGCATCTTCCGCATATGGCAAGCCGTTTCTCAAAATCTTCGAAGAGGCAGGGCGAGACTTCTACAAGATTGACCCCCTACTCTTCAGCCCAGCTGAGGTCGTCATTCACAACATCGATACCGGGCGAGTGCATGTATTCGGGAAGGTAAACCACGACATCCTACGGGAATCGTTTGGGTTCTAACCCACGATGCAGCGCCTTCACTGATGCGGCGTGGCATCGACGCACCGCTCTTGATCACCTGATTGGGCGGACTGATCCGGTCAGAAGCGACTCTCCGGATCACCCGATTTGTATCGAAACAAGATGCAAGTTCTTGCTCCCCCCGTCCGGGATGGGTATCGTAGAGAGTGGCTGGAGGCGAGATTCAACCGAAGAGATGAACTAGGTCGCCTCATCGCGGTGGTTTGAGGGTGCGCAGATCGGGCGAGCAGCCGGATGCACCGGGATCGAACACCGCTCAGTCAGGTCGCTTGAGACTGGGGATTCTTCGCATGTTTCGTCCAAGATTCACGTTGGGTATTGCCGTCCTCACGACCTGCTCACTGATATTGTGCGCTGTCGCAGCTGATCCCACGAAACCGGCCAAGCCCGTCAAAACGCCAGCTGTCGAAGCTGAACCGACCCCTATTGACGAGGCGGCTCCGGTCGACACCTCAGAGGATATCGCCGAAGAGGACAAAGGTCCGTGGGAGGTGACGGACCGGATCGAATTGGTCTTCCGCCAAAAACTCGAGGCTGCAGGCGAGAAGACGCTCTCCGCGAAGGTGTTGCTGAAGAATAAGTCTGAGACAGAGATTCCCGGCAAACTCGTACTGGTCGTCGATGGATCATCGCTGGAAGGGACCACTCTGCACGAGCCAAACGGGCAGTTCACCGAGACGACACCCTACCTCCAAATGGTTCCGGCGAAACGGAAACTGGAAGCGGGCGATGCATCGCCGGTGAAGACGTTGATCCTGACCTCAACGGGCCCTGCATCGGAATTGGACCTCGAGTCCCCGACGCTTCGTTGGCGTGCATTCACTCTGACCAAGCCAGCTGACCTTGAAGACGAATCGACTGCGGACGATAAGAAAGTTCCCGGCAAGGACTACACGTGGGGCGAGATGCGGAAGGTGATGTCAGCTCAAAGCCAAGCCACTGTCGGGTTGATCGAGAAGCACGACGGAGCAATTCTGGGAACAGGAACCTCTGAAGACGCCCAGGGTAACCTCGTGATTCGCGTGTTCGCAGCGCGGGGCGGAATGTCCAAGAAGATTCCGGGGAGCATTGACGGAATCCCGGTGGAACTGTCCGTAACTGGGACGATCAAAGGTGGCCCGGCGTTTTCCAATGTCACTTATGACGAGGGAAAAGCAGCGATTCCCTTGGTGCCCGAGGCCGAATCCACGACGCAGGCTGTAAACACTCCGTCTGCAGCTACTGCAGCTGGCATCAAGCCACAGGCCGCTCAAGCGGGTCCGCCGACCAAGCGATTCATTCGCCCGGTCCCGATCGGCGTGTCCAGTTTCAACCAATCAACACTCCTCTGTGCGACTGGAACCCTCGGTTGCCGGTGCATTGGACGTGGCGGAAAGCAGTACGCTCTCAGCAATAACCACGTCTATGCTGAGGAAAACGCTGCGACGATCGGTGATCTCATCTCTCAACCAGGACCGCTGGACGCCGGGTGTGCGTTCAACGCGACTGACGTAATAGGCACATTGAGCGCTTTTCAGCGAATCCAGTTCTTTACTGATCCGACATTGATCAAGAGTGCCCCCATTAACTTCATGGACGCGGCGATTGCAGAAGTTACTGTTGGTCTGCTTGATGTCAGCACCCCGAGAGAAGGGTACGGCACACCATCGCGCCAACTGCAGGAAAACCTGTACGTCGGTTTGCCCGTGCAAAAATACGGACGAACAACCGTATTCACCAAGGGCAAGATCTACTCACTGAATATCGAAACGATAGTCAACTACGGTGCTGTCGGGCTGGCTCGATTTCAGAACTGTATTGAGGTCCAGACAGCCAACCGGCTCCCTCGGTTTAGCGCCGGTGGTGATTCCGGGTCTCTCGTGGTGACACAAGCAGATCGACGCCCGATCGGGCTGCTGTTTGCAGGCGGTGGATTCACGACGATACTAAATCCCATCAGCCCAGTTTTGCACCGCTTCAAGGTCGGCGTGGACGACGGAACCGGTGGAGCCCCAATTCTGGGGTCCGGACGAATGGGCACAGCCACCGGGCCAGTCAATCAGCACCGAAACATCTTCGTTCCACAGGCGAAGTAACAGGCCTGCCCTCTCTCAAAGGGCAGCGGGGTTCTCGGGAAAATTCTTCGCCCCGCTGCAGCAGCGACATCTCGCTCAGTTGGCATTGAGGATTCTTGGTACCCAGCCTCGGTAGGCTCGTCCCCAGAGACATTCACCTCTTCGGCTTCCCCCTTCATTCGACCCGGGGTGAATCCTTTGGCTGATCAGCACCTCGACGAGTCAGCAGCACAAAGCCCGTGACTCAAGCATTTGCCAGCAAATACGTCGGCAATCTTTGAACCTGAGTTCGGTTTCAGGACAGGAACCGATCGCAGCAGAGAGGAACCACGAAAGGCACAAAAAACACGACCGGAGGGGAGCCTCGTCCTACCTGATGAGAGTTCGACGATTGTCAACTGCCGTTCTGGGGGGCCGACTCGATGAAGCAACCTCAGCTTCTTCTGCTTTTTCGTGTATTTCGTGGTGAAAAATGGAGTGCTAATCTCGAACTGAGGTTTTGATTCCTTTCGCACCAGACCGAGGTAGACAATAATCGTCTGGCATTTTGGAGAGGCGGCAGCTCTAACGCAAAAATCCCGCACTCAGGCAGACTGAGTATCAGTCACCTAAAGACATTGGAAAAAACCACTTTCACGTTTTCATTGGCGAGTTTTCAACTGAAGCAAACGAGGGTCCAGTTCGAAGTTTCTTCGTTTCCTTCGTTGCCCTGTGTTCAAAATCAATTCGGGAAGCTGTTTCAGACCAGTTCCTCAGTCTGAACAGACACCCTCCTTTACACAGCCGGATGTGAACTAACAAAAAACGCCCCGAGGAATTCCTCAGGGCGTTCATTGAGATTCAGAGTTCGGCTAAAGACCGCTTACTCATCAGGCAGCAGGTCACGCAGGGAGGGAATCTGCGGACCACCAGAGCCAGTTGCACCAGCTTGACGCTGTTGCTCTTCGGACTCATTCAGCATGTCGCGGCGAGCCGCCAAGACGCGTGCGTGTTCTTCACGCAGTTCCTGCTGTGCTTCAGGACGAATACGAACTTCGGATGACTGGTGGTTGTGGAACCCGGTGCCAGCTGGGATCAAGTGCCCCAGGATCACGTTTTCCTTCAGACCCACCAGATTGTCGACCTTGCCCGCCAAAGCGGCCTCGGTCAGAACCTTCGTCGTTTCCTGGAAACTGGCTGCCGAGATGAAGCTCTCGCTCGAAACGGCGGCCTTCGTAATTCCGAGGAGCTGGGTGCTGGCCTTGGAGGGACGAGGCTTGCCGATTTTACACGGCTTGCCACCATCGGCCTCGATCGCGGCGTTGACTTCCTCGACCGTGGTCAATGGGACCATTTCGTTGATCTGGAATTCGGTATCGCCCTGATCGGTGATACGCCCCTTCAGCATCAGAGCTCGGTTCTGGCGGCGGAATTCAAACTTGTCGATTACGATGCCCGGCAACAGGTCGGTATCGCCCACGTCGTCCACACGCACCTTGCGGAGCATCTGAGACACGACGATTTCGATGTGCTTGTCGTCGATTTCCACACGCTGAGCACGGTACACATTCTGGGCCTCTTGCAGCAGGTAATGCTGCACAGCTTCTTCGCCGCTGACTCGCAGAATGTCGTGAGGAACCAGCGGACCACGCACCAGTGCGTCGCCGGAGCGAACCAAGTCACCCGTGTGGACCAGCAGTGGCTTACCGTGCGGCACGACGTGCTCACGATCCACACCGTTCGGGCCATGCACGATGATGACACGCTTGCCGCGTTTCTTCTCCAGCATGATCTCGATTTCACCGTCGATCTCAGCGATGACCGCTGGGTCGCGTGGCTTGCGAGCTTCGAACAATTCGGTGACTCGGGGCAGACCCCCGGTGATGTCCTGGGTTCCGCCCACTTCACGCGGCGTCTTGCCGACCACTGTTCCCGCCGAGACGTGCGCTCCTTCTTCCACTTCCACGATCGCCCGTTCGGGGATGTAGTAGAAGTTGAGAATCTTGCCGGTGCTGTCTTCGATGACGATCTGCGGATGCAAGTCGCCCTTATGATCGATCACGGTGCGGCGAATGTGACCGCCGACTTCCTGCTCGACCTTCATCGAGCGGCCTTCGATCAAATCCTCGTAGCGAACCGTTCCGCCGACGTCGCACAGAATCGGGACCGAGTGGGGGTCCCACTGGCACAGAACCTGACCGGCTGCAACGGTTTCGTCTTCTTTGACCAGCAGAACAGCACCGTTGGGGATCGTGTACTTTTCGAGTTCACGATCCTTCATGTCGATCAGTACGATTTCCCCGTTACGGGTCAGAACCACGTTCTGACCTTCGGAGTTGGTCACACTGCGAATGCGGGAGAAGCGAACCTTACCAGCTTTCTTCGCTCGCAGATCGCTGTCCTGCAACTGACGCTGAGCGGTTCCACCGACGTGGAACGTACGCATCGTCAACTGGGTACCGGGTTCACCAATTGACTGAGCGGCGATGATACCGCAAGCGAGCCCCTCTTCGACCAGCTGGCCAGTCGACAGATCCATTCCGTAGCACAGCTGGCACACGCCGAGTTCGGCTTCGCAGGTCATAGGGCTGCGGACCTGAACTCGCTCCAAGCCCAAGGCCTCGATCTTGCGGGCAATGGTCACCGTGATCAGTTCGCCTTCGCGGACAATGACCTCGTCGGTGATGGGATGCACGATGTTCGAGCGGCTGACGCGACCACGAATGGCATCGGCCAGTGATACTTCGACCCGTTCACCGCGGAACACCACCCCACGAGTCACGCCGCGGGTCGTCCCGCAATCATGGGTCGTACAGACCATATTCTGGCACACATCGGCCAGCTTACGTGTCAGGTACCCAGAGTCAGCTGTCTTCAGTGCTGTGTCGGCCAGTCCCTTACGAGCACCGTGAGTCGAACTGAAGTATTCAAGAACGGTCAGACCTTCCTTGAAGTTGGACTTGATCGGCGTCTCGATGATCTCGCCGCTTGGCTTGGCCATCAGACCACGCATACCGGCCAACTGCCGAATCTGCTCCATACCCCCTCGGGCACCAGAGTCCGCCATCAGGTAGATCGGATTAACGTAGGCTCCCTTTTCACGAAGATCGTTTTCCAGCTCGATCTTCATGGCGTTCGTCACCTGTTCGCGAGCATGCGTCCAGATGTCGATGACCTTGTTGTAGCGTTCCCCACCAGTGATGACGCCACGATCGTACAGCTTCTGCTGCTTGAGAACGTGGCCTTCCGCTTCCAAGATGTACTTTTCCTTGGTCGGCGGAATCACCAGGTCGCTGATACCGAACGACAAACCCGAGCGAGTGGACTCTGTGAATCCGGTCCGCTTCATGCTGTCGAGCAGCTCGATCGTACGTTTACGGCCGAATTCCTGGTAGCAGTCCGAGATGACGTGCTGCAGATCCTTGCTCTTCATCGTATGGTTGTAATACGACATCCCTTGGAACAGCATGTCATTGAAGATGATCCGGCCCACAGTTGTGGCGACCAGCGAGCCCGAGGTGTAGGTATCCGCACCGTCTCCCTTGACCCGCTTGCCCTTCGGCAACCGCAGCTTGATGATGGCGTGTCGAACCACTTTGCCCATGCTGTAAGCCATCAGCGCTTCCTGAGTCGAGGCAAAGGTCATCCCTTCGCCCGGCTGTCCGGTCCGCTTCATGGTGCAGTAATAGCAACCCATCACGATGTCTTGCGACGGCGAGATGATTGGTGCGCCGTTCGACGGGCTGAAGATGTTGTTGGTCGACATCATCAGGGTCGTCGCTTCGACCTGGGCTTCGATCGAGAGCGGCAAGTGGACGGCCATCTGGTCACCGTCGAAGTCGGCGTTGAAGCCCTTGCAGACCAGAGGGTGAACCTTGATCGCGTTCCCTTCGACCAGGATGGGCTCGAACGCCTGAATCCCGATCCGGTGCAGAGTCGGTGCCCGGTTAAGCAACACGGGGTGATTCTTGATCACCTCGTCCAGGATGTCCCAGACCTCTTCGTCCTTACGCTCCAGCATCCGCTTGGCCGACTTAATCGTGTCAGCGTGACCGAGTTCCTTCAGACGACGAATCACGAACGGCTGGAACAGCTCAAGCGCAATCTTCTTGGGCAGACCGCACTGATTGAGTGTCATGTCGGGACCGACGACGATGACCGATCGGGCCGAGTAATCGACGCGCTTACCGAGCAAGTTCTCGCGGAATCGTCCTTGCTTACCCTTGATCATGTCGGTCAAGGACTTCAGTGGGCGATTGGACGAGCCCAGCACTGGACGCTTACAACGGTTGTTGTCAAACAAGGCGTCAACCGATTGCTGCAGCATTCGCTTTTCGTTGCGAACGATGACCTCTGGAGCATTGAGATCCACGAGCTTCTTCAACCGGTTGTTCCGGTTGATGATGCGGCGATATAAGTCATTCAAATCGCTGGTCGCGAAGTTGCCAGACTCCAGCAACACGAGCGGACGCAGATCCGGAGGAATCACTGGAACGCAGTTGAGGACCATCCACTCCGGCTTGTTGTCGCTATCACGCAGCGCTTCGATCACCTTAAGGCGCTTGATGTAGTCCTTCTGCTTCGCATCGCTCGTTGTTTTCTTCAACTCTTCGCGGAGCTTCTTCGACTCTTCCACGAGGTTGATCACCTCGAGAAGCTTGTAGATCGCCTCAGCACCCATGTCCGCCTTGAACGAATCCTCGCCGTACTTGACACGGTTCGACGCATATTCGTCTTCGGTCAGCAGCTGACAGCGACGCAGTGGCGTTTCGCCAGGATCGGTCACGACGTATTCTTGGAAATAGATGACCTTTTCCAGACTGGTGGTCTTCATGTTCAGCAGAGCACCCAAGCGGCTCGGCATCGACTTGAAGAACCAGATGTGAACAACCGGGGCGGCCAGCTCAATGTGGCCCATGCGCTTGCGACGAACTCGACTGTGGGTGACTTTCACTCCGCAGCGATCGCAGATCATTCCCTTGTACTTCATGCCGCGATACTTACCGCACGAGCATTCCCAGTCCTTTTCAGGCCCGAAGATTCGCTCGCAGAACAAGCCGTCCCGCTCGGGACGGTAGGTCCGGTAATTAATCGTCTCAGGCTTCTTCACTTCGCCGAAAGACCAGCTGCGGATGTCGTGTGGGCTGGCAAGGCTGATCTTCACCGCGCCAAAGTCATTGACACGATCATAGACACCGTCACCGGAGGTGTTGTTATTGCTCATGGCGATCTCCCAGGGAGGAGTGATGTGATTCGTCGGAGGTCAGGGCAACGCAAGTCGAACAGGCAGCAGGGTCTTTTGTCAGGGACACTCAGTGGCTCCCAGCCGTCGAATTGACAGCTGGGAGCCGATGGTCCTGACTATTACACCTTGGCCTTTTCCAACTGGACATTGAGACACAGACCACGGATTTCGTTGACCAGCACGTCGAAGCTCGCGGGCGTTCCCGCTTCGAGGGTGTTCTCACCCTTGACCATCGATTCGTAAATCTTGGTCCGACCTTCGACGTCATCGCTCTTCACAGTGAGCAGTTCCTGCAGAATGTAGGCGGCTCCGTACGCTTCGAGTGCCCACACTTCCATTTCCCCAAACCGCTGACCACCAAAGCGGGCCTTGCCGCCCAGAGGTTGCTGGGTAATGAGAGAGTATGGGCCCGTCGCACGGGCATGCACCTTGTCATCCACCAGATGGTGCAGCTTCAGCATGTAGATAATGCCGACTGTCGTCTTCTGCTCCATCAACTCGCCTGTCCGGCCGTCATACAGCTGTTGCTTGCCTTCTTCAGGCAGGCCAGCTTCACGCAGGCATGAGCGAATTTCTTCTTCTGCCGCACCGTCGAACACCGGACAGATGGCTCGGTAACCCATCTTGGCGGCAGCCCAGCCCAAGTGAGTCTCCAGAATCTGTCCCACGTTCATACGGCTCGGCACGCCCAGCGGGTTGAGGACGATGTCGACTGGAGTGCCGTCGGGCAGGTAAGGCATGTCTTCGATCGGCAGAATCTTGGAGATGACCCCCTTGTTTCCGTGACGACCGGCCATCTTGTCACCGACAGAAATCTGCCGCTTCGACGAGACGTACACCTTAACCATTTGCAGCACGCCGTTCGGCAACTCATCGCCGCGCTTCATACTGTTCATCTTCAACTCGGCGTCGTCAATCACATCCACGACGAGTGGCCAGCTGTCCTTGAACAACTTGCGAGCATCCGCCTGCTTCTGTGGGCTGCGAACATCAAGAGTCTCAAAGTAGACCTCGAACTTGCGAGCGAACTCCGAGAGGAACTTGGGATCATCAATTGATCGGAGTTCACGACCATCATCATCGCTGACATGCTTGCCCAGAACAGCATCGAGTTCTGCGACAAATTCCAGGAGCTTGTCGGCGACGCGTTTCTGGCCATCCTGTTCGACCTTCTTCAGGTCAACGTCAAACTTCTTCTTCTCCAGTTCGTTCAGGCTCATCCGCCGCGAGAACTTCTCGGTGTGGATCACGATTCCTTCAATGCCGCTGGGCACTTCGAGAGACTCGTTCTTCACATCTTCGCCAGCCTTGCCGAAGATTGCATGAAGTAGCTTTTCTTCCGGAGTGAGTTCGGCCTTCGCCTTCGGAGTGACTTTGCCGACCAGAATGTCACCTGGACGGACGCGGGTTCCGACATGCACGATCCCGTTGTCATCGAGATGACGAAGTGCCTTCTCGCTGACGTTGGGAATATCCCGAGTGAACTCCTCACGCCCGAGCTTTGTCTCACGGATTTCCACATCGAACTCGTCGATGTGGATCGACGTATACACGTCATCCTTCACCAGACGCTCCGAGAGGATGATCGCATCTTCGAAGTTGAAGCCTTCCCACGACATGAACGCCACCATGACGTTCCGACCCAAAGACAGAATCCCGTCGCGAGTCGCAGCTGTGTCAGCGAGGATTTCGCCCTTCTTAACGCGCTGGCCCATCTTGACGAGCGGCTTCTGGTTGAGGCAGGTACGCTCATTCAGCCCGGTGAACTTCCGCAGTGGATACTTTTTGCCCTCAATTTCGATGCGATCGGCATCGACATAGGTGACCTTACCCGCGCGGTCCGCACGTGGAGTCATCCCGGAGTATCGCGGAACTTCATCTTCCATCCCCGTTCCCACCAATGGGGGTTCGGTGATCAACAACGGCACGCCCTGCCGTTGCATGTTGGAACCCATCAGAGCACGGTTCGCGTCGTCATGCTCGAGGAACGGGATCAGCGACGCCGAAATACCGACCATTTGGGCCGGTGCCACGTCGATGTACTGAATGGCCTTGGATTCCACCCAATGCACGTCGTTGTGCCAACGAGCCAGGCATCGTTCCGGGACGATCTTGCCCTTCTCGACATGTGTGTCTGCCGGAGCGACCATCACGTTCGCTTCTTCGTCCGCTCGCAACCACTGGATCTCTTCGCCGATCTTCCCGTTGTGAACCTTTCGGTACGGCGAAATCAAGAAGCCGTAGTCGTCTACCTTCGCATAAATGCTCAGGCTCGAAATCAGTCCGATGTTCGTTCCTTCAGGCGTTTCGATGGGGCAAATACGACCATAGTGCGAAATATGCACGTCGCGCACTTCGAATCCGGCGCGCTTCCGATTCAGACCGCCTGGTCCCAATGCGCTCAATCGACGCTCGTGTGTCAGCATCGACAATGGATTGGTCTGGTCGACGACCTGTGACAGTTCACTCCGGCCAAAGAAGTACTCGATGGCGGCTGAGACGCTCTTGGGATTGATGAGCGAACGCGGGCTCATTTCCTGGACGTCCTTCATTGCCATTCGCTCGGTAACTGTCCGGCGTAGCTTGAGGAACCCCTTTCGGATCTCTTCTGACGCCAGTTCGTCAATCGTTCGCAGCCGGCGATTTCCGAGGTTATCGATGTCGTCGACATGGGCACTTTGATCACCAACTCGCAGCTTCACCAGGTAGCGAATAGAGTTGATAAAATCTTCAGCCCGCAGCGTCATCTCATCATCGGGGATGTCCTGGCCAAACTTGCGATTAATACGGAATCGACCCACACGCCCCAGACGGTAGCGATTCACGTCAAAGAACTTCTCACGAAACAGGTCGTTTGCCTTCTCCAGCTGAGGAGGGTTGCCTGGGCGAAGCCGTTGGTAAATCTTCAACAATGCCTCTTCGTGGCTGCTGGTCGAATCTTCCAGCACACTGTTGATGATCATTGGATCTTCAACCTTTGAAATTGCATCGACGGTCTTAATGCCCGCCTCGACAATTTCTGCAGCTGTCGATTTCGTGATTCGATGTCCGCACTCCACGATGATTTCGCCGAGACGCTCACCACTGGAATAGACCACGTCGTCAGCTGCCCACTTGCCAACGAGACCTTCTGCGGCAACTTTGGAAACTTTCAAAGTCTCCACATCGTAAAACAGCTTCAACAACGAATTGCTGGATGTGTATTGCGGATCCATGGCCCGCAGCAAAGTGATTGCCGAAAAGCGGCCGCTCTGGTCGATGCGAACACCCAATGTTTCCTTCTTACTGACGACGAACTCGATCCAACTCCCACGCTCTGGAATCACACGGCAGGAGTAGGTCCGCCGTTCACCTGGCTCTTCAGACTTCACAAAATCCACACCAGGCGATCGGTGCAACTGAGAAACGACGCACCGTTCTGCACCGTTCACAATAAATTCACCGCCACCAAGCATGATCGGAATATCACCGAGATAAACCTCTTCTTCAATTGGCTGCTCTTTGACGAGTCGCAGCCAAATCCGAAACGGCATGCCGTAAGTCAACCGCAACTGACGGCATTCTGTCGGGGTGTAGCGAGGCTTACCCAACTCATATTTGACGTACTCCAGCCGAAACTGCGCGTCATTACTAATCACAGGGAAGATTTCCCGCAGAATCTCTTCTAGACCTTGACCCCGGCGCTGATCAGGACGACGATCCAGCTGCAGGAAGCGAGCGTAGGACTCTGTTTGGATCTGCGTCAAATCCGAAAGATCGAATCCGCCTTGCAGCGTTCCAAAATTACGAACCGTCGAAGACTTGATGTAGCGTTCAGAAGGAACCGGCATGCCAAATCCTCACAATACTGCTGGCGGACAATCAACACGATCCGCGGAAGCTAACGTTAAAGCCGTCCGCGAATCCCAATCGACGCGGACCCAATCAGCTCAAGCCAATCAGAGGCGAGCTGGGAATACTACGCAAACAAAGAGTCTGTCGTAGCTTGGTGACACGAACCGATAACGAACCCGTCTCGGAACACATCATCGAATGAAAGAGTCGCAAGGAGCCGTACTCCAAGAAGAGTTGCATGAGGGGGCCGCCACACGCAACGTAGAATCTGCGACAAACTAGAAGCAGGCAGCACGCAGGGAGCCACCAGCCACGAAAGACAAGCCAAAGAAACAATACGAGAGGTGTAGTGTCAAGCCACACCTCTCGTAGGTTGTGTTCAAATGGCATGACGATCAATGTCGAGCAAGAGTATCGACACTGAAGCAGTCAACGTCAAGTCAGTGGAAATCTGGCAAGAACTTGCGTGCCAGGCTTGAGACCAAACTACTTGATGGTGACGGTACCGCCGGCGGTAGCAATCTCAGCCTTGATCTTGTCGGCATCTTCCTTGGAAATGCCAGCCTTGATCGACTTTGGTGCGCCTTCAACCAAATCCTTGGCTTCCTTCAGACCCAAACCAGTGATCGTGCGGATCACCTTGATCACTTCGAGCTTCTTCTCACCGTATGCGGTCAGAACAGCTTCGAATTCGGTCTGTGCCTCCACGGCAGCTGCAGCGACAGGAGCAGCTGCAACAGCCACAGCTGCACCAGCAGCTGGCTTAATGCCGTGCACTTCTTCGAGGTAGTCGGCAAGAGCCTTAGCCTGAAGCAGAGTCAGGCCAACAATCTTGTCACCAAGGTCCTTGGTGGTGGAATCAAATTCACGGGCTTCAGACATCGGAAAGTTCTCCTAGAAATCGGACAGTCCGCCTGAGTTCCCAGGGGCTGCAAAGACACACGAAACGTTGTTCAATCCCCTGCGACACACAGGGCTGTATTGTTGAGATCAGCTGTTGATTACTCGGCAGCTGGGACTGATTCATCCTTGTCGACGATCGACTTGATCTGCCCTGCGAGATAACCACCCGACCCCAGCAGTGCACCCGCGAGAAGAGACCCGGGGGACAGAATGATTCCGGCGATCTTACTCAGCAGCTCTGGCCGCCCCATGCTCTTACTGAGGTCATCAACTCCCGCAGCAGTCAGGGATTGGCCATCCACTGTTCCACCGCGAATGACGACATCCTTGTTCGTCCCGGCAATCTTCACGATCTCGCGAGACAGAGAAACGACATCCTCACCGCCCCAGACCACGACAGTAGGACCTGCCAACAGGTCGCCTATGTCAGCGACGCCTGACTCCCGCAAGGCTACCCGAACCAAGGTATTCTTGACTTGCAACACCTTGATGCCCTTGGCACGAAGAGTGTTACGCAGAGCACCATCCTTGACCGACCCCAACTTGGAAGTGTTCAAGACAAGCAGGTCGGTCGCACCCGCTAATTCCGCGCGGATGGTGTCAATCATTAGCCGCTTGACAATTTTGCTCATACGTCACCTGTCCCTGCCAACCGAAGCCCGCATGATTGTCATCAACATTCCGAAGAAGTGATTCACGTGGGCTGACTGTTCGACCTGCCTCCGCACCAGGAAGCAGTTAACTTCTATCCCAAGCCCCTCACAGGACTAGGCTACAGAATCACATCGTCACTGCCACCTTCACACCCGGGCTCTGTGTCGCAGCAATTGTCACACTGCGAATGTACTGCCCCTTGGAGGTGTTCGGCTTAAGAGAACGAATCATCTGAAGCATGGCCTCAACGTTCTCAGACAGCAGTTGCTCCGCAAAAGACAACTTGCCGACAACGCAGTGGACAATGCCATAATCGTCGTTTCGAAACTCGACCTTACCAGCCTTGTACTCACGAACGGCATTTGCGACATCTTGTGTCACGGTGCCAGCTCGTGGGGAGGGCATGAGACCGCGCGGTCCGAGAACACGACCCAGAGGGCCAACTACACCCATCATGTCTGGTGTTGCGATAGCCACATCGAAGTCTGTCCAACCTTCTTTGATCCTGTCAGCCAACTCCTTGCCACCGGCATGGATAGCTCCCGCCTTCAAAGCAATGTCGACATTGGCACCTTGACAAAACACCAAAACGTTCTTCGACTTGCCGATGCCGTTCGGAAGGACAATCGAACCACGAACGATTTGATCAGCCTGCTTAGGATCAATCCCCAAACGCATCGCGAGAGAAACGGTCTGGTCGAACTTGCAAGGCTTCACACCCTTCGGCAAATCCAGATCGAACTTTTTAAGTGCCAGAACAGCCTCATTGACACTCAAAACTCCGACCTTGCTCGCACGCTCGGTCATTACTTTTTGCCGCTTGGACAACCACATGGAACGGCCTCTATTGGCAGGTGCTTCAAAGAATCTGAAAGGAGAGGGTCGGAAACGACCAATCAGTCGACAACTTCAATGCCCATGCTTCGGGCTGTACCAGCTATGACACGACATGCGGCTTCCATTCCGTTGGAATTCATGTCGGCCTGCTTGGCCTTCGCGATCTCAACCACCTGAGCCATAGTAACGCGACCAATCTTCTCGGTACGTGCATTTGTCGCCCCTTTGGCTACACCCGCAGCCTTCTTTAACAAGACGGCAGCTGGAGGACTCTTCAGGACGAACTCAAAGGATCGATCGCTATAAATCGTAATCAGAGCTGGGACGATCATCCCATTGAGATCCTTAGTCCGATCGTTGAATTGCTTCACGAACTGACCAATGTTGACCCCGTGAGGGCCAAGCGATGTACCCACAGGAGGAGCTGGCGTAGCCAGCCCACCGGGAATCTGAACTTTCACTTGCGTGACGACACTCTTCGCCATCGAAACCGTCCCATCAAAAATCGCATTCAACTTGCCTGCAAGTCGCCTGCCGTTGTTCGTTTTGCCTTAAACCTTCTCGACCTGCCAGTGTTCCAACTCCACCTCGGTCGAGCGGCCGAAGATCTCAATCATGACCTTCACCTTGCCCGTGTGATCGTCCAGTGAGTGAACATGCCCTTCAAAGTTCTCAAAGGGGCCCTCCTTCACCTTCACAGCTTCGCCCACGACAACACTAAAGCGAATGACAGGTGCAGCCTCCTTCCCCTTGACGGGAGCAGAAACCTCGCCTTCAACCACCTCTTCAGTGACAGTCTCCTGGCCTAGCAAGCGGCGAACCTCAGCCTCTGGCATTGGCATTGGCTTCCCGCCAGCACCCGTGAAGTCGCCGACCCCACTCGTTCCGAGAACCAAGTACCAAGTTTCGTCAGTCAGCCGCATCTGGATCATCATGTATCCAGGAAACAGCTTTTGCTCACGAACCTTTCGCTTGCCCCCCTTGGTCTCAACCACTTTTTCTGTCGGGATAACAACTTCACCGAAATCATCACCCAGTCCTTCCATCTTGATTCGCCGCAAGAGCGAATCTCGAATGGTCTTCTCACGATTACTCTGAACCTTGAGGACGTACCACAGCATGTCGTCCTGGGGCAAACCAGTCGACAATGCTATTTCGGTGCTAGGTGGCTCAGTGATCATAGGAAGGGCGAATATGTTCGGCGAAATGTGGAACAGTTGCAAGCGACCGACGCTTGTTTTTTGCGATCAACCCTGAGTGGCTCGAAGAAATCCAATATATTGAAAAAGATTCACCCATGCAAAGTCACACACCCAGAGAAACGCAGAGGCAATTACCATCGTCACAAGCACCACACCTGTCGCTCGTATCAAATACTCCCAAGTCGCCCAATTCACCTTGTCTAGCTCGCCCTGAACAGCAACCAAGAAATCTGCAAAGCGTGGCCAATGAATCAATCGATAAACAGACCACGCACCGAGCACAAAAACCAACGCCGGCACGCCAAGCATGACCTGGCGGCTGAATCCTTGCAGATATTCCTCCGAGAGGCGGTAACATCCAAGCAGGACGGCAGACAACAGCACTGCCAAGGTGACTTGCCGAACCATGCGGCCTTGCGTGCGCTTATAGACACGGGTCGAGACCAGAGTGGAAATCAGTGATGAGTCTTCGGCGACCGTCGACATGTCGCTCCCGATTGGAAAACGAGGTCAGGGTGACACTTGCGTGTCAATAAGCACGGGCGGAGGGACTCGAACCTTCAACCTGCGGATTTGGAATCCGCCGCTCTGCCAATTGAGCTACGCCCGTGTGTGGCACATGCTACCCAGAGCATCTGCACGACACTTGAAACTGAGCCAAGTCAATGTATGCACTCGACCCAGAAGTACGGCTACTTCTTGCGGGTTTCCTTGTGAGCTGTGTGCTTGCGCAACTTCTTATCGTACTTGCGAAGCTCTAGCCGCTCCGTACCCCGAGTCTCCTTCGGGGTGCGATAGTTGCGACTACCAGTCTCAATGCATTCCAGCCAAACGTATTCGCGCACAGCAGACACTCCCATTCAAAACACAGAACCGCCCGACTCGAACTGAGTCGGGCGGCTAAATCTGGGTCTGAAAACTACTTGAGAATCTTGGTCACGACGCCTGATCCGACGGTTCGGCCACCTTCGCGGATTGCGAAGCGGCTACCCTGATCCATGGCGATCGACTTCTGAAGCTCGACTTCCAACTTGACGTTGTCGCCGGGCATACACATTTCCGCACCATTCAACAGCTTCACACCACCGGTGACATCTGTTGTCCGGAAGTAGAACTGAGGACGGTATCCGTTGAAGAACGGGGTCTTGCGACCACCTTCTTCCGCCTTCAGAACGTACACTTCGCACTCGAACTGACTGTGAGGCTTGATCGAGTTTCCAGCTGCGAGAACCTGGCCACGTTCCACGTCATCCTTGGACGTTCCACGAAGCAGGAGCCCCACGTTATCACCAGCAATCCCCTGGTCCAGGGTCTTGTTGAACATTTCAACACCGGTAACCGTGGTTTCCTGGGTGTCACGCAGACCAATGATCTGAATCTTTTCCCCAACCTTAACCACACCACGCTCGATACGACCGGTGACCACTGTTCCTCGACCATCGATCGAGAACACGTCTTCCACAGCCATCAGGAACGGCTTGTCCTGCTCACGAGTTGGCTCAGCGATATCACTATCAAGTGCGGCCACCAGATCGGTGATGCACTGGGACGCGGCCGGGTCGGCTGGATTCGCATACGCTTCCTTCGAGTTGCCTCGAACGATTGTACACGTGTCACCAGGATAGCCGTACTTGTTGAGCAGGTCCCGAATTTCCATCTCGACCAGTTCGAGAAGTTCCGGATCGTCGACCAAGTCAACTTTGTTCAGGTAGCACACCAAGCAAGGCACATTCACTTGGCGAGCCAAGAGGATATGCTCACGAGTCTGAGGCATCGGGCCGTCAGCTGCGGAAACGACCAAGATGGCGCCGTCCATCTGGGCGGCACCGGTGATCATATTCTTGATATAGTCGGCGTGACCTGGGCAGTCGATGTGGGCGTAGTGGCGAGTTGGGGACTCGTATTCCACGTGCGACACAGCGATTGTGACGGTCTTGGTGGCATCGCGAACTGTACCGCCCTTGGCGATATCAGCGTACGACTTGAGCTTGGCCAGCCCCTTGGCGGCCTGAACCGCGAGAAGGGCAGCTGTGGTGGTTGTCTTACCGTGGTCGATGTGACCGATGGTGCCGACATTGACGTGCGGCTTTGTGCGATTAAAGATTTCCTTGGCCATGACTCGTGCTCCAAACCCCCTTGAGAGTTTTCCGTCTTTGGGATCCTGCAACCCGACGGGGCTGCCATCATTCCAATTCCTAAACAGGCATGCATCTGTAATGCTAGCCCGCCGCAGAGGCACTCGCCTCCACCGACCTCACCTCACCGGCCACGCACCGGTAAGCTACTGCTGGGATTCGAACCCAGGACCTCGTCCTTACCAAGGACGCACTCTACCAACTGAGCTACAGCAGCACGGACCCCAGACTTCGAAACTCAGAGCGGGTGATGGGAATCGAACCCACGTGGCCAGCTTGGAAGGCTGGAACTCTACCATTGAGCTACACCCGCGATGCCGAACCGGCTGGGAACCGGTTCATCACTTCTCCTCAGATTCCATCAGCAGCATTCCTGCTGTCGATCGAAATATGAAGGCGACTTGCTAGGTTGGACGCATCCACCTGATAAATCGAGTGGGGGCGACAGGATTCGAACCTGTGAAGGCATTGCCACCAGATTTACAGTCTGGCCCCATTGGCCGCTCGGGCACACCCCCATCGTCCCATTACCGTAAGAGCAGGGCCTTCACGGACTTAAGGACAGAGCTAGCGGTGGGAGTCGAACCCACAACCGCCGGTTTACAAAACCGGAGCTCTGCCATTGAGCCACGCTAGCGGCACTCACCCCAGGCGAGGGAAGGGCGGAGTATACACAACACCATTCCGCTTGCAAGGGGACACGACTCACAGGAATCCCCTGCAAGTCGCACAAGCGGGGCGTGTTATAGCACGGCTGGCTTGGTCATCAAGAGAGACTCCCCACGCTCACTTCCCACTGCTGATCGACACGCAATGCCACAAATCGGTTCACTGCATCTCTTCCGGTTTCGTCCAATTCTCAGTCGAGAGTGACAGAAGTCCCGTAGCGGTCAGATGATCCTGCGTTTATAGTTCCCCAGACGTGGTGGACTTATCTCTCGACCACGAGTCCGACCTGCAATGAGGCTTTCAGGATGACACGGAAGATTTTCACCGCGTGTTTCGCTTTGTTTTTGGGCTGGGGAGTCCTCTGCCAGGGATACCTTTCGACTCCTGTCTCTGCAGCTCCACCCGCTGCGGCTGGTCTCGAGCCGTTCACCCCCCCTTCGCTCTCCGATCTGGATGCGAAGGCCAAGTGGTTTTCCCAGCCGGTCGAAGATGGGCTTGAGCTGCTCCGCAAATTTCAGGCGGAACATCCCAGCCAAACTCCGCTGAAGACCGCGATCACCCTCGAAAACAAAACGCCAGCTGATAACAAACGCATCCTGGATGCGATTGGTCGCTTGCCTCAGAATGATGCGGAAGTCGATTGGGATGCCACGTTCAATCAACACTCCACCATGAATGTGAATGGGCTGAACCCGCTGCTGGCATCGTCGATTGCAGATATCGATGTCGTCGGCCTGACGGGAATCGGGCTGGCGACCATTGATTGGACAATGCGACCCTTCGCCGACAAGTCGGTCGTCAAGACTTGGCAGACCAGCGAGGACCGGCTGTATGACATGTTCGTCTTGCGTGACGATTTAACATGGACCGATGGCACACCGGTCACGGCACACGACTTTGCCTTCAGTTTCCAAGCGATCATGAACCCCAAGGTTCCCGCTGCTGCGGTGCGATCCGGACCAGATCAGCTGCGATGGGTGCATGCCTACGACGATCACACTGTAGTCGTATTCCATAAAGAATCTCTGGCGACCAACGTTGGCAATGTCAGCTTTCCGATCATCCCGAAGCACATCTTCGAAAAATCGATCGCCGAAGATACCACGTTGACCACCAGCAAGCGGCATGTCGAGTTCGAAGCCCATCCGGTCACAGCTGGCCCGTACCGCATCGCTAAGTTCGAGCGGGACAAGGAAGTGGTCATGGAACGCCGTGAAGACTGGTACATGCAAGGCGGCAAACAAATTCGTGATAAGCCGTACTTCAAAACGATCCGACTGAAGATCATTCCTGATGACAACACCGCCTTGCTCGCCTTGAAGAATGGCGACATCGACGCATTGGAGTTGCGTCCGGAACCCTGGATGACTCAGACAAACGACAAGTCATTCTACAAGGCCCACACCAAGTCGTTCGGCACCGAATGGTCGCATGGGTACATCGGCTGGAATCTCGGACGGCCCTTCTTCTCCGATGTCCGCGTGCGACAGGCGATGTCCTACGCGATCAATCATGAAGAGATGTTGAAGAACATCTGTTACAGCCTGTACGAACCGGGCCAGGGGATCTATCACCCGACGGCGTGGATGGCTCCTCAGCCGATGCCCGCACCGTACCAACAAGACCTCGACAAGGCGGAAGAGCTGCTTGAAGCGGCGGGCTGGACTGACAGCGACGAGGACGGGATTCTCGACAAGGTTGTCAACGGGAAACTCGTGAAGTTCGAATTCGCGCTCCAATTCGGCAGCGGGTCCAAGGTGGCCGAACGCATCTGTGGCTTGGTCTCAGAAAACCTGAAGCAGATTGGCGTCAGCTGCATCGTCAAGCCGACGGAATTCACCGTCTTGCAGGCCGATGCGAAGAAGCACAACTTCGATGCGATGTGCGCGGGCTGGGGCTCAGGAGCTGACCCGGATGACTCCGACAATTTGTGGACCACGAAGGCACTCAAGACTGGTGGCCGCAATTATGTCCAATACTCGAACCCCAAGGTCGACAAGCTGTTCGAAGACGGCAAGCGCGAGTTCGACCGAGCCAAGCGGGCAGAGATCTACCGCCAGATTGCGTTGATCCTTTGGAACGATCAACCGTATACATGGCTGTACTATCGCAGCTCGATGTACGCGTTCAATAAGAACCTGCGAGGTTACATGTACAGCCCGCGCGGTCCGTTCCACTACTCGCCGGGGATTTCGTCGATCTGGAAGGCGAAGTAGCTGAAGAGCAGACCGTGGGATAGGCTTCCAGCCTGTCATTTACGACGTTCGCGACAGGCTGGAAGCCTATCCTACGGACACTCAAATACGGACCACGGAGGGACCCCCGGTATGCTGGCCTTTCTGATTCGACGGCTATCGATCGGTCTATTAACGTTGCTGCTGATTACGTTCGGCGTGTACGGACTGGTTCGCGCGATGCCCGGCTCGCCGATCACGATGGTCGAAGATCGTGGCGACATGAAACGCCAAATCTCCGATGCGGATCGATTGGAGCTACTCAAGCAATACGGCCTCGATAAGCCGTGGTACGAGGCCTATGCCAAGTGGGTCATCGACATGGGACGCGGGGAGATGGGCCGGTCGTTTGCCCGCAAGCGGCCCGTCAGCGAAGTGATTGGAGAGCGGATCGGACCGACTCTGATGCTATCGTCCACGTCGCTGCTGCTGGCGTATCTGATTTCAATTCCACTCGGGTTGATCTCGGTCGCACGGGCCGGGAAATGGGATGAACGGATCACCGGCATCTCACTGTATGTCCTGTACTCATTCCCCAGCTTTGTCGCAGCTTTAATGCTCCAGCTGTTGGTCGCTGTGAAGTTCGGCTGGTTGCCGCTGTACGGGATGAAGTCCGATGAGTACGACACGTTTTCCGCCAGCGCAAAATTCTGGGATGTGGTCCGGCACTCGATCTTGCCGATCATCGTGTTCACCTACGGCAGCCTGGCTTACTACACCCGATTCATCCGCGCGAACATGCAGGAAGTGATCCGCCAGGACTACATCCGCACTGCGCAGGCCAAGGGCCTCGGCCCGTTCGCGGTCATCGTGAAGCATGCCTTTCGCAACACGCTGATTCCCTTTGTCACTAAGATCGGTCTGAGCTTGCCCTCCCTGCTCAGTGGCTCCGTCATCATCGAGCGGATCTTCAACTGGCCCGGCCTGGGGCAGCTGTACTTCTCCGCGATTTTGGAGCGAGATTATCCAGTCATCATGGCCCTGACGCTGCTCTTCTCAGTCCTGACCCTCGCCGGGCAGCTGCTGGCGGATCTGCTCTACGCGCTGGTCGATCCGCGTGTGCGAATCGAGGACAGCGGGGGGTGATTCGGCCTGTGATCAACGCGGGAGGATTAAACCACGGAGACACGAAGGCACGGAGAAGAGTGGGAATGAGAATGTGAAATCAGAAGTCCATTCGCATCAGAGTCATCATCCGCCACAACGTCAGGTGTGACCAGCCGCTTTTTTTTTCTCAGTGCCTCCGTGTCTCCGTGGTGAATCCTCGGCCCTGATTTCGATAACAAGATTCGAAGCTTCAGTCCATGACTACGCCACTACCATCCACCTCACGTCCCACGCACCAATCGATCGGTTTCTGGAAAGAAACCTGGCGGCGGTTTATGCGTCGCAAGGAAGCTGTGGCGGCACTGATGATTGTGCTGCTGCTGGCCCTGGTGGCACTATTCTCGCCCGCGATTGCCGGGACGAAGCCGATCATCTGCAAGTACAAGGGGCACTACTATTTTCCAGCGATGAGTTACCTCAACGAGTCGTGGGAGAACCCCATCTTCCAGAAGGACAAGTTTCGCAAACGCTACCCGCTGAGCCTGCCGAAAAAAGACCCCGAGAGCTGGGCGATCTGGCCCTTGTCGTTCAACGATCCGTACCGCCGCGTCGAGGACAAAGAGTGGCCAGACCGCCCCGGCAATCCGCGCGGCGACCAGAGCGGACCGACCGGCATGAACTGGTTCGGCACGGACGAGATCGGCGTCGACATCTTTGCCAAGATGGTCCACGGAACGCGGATTGCACTGCTGGTCGGCTTCGTCTCGATGGGAATCGCGACGGCGATTGGACTGCTGGTCGGGGCTGTCAGCGGGTACTTCGGCGGCTGGATCGACACGCTGCTGAGCCGGTTCACAGAGGTGGTGATGTGTGTGCCGACACTGGTGCTGATTCTGGCTCTCTGGTCACTGATCCAGAAGCCGACGATCTGGCATACGATGGTCATCATTGGGGCCACCGGCTGGACGGGCATCGCGCGGCTAATGCGGGCCGAGTTCCTGAAGATCAAGCAAGCTGACTACGTCGCGGCGGCCCGTGTCTCGGGAATCTCGCAGATCAAGATCATCCTGCGCTACATCCTGCCCAACGCGCTGGCCCCGGTGCTCGTGCCGATCACGTTCGGCATCGCCTCAGCCATCCTGCTCGAGAACTCCCTCAGCTTCCTCGGCTTCGGGGCACCGCCGCCGAACCCCAGCTGGGGCAGCGTCCTCAGCTCGGCCCATGGCAATTATCAGCTGTGGTGGTTGACGGTGTATCCCGGTCTGGCCGTGTTCCTGACCGTGCTGGCGTACAACGTCATTGGCGAGGCGCTGCAAGAAGCGACCGACCCACGCCTTCGCGATGGAGGGCGGTAGTGTGAGTTTCCCCGTAGGATGGGCACTCTTGCCCGTCCCCGCTGCGTGTGGCACGTCTCGGTACGACGCATGGATCACAGGAACCCTCGATGACACCTGAACAACTTCGCTCGATGCAGGCTCCGATCAAGGCCCGGTTCCGCGAGGCCCCTGCCTCAGCTCAGGCGGTCCTGGTCGCAACCGGGGAACTCGATCGCGAGCAGTGTGTGTGCCGCATTCCGACGGGGCGAGGACCGGTCATCGAAGCGGGACTGCACGAACTGACTGGCGGGGATGGACGCTGGGCGTGTAGTGCTCTAATGCTGCTGGAAGCCTTGATCGGCTGTGCGGGCACCACTGCGTGTGTTGTCTCCACCGCCATGGGGATCGAGTTCACACAGGGCCAGATCCGCGCGGAGGGAGACCTCGATTTTCGCGGCACAATGGGTGTCAGCCGCGATTGCCCCGTTGGTTTCTCCGCCATTCGAATCGTGATCCAGCTGAGTACGACAGCCGATGACGCCGCGCTGGCCAAGTTGCAGGAGTTGACGGAACGCTACTGCGTCGTCGCCCAATCTCTGCGAACACCGGTGACGTGTGTGGTCAGTCGAGCTGCATAAGGTCATCGGTCGCTGCGTTCGCCAGAAGTCGAGGAGCCCGGAGTCGGCACGAACTACGGAGCCGACGGCTTCTCAATCGTCACTGGAGGCGACACGGGCTGGGGAAAGAAGCGGGCAGCTCCGGGATTGTTGGTCTGCTTCGCAATGGCCGGGATGTCCAGAATCTCACCATCACGCAGCAGCGGTCCGGGCGGGATAGGGATGACTCCCAGGCTGACATGTGTTTTCAAATCGAAGCTGGGCAGCATCCCCTGCGGCTTACTCTTCCGGTTGTCGATGTAGCGATAGGTCACCTTGTCCGACCATGCGACGAGGGTGTATCGCTGCTGCGGAGGAATGGGGTAGGTCTGCGTCTGCTCAATCATTCTCCCTGCGGGTCCAGGGGCGAGGTAGACCTCTTCCAGTGTGCTGCCGGAATCGCGAGCCAGCAGGTGTGTCGACTCACCGCGTTTGGGAATCTTGATCTCCTCCGGCTGTCGAGGCTCGAACTGATCGACGATTTGCAGGATCAAGTCATCTTCGGACGAGTTCAGAAATGCGACTTGAGCGGGGGGCAGCTCCGGATTTGGAATCACTCGTCGACTGACCAGCTGGGGTGTGTAGTCCATGGATGGCACCGCATAGGACACATTCCAGCCTCGTGCATCGAAGTAAGCCACAATCAGCCGCCCCATCGAATCCACGGTGAACAACGTTCCCAAGTCATGCAGAATTGCCAGCGGAGCGCCCAGCGTGTAGCCCGGTCCAATCGCCGTGTCGCTCCACCCTCCCGGCAGTGCGAAGCTCCACGCATGCCAAATCCCGTCCGCACCGATCGCCGACAGCAGCGGCCCAAAATACGATTGCCCAATTTCCACCGGTGACCCCGGAGCCAGCAGCACAGTCGGGATCGTCGTCACGGTCCAGGTCGCGCCGACTTTGGTCCACAGCTGAAGCTGTCCAGCCCAGTTCACCGCAGCGACATGCAACTCGGGACCGAGAGATGTCGTCAGTGTCGCTGAGGCGATGTTTGTGCCGGGAGTGAATCCGGCCCCCACTGTCGCAGGCACCCAGCCCGTTGAAGTGCGTCCGTAAGCCAGCATCACGCTGGCGGTGTTGACCGCAGTCACGACAGGAAACGTCCCATCCATCAGCACGGCCAGTGGGGCACCGGGCGGAAACGCTCCGGGGGCGGGTTCGACGAGAACGGCGGTGTGAGTTTCAACATCAACATCCCATAGTCGCCCCTGGGTATCGACGGAGAAGGCATGCCCGTGCGGACCGATTTGGAGGAACTCGATATGCCCTCCCGGTGGAAAATTCACACTGGGAGTGACCACATGAACGACCGACCCATCGATGATCGACAGCATCTTCCCCATGGGCCCAATGGTCAGAATTGCGGGCCACGCTCCGCTCGTGGGGGACATCACCAGCGGAGCCCCCGGAATCAGCAGCGTCGAAAGCGGCAGCTCACGATACTTCCAATTGCCTGCGTCTCCTAAGAAGCAACGGAGCTTTCCATCACTGCCCACATGGGCGACCCAGGACGCTGTCGCACTCACAGGCAGACACGCCACCCCGCCAGGTCCCCAGACAGTCGGCGGACCGCCGGGCAACCCTCCACCGCCGACACGATTTACGCTTTGCAAGCTCTTCCGCCACATCGTCCCGCCGAGGTCACCGATCCACATACTGCCCGCTCCCAAGACCGGCCAGCGGAGTGAGGCCCCAGCTGTCACTGAGCGAAACCCGAGCAGTTCACCATCAGTGGTGTCGAACGCGGGATGTCGGTTGTAGATGAATGTGGAGCCCGTCGAGTCTTGAACTGTCAGGCGGGCGCCTTCGAGTTGAGCCTGTGATGTCAGGTCAGGGCGGCTGGGGACCGTCAACTCGTAGAGTTCTTCAGCGAAGGCAAAACCGTTCGTCGAAGCGAGAATGACAAGCAGTGCGAACCAGCGAATGACAGCCATGTCAGAGCCTTGTTTCAAGACCGAACTCGGTGGGCGACCACCCACTGGTCCACCTCGCAGAATCGAATGTTGGGTCAACGAAAGCATCATCCCCGCCCGCTGTCTGCGAATCAATAGGCTGCTGTTACTGAGGCGAAGTGGTCGGCGGTCAGCCAGAGAGGGAGACTCCTAGCCATCAGCCAGTGATTGTCAGGCAGTCTCTAGCTGTTGATCGCTCCCCTAAAACCCCTCTGCTCCGACAGGCTTCACTGGTTCGACTTTTACGGGGCGCTTCTGAGCTGTCAGCGTCATGACCTTCGTCACGACCGCCGCTTCGGGGCGACGGCGACGAGTGAACTGGATCGACAGGCCATGGTCCTCATACAGCCACCACTCCTGCAAGTGCGAGCTGGTGGCAATCCGGGTTTTGCGTGCCGGATCGGCCCCCAGTGCCGATCTCACTTGTTCTGTGGTCATCCCTTCACGCACCAACCCCTCCCGCACTGCAGCACCAATCGCGTCCAATGGCGGTGCTGGAACAGCCCCTTTGGGAATCCATGCACCACCGTGCAGGACCATTCCGTGCTCCACCAACCAGTCGGAAATCACCTGCGTTTGTGGGGCGACCGCGTAGGCTTTTTGATAAAAACGAATCGCCCCGGCTTCATCATTCAAAATGACCAGAGAGTCTTCTCCCAAATCCACCAGAGCCACGGCGCTTTGGGGGTCAATCTGTTTCTCCTTCTCCGCCAGCCACTGTAACTTCAACTCCCGCAAATATGGGGCGACATCCAGTGGTTCAAATTTGGCGACGAGTTCCGTCATCTCCTTGCGCGTCATCGCCCCGACGCGGTCCAGGTGGTACGACTGCTCTTTCAGACGGTACTCCGGCCCTAATGACTGATACTCGGGCAGCTGCTTCTCGATCCGTGAAGCGATCTCGTAACCATTCTTCCCATCCGCTGAGGCGTCACGCAAGATGCGGGTCTTCAAGACCTCGACATAGAACGCTCGCGCCAATTTCTTCCTCTGATCCGGGTCTGCCTTTTGGAATTCCACCAAGGGCGATTTCAAATACAACTCTCGCGTTGTCTCGTCCGCCGGCGTCAACGTTTGATCCGTACCCGGCAGCTGTTTCGGGATTTCCGTCAGCAGTTCTCCGTCCCCTTGGCGGCTCTCTTTCAGAATCGCATTGAACTCCACCCAAAAGGCTTCGTGCTGAAACTCCTGCTGGAGAAGTGGATCGGCATCCCAACTCGACAGCTTCAACGCCAAGTCGCGCAGTGCCGCAGGGGTCGGCGGATTCAGGGCGCGATGCTCCGCGAGCACGCCCTGCCGAAAGGCATCGACCGCCTGCTTCTTCAGGAGGTCATCGCGGTAGAATTTGGCTCGATTCGAACCCCAGTCCGCCAGCTTGTACCACTCCTCCGGCTTGTTCGATGGCACTTTGCCACGGAGCCCGCGGAATCGATCGACATCGCTGACCTGAGGCTGCAACTCGCTCACCACAAAGACGAGCTTGCTGTCCCGCTTCTCCAGTCGTCCCTTAATCAGGATCGATTTAGAATCACCGGTGGGATTCGGAAACGAGCGTGCCATGATGAATTCGAGATCGCACTTCTCCATGCGGAACAGAGACGCCGAGACTTGCGATGTGGAAAAGATGGAATAGCGACCCTCGATCTGCAGAGTCGTCCCCACCAGAGAGGGCCACTTGGATCGGAGTGCCAGAAACTCTTCCAAGGTCTGAGTCGTCTCAGCGTGTGCCATCGAGGCCAGTGAGAAACAGGCCCATGCCAAGATTCCATAGAGCATCCATTTCGATCGAGTGATCGAGGCGCGCACCTGAAGAGCGAGCGAGCGAATCAAGTTTTCACTCGGCCTTGGCATCATCGGTCACTCCCAGACTCTTGGACTGACTGGCGAGGACCCCCGCGACTTGGGCGGCCTCCTCCTTGGTGTAACCAATTCCCTCGTAGGTCTGCGCATTGGCCCAGAGCACTGCTGATTCCGGTTCAGCGAGAATCTGCCATGTCGATTGGTCCTCGCTCAGACGAACGGCTTCGATGCGAACGGCCACGATCACCGTTTCCAAATCCGATTTCATCATCAGTCGGGAGAGCTCAGCGGAGACGATCACCACTTCCACGGGCAAGTTTTCAGTTCCAACGGTGATCGGCAAGGGGATTCGATACTGCACTCTCGCGCTCTTCTTGTCCCCCAGAAGCGGCTCTGCTTGCCCCTCGACAAACAACCACTGTCCCTTGGCCTGAAACTGAAACGCCGCCAGTTTCTCTTCACCCGCAGCCTGAGCCACACCCGCCTCGGTGAGCAGGTCGCTCAGCGGTTGAGATAACAGACTCGTCATCGCTGTCGTCTCTCGCAGTTGCTGGCGATAACGGAGAGCGTCGGCATCATCGCGTCCAAGGCGATCATACGCGGCGACGGCGATCTCCAGCTGATTGCGAGCTGCGACCCATTCGCCACGCAGGAGGGCGTCTTTGATCTCATCAATCGCCGTTTTGAGTGACCTCTCCGCCGAGCTGCGCTGGGAGGACTGGTACATGACAAAGCCAGTGACCGTGCTCAGGATCGCAATCACCGCGATCACCAGCCGAAATGGCTTCCAAAACCCGCCTTGCGATTTGAGCGGAGTGAGCGACGGAGCCGCCACGATCGGTGGCAATGTCCGCTTGGGACGACTCTCTGTTGCTGGGGCGATCTGCTTCGGACGTGATTTTTCACGGGGAGCAGGTGCTGGCACATCAAACTCATCCACTGGTTCTTCCACCGGTGGTGAGTCTTCCTCCACGACGGCGCGGGAGGGTCGCAGCTCGGGCTTTTCCTTCGGCGGGGGGTACACATCGCGTTGGAGGACAAACAGCGATCCACCACACGCCCGGCAGACAATCCGCTGCCATTTGGCTCGCCGTAAACCCGTGTGCTTCTGCCCACAGTCACAAAACAATTCGAACGCCTGGGAAGACGATGAGTCGTCCCCTTTGAAGGCATTCGTGGCTTTGGAAATCCAGTTACTCATCGGCACAGACGCAGAAGCACGGAACCGGAGACAATCGAAGGGTGGAGTGCTAGTCTACTTCGCAGGGGAAGCCCTCACCAGTACGGATTCGAGTCGACTCGATCTTTTCGCTGGTGTCGCCGTGACCAACACCATTTTTCCTCAGGTGGCATATGCTCCGATTCGGACATCTGGCATTTCTGTGCGGAGTGACAATGTCTCTCGCGCCTGTCCTGTTTGCAGAGCCGATCGCTCTCCCACGCAGCACTCCCGAATCCCAGGGGGTCTCGTCCGCTCAGATCCGCAAGTTCGTGGACGCAGCGAATGAGAAGGTCCACACGATGCATAGCATCATGGTACTCCGACACGGACAAGTCGTCGCCGAGGGCTGGTGGAAGCCCGAAGCTGCGGACAAGCGGCATGTGCTGTGGTCTCTCAGCAAGAGTTTCACCTCCACAGCTGTCGGGATGGCTGTGGCCGAGGGGAAGTTCAGCATTGATGATCCGGTGCTGAAGTTCTTTCCCGAGGACGCACCGGCCCAGCCCTCGGACAAGCTCAAGGCCATGCGGGTCCGCGACCTGTTGACGATGTCGACCGGGCACCAGGACGAGGCCAAGGTGCGGGAGATCACGGACTCAACCTGGGTGAAGACCTTCCTCAATCACCCCGTGCCGCACAAGCCAGGGTCGCACTTTCAGTACAACACGCCTGCCACGTTCATGCTGTCGGCCATTGTCCAGAAGACCACCGGGCAGACGGTGCTGGAGTACCTGAAGCCGCGTCTGTTTGACCCGCTCGGGATCGAGAATCCCCAGTGGGACGCCAACCCGGAAGGGATCTCTCTCGGCGGCTACGGCCTGCATGTGCGGACCGAAGACATCGCCAAGTTCGGCCAGCTCTACCTGCAACAGGGGCAGTGGAATGGCCAGCAGCTGATCTCGCCCGAGTGGATTGCGATGGCGACCTCGAAGCAAGTTTCTAACGGCAGCGACCCGGTCAAGGACTGGGACCAAGGCTACGGGTTCCAGTTCTGGCGCTGTCGCCACAACGCCTTTCGCGGCGATGGCAAGGACGGCCAGTTCTGCATCGTGATCCCGGAGAAAGATGTCGTCATCGCGATCACCGCCAACACGGGCGATATGCAAGCGCAGCTGAATGTCGTGTGGGATTTCCTGCTGCCCGCCTTCATGGATGGCCCACTTCCCGAGAACGCCGAGGAGCAGGCGAAGCTCAAAGAGACACTCGGGAAACTGGAAGTGAAAGCGGCCCCGTAGTGAGCGTTAGCTGTTGGGCTTGCCCGACGTGCCAATTCGCGTATCTCGCCCTGGGAACAACGATCTGGAGTCGCGAAGCGACGGCAGCATGTAGCCTTGGGCGTCAGCCCAAGGATGATGTTTGCCGTGAATTGCAGCAGCGAAGCTGCGACAGAGAGTGCGTGGACACATCCCCCTGTCGCCGCTTCGCTGCTGCGTCTGATCTCTCCACCAATACCGTAGGCTATCGCCTGCGGCTACTTGCTGTCGCAGCTTCGCGGCTGGGATCATCGCCGATGGAATGCCTTGACTGTTTGGTGAAGTCGCGTCGCCCTAGCACGGGGGACTGACGTCCACCCGCTCGCTGGGGTCTGGCAGCGACTTCGATTCTTCTGTCAAATGTTCCTATTCTGCATCAATCCCTGATCCTCCTGATTGGACTATCCACCATGAGCCGAATGATGATTTGCTTCCTCTGGAGCATGCTGATCCCGGGAGTGTTGAGTGGCTGTAATCCCGGGACTGATGTGGTGACTCCTGCCGACAAGCAGGCCCTAGAGGAGCTTGAAAGTGCGGTTCAAAAGGCCGTTAACAATGAGGTCGCCGTCAGTGAGAAAGAGAACGGCACCCCTGTCGCCAAGCCAGCTGCCAAGAATGACCCGCTGAAGGATGTCGCCCCATCTGGTCCAGTTGTTCCTTACTTCAATCCGCTGACCGACGCGGAAATTGCGGAGGGTTGGATCTCTCTATTCGATGGGCACTCGCTGTTCGGCTGGGAGTCCAACGCACCCGAAGTGAACTGGGCCGTGGCCGAGGGCTCGATCACCGCCGATAGCGGGCCGAAGGGGCTACTGCTGACTTACACCCCGTTTGCGGATTACAAATTCCGTTGCGATTTCCGCATGGCAGCTGGGGGCAACAGCGGAGTCTTCCTGCGGTCGTTGGCCGATCCGAAAGATGTGCAGAAGGAGTGCTACGAGGTCAACATCGTGGACGCACACCCCGAAGGATATCTGACCGGGGCGATCGTCGGGATTCAAAAGGGAGCAGAGCCGATCCAAGGCTCGGGCGACTGGCACACGTTCTTGCTGACAGCGGAAGCGACGAAGATCACGGTGTTGCTCGATGGAAAAGAAGTCTGCACCTACGACGACACCCGTCCCGAGGCCCGCCGGTCTGGGCTGATCGGCCTGCAAAAGAACGCCAGCAAGATCGAGTTCAAGAACATCGCCCTGAAGCCACTGAACCAGAAGCCGCTGTTCAACAGGACCGATTTGGCTGGCTGGCGAACCGTTCCCGGCTCGAAGGGGGAGTTCACGGTGGAGGACGGCACGATCCATGTGAAGGGCGGGGAAGGGTTCCTGGAGTCGGAATCTCAGCATAAGGATTTTGTGTTGCAGGCTCAGGTTCGCACAAATGCTGAAGTAGTCAACACGGGGGTCTTCTTCCGCTCTGAGGCCGGGACCGAGAAGGCGAAATCGAACGGGTATGAGATGCAGGTGGATAATTCTCACAAGTCGTTGTTCGAAGAGAATAAGGCTTGGGATGAAAAACATGGAATTGACTATCCCTACCCGAATGGATCCGCATTAGATTATGTAATTCGGGGTGCTAATTTGCGACACGTCGGCCCTCCTACTAACGCGGGCACCGGGGCCATCTTCCGCCGCATCAACGCTCGCCGAATCGTCACCGGTGACATAGAGTGGTCCACCGTCACCCTCATCGCCAGCGGCCCGCGATTCTCCACCTACGTCCACGGTTACGCCGTCGTCCACTGGGAAGACACTCGCAAACCCGACCCGAACCCGCGCAAGGGCCTGCGTCTCGACGCCGGGCACTTCAGCCTGCAAGGCCACGACCCCGGCACCGATGCCTCGTTCCGCGCCATCACCGTCAGCGATCTGCCGTAATCGAACGGTCAGATTTGTCTGACCCGTGGGATAGGCTTCCAGCCTGTCATCTTCCGCCAATTGACAGGCTGGAAGCCTATCCCACGGTCCACTTTCCCTGAACGCTGACCGTAGGCCAAAACATCCCAACAGGGATAACAGCCATGAGCCGGTGGTCGAGCGCAGCGACACCACCGGCTCATGGCTGTTATCCCTCCCGGGGTTGTTACCACAACTCGTATCGTCGAGCGTGACTCTGAGCACTAGAGCAGTTTCAGAGTTCGTCTTCGGTACGCACAGACAGAAATGTCTGTGCCACTCCTCAGTGGGGCAGACATTCCTGTCTGCCTCTCCTGAAGATCAATTCTGAAACTGCTCTAAGGATTCCCATATGCCCCTCTCACCTCGCCTTCTAACCTGCTCGCTTCTCCTCACCTCGCTCGCATTCGCAGCTCCCCCGGAGGACGATCACACCGACCCGACGTGGTATCGCACCGAGTCCGGCGAGAAGCGGCCGGTCAAGACTGCCGAGGATTGGGTGGTCCGTCGTCAAGCGATCATCGCCGGGATGGAACGAGTGATGGGCCCGGTCCCTGACCGGTCGAAGTGGCCCGCAGCTCAGGTCCGCATCGTCGATCAGATCGAAATCGAAGGCGGCATCACCCGGCAGAAGATCCAGTTCATCTCGGACTCGAATGAACGTCCAATCAAGGCCTGGGTTTTCCGGCCCAAACCAGACCCTAAGTTCGCGACCACGAAGATCCCCGAACGCCGCGCAGCTGTCCTCTGCCTGCATCAAACGAATAACGTTGGTAAGGACGAACCGGCGGGACTCGGCGGACTCCCGAATCTGCATTATGCTCTCGAACTGGCTCAGCAGGGGTTCGTCACCCTGGCTCCCGACTACCCCAGCTTTGGCGAATACCCGTGCACATTTCCACCCGAAGACGGCTACATCAGCGGCGCCATGAAAGCCATCTCCGACAACATGCGGGCTATCGATGTCCTGCAATCGATGGAGCAGGTCGACCCCGAGCGTATCGGCTGCATCGGTCACTCGCTCGGCGGACACAACACGATGTTCACAGCTGTCTTTGATTTGCGGATCAAGGCACTGGTCAGCAGCTGTGGCTTCACGCGGTTTCATAAGTATTACGAGGGCAATCTGGTGGGTTGGACCAGCCCGCGCTACATGCCGAAGATTGCGAGCGACTTCCACAACAACCCGGACGAAGTGCCGTTCGATTTTCCGGAGATCGTGGCTGCATTTGCCCCGCGTCCGTTCCTCGCCTCCTCGCCGGTGGGTGACAGCAATTTTGAGGTCTCTGGAGTGCGAGACACGCTGGCCGCCGCGACACCGATTTACAAGTTAATGAATGCGGAGCAGGGTCTACGGGCGGAGTATCCAGACTGTGCTCACGATTTTCCACCAGAGACTCGCAAGGTGGCGTACGAGTTCCTCGCCGAGGCGCTCAACAAACCTGCAAAGCGTTAAGGCTCCCGCACTGGCTGACTGCTGATCGCCAAAACGAACAGGCCAGGAGAAGTGAACTTCCCCCGGCCTGTGTGAGTCTATGAACTCAGCGAAATTGAAAGATTGCTTCTACAAGACTTCGGATTGGGGGGGGGTTAGGTATTGGCCCGCCTCAGAGCAGCCTAAAGGCTGGACTCCAACCCCTGCATCAAGCGTTGACACGGCACTACTCGGGACGGCGAGGACGCTCTCCGCTCTGCCCGCCGGAACCGCCTTGTCCGCCGTTGGCTCCGCCTTCACGTCCACCGGGAGGGGGACCACCCTGTCCACCCGGAGGACGACCACCTCGGCCACCCTGACCTCGTCCCGGAGGAGGTCCTTGAGGCAGCAATTCCTCGGCGGTCAATTTGCCATCGCCGTTCTTGTCGAGCGACATCAGCACGGTCGCGGCGTTTGCGATCTCTTCCGCAGAGATCTCACCGTTCTTGTCGACATCGAGTGCAGCTGTGATGGGGACGAACTTCATCGCCTCTGCCCCACCCATTCCACCGCCGGGAGGTCCTCCACCGGGGGGACCGCCTTGCCCGCCTCCGGGACCACCTTGCCCGCCCTGTCCCCCTTCGCGTCCACCGGCACCACCCTGTCCACCTGGAGGGCCTTCACGTCCGCCGCCGGGGCCAGCGCCGCCTTCTCCTCGTGGAGGTCGATCACCCTTCGCGCCGGGAGCTTGAGCCATTGCCATGCCCACGGCAGCGAGCGAGAGCCCTGTGGCGAGAGTGGCCAGCCAGTGTGCTTTTTTCATGTCTGTGTCCTTTGAACCATGCCTGCAAGGGGCGGTCGGGTGCATCCAGAAGCCAATGTGATCTGAACGCCGCTCACCTGACACTCATTAAACACAGTGTCCGCCGACGAGGTAACGGGAAAAACAAAAAGATTTCAGACAAGCCGAGATGCAAGGTCCGCGTCCATCATCATCTCGACCAGCTGGCGAAAGCTGACCTTCGGCTTCCATCCCAGTTGCGCCAGCGCTTTGGTCGCATCTCCGAGGAGTAGATCGACTTCTGCGGGTCGGAAAAACTGCGGGGAGATTTCGACCAGCGTCTGACCCGCAGGCCCGATGCCGCGTTCTTCAACACCTCGACCGGTCCACTCGAGAGGCAACCCCGCCCGTTGGAAGGCGAGTTCACAGAACTCCCGCACCGTGTGAGTCTCGCCGGTAGCGATTACGAAATCCTCTGGCGTCGCAGCTTGCAACATCAGCCACATGGCCTCGACGAAGTCACCGGCGAAACCCCAGTCCCGGCGCGAGTCGAGGTTCCCCAGAGTCAGCGGCTCGGTCCGCCCCTTCTTCAGTTCCGCCACCGCCAGCGTAATTTTGCGAGTGACGAATGTCTCCCCGCGACGTGGCGATTCGTGGTTGAACAGGATTCCGTTCACCGCGAACAGGCCGTAGGACTCCCGGTAATTCCGCGTGATGTCGTACGCAAACGCCTTCGCACACCCATACGGGCTGCGGGGATGAAACGGAGTCGTCTCCTTTTGCGGGGTCTCGACGACCTTTCCGAACAGCTCGGACGATGACGCCTGGTAGAACTTCGTCTTCAACCCCAATTGCCGGATCGCTTCCAGGATTCGCAGCGTTCCGAGTCCGGTCACTTCGGCGGTGTATTCGGGGCACTCAAAGCTAACATGGACGTGCGATTGAGCAGCGAGGTTGTAGACCTCGTCCGGACGGGCTTCGTCGAGGGCATTGTGGATCGACGGGCTATCGGCCAAATCTCCCGCGCGCAGCTGGAGGCGCGAGCCGACTTCCGGAACCAGCAGATGAGCAATCCGCGAGCGATTTTCGGTGGAGCTGCGACGGACGAGGCCCCAGACTTCGTACCCCTTGGCGAGCAGGAACTCGGCCAGATAGGAACCATCCTGCCCGGTGATTCCGGTGATCAGGGCTTTGCGACCGATGGGAGCCGGGAGAGTCATAGAAGCAGTCCGTAGGACGGGCACATCTGCCCACCCGAGTGAGAATCGCGAGCCAGCTTCTTCGTGGGATGGGCATCACGGACGGGCAACTGTGCCCGACCCACGGCACCGCATTACGCCGCTCGGAAATAGTCCATCGCATTGCGGAACAGCTTCAGCCCGTCCCCCTCGCCGCGCAGTCCCAGCCGGGTCCAGCGCGGATGCTGCGTCGCAAACAAGAATCGTTCCGGATGCGGCATCAGTCCGAGGACGCGGCCCGTCGGATCGCCCAACCCGGCAATGTTCGCGATCGAACCGTTGGGATTCGCTGGGTATGGGAGCAATTCGCCGCCAGTTGGAACATGGCCTTGAGCGTCCGAGTAGCATAATCCCACTTGCCCGCTGGCCACCCACCGGTCGAGCGTCGATTGATCACGTACCGCGATTCGCCCCTCGGCATGTGCGATGGGCAGCTCGATCTCGTCGATCCCCCGCAGGAAGACATTGTTCGACGATTGCCCGCGCAGCTTGACCCACAACGCGGTGTATTTTCCGTTCTCGTTCCAGGTCAGTGTCGCCGACGGTGGCTGGTCCACCTGCGGCGGCCACGTTGTGCCACCACCGGGCAACACACCGGCCTTCATGAGCACTTGAAACCCGTTGCAGATCCCCAATGTGAGCGTGTCACGTTGGAGGAATTCGCCAATCGTTTGAGCGAGCTGCCCCTGCATCTGACTGCCGAACACGACGCCTGCCCCGATGTCGTCGCCATAGCTGAAGCCGCCGGGGACGCACAGGACCTGATAATCGCGGAGCAGCGCGGGCTTTTCCAGCAACTCAAAGAGATGGACCCGCACCGCTTCTCCGCCCGACAATTCAAACGCATGAGCTGTCTCGTGATCACAATTCGTACCCGGGGCACGCAGGATACAGACGCGCGGTTGTGCCATGAAAACAGATCCACTGAGGGTCAGCTGAGGGTGAATTCCGGACACTCCGAAAGCCACCACTCCACGCATCTTGACAGTCGAGACTCACAATTCCAAACGACCCACACGGAAATTCGGCGGTCGCGTGCGGCCGAATTCCTGATCTCTAGACGTCCGACTCGGCTGCAGCAGAGAATTCACTCCAGCGGAGGACCGCCACTGAGACAGCCAGCAGAACGGGGGGGAGCAGCAAGAGGACCATGACATGCTCGGTCGGTGACGAGTTACCGATCAGAGCCAGGACACCCGTTTCAGTCCCCTGTGGAGGAATCACCTCGCACCAATTGACCATCAAAGCCCGCAGCCGGTATTGAATGGTCAGCTTATTGATGACAGCGGGTACGAAGCTGATCACCAATTCAAAGATCAGCGAATAAGCCACAGCCAGGACCATCGCCCGGCGGGGATTGATCGTGCCCAGTAACAGGAAAATCGCCGAGTAGGCTGGGCCAGACAGGCAGACCAGCCGGGCCATGGCCCACCACAGCTGCCAGGTTTCCCCGTCTCTCGTGATGGGGGTGATCGTGAGCGGGATCGCAAGGGAAAGCCCCAGCAGAGCAGCGGGAATCACCCACGTCACAGCGGCCAGGTACTTTCCCAGCAGCACCGCCGTTCCTCCGTTCGGACGAATCGTCAGATAGACCCAGCTGCGACGTTCCAGCTCGGTAGCGATCGCTGTCGTCGTCCAAAGCAGCGCCCCGAGCATGGAGACGAGCATGGGCACCAGCGCAAACAGAAACCCGATCCATAACTCACGCGGCGGTGTATTTCCTGCCATTTGAATGGTCACCCGCATCAATCCAATGATGAAGACCGGGAACAGCGCCAGCGTCGCCCACCCCAGCAGACGTTGCCAAGTGAAAGCTCGCTTCCACTCGAAACAGAACACAGCACCGATGTTCCCCATTACAATTCTCCTCGGTGCATCTTCATCAGAGCATTAAACAGGGCCTGCAGCGACTCGTCTGCCGAGTGCATCTCCGTCACCGTCAGCCCGGATTTCGCCAGCCAGTTCGGCAGCTGCTCGAACAGACGCGATGGATTCTGCGTGGCCACCGTCAATGCTCCGTCCACGATGCGGGCGGCATCGGACACCTGCTCCTGCATGAGCAAGGCAGCCAGTCGGTGTGGGTCGGAACAGCGCAGAGTCACTTCATTGGGCAGGCCCTGCATCATCGCATGCACCTCCTGAGCGGTCCCCGATGCCAGCAGTCGGCCTCCGCATATGAGCAGAAACGATTGCGTGATTGACTCGATCTCGTGCAGCAGATGACTGGCGAACAGCAGGCTTTTCCCCAACCCAATCCAGTCGAGCAGGACTTTGGTCAGCTCATGTCGACCGACGGGGTCGAGTCCATTGAAGGGCTCGTCAAGGATCAGAAAGTCCGGGTCATGCGCAATCGCCTGTGCCAGCTTCGTTCGCTGCCGCATCCCGCGTGAGTAGCTCGAAATCGGCCGGTGCATCGCTGCCGACATGCCGACGAGTTCGAGCGCACTTTCGGCAGCGCTCACCGCGCGGGAGGCCGTCATTCCCTCTAGCTGCTGAAGATAGACGACCCAGTCGTAGGCCGAAACATCCGCGTACAACCCCTCACCGCCGGGGCAATACCCAAGCCGTCGATAGAGCTGAGCATTGTTCCGGGGAGATTCCCCGAGCACTCGCACCGTGCCAATCGTGGGGCGCAGCTGCCCGGTGATCAGGTTCAGCAGTGTCGATTTGCCCGACCCGTTCGGCCCTAACAGGCCGTACGCCCCCGGTCCCAGGCTCAGCGTGAAATCATTCACGCCGATGACCTTGCCGTACAGCTTTGTCACGTTGGAAAGTTCGATCATGGAACACCGGTCAATGGGGAAGGCATCCAGCCTGTCAGGTTTTCAGTCGTCAACGGAGACCCCCTCTCTGCCCAACTTTCCTGAGGATCGCAACACCTGGTACGCGGTGGAAAATGGCATGCTGGAAGCCTCTTCCACAGAGGACCTGGTCCACATTCGCTTCCCGATTTGAAAAGAGGAGTTGAACACAAAGTTCGCAAAGGCTGCAAAGGGCTGAGTCCGAGGTTTCTTTGCTGCCTTTGCGACCTTCGTGTTCAAGTTCAAATCGGGAAATTGTTTCGGACCAGTTCCTTACACCCGCATCGGCGCTGAAACCTTCCGAAACAGAACTGCCAGGGAAATCACCGTGATCGCAATCAGAATCATGATCGAGACAGTGACATCCTCCAGCTTGGAAAAACCGAAGACCCAGCTCTGCACCCGTCCCAGCGTGTGGTACAGGGACAGATGAGTCCAGGCCGACTCTTGCATCGCGGCGGCTCGTTCCCCGCGCGATGTAAACTGGCCCCCGTTCATCGCGTTGCTGGCTGTGGCAGCTGCGAAAGTAAACCACCCCAGAATCCAGACGATGAACCAGGCGAATCCTGCGTAGCGACTCTCCTGCGTCATCGACGAGAAGCAGAGGGCTAACACGGATGTGGGCAACATCAACACCACCGACGCGCCGATGATGCGTAGCGGCAAATCCCATGTGGCCGACACCACTCCCAGACTGGGAGACAACAGCACCCCCAGCGCATACAACAGCAACGCCGGAATTGTCGAAATGATCGACAGAAACACCCACAGGCTGGCGACTTTTCCCAGCACGTATTCGACCCGCACCAGTGGTCTGGAAAAGTAAATCAGAAAAGCCCGCGAGCGGATGTCTTGAGAGATCAGCGGCGGAGCCACCATCCCCACGACCATCACCATCCCCACGCCTTGCGGGTAGCGAAAGAACGTTTGCAACAGCCACGCCCAGACCGTGTGGCGACTTGTTTCAAAATCGCCGCTGCTCACTGACTCGCGAATTTCATCGAAGGCTGGAGTCCGGGGCAACATGCGCATCATCGGAGTCAGCGAATCTCTCCACTCCGGATAAAGAGACGCCTGTTCCCAGAGAAAGAATCCAAAGGCCAGCCAAAGGGCCGGAAGCCACGCCAGGAAAAGCATCCGCTTCAACCAGCTGCTGGTCAGCGCGCGACGGATCCCAACCGACGCAATCACTGTCCAACGCAACCCACCGGATTCCAGCTTTCCGTTCCAGCCACGATAGCCGAGATGGTTGACGCCATGTCCCGACATGACATCGATCGCAGAGGCGGGCGGCGCGCCTGGAGACTGTTCACTCATGATGGGTCTCCCCGCGCACAGCGTTCAAGAAAATCTCCTCCAGGGAATTGCGAGAAGGAGTCAGCGAACGCACCCCAACCCCACACTCAGCTGCCAGCTTCCAAACGTCGTCGGCCAGCGTCATGGGATCTCCGAGAAGCAGCAGCGTGCCATTCGGGCGTTCTTCGCAAGAGATTCCACGGTTGCGAATCGATGACAGGAATCGAGTCGAATCACCGAGCAAACGAACCTCTAACGCCGGGACGACCGGACGGCTAAGTTCGCTCAACTTTTCCGAAACCTGCACCCGCCCCCTCGCCAGAATGACGACCGAGTCACTAATGGATTGAACATCGGGCAGGATATGTGTGCAGATCAGCACCGCCTTCCCGTGATCCTTCGCGAGAAGTCGAATGCGGTTGAGCATGATCTGCCGTTCTTCCGGGTCGAGGCCCGAAGTCGGCTCGTCGAGAATCAGCACCGGCGGGTCGTGCACGATCGCTTGGGCAAACCTCATCTTCTGACGCATCCCGGTGGAGTAGGTCTCGACCGGGCGATACCGCTCCTGGGCAAGCCCGCAAAAATCCAGAATCTCATGTGCTCTCCTCAACGCCTCGACCGGCGAGAACAGCGACAGCTGGGCCACGAACTGCACGCACTCGACACCGGTCATGCCATGCAGGAAGCAGTCATCCTCGGGCATGTACCCGACCTTGGCCCGAATCTCGCGGGCCTGTCGTCCGACTTCATAATTGAGCAACCGCCCATGCCCGCTGGTCGTCCGCACGAGTCCCAGGAGCACTTTGATGAGCGTCGTCTTACCCGCCCCATTCGGCCCCAGCAGACCAGTCACACCCGACTCGATTTTCAGTGACACGTGATCAAGCGCCCGGAACTTGCCGTAGTCTTTGGTGATCTCGGTCAGTTCGATCAGTGCTGGCATGTGTGGCATCAAAGTCGGACAGAGAGCCTGAGGCCCACATTGGAATGGGCCGACTGAGGCATACTGTCAGTCGCGACGACGGAATGCAATGGTCTCACGATGCGAGGTGAAGACAATCGACTCTTAAGCGGTCGCGTGGGATTTGGCTCGCGCTACTCCACCTGAATCACGGCTTTGATCACGCCGGTTTCGGGCTTCGTGAAGCTCTCGAACACTTCGATCACCTGATCGAAGTGGGTGCGGTGAGTGATCCACGGGGCGGTGTTGATGGTCCCACGTTCGATCAACTTGATGATCTTGTGGAAGTCGCCCGGCAGCGCATTTCGGCTCCCCTTGATGGTCATCTCGCGAGCATGCAACCAGACGTGCGGGAATGAGACTTGATCCGTCGTGATGCCGACGTAAACCAACGTCCCCGTGTGGGCGACGTAGTGAATCGCGTTGGCCATCGATTTGGCGTTGCCGGTCGCATCGGTCACGACCGTGTAGAACTCGCCGCCGGTGATTTGCTTCATCTGCTCGAGCTCGGAGCCGTCTCCCTGGAAGACGATCGTATGTTCGACGCCGTACTGTTTCTGGCAGAACTCCAGCCGCGACGGAACCATGTCCATCACGGTGATGATCGCCCCACTGAGCCGCGTAAACTCCAGGGTCGCCAGCCCGATCGGTCCGGCTCCGATAATCAGGATATGCTCCGCTGGTTTCGGCCCCCCGCGATCGGTCGCATGACACCCAATCGCCAGAGTCTCGACCAGGGCCAACTGCTCATAGCTGAGGCTCTCCGACTTATGCAGCTTTCTCGCAGGAAGAGTCCATCGCGACCGCAAGCCCCCGTCACAGTGGACGCCGAGAACCTGTAAGTTCTGGCAGCAGTTCCCGGCTCCCCGCTGGCTGGCAAAGCTGTCGGGGTTGTTGATGTACGGCTCGACCGAGCAGCGATCGCCGGGTCGGACGTTGGTGACCCCTTCGCCGATGGCCAGCACTTGCACTCCCAGTTCATGCCCAGGAATACGCGGGTAGCTGAAGAACGGCATCTTGCCGAGATACCCGCTGAGGTCGGTCCCGCAAACTCCCATCACATGGGTCTGTACCAGTGCCTCACCCGGGCCGGGGGCACTTGGCTCGGGGATGTCGATGCGTTCGAATTGCTTCGGCTGGTTGAGGCGGAGAGCTTTCATGGGGTGTTCGTGACTGAGGTTGAGTGAAGCAAAACGGGCGGTCCATTCCCGGATGAAGGCGTCCGGAATGGTATCAGGCGGAAGGACAGCGTGCAGCGTCCCCCGCCATTCCGCCTGACGGTGTCTGGCCAGATTTAAGGGCACCGAGATAAACGTACGAGCTCTGTCGACATTTCCTGCCAATCCCCAAGCGCGGCGGTCACCTTCGTCTAGCCCGCTGCGCCAGCAAGGGCTAGAAGTGGAGCGTTCTCCTTAGTGCCTTAAAAACTGGCCGCACGCATTTGGGCGTCGTCAACGGGTCACTGGTAGGACGCCGAGACCGCAGGTTCAATCGTGCTCCAGACCATCTCTGCGAGGCGTTGATGACCTGTTCCGGTCAGATGCAAAGTGTCGACAGTCGCTCCTTGTGAGGCGAGGACGTTCACCAGCAGCCGCTTGGGGATCAGGTGAGAGCGGTAGTGGGCGGCCAAGCGGCGCTGGACCACGCCCCACGGATTCTTTCCTGGCAGCAGCGGTAGCTCCAGCATGACGACTGTGCGCTGATGATCGTGCAGATAGGATAGAATCCCGTTGAGGTCATGCTCGAACTCTGCACAGGATCGCCCGCCGAGAAGATCATTCCCTCCCAATTCGACGACGATCAGTCCGGGGAAATTATCGGTGGTTTTGATCTGCCGCAAAGCGTCCGCTGTCGTTGCTCCGGCTTCCGACAAGTTAAATACCGTGATCTTGTGGGCATCGCGCAGCTGGAATGGCCATGGGACGCCTTCGCCTTCTCCCAATCCAGCAGACAGTGAGTCGCCGAGTACGACCAGTGCTCGATGGTTTCCGCACGGGATCTGCGGTACCCGCACATACTACCTAGACTCATCATGACTGTTTTTGAAATATGTGCTTCCAAATATCCGTCTATACTCAGCCAAGACCACTTCAGCCTCACTCACCCGAAGGTCATATTCAAGTTGAAGCATCGGGCTAGTTATCCGGTGCTCGTTGTACTGAGAAGCGGTTTTGAGAAGCATTTCAACTGCAGCCGCGATCTGTGCACGCTGTATCCGAGAACCGAATTTCAATGGAACCACGCGAAGTAATGAAAAAAACAAACCAGCTGTGATCGCATTTGGTATCACAAGAATCGCTAAACCATTCAACAATCGATCATTTATGCTAAAGCTTACGGGAGACTTTTCAGGAATAAGTCTAACTGTAAATCCAGCAGCAGCGATCAGGGAGCAAATTGCTATCAGTGCACCAATCGGATAAAGAACCCTTACTAATTGTAATCTGCGATCTGCACTTTCGCATATGACACGAAGCCGGCCGGTATATTCAGCCAACAACGAAGCAAATCGCTCTCGCGAACTGCTCTTGATTAAGAATGAGCGATGTTTATCGCGATCGTTACCGTCAGTGTTCACTTGAGCCTTTCCTCTAAGATGCCCTGGACGCGAGACAGAAATACATCTCTATGGAGTTGATGTGCGAAATAATCGTAGCCATGGTTCATCTCTGCTAGAAGCTCTCCGGTAGTTGTCTGGAGATTTGACATAACAGAGGACATCGGCATGAAATCATGCTGGAAGATCGTAGCTCCAACTGTCCTGGAAAATCGCCTGATCAATCGCCCATACTCACCTTCAGAATACTCTGTTCGAACTTTGCGCCCCCGGTTCCACCAGAGATCTTGCTTATTGACCACTGTAATCATGTGAATCGGAAAGCATAAAGACCGGATTGACGCAAGAAACTGCTTAAGCAGCCTGGTTTCAAGTTCAAGCCTCAGCCGCAAGTATTTTTCCATAAAATCATCAGGGTCATCGCCTGGATGAAAACATTTGTGTTCGCGAAAACTAGGTAGATCGAAGGAGTGATACCCATTGGCTACAACGTTAATCACTAATGGTGACTTGCCATTCAGGACGGCTCGAATCGGCTCGGACCATGTTCTTGGAATTCTTTTAACTTGTCCTGGTGCGACCAAGATCCGTCCGGGGATGTGATTCTTCAGATACACATCTTCGACATGCCACGACTCACTATACGGTTTGGGTATGTCAGTTTTTACGTTGGGGACAAAAAGCTTTGAGATTGTCGTCTTCCCCGTTCCTCCAGCTCCCAGAACGGGAACAATCAGACGCCCTTTGAGTATCAAGTTGGCACTTCGCCTCACGAATGACAAAACGCTAGGTGAAGTGGCATCAATGGCTGATTTTGCCAAAGATACACCTTTGATTGCCGCTGAAGGGTCTATCCAAGCCACATCAGACTCCAAAGAATTGCCCAAAACCCAGTCGTGTTCGCGGCTCTGTCAATGTGAACACAACGAATCCAAGAATGGAGAGTCCCCACTCACTGTTGACTCTAGCGTCTCGCTATCCCATTCTCCAATTCTAGCGAATCTCATACGGAATTGTAGCGTATGGCGGTTGGCATGATCTGGGACGGCTCTGCAAAGACCGTGGCCTTCTCACTACTCACCGCTTCTGACCAAAAGCCTTTAGCAGCCTGTTGAAAAACACAGATAGAGCATCGCAACCATGCTTGAAACCAAAGGAATTACAGACTGAAAGTCCGTTCGACGACTTTATTCAACATGTTGTTAAGGCGTGCCATCCAGAATCACTTATCGCACGGGCACAAGACTTTGACCTTCGCACCACCCGACGAGTCATTTATGACGATGCCCCTGATGGGATTACTCGGCGCCAGGAATTTCGTTCGCGGAGCGACCTCGCCTTCGGATACGTCGCGAGGTTGGACTGATGTGAAACAAAAAAAACACCGCACGAAGTTCGTGCGGTGTGCTGAGAGTCTCAATCGATTCAGTGACCGGCGAGTGGCCGATCCCGACAGCAAACACTACTCGCCGTAGATCTTGGTCATCTCTTCCGAGGCCAGTGGCTCGGACAGTGAATCGCTCGACACCTTCGTGCGGAATCGCATGTTGCCAGAGAGGGTGCCCTTGACCTTCACGCGGTAGGTCAGAGTCTTTCCAGCTGCAACTTCGGCGACGGGTTGGAACACAACCAGTTCTTTTTCGTTCTCGTGAGCGGAGTCCCCACTGGCGTTGAGGAATTCCATGCCAGCAGGCATTTCGCAGGTGAGGCTCACGTTCTGAGCGGGGGCGGTGCCCTCGTTCTTCACGCGAATTTCGTAGGCAGTCTCGACACCGACTTCGACGGGATCGTCGAGGTCCAGCACATCCACGACCAGCGAGGCGGCCCCTTCGATGCGGGTCGTGACTTCCGAGTCACTGATCGCTCCGTGCTCCGAAGTGGCCCGGACAAAGTGAGTGAACTCACCCGTGGTCTTGGCATTCAGAACCACCGCGACTTCAGACTTCTCACCCCGGTCGAGTCGACCGACGAACCAGTTCAGCATGCGGTTCTGCGGATCATACTGAGCCCCGCGTTCCGCCGAGACGAACTCGAAGCCCTCGGGAATCTTGTGCATCACACGGACGTTGTCGGTGGCAGCTGCCCCGTCATTCGAAACATGCAAGGTGTAGGTGGCGTGCCGACCGAGGTACCGCAGGCTGGGGCCTTCGATCGAGGCGGCCAAGCTCGGGGCGATGACTGTCACTTCCGCAGCGGCAGACTGGACCAGTCCGTTGTCAGCTGTCGTGTGGACTTCGATGACTTGGCGACCACCAGCGACGGCTGTCAGGGCCAAGCGGATGGGGCGATTCTCACCGGGAGCCAGGTTCCCCAGCTCCATCAAGAGCCGCTCTCCACGAGCGTGCTCCAAGCCGGCGGGGATGATCGCTTCCACTTTGACGTTGGCAGCGGTTCCGGTTCCGGGGTTGCTGACGACCAGTGTCTGCGAGGCATTCTCGCCGACCATCACTTCGGACGAGCCTTCGAGCTTTACCGACAGTAGTGGTTCAGTGACGGCAAAGCGGGTGGATGCAGCCCCGGTGAAGCGTACGCTGGCGTTGGCAGCCACTTCGCCGCGTTCGACGGGGACAAACTTGACTTGGACAATCTTCTCGTCGCCAGGAGCAATCTCGTCGAAGGCCCAGACGAGGTCCGTGTCCGAAGCGGGTTTGGGTTCCGTGCTGACCAGCCGGACATTGGCAGGGAAGTTCGCCGCAATCTCGACAGCCTGAGCCGTCACAGATCCGGAGTTCTTGATCACCAGTTCACAGCTCGACTCTTGTCCGACGTTGACCGAACCGGTCGAACGCCACTCGACGGTCACAGTTGGTGACTGAGTCGCTGCAGAGGATGGCTTGGTCGCTGCCGGAGCGGAATAGGTCGAGGCGATCGAAGGTGCCTCAGTCGCCGATGCAGCCGATAGGTCGGCGGCTCGCGGAGCGGAGCGAGTCACGTTTAGACGGCTCTTCACGCTGGCAGTCGCCGGAGTCGGGACAACTGCGGCAGGCAGTGAGGCAGCGACAGTACTGATGGCTTCGTCGGTGGCCGCCACTTCTTCAGTATCGGCGACGACAGCGATGGGAGTGTTCAGGCGAGAATTCACGGCCCGAGCGACCGGTGGCTTGGCAACCACTGCCCGCGGCTTGGAAGCAATTGGACGGGCCGCAGCAGGGCGGGCGACTGGTGCAGTGGCCAAATCGACACGGGGCTGCTGTACGGCGGGAGCAATCTTCTTCGCCGGTGTCGGCTCGAAATCGGCTGCCACAGCTTCTTCAGCGGGGGACTCAGTGGCCCAAGCTGGTTTAGCAGCTGGTGCCAGCTTCTCGGCAGATGCCGTCTTGACCGCTGGAGCTGGCCTCTCGGCAGAAGTGGTCTGGAGACTGGGCTTCGCCTTGACTTGTGGGCGAACGATCACGCGGCCTTCGGACTCTGGCATCGCAGCGGCCAGCGTCTTCGTCGGGGCGGCTTTCGCAGCGACGGGAGCTTCCTCGCTCGCTTCGTCTAGCTCTTCGAGCTGATCGAGTTCGTCGAAGTCATTCAGCAGGGATGACTTCGGAGAGGCCGGAGCCTTCTTGGTATAGAGATCCTGTTTTGCCAATGGATCCTCTTCGATGGCTTCTACAGCAGCCACCGGAGCGACTCGGATCGATTCTGAGTCCGCAGTCATTTTCTGAACAGCTGCGGGGGATGGAGCCTCGGCATTGGGAGAGGTTGTAACCTTCTCATCCTTGCCAAACAGCTCGCCGTAGTTCTTGAGCTTGGCGGACTTGGCTGGAGCAGGCTTGGCTGACTTTTCCGAAGGAGCTGCTGCAGGCTTGGGGGAACGCCCCAGACCAAAGAGAGACTTGGCGCGTTCTTGAGCCCAGCTCGGAACTGCCATTCCAGCTGCTCCGCACAGAGCCAATGCCCACAGGTACTTTCGCATCACCCACTCCTTGGCAGTTTGTGGCGTACTTCTGTTGCCACCATGAGGCTGAATCCTTGATACGATCCGCATATCAAGAGACAGAACGGCCTCTTCTTCATAAATCGGTCGTAGGAGATGTTTCACTTGATCGGAAGAGTCCGATTTGGTTGAGTTTTCCGAATGTGTGGCCTGATTCCGATGTCGTTCGCAACGGTTGTCCGCATCCCGAAGTCTTGAAAATAAGTTCCAATCAGAGCTGCCATGCGGATCGCAGCGGGTTCGAAAAGGCTAACGAAGTGCGCTGATTCGCCACCGGCAAGGAACGCAGGATGGCGAAGAGGAACTTTCCGATTTCACTTCCGTCGTATCCGATGGTGAACGTGATGCGACTTCCGCATCTCTTCTCTTGCCTGGGTGGTACCGGCCTATGCTGCGGTCCATGCGTCTTTATTTCCTGACCGGCGAAAACCGCCGAAACACGTTGGCTTCATTCCTCCTGCTCTTCACATTCGTGTTTTATCACTGGAATACCGATCCGGAAGCCTGCGGAGCAGACCCGATTGCAACCGTGCATCGCCCGACTCCGTACCTCCTGGTCTCGATCGCCAAGCCGGTCCCGAACGATTTGGCTCCTCCCATTCGGCACGCATTGAATGAAGAGGAGAGCAAGGGGTCAGCCTCAGGATCTGGGGATGCGGGTCCGACAACTGAGCCTGAAACTAAATCGCCAGAAGGAACTGTCCTCAACGGTCGCTGGGCTCTGAAAGCCAGCCAGGAACAGCTCCTGCGGGGTCAAGAGATCCTCGAAAAAACACCGGATTATTCCGTGCAGTTCCGCCGCCAGGAACGAATTGGTGGTTCGCTTCTCGATCCCCAGGCCATGAACCTTAAGGTCCGCCACGAACCATTCAGCCTCTACATGAAGTGGACTGAAGGGGACAAAGGCCGTCAGCTGATCTTCGTAAAGGGCCAGAACGAGGACAAAGTCTTGGTGCAACCCGGCGGTGTGACCGGTCGTTTGACGGGCGCGATCGCCATGCTGCCCGACGATCCACGTGTCCTGGCGGAGTCCCGCTACCCAGCCACGTGCGCTGGTCTCTTGGAGCTCACCAAGATCATCCTCAGCCATCACGAGGCCGATTTGAAGCGAGCCACCGGGGTCGTCAGTGAAATTCGTGACGGCGAATCCTTCGACGGGCGACCCTGCTACCTGACGACGCTGGTCTATGAGACTCCCGAAGTGAATGCGGATTACCGGAAGTCGTTGATCCTGATCGACAAGGAACACTCGGTCCCCATTTGCATCCGGAACTACACGTGGGTCGAGGGAAAAGCCCCAGCGACCGACGATGAAGAGAGCCTCATCGAGTCCTATCACTTCACGGGGCTCGAGATCAACACCCAGCTGACTGATGGCGACTTTGCGAAATCGAAGTATCGGATGCGGTAATTCTAACCCCGCTTGACGATTAGCCCCGCGAAGCCACCATCCACGGGATGGCCGGGGACATGCTGCCGAGTTTCCCGCAGCTCGCAATTCGGGTATTGCAACAGCACCTCGCGGATGACTTGCTCGTTCTCACGCGGGTCGCTGCTACACGTCGAATAGACGATTCGTCCACCCGCACGCACGCGGTCCAAGGCCGACCGCAGCAGTCGCATCTGGATCGGAATCAGCTCTCGCAATTCGCCGGGCACGAACCGCCAGCGAACCTCGGGACGCTTGCCCAGCACACCTGTGTTGGAGCAAGGCACGTCGACCAAGACGGCATCGAACGGTCCATCCGGGATGTCGTCTCCATCCATGCGGACCTCTCGGGTCTGCACGATTTCGATCTTGAGCCGCTCGCAGTTCTGCTCGATCAGGGGCAGTCGTTCCGCCGTCGAGTCGCAGGCGATGATCTTCCCCTGATTCCGCATCTGTTCCGCCATGTGAGCCGTCTTGCCACCCGGAGCAGCGCACATATCGAGCACTCGCCAGCCAGGCTGTGGGGCCAGCAGTGCCGCAGCTGCCATCGCGGATTCGTCTTGAATACTGACCAAGCCATCCCAGAAGCCGGGGAGATCGACCACCGGTATCGGGCTCGTGAGGATGATGGACTCGGGCAACCGACCGGGAATCGCGTCCACTCCGGACTGTTCCAATGCCGTGAGCATGGCCTCACGCGTGGTTTTCCACAGATTCACTCGCAGGCACATTCGTCCAGCTGAGTTGAACCAACTGGCGCGATCAAGTGCAGCGACCTCCCCCAGCTGCTGGCACCAATCGTCGATCATCCATTCCGGATAACTGAATGACTCAGCCCAGTGAGCTGCGATGAATCGACCCGGGTCGGGAAAGATCGGTTGCCGGAGTTGGAGTCCATCCATGAGCCGCTCGGAGGCTTGATAATCGCATGGTTCGGCTGAGGTCGCAGAGTGCAGGTTCAACGACGAATCGGCGATGCGTATCGGCAGCCAACTCGGATCGGGATTCGCCACCAGATCACCGAGCGTTCGCTGGCTCGACCAGCCCGCTTGATCGAGCGGCAGGATGTCCCGCTGCAACCGCCGCAACACTGCATTCAGAAATCCCGCCCAGCCCGATTGCCCCAGTCGGTGGGCCAGCTCCACGGTCTCATGAATTGCGGCATGCGCTGGAATCGATTGCAGCCAAGCCAGCTGGTACGTCCCAATTCGCATCAGTCGCCACAAACCGTCCTGGACCATGTCGCGTTGTCGGTCGCACGCCGCCTCGATCAAGGAATCGACCGACGCCAGCCGCCGCGCGATCCCATACGACATCTCCGTCGCCAGCCCCTTGTCGGAGTTCGAAACGCTTCGCTCCTGGAACAGCTGCTCGAGCGCATCGGAGACGAAAGCGCGGCGGTTCTCAAACGTGCCAAGGGCTTCGAAGGTGATCCCACGCGCATCCGCAAACCTCTCCAGCGTGGTCGGTTGTTGACGAGGAGTGAATTGAGGGGGGCCGCCTCGGGAAGGTCCGCCAGAGAACGGGCGTTCTGGCCGACGGCCTCGTGAGTCGTACTGGTTCATCGGGCGGCCTGACAGAGAGTTTCGAGATCGGTGAAATATTCGGGATAGGTTTTCGCGGTACAGCCGGGGTCTGCAATCGAGATACCCGGCTGTCGCACCCCGAGAAGTGAAAAGCTCATGGCCATCCGGTGGTCATCATACGTCGCAACGGTCCCGCCATGCAGGGGACCGGGATGAATCGTCATGCCATCTTCGTGTTCCTCGACGGTCAGCCCCAGCCGACGCAGCTCAGTGACGACTGCCGAGACGCGGTCTGTTTCCTTCAAACGCATGTGGGCGACGTTCCGAATACGGGTCGGTCCGGTGGCGAACGGAGCGACACATGCGAGCGTCTGAGCCGTGTCGCTGATCGCATTCATATCGATGTCGATCCCCGTCAGCGGTCCACCGATCACGCGAATCGAACGCGGGCCAAACTCTGCCCGGCACCCCATGCGGACCAGAGCCTCGACAAACCCCACATCCCCCTGCAACGCATCGCGGGTCAGACCCATCACGGTGATATCGCCACCGGTGACAGCTGCGAGGGCAAAGAAGTAGCTGGCGGCAGAGGCATCGGGCTCGATGTCGTAGTCACAGCCTTGATAGGGGCGAGCGGCGATCTGAAACACATTCGGGCGATGCTCGGTGACCAACGCTCCGAACTGCCGCATGTTCGCGATTGTCATATCGACATAGGGGCGCGAGACCAGCTCACCGCGAACGCTGAGCGTCACATCGGACTGGGCACAGGGGGCTGTCATCAGCAGAGCGCTCAGGTACTGGCTCGACAGATTTCCATCAACGGTCCATTTCCCACCCGGAAGTCCCCGCGCATTGATCATCACGGGAGGGCAATCCGTCTCCAGCTCGCAGCGGATTGCGATTCCCGCTTCTCGCAGAGCCTGCACGAGCGGCTCAATCGGTCGTTCACGCATCCGGGAGTTGCCATCGAGCCGGAACTGCCCTTGTCCAAGACAGCACATCGCCGTCAAAAATCGAATACTGGTCCCGCTATTCTCCAACCACAGCTCGGCACCAGGAGGAGCGATGATTCCCCCGCAGCCGACAAGCGAAATGGTATTTGCCTTTAAATCCTGCTCGATCTTCAATCCCAGTCGGCGCAGACTTTCAATCATGACCTGTGTATCAACGCTATCGAGTACTCCCGATAACGTCGTCGGCCCTTGAGCCAGCGCAGCCAGAATCAGAGACCGATTGGTCAGGCTTTTCGAACCCGGCGGGCGAATCGAACCGACGACGGGGCCGCGAACAGGGGTGATTTCCAAGGCATCAGACATGGGACATTCGATGAGCGGTCCAGGAAGCATTCGTCACTGATCATAACGGATGCAGACACGTTGGTCAGGCCAAGGAAATCCAAGCATACTGCAGAACAATTCTCTGCTTGGTCATCGTTATTTCTCTTGGTGCCATAAAATCTGGCCAGACACATTTCCAGATCCTGATCCGGGAATCTGGAGGTTCTGCGCGGAACTCGATAGAAAGGAGGCACCGGATGCGCCGGTCGGATCGCATCCCTGGAACCGCTGCCTCACTCTTGGGAGTCTTTGATGTTGCGTCGCGTCATGTTTGGGCTGGTTGCCGCCAGCTGCCTGTGCGGGTTTGTGTCGGCTGAGGACAAGGCTCCTTCGCGGATGTTGTTCATTACGCAGAGTGCGGGATTCAAGCACAGCTCCGTCACTCGTAAGGAAGGGCAGCTGGCACCTGCTGAGATTGCGATCAAGACCCTGGCCGAGACGTCGAAGCTCTTCACGGTCGACCTGACTCAGGACTGTGCCGCAGACGTCACGAAGGCGAATCTCGACAAGTATGACATCGTCGCGTTCTATACGACGCTGAACTTACCGATCGCAGATGCGGACCGTGACTATCTGTTCAAGGAGTGGGCCCACAAGAAGGGGCACGGAATCATGGGATTTCACTCAGCGGGTGACACCTACCACGATTATGAGCCATACTGGGATTTGATGGGGGGAGTGTTTATTGGCCACCCGTGGAATGCCGGGAACACCGTCACATTCACTGTGCATGAGCAGAACCCGCTGACCAAACCGTTCGGGACCGAATTCGTCATCAAAGACGAAATCTACATGTACCGCCACTGGCAGCCTGCCAAGTGCCGAGTGTTGATGAGCCTGGATTACTCGAAGAGCCCGACCGGAAGCGAAATCCCGACTGATCACGGCTACCATGTCCCGCTCTGCTGGATCAAGAATGTGGGCGAAGGGAAGCTGTACTACAACAACCTCGGCCACAACGAGAGTTCCTGGGTGAACCCGGCGTACCTCGACTCGATCACTCAGGCGATCCACTGGATTCGCGACGAGATCGAAATCGACGCGACGCCGAATCCCGAGGTCTCCAAGGCCATGGAAGAGAAGTCCGCCAAGGACTTTGCAGCTGGTGGGTTCAAGGGCAAAGAAAAGAAGTAGTGGTTGTTTGTTCGCGAGATGCTGAAAGCCCAGTGGTATCCACCACTGGGCTTTTTTCTGGAGAGTTGATGTGTCGGAAAAAACGCTCAAGGGCCTGTTTGTCAGCGGCGATCTGATGCTCGGCGTCCCTGTGCTGAATGCACTGGGAGCTGTGTGTGGAGAGGTGAGCCGGGTGTTATCCGGACGAGGCTTGCTCGAGCGTCTGGCGACCCAGCCGGTGGATGTCCTGGTACTCGATCTGGAGGCGTCCGACCTCGATCTGGTGGCGATTGGTCAGCTCACCCAGACCACCGGTCGCCCGCAAACCGTTGCTTACGCCCCGCATGTGGCCACCGAACGCTTGCAAGCCGCACAGAACGCCGGTTTCGCAGCTGTCCTGTCGCGCGGTCAAGCAGCCAGCCAGTTGCAGTCGGTCCTGGAGAAGGTGCTATCGAAGCACCGCTCGTAAGTCGGTATGAATTCTTCCAGAGAGCGGCACGGCGTCAGCCTGCCGAGGCGTTATGCAACCGCACAAGTTGGATCCCAAGCGAGAGCCCCGACAGGCTGATGTCTGGTGCTGATGTCTGGTGCTGTTGGTGATGGTGATGGTGATGGTGAAGTCGTTTCGATGAGTTGGCGGATATCGATTCAGTGATCCGTACGCCGCTTTTGTACGTTGCTCCTGAAAGCAGGAGAACTGAATGAACGAAGCTCGGTTGTTGACACGCGCGGCGTTGATCGCCCATCGGAAGTCGTTTGAATCGGTGTCTCACCGAGCGTTGCTGTCGCTCGCTCTCTCGTCGATTCCGATGGCAATCGAGTTCTGCGTGATCGCGATGACGGCACCGGAGCCGGGAGCAATCCCCGTCGAGACGCCGCTGTGGCTGCGCTGGCTATCCGGTGCTTGTCTGGCCTGCTTGCTTGGTGGAGTTGCCTGGGTGGTCATTCGCCTCAGTCGAGCCGAAATGGCCCTTCGGTGTCCGTGTTGCCGGACTGCCATCGGGAATCTGCAAACCTTACTGACAGTGATCCCCACCTCACGTTGCCCGGAGTGTGAACAGATCATCGTCGGGGCAGAAGGTGCGTTGATTGATCGAGATTTCAGGGCGAATCCCGGCGGGAAACAATCTGCAACACGGACCTACGAACGTCTGGAGTCATGGCAGACCCTCTGGACGGTGGCTCGCTGGGCAGCTGCGGGAATTGCATGGAGCTTAATCTCTAAACTGCTGGTGGATCACTGGACCGTGGCCATTGCGGCAACCGTTGGAGAAGTGGTCTATCCGCTTTTGCGAGTGCTGGTGGTCACGCCGGGAATCATCGTCTTCTGCTGGGGTATTGTTCGAGCCCACAATTCATTCGAAGCTCGATCAGACAAATGCCCGAACTGTCACGAGTCGATCAGCGGTCAGATTGCTGCTCTGACGGGGTGTTGCGGCAATTGTGGACATGTGGTGAGACCCGACCGCGTGGCCCTCGTAGACAAGTCAGCGATCACTGGCATCTGGACTCGCATGGAGTTTCAGCGTCTCACGCAAGACTTCAGGAAGAGAACCGATCGACACGTCACGCGCGCGATGACGATTGCATTTCCAGTTCTCTTCGCCCTGCTGATTGCGATGAAATCGGTCGGCGAAACCGTTTCGACCGTCTTGATGTTTGTGGTCTTCGGGTGGACTCTGCAAGTCATGTGGCAAGCGGACCAGATGGCCAAGCAAGTCCAGTGCCCACGCTGCACCCAGTCGTTGCTGCGACACCGCTGGTGGGTCATTGCCAGTCGCCGGTGTTGCGGCTGTGGAGAACGGGTTTTGATGGACTGACTGATCAGTCGCCTTGCCATACGTATCTGATTCTCTCGCCAGTCACCCCAACTCGGGGATCGGTCGACCGCCTTCGGTAATGATTGGAGTCGGGCGACCTTGGGGGCTCAGCCAATGGCTATTCAGGTCGATGTCGAGATGCCGGAAAACCGTCGCCGCCAGATCTTGCGGGCGGACAGCTCCGGACTGGATTGTCCCCCCGTGTGAGTCGGTGCTGCCAATTGCCTGGCCATGACGCAGGCCACCACCCGCCATGACCATCGACATGACGTTGATCCAGTGCTCGCGGCCCGCATCCTTGGTCATCACCGGAGAGCGGCCGAATTCGCCCAGCATCATGACCAGCGTCGAGTCGAGCAGACCACGCTGTTCGAGGTCGGTCACCAATGCGTGCAGCGTGCGGTCGATTCCCGGCAGCAACAGCTTAAGCCCCTTCTCAATCCCCAGATAAGGCAGAACAGTGTCGCCGTGATTGTCGAAGTACCCCCAACGAGCACTCATCGTGATGAATGTGACGCCTGACTCAACGAGTCTTCTCGCGAGTAGAGCCTGCTGGCCGAGATTGTCTCGACCGTAGGCATCGCGCAGGACGTCGTGTTCCTGGCTGAGGTCGAATGCCTTCTGGACCTTTCCCGTGGAGACCATCTCGTAGGCTTGTTGCTGCGAAAGTTGAAGCTTGTCCAAGTTGTCGCCGCGGTCGAGTTCCTGACGCAACCCATTGAACTGCGTCCGGAGTGCGTCACGATCCGCCAATCGCGAGAGCTGCATTCCGGGAGGCATGGAGCAGCGGCCCGCGAGCTGGTCGCCGTTGACTGGGGCAAAGGACCCGCCCATGTGGCCAGCCTCCCAGACATCGGAAGTCCATTGCGGAGCCAGCCCGACAAACGCGGGCAGGTCCGGATCATTCGGCCCGCGAAACCGGGACGCAACAGACCCCATTGAGGGATAGCCGTCTCCGTCCCGCCCGTTGTCGGTCCGCCGAGCCAGCGGGTTCCCCGCCTGCATCGTGATCGGCGTGTGATTGCTCATCGAGCAGTCGACGGCTCGTAAAAACGAAAGCTTCGAGGCGATCGAAGCCTGAAGCGGCAGGTGCTCCGACAACCGGACTCCCGGAATCGTAGTGGGGATCGATGAAAACGGGCCGCGAATTTCACTTGGCGCATCCGGTTTCGGGTCCCACGTATCGATCTGGCTGGGGCCTCCAGAAAGCCAGATCAGGATGACTGACTTACGAGCCGTAACGTTCGATGTGCCCGCTCGTGCTGAGCCATTGATCGAGAGACCTGCCCCCAAGCCTGCGAGACCTGCCTGCAAGAACCAGCGACGCGATGTCAGCCCCAGCGCGGGGACAACAGCCCCCCGCAGGAGCGAGGCGAAACAGGATGGGGGGGCGGATGACGACAAACTTCACCTCAGTCGCTAGATGTATCGCAATGCGCTGATATGTATCGTCACAAGTGGGTCGATAACTCGCAAGGCAAATTCTGAATTTGGGCTGTGTGTCCTGGGTCGTCGCTAGTCTCGCCAGAACATCGATTCCTTTTGCCCGCGATAGGCCACGGCCATGTCCGGAGTGTCAAACCGTGTCTGCCCAGCATGCATCGACTCGACACCTCCGATCACCATTCCAGACGTCAGCAGGGTTCTCTCGACGGGGTATGGTGACTTCCCGGTGAGGATCAAGTCCTCGATGTGTCGAGTCAGAGGGTTGAAGAAATCCGCCGTTGTCGAGCCGTGGCCGGGCATGGGTAGATACATCTGGCACGAGATGATCTCTCCCGAGCCGAGCTGTCCGGCGTGTTGAAGTCACGAATCCCTGTCAGAAAGGCCGTCGTGCGGAACCCGTCGAGGTGTTGAACGAACAGTCCCGTCGTGTCGGGCAGCGTCGCTTTGGCCCATTGATAGTCGACCCTGGCCGTCGGAAATCCCCCGACAACAGGGAGGTTGTGACTACGACAGAGCGCGGCCACGAACAGGTCGCGCGTCGATTGGCGATCCTCAGCTTCAAGTGCGGTCCAGAGAGCGTCGCCCTTCAGAGCGTGAACACTGCTGATGCCGACCTCGCCCCCTTTGCGGCGCTCGGACATACACTGTGCCGTCTCGTAGGCGTGGAAGTCGTAGCTGTCGATTCCGCCGTAGGCGACGCAGACGCTTTCCTTCAGATCGCTATCGTAAGGCATGTCGATCGACGGTTGACGTAATGTCACCGGCAGCGACGACCCAGCGAGGAAGGGGAAGTTCAACCGCTTCGCATCGGCGACCATCTCGACGCATTCCTTCCAGTCTGTCGACAGGTGCTTGTCGTTGAAGACCGGCACAGATCGCCCGCTCGTCTCGAAGACTTGGACGACCTCCTTGAACCACTTGTAACGCGGGTAGTGGACTCCCCCCTTTTCAGTCCGCTCGTAGTCGCCATGTTCCGCGATGATGACGACCCCATCCACAGCCAAGGTGGGTCCGCCGAGCGTGAGCGCCTCGCGAATGCTGGCATACTGCTTCAGCTGGTGTTTCTCGATCCGCTGCCGACCCAAGTCCTGTTTGGGAAACTGATCGATGTAGACCGAGGCCACATCCACGCGCGGGCTCTGCCAGCCGCCATGCCACGTATATCCGACGGTCAATCGATCCAGAAAATGCTGGGCGTGGGAGTGTTCGTGGACCACCGTGCCCAAGAACGCCACCTTCTTGCGGGCAACCTGCTCCGGTTCCGCAGCGACCCACGATGGCTGCATTGCCGCGATGAAGAGACCAGCGGATGAGGCTAGGAAATCTCGGCGTAAAAGCATGGGATTCACCTTGTTAAAGAAGACACGACAGAAATTTGCCCACACATCGCATCGGAGATTACTGTTTCGTTTCCGTCAACACGAGGCTCAGCCCGGCCCGCCGATCACTCAAGAAGCAGATCTGATCACAATCAGTCCCTTGAGGACCTCCAAACAACAATCAAGCGACTCTCAAATGGAGATGTAAACATTTGTAACGTACTCTGTACTTCCTCCTCGATTGCAACTCTCCACGACCCGGCTACCATACACAGCTGTTCACAGTCTGTGAGAACCAATGGTTTCCAGTCCCAGCGGCGATGAGCTGCGGGGTCGGAGAGGAATTTCGAACATGTCCATCACGAATGAACGTAAGACTCAGGTGATTCAAGAGTACCGCCGCGACGAGAAGGACACGGGTTCTCCCGAAGTCCAGGTTGCGGTCCTGACCTCACGAATCAATGAGTTGACCCTGCATCTGAAGCGTCAGATGAAGGACCATGCAGGCCGTCGTGGTCTGCTGCAGATGGTGAGCAAGCGTCGTAGTCTGCTGGAGTATCTGCGCCGGGTTAAGCCGGCTAGCTACGTCGAGCTGATTGGTCGCTTGGGGCTGCGTAAGTAGTCGCAGCAGTTGTTGGCGATCGTCGGGTGATTGGGATTTTCATGCCGGGGGTGGAGCGAGTGGCTCCTCCCCGTGTGGGCGCTTTGGCATGACCCAACTCAGGCGAATCGTCCAGGGCGGATCTGTTCGGCTTTCCGCCCGTCTGTCGTGAATTGAGTCGGCGTTGGTGTCGGTGTCGGGTCGGGTCGTGGCAGGGTTTTGTCTAAGTCGATTGTTTTCTTCGTTGTAAAAGGTTGCACCCAGTGAAGGTCTCTGTTCAACGTCAAATCGCGGGTCGTACGCTGACAATTACGACAGGTGAATGGGCCAAGCAGGCCGCCGGAGCCGTTCTCGTCCAATTTGGTGAGACGGCTGTTTTTGTTGCTGCTCAGAATGGGCCCTCGCGGCCCGGCACTGACTTCTTCCCCCTCACCTGCGACTACCGGGAGCGGCTCGCCGCAGCTGGAAAGTTTCCTGGCGGGTTTCTGAAACGCGAAGGTCGCCCGACTCAGAAAGAAGTTCTGACTTCCCGTCTGACTGACCGACCGATTCGCCCGCTGTTCCCCGAGGGGTACATCGAAGAAGTCCAGGTCATGGCCAACGTGTTGGCCTGCGACGGGCAGAACGATCCCGACGTCTGGTCGATCACCGGGGGCAGTGCCGCTCTGTCGGTTTCGCCGCTGCCGTTCAGTGGTCCAATTGCCGGTGTTCGCGTGGGTTTGATCGACGACCAGTTCGTCCTCTTCCCAACGGTCCAGCAGGTTGCAGTGTCTCGCCTGGACTTGATCGTCGCTGGTAGCCTCGATTCGATCCTCATGATCGAAGGCTTCGGAGATCAGCTGCCAGAAGATCTGATGGCTGACGCCCTGATGTTTGGCCACAAGGCGATCATCGAGATCTGCGACATGCAGCTCGAACTCGTCGAAAAGGCCGGCAAGACGAAAGTGCCGTACAAGGCTGCGCCCAAGAACCCCTTCCTCGATCAGGTCAAGTCGGAAGCCTACGACCGACTGTGCCAGGCTCGTTCCAACCCCAAGAAGAAGGAACGTTCCGCAGCTGCGGGAGTGGTCAAGCAGGGCTTGGTCGACAAGTACTTCGCCAATGGTGCGACAGAGCTGGCCGATGGCCGGACCTTGCAGCAGCTGAAGGATGCGGTCTCGGCCGTTGATCATCAGGCGTGCCGCGATCTGACCCTGTCGGGCAAGCGGCTCGATGGTCGTGGTCCGAGTGATCTGCGTGCTGTCGATTGCCAGGTGCAGGTTCTGCCTCGCGTTCACGGCTCGGCAGTCTTCACCCGCGGGGAAACCCAGTCGGTGTGTACTGTGGTTCTCGGTACAGTTCGCGATCAGCAGAAGTCGGATGGACTGTTCGGCGAGTTCGCCAAGCCGTTCATGCTCGATTACAACTTCCCGTCCTACTCGGTGGGCGAATGCAAGCCGATTCGGGGACCAGGTCGCCGGGAAATCGGCCACGGTGCTCTCGCTGAGCGGTCGATTCAGTGGGTGCTGCCGAAGTCTGAGCAGTTCCCCTACACGATCCGCTTGATCTCGGACATCACCGAATCGAACGGTTCCAGCTCGATGGCCTCGGTGTGCGGTGGCACGCTGAGCCTGATGGACGCTGGCGTGCCGATTCAACAGCCGGTGGCTGGGATCTCGATCGGTCTGGTCAAGGAAGGCAGCAAGTACGTGCTGCTGACCGACATCATGGGCGACGAAGATCATTTCGGCGACATGGACTTCAAGATCGCCGGTTCCCAGAAGGGGATCACCGGAATCCAGCTCGATCTCAAGATCGACGGCATCAACGAAGAGATCATCCGAGCGACGCTGGCCGCTGCTCGTGATGCTCGACTCGAACTGCTTCGCATGATGCTGAGTGCGATTCGTCGTCCGCGCCCGGAAATCTCTGACTACGCACCGCGTATCCTTCAGACGAAGATCGATCCCGAGAAGATCGGCCTGTTAATTGGACCGGGCGGAAAGAATATCCGCGCGATTCAGGAGCAGACCAAGTCGCAAATCGACGTGACCGACGACGGCAAGGTGCTGATCTCCGGAACGAACAAGGTCGGTTGCGAAGACGCTCTGGCTCGTGTGGAAGCAATCGCTGAAGAGATCAAGGTCGGTCGTATCTACAACGGTACGGTCAGCTCGATCAAGGACTTCGGAGCATTCGTCGAAATCGCTCCGGGCAAGGACGGACTCTGCCACATCAGCGAACTCGCTGAAGGCTTCGTGAAGTCGGTCGGCGATGTCTGCAAGGTCGGCGACAAGCTCGAAGTGAAGGTCATCGCCGTCGACGACCAGAACCGCGTCAAGCTGTCCCATAAGGCTGTCCTGATCGAGCGGAACGGCGGACCAACCGAAGCTCCTCCAGCTGCGGAAGGTGGCGAGCGCCCAGAACGAACGGAACGCCCAGAGCGGACCGAGCGTCCGACCCGTGACGGCGGCGACCGTGGTAGCGAACGTCCACCACGTGATGATCGCGGCCCTCGTGGCGGCGGTGATCGTGATCGCGGACCAGCTCCGGATCGTGGTTCCGACCGGGACCGTGGTCCAGCTCCTGATCGCGGTTCCGACCGTGATCGTGGGCCTGCTCCGGACCGTGGCGGCGATCGCGACCGGGATCGTGCCCCAGCCAGTGACCGTGGTGGTGACCGAGATCGTGGACCAGCTCCTGATCGCGGCAGCGACCGGGACCGTGATCGCGGACCAGCACCGGATCGTGGCTCCGACCGCGACCGTGGTTATGACCGCGACCGTGCCCCTGCCAGTGACCGTGGGGGAGACCGTGATCGCGGGCCAGCCCCTGATCGTGGCAGCGACCGGGACCGTGATCGTGGACCATCGTCCGACCGAGGCAGCGATCGTGATCGCGGCCCAGCCCCAGATCGTGGCAACGACCGAGGTTCCGACCGGGATCGCGGCGGTGACCGTGGACGCGATCGCAACGATCGCTAGTCACTCGATGTGAACTGACGGAAAACGCCTCGCAATCGCGAGGCGTTTTTCTTTTGGATGGATCAGAGAATTCGCACAGGATCACGAGCGATTCAAGCCACTCACCGGGAACCCTCACGGTACAAATCCAACATGTCGGCATCCAGCTGGAAATATCGTTCGTCGTCTGGATTGGTCATGGCCAACCCTGACGTGCATTCCCTGATCTCAATGTGGCTGCCCCTTCCAGTAACCCTGATCATTCGAGGTGTCGTACACGAACCCCCGTCGAGAGAGGAGCGACATCGCCAGCTTGGGGCCGAACCAGCCCAACAGAGCGAATAGAATGCCTGAAACAAGCCAAGGGATTCCGACTCTCCACGAGAGGGAGAATAGAGCGTTCATGCTCCCGCCAAGGACCGAAATAAAAGCTCCGGTCCATGGCAGCGGGTGAATCGCCAGCAGCCACCAGGCGAGTGGACTGCACGCTTTGACACCCAGTTGATGGTTTTCTGAGATCCACATTTGACGCTCCGGAATACGCTGGGGCACGGTGCTGCCTTGCCAGGGAGACACCGGATGTACGCGGTCTTTTGCACACGTTCAGCTCGTCGCGTCACTCCATTACCGAGGACGGGTCGCATCCAGGATCGCCTGCAATTTCATCCGCAGCAGGGTCAGCTGGCCGCTCTGGTCTTTTCCGTCGGCATCTTTGCCTCCCGACTCGAAGAAGCACAGGACCGAACCGTCGGGGTGAAAGGCGAGATCGCTGTACCCGGAAACACCGGGTTCCAAGACTACGCGGGGGGACCAATTCGCCCCTTCGTCGCGGCTAACCTGGAGCGACAGATTTCGCCGGGGGAGTGACTTGCCGCTCCCTTGAACGACTTCGTGCGCTGGGGGAGATGGCGGCGCGACGTCGGTAGAGTCGGGCCCCGTGTGCAGCAGATGGACACGGTTCTCGCAGCGCACGCCCAGCAGGCCCGCCATACAAATCGGCTCAAACAGGTGCAGATGAAACACCGGAGCGGACCAGCCATCGAACCCATTCGGGCTGCGCGTGACCAACCGGCGGTGCCGAATCGATTCGTTGCGAATGCTCAGCAGCAAGCTCCCGTCGCTGAGTTCTGCGGCGACTGTCTCGCTGGGATTGAGTGTCTCCTCGGTGGTTCCCACGATTATTGGCCCGCGCATCCAGCTGCGACCGTGGTCATCGCTGGCAATGAGGGACACCGCTGACGGGCGATGCGCGTGGCCTCCGGTTCCGGTGGACAGCCAGACTGGAACGACGAGCCGTCCCGAGGTCATCGCGATGCCATGTCCCGGTCCGGTCGCGAGGACCTTCCAGTCATACTCCGCTCGGAATGGCTCAAACGCAGGGGTAATCTCCTCGGCGAGGCACCACGTGACCCCGTCGTCCGAGCTGTGGGTGATGAAGCACCGCAGGTATTCCAGACAGAAGAGCAGGTGCAAGGTGCCGTCCGGTTCGGCGATCATGACAGGGTTATTGTAAGTGACCTCGCCCTCAACAGCGAGATTTTGTTGGAGGGCCACGGGGTTCTTCGTCTTTGGTCCGGGGACATCGGCCACGGTGACGGGCAACGAGAATGTCTGGCCGCCATCCGTGCTGCGCCGCAGTAGAATGTCGATCGGCCCCCAGTCGCTGCTGGAGCGTCTGCGGCCCTCGCAGTAGACGATGACCGTCCCCTTGGCAGAGACCACGATGCCCGGGATGCGATACTTCTCGTAGGCCCCGTCGCCGCCTCGAAACAGGTCGAGACGCGATTCCACGACGGCGGCTTCTCCCGCTTGAACGACAGCCGATACGCACACACAACACACAGCCCACAAGCTGGTGACACAGAACCATCGAAACATGTAACAACTCCTCATCCGTGGGTGTCGAACGATCCCCGAACGGACTCTAAAACCCGGCAGGCTGAGCAGACTGGCCGAGACAACGAACTTGTGGTGTGCCTGGAATCAGGCGATGGGAGATGGTGAAGTGGCAATTCGAAACGCGAAAACCAGTGCGACTGGCGTCGGGCTTCCGACTCCGAAAGACCTCGGTTACTCACCTCTCGGAGGACGTGGCTGGGCGAACTTAATCTTCTCGATGTAGGTCACGCGGCCCCCGGTCCGAGAGTTGAACCGACCAGAGCAGGAAGATACCGCCTTCATCACGTAGATGTAATGCAGCCCAAAATCGGCATCAATTTCCACTTCCAGGTCATCGCTGAATGCTCTGCCGCTGCCCACAAGCTGTTCGACTTGACGATTCAACCGGTCAAACGCCCCCGGAAAATCATTCCCCAAATCGACACCCTCAAGCTGCAGCTGCTGCAAAGTGCCATCGGGATTGGCCAGCAAGCGGACTTTCAAATCGAGCGGTGACAGCTTGCCAGTGAGAGCCCCCGAGCCCTGCGGCAGATTGAGATTGAAATCTCCCTCAGGGGCCGAGATCTTCAACGTCAACATGAAGAAGATCAGTAGCAGGAAAACGACGTCAATCATAGGTGCCATGGGCACATTGATTTTTTCGAATCCGTCGGTTCGCTGAGCCATCGTTCACTCGACCAGTTTGAATGGGGCAGCTGAGGGAGTCATCCCACGGCTGAATCTTAAGTGGGCCAGTCTCGTGCCTCGTCAACACGAAATGCGGGTGTTCGCCCCTTCGGGAGGACGAGGCTCCTGCCAAGCCGCGCGTGACAGAAAACGTCGTCCCTGGCTCGCGGCTCAGCAGGAGCTTCGCCCTCCCTCGCGGGCTGGCCTTCACTCCAAGTCTGAGCGTTGACGAGGCGCTAGGGCCCCTTGTCCTCGGAGTTCGACTTGAGTGTGAACCTCTCATAGCCTGATTCCTGAGCCAGCTTGATCACCGCTTGCACGAGTCCCGTCGGGGTGTCGGCATCGGCTCGAATTGTGATGGTCGTGTCTTTGATTTTGTCCTGACCATGCTTCGCCGAAGTCAGACGAGCCTCGCGTTCAAAGTTGGGCTGCATCTGCTCCACACGGACATCGACCCCGTTCCAGAACACGAAAGGCTGTGGATCCAACAGAGAGCCCACTGTGTCGCGCTTGAACCCGATGTTGACGATCAACTCATCCCGTTTGACGATGGCAGGCGGCTTGGCCAGCTGATCGGCAGGCAGCTTCACTCGTTCATCCGCCTGGGTCTGCTCAAAGTTGGTAATGATCATGAAAAACGTGACGAGCTGGAACACGACATCGATCATGGGAGTCATGTCGGGTTCGACCACTCCGCCGCCACCGGACGATTTGAATTTCATAAGCACAGCCTCTTTCGCTGGAACCGAACGACTCAGCTTATGCTGCGGGGGTCGCTGAAGGAGATCCGCCACCGGTGGGACGAGTGGCAGGCTTCGCAACCGCAAAACGGCCGATCAGGACCGTTGCGACGACGCCAATTTGGTTCATCAAGATTTGCGCTCTGTTTTTGAACAAGGCGTTGGCCGTCATCGCGGGGATCGCCACGACCAGTCCTTCGAGAGTCGTCACCAAGGCCATCGAAATCCCGACCGCGAGATCCTTTGGTTTGGGAGTCGTCGAGCTGCGAGCAATCACCTCGAAGGAGACAATCATGCCCTGCACTGTCCCCAGTAGCCCGAGCATGGGGCCTATCGCTGCGATCAGGGCGAGGTAGCCGAGCTTGTGGTCGATGTACATATATTCTTCGTCGCCGACTGCTTGCATCTCTTCCAGTGCCTTGTCTGGCCCTTGATTGAGTTTGCTCATTCCGGCGGCCAGCATCCGAGCGATGACAGAGTCGTCCCCCTTGGCCGTCTCAAAAGCTCCCTGAAAGTCTTGATTGTTGAGCCGGGATTCGAAGGTCTCAATAAATGCCGGGGGCAGCATGACATCCCTCCGCAGTTGCACGAACAGCAGCAGGATGACGGCAACCAATATCAACGAGCACAAAAAGATCGTGTACCCAAAGAATCCGCTGGCTCGGTGAAGCCAGCCGAGGAAGCTTTCGGTCTCGTCTTCCGGCTGCTCACTAACGACGGGTGTCGCAGCAGCTGGTGCGACCGAAGGGTTCGCAGCGGCAGGCGGAGCCACAGGATCTTGAGCCACGGCCCAACTGCCGACGAGAGCGAGCGTCCATGACATGGTCAATGCGAGGAATAACAGCGTTTTCCCAGCGGGACGCTCAAATGCCAGACCCCGTGCCATGAACATCTCCATGTCGTTCCGCAGACAGCTGGGGAAAAGTGGCTATCTGCTCCGATAGCGTTTCTTAGTCAGAGCTTACGTTGGTTTCGTTGGGTTTGCTACTCCGTCTGGACGCTGGATCCCGCGCGTGGTCAGCTTGTCCAGCGAGTGGATGAACGTCCTCACGTGGGTTACCTGAGAATCGCCTCGCCCGCTGGCGAACACCAGACTCGGTTGAATGCCCTCATCCGGAGGGATAGACTGCGAGCTTCGCGCGGGCTCCTCCGTTTCCGACGCGATCTCGACCATTTTGACAGCAGGAACGATCTCATGCGTCACGTTCTCTCCGCGCTGGTGATGAACCGGCCTGGAGTGCTCGCACACATCTCCGGCATGCTGGCCTCGCGCGAATTCAACATCGAAAGCCTGGCCGTCGGTGCGACGGAGAACCCTGAATTCTCTCGCATGACGTTTGTCGTGGCCGGGGATGCACGCGTTCTCGATCAGATCCGCAAGCAGCTGGAGAAGATCGTCACGGTCGTGAAAGTCATCGACTACTCCAATCAGGAGTTTGTCGAGCGCGACCTGATGCTGATCAAGATCAGCACGCAGAACGGCACTCGATCGCAAGTGAAGGAACTGGTCGACATTTTCCGAGGTCGGATTGTCGATGTCAGTGCCGATCATGTGATGGTGGAGCTCTCCGGCAAGGAACAAAAAATCGAATCGTTCATTGAGGCGACTCGTCCGTTCGGCATCATCGAGATGGTGCGGGCCGGGCGCATTGCACTGCTGAGAGGCAACTCGTCCTCCGAAGAGTCCGATAACGATCAACCCGCCGCCTAGTGCGGCGGGAATGTGGTGTGGGGCCGGGATGCCCTACGATGTGTTCCCGAGAACTCGGGGGCAACTGTCTCACAGTGGGCCGAGGGCTTGTCCCCGCTGTCCGTTTTGGTTCTCTCCTTTTCCTGTGTGAAATCAGCCATGTCGATCAAGGTTTACTACGACGATGACGCCGATCTGTCCATGCTCAAGGGCAAGACGATCGCCATTCTGGGATACGGCAGCCAAGGCCATGCCCAGGCTCAGAACCTGCGGGACAGCGGGTGTACCGTCGTCATCGGCCAGCGTCCTGGCAGCCCAAATTACGACTTGGCGGTCTCGCACGGCTTCAAGCCAGTCTCGGCGGAAGAGGCCACCAAGCAGGGTGACCTTGTCAACATGCTGCTGCCCGACGAAGTCCAGGGCGATGTGTTCCGGAATTCAGTTCTACCGAATCTGAAGCCCGGTGCACTGCTGATGTGCTCCCACGGATTCAACATCCACTTTAATCAAGTCACCCCGCCGAAGGGTGTCGACACCGCACTGGTCGCCCCCAAGGGACCCGGCCATCTCGTTCGTAGCGAGTACGTCAAGGGCGGCGGAGTCCCCAGCTTGATCGCCATGGGGCCAGGAGCCTCGGAAAATAGCCGCAAGCTGGCTCTGGCCTACGCCAAGGGCATCGGCGGAACTCGCGGCGGCGTCATCGAAACGACGTTTGCCGAAGAAACCGAAACCGACCTGTTCGGTGAGCAAGTGGTCCTCTGCGGCGGCGTCAGCGCACTCGTCAAGGCGGCGTTCGAAGTCCTCGTCGAAGCCGGGTATCAGCCCGAAATGGCCTACTTCGAGTGTATGCACGAACTGAAGCTCATCGTCGACCTGTTCTACCAGGGCGGCCTGAACTACATGCGGTACAGCGTCTCTAACACAGCTGAGTACGGCGATTACACCCGCGGACCGCGGATCGTGACTGCCGAGACGAAGCTGGAGATGAAGCGGATTCTGACCGAGATCCAGAATGGCCAGTTCGCTCGCGACTGGCTGCTGGAGAACAAGGCGAATCAGGCCAGCTTCAAGGCGATTCGTCGCAACGAGCGGACGCACATGATCGAAACCGTCGGTCGCAAGCTGCGCAAGATGATGAAGTGGATCGATTCGAAGGAAATCTAAAGGCAACAAGCGGCCAGCACTCAGCGATCAGCCAGAGGAGTTCTTTCTGGCTGAAAGCTGACTGCTGATGGCTTATCGCTTTGCATCGTTGAAATCATACCGCGAGCGGTTACACTGCTACGTTCGCGATTGTGCAGATCTGAATTGGGAGATTGGCCTTGGCCCAGCATTGTTACGAGTGCATGTTTCTTCTGGATAGCGGTCGTTACGCGGTGAATTCCCGCGCGACGGAAGATTCGCTTCTGGAGATTTTGACCCGCTGTGAAGCGGAAGTGGTGGCTCGCGCCCCATGGCAAGACGGCAAGCTGGCCTATCAGATTGATGGTCACAAGAAGGCTTTGCACTATCTTGTGTACTTCAAGATGGACAGCGCTCAGGTCACCGAATTCACCCGGCTGTGCAAGCTGAGTGAAATTGTCGTTCGCCAGATGCTGCTCAATCATCCTGAGAAGCTGTTCGTGGTCATGGCCGAAGCTCTGTCGCAACACGTGACCGGCCAGGCTGATACGACTCCGATGGGTGTCAGCCCGGACAAAATGTCCTACTAGCTGATGCGGGTCGATTGGTTGTTGTTTCCGTCAGTTTTGTCTGAGCTTGGAACGCTGCGCGGTCACAGTACCGCAGGAGCACGACGATGGCGGCAAACTTCAATCGTGTAATTCTAATCGGGAATCTGACCCGTGACCCCGAAGTGAAGTATCTACCGAGCGGCTCAGCTGTGGCTGAGATCAGCTTGGCGATCAATCGCTCGTTCACGGACAAGAACACGAACGAGCGTAAGGAAGACACCACCTACGTGGAGGTGACTCTCTGGGCGCGTCTGGCTGAACTGGCTGGGGAATATTTGGCCAAAGGTCGTCCCGTCATGATTGAAGGTCGCCTCCAGCTCGACAGCTGGGAGGACAAGGCCACCGGTCAGAAGCGATCCAAGTTGCGAGTCGTCGGCGAAACCATGCAGTTCCTCGGTTCAAACACCGGCGGCGCGGGCGGCGGTGAAGGCGGCGGCGGTAATCGTGGCAGCGAAGGTGGTGGCGGCGGCGGCGGATACCGTGGTGCGGCTCGCAGCGGTGGCAATGCGGGTGGTGGCGGACGCGGTCAGTCAGCTCCCTCGGGTGGAAACAGCGGTGGCGGAGAGCCAGATTATTATTCCTCCGGCCCGTCAAACACATCCGGTCCACCGGACGACGATGTCCCGTTCTAAGAACTGGTGTTACCGAATGATAAAAAAGGCAGTCTCTTTGGCCTGCCTTTTTGCATTTGCCTGCATCGAAAGCCTTGAGTTTCACACTCACCGATTCTTGTACGGCAATGAGCAAGACCGCAGTCTGCCACCTAAAAGATGTCACGCAGAGGCGCCGAGGACGCAGAGAAATCTCATAGGCTAGATCCCCTCTCTGCGACCCCTGCGCCCCTGCGTGACAAATTCAGGAAGACTGACCTCGTGATAGAGATGCAGAGGCTTGAACAGAGGACGTCCTCTGCAAAAACTTCGGAAGTTAGATGCGTTTCCCTGGTCCGGATCAGTCTTCAGAAAGGCTGAGTTGAACAGCGTCTCTGAACATCCTCAACAGCTAGGAAAGCGAGTGCGGAGGAAGCTCGCTTAGAGGGCTCCACTGCCGGACAAGACGACCCGGATGGTGCGAAACAAGATCTTCAGATCATTCCACAAGCAGCAATTCCTCAAGTACATCAAGTCGAACGCCACCTTGCGGCGGAAACTCTCAATGTTGTTGTCGTAGCCGTTCACGATCTGAGCGACCCCCGTCAGCCCGGGTTTCAAGCCAAGACGCTGAATGTAATCGGGAATCTCACGCGACAGATCCTGGATAAACTCTGGCCGCTCTGGGCGAGGACCGACCAGCGACATATCACCGCGGATCACATTCCACAGTTGGGGCAGTTCGTCCAGGCGGGTCTTCCGCATGAACATGCCAATCGGCGTGACGCGGGCATCGCCCTTAACGGCGAATTGGGCCCCGTTTTTTTCGGCGTCGTTACGCATGCTGCGGAACTTATAAAGTGTGAAGTGCCGACCGTAAGTGAATTCCTTACGGCGATCGCTGTCGGGAATGCGCCGTTCCTCCCCGTCGGGTGGTGGATCATCGCATTGTCGTCGTTCCGCCCCAGGCTGTCGCAGGTTCAATCCCACTCTTGTCTGCCGAAAAATGGCGGGACCGGGCGAGGTCAGCTTGACCAGAATGACCGTCAGCAGCATGACGGGTGCCAGCACGATCAACATGCTGGTCGCGATGACGATGTCGCAGGCTCGTTTCAGAATCCGAGTGCCCGTTTCCAGCGAGTGCAGGTTGACCCGCGATTCTTGGTCACCCAGCTGGGAGAGCCAGGAAACGGTTTGGAGATGCTCCGCAGCAGCGTAGTCGAAGACATCGCCCAAACCTGCGGGAACAGACACCGGAATCGGGGGAGGAGGCAGGGTTTCCGTGCTCATGGCAGTCGGGATGCTGGGAAGGCGGAGGGGGCACAATTCCCGCGATTCGGGCCGCGGGAGTCTGTCTTAACTTAGCGTCGAGACTGTGGCGATCCGGCAACAATCCGGCCTGCGACAGTCACTTTTACGCAGCTTGCTCTGAGAAGATGAGAGGTGCCGATCGTAGTGATTTAAACGGTACTACCGATTTTACCTCGTGCCAGTCATTGCAGGGGAAGCGTTCGATTCGTCGAAGCTGAATTCTGAATTACTCGGTTTTTTTACACTTTGCGATCTGTTGTCACCTAGGGGTTTGCGTCGCAAGAACATGACACCAATGTCGCATCAGGGCGGCTTGACACGTCACGGCACGACTCGTCGTTTTCGACCGGAGTAGACTCGGCTAATCGATCCGAGCAGAAACACCCTTGCGTGGGGTTCAACTGATCAGCTCGGTTGAGGCCGCACTAAATTCGTACAAAGATCTTCCGGCGGTAGAGCCAGAACAAGATCAACCACACAACGAGCAGGACGGCGAACCCGTGAAGCAACGGCTCGTAGGGCTTGCCAGCCAGATCAAAGACTCTCGCCCCTAAGTGCCGATCCAGTGCCGCCCGAATCGGCTCAAACAAGACCCATTCCGAGCAGTAGGCCACGATGGAATTGCTCCCGATCACGATCATCGGGAACGCCCATTTCTGAAATCCCGCCACATCTATGATCGCGTAGTACGTCGCCAATATCGCCAAGCTCCAGCCGCCCGCCAAGAAGACCCAGCTTGGCGTCCAGATTCGTTTTACGATCGGGCAAATATCGAAGTGTTCAGCTGCGAGTGCGACCCCGAAGCAGAGGGCACTCCCCAGCAGCAAACCGGCAATCTTGCGACCAGCAGTTCGCTCGGACTTCAGCCAGCCACCGGCCAGTAATCCAACCAGCATGGTTCCCAGCGTCGAAATGAAGCTGAGCGTGCAATACCCGCCTCCGCTATAAACGAAGGGTTCCTGGCGAGGAAACAGGTTCATCCACCAGCCATCAAACGCCCAGGCGGGGTTCGTGTTCTTGTTCCAATGGGCAGAGAAGCCTTTCAAGTGATGCTCCCAGTCTGCCGCCTCGCCCGTCTTGCTCCAGTCAAAATCAGGTCCCGGAAGTGGATACCGGGCGAACAATCCCCAGTACCCGACCACAATCGCGAGCAAAGCGAGCAGCTGGACCTTCCAGCTCGTCCGCCCGAGGAGAAACAGGAAAAAGTACCCGAGTCCGATTTGGGTCAGCGTGTCATCAAACGTGAAGTTCGTCTGGTCCCGTCCCAGAGATCGCAGAAAAATCCCCAGGAACACCAACACGACTGAGCGGAGCAGTGCGTGCAATGTCATCAGCCCTCGCGATTCTCCCCGCTGCATCCGACTGGCGAGCGAAAATGGCAGCACGACCCCCACCAGCAGAGTGAACGACGGCTGGATCAGATCATGCAGCGTGCAGCCGATCCAGGGAATATGCGACTGATGAAATGCCAGGAACTTCCAGAACTCGCTGGTGGGGAACGACTCAGCGACCCGCCCCAGATGCAGCACCTCCGCCAGCATCAGGAACATCACTGTCCCTCGATAGGCATCGATCGAGACCAAGCGGTTGGTCGGGAGTTCAGTCGCAACTGGCATAACAAATCCCAATACTTCCGGGTGAGCGGGGCGGCGTCAGCCCCCCGAGTCTTCCGGCGAGAGACACCGCGAAACGTATCCGCGTCGACTTGAGCAGTTTCCCGAACGCTCCCACTCTTGGGAAGTCACCGCCCACCACTGGGAAAGTTAGTCGAAGATCGCGACCGGTTTTGACTCGGCTTGTCCTCTCCCTGTAGCCTGCAATTTCTCCATGCCACTCACAGCTGCTAGACTTGCGTCGGGTTCCCAATCCGGGTGCGGGTCTTATGTGTCGCGTGGGGATGCGAAATGAGCCTTGAATCTGATCGTCGGCAGCAACAGCGACAGCAGTCGTTGGCCGCCGAGTGGGTTTCTCGGGTGCTGGCGATCTGCGTGGTGATGGTCTTGCCGGGAATTGGCGGGGCCTGGATTGACCAGCGATTCGAGACACGATTTGGGGCTGTGACTGGATTTGTGTTTGGTTTTGCGTCAGGGATTACCGCCCTCATTCTGCTGGTGAAGCGTAATGGAGGCGGCCCCAAGCGATCCAGAACCAGTCAAAATAAGCAGTGAAGCAGAGAGTGTTGTCAAAGAGCTCTCACCGTGTGGTGCGTCTTTGACAGCTCGTCCCGTGTCGTGGCGGTTCCTGCTGGCTCGCATGGCTGTACTGGCTGGGGCGATGAGTCTGGCCGGGTTGGTGGCAGGGATGTGGAACGAGAGGCGGCACGGAGCTGTCGGGGCCGAGTTGGCGATCTTTTCGACGTTGGGTTGTGGATGTTCGGCGGGATTGGCACTGCTTGTCGTGGGGATCACGGCGGGTGGCAAACACTCCTATGCGGGGTTGATGAGTTCGATTCTGTTTCGCACGTTAGGGCCGTTGGCACTCGGGACGATCTGGCATCAGATGCACCTCGACTGGCCGATGGAGAATGTGATTCAGATTCACGTTCCTCTGTTTTTGGTGTCGCTGACGGTTGAAACCATTTTGGTGGTCGATATCGTGAGCAGTTCAACTCGTCTGGGTTCATCGTTGGGGAAGGGCCGCACTTCGCGGAATACGCATGGCTGACCCTATTCTGCATATCAAGGACGCGTACTTCTTCGAAGTACCCAAATTCCTGTGGCGTCCAACCTATCGGACCATGCAGGATGTCCCCGAGTTTTTGCAGCATGAGCACCCAGATGCCCACCTGGAAGACTACAACCACGATCTGGCTGGGAAAATTCTGATTCCCCAGCCGTTCGGCACCCTCAAGAATCTCTACGAAGCACAAAGCGGCTTCTGTATCTCCAAAGTCATGATCATCGAAGTCGTGGCTGCGATCTTCATCTTCTGGGCGTTCAAGAAATTCTCCAGCCTGATCCGCGCCGACAAGGCTCCGGAAGGTAAAGGTTGGAACGCCCTCGAAGCCTTGGTGATGTTTGTCCGTGACGGTATCGCCCGCACTGCGATTGGCCCTGACGGAGACAAGTACGTCCCCCTGCTGGGCACGGTCTTTTTCTTCGTGCTGACGCTCAATCTGATTGGCATGCTGCCGTGGATCGGGGCCGGAACCGCTGCGTTCTCGCTGACGCTCACTTTGGCGACGTTCATGCTGGTGCATGCGATTTATGCGGGTTCTAAGAACTTGGGGATCATCGGCTTCTGGACCAACATGATCCCGAAGCTCGACCTGCCTCTGTGGATGCTCCCACTTAAAATTGTGATTTGCGGGATCATTTTCTTCGTGGAAGTCGTCGGACTCTTCATCAAGCACGGCGTGCTTGGTGTTCGTCTCCTCGCCAACATCGTGGCAGGTCACCTCGTGCTGACAGCTGTGATTGGCATGATTGCCAGTGCGGCAGCTTTGTCTTTGAAGCTGTGGGGAACTGTGGCGATCATTGCCACCCTGGCCGCCACGGCAATGAGTATTCTCGAACTGGCGGTCTGCTTCCTGCAGGCCTATGTGTTCACGTTTCTGTCGGCGGTGTGGCTCGCATCGGTGATTCATTCACACGGCGATCATGGGCATGATGATGATCATGGCCATGGTCCTGAAGCGGGGCATGCCCACTAACCTGTTTGCCTGATCCGGTCTGTGGCCTTGCCTCATCGAAGTCGAGTGGTGGCCCCGGTCCAAGAACCACTGTTTCCTGTTTGGGAGAGATTGAAGTGAAGAACTGGATTCGCTTTGTTGTGACGCTGGTCGCCGTCATGTTCGTGTTTGCCGGACCTGCGATGGCCCAGACGGGCTCCGCTCCGTTGATCAGCTTTAGCGGCGCATTTGGTGCTGGACTCGTCGTCATCGGTGCCGCTATGGGCATCGGCAAGATTGGTGCTGCTGCCGTCGAGAGCATGGCTCGTCAGCCAGAAGTCGCTCCGACGATCCAGCTCTCTCTGATCATCGCCGCCGCTCTGATCGAAGGTTTCACCCTGTTCGCGGTGTTCGTCTGCATGCAGGCAGGGTAGTTTGTGTGGCATCCGTTCCGCGTCCTTCGAAAGGGTGAACCTGTGAATTCGCTTTCGATGCTAGCTCGATTCAGTCTGGGCGTTGTGTTCAGTGTGGCAGTTATGCCAGCGTTGTTCGCAGCGGACGGCGGAGCAACTCCAGAGGCATCCGCTCCAGCTGTAACTGCGGCCCCTGCGGCTGACAGTCACGGAACAGGTGAGGCCGGACATGCCGAGCACCACGACCATATTGGTGAGAAGAACGTCAACAAGGAACCGCAAGAGTTCCGGACTGACTTGGCGATCTTCTCAGCGATTGTGTTCGGGCTGTTGGTGGCTGGAATGTACTTCACCGCTTGGCCAAAGATCCTCGGAGCTTTGGCCGCTCGCGAAGAAGGGATTCGCAAGGCGATCTCGGATGCGGAAGATGCCAAGGTGCAAGCCCATGCGTTCATGAAAGAACACAAGGGACGCCTCGAAGCGGTTGAGAATCAGGTCAAGGACATCCTGGCAGAGGCTCGTCGCGACGCGGAGCACACGAAGCTGGACATCACCAAGCAGGCCGAAGTCGAAGCGGAAGCGATCAAGAATCGCGCCATCGCTGAGATTAATCGAGCCAAGGATCAGGCTCTGGACGAGTTGTTCTCGACGCTGGCTCATCAGGTCTCCAAGGCCACTGAACAAGTGGTCGGACGGGCCTTGACGGGGTCGGATCAGGAACGCTTGATTCAGGAAGCAGTGCAACAGTTCGCCCGTCAGAAGGCGTAGCGGAATTCGTCAGAATTTCGCCGAGTGATTTCAAATCGGTTGCCAAACGGCGAAAGTCTAACGACTTCCGCTACGACTATGGAACTCCCCAATGGCTAGCGCCGCAGAGACAGCTCGACCGAAACACGTTCTGGAAGATCCCAGTGCGCGTTCGATCGCCATGGTTTACGCCGTGGCCCTGCTCGATGCTGCGAAGGCTGCGGGGGTCAATGAGCCACTGCAAGAGTTCGGTGAACTCTTGGACGCCGTTCATTCGAAGCCTGAGTTCGAGTCTTTGTTGTCCTCTCCGATGTTGAATCCGGACGACAAGCAGGGACTGGTGGAACGCACGCTGAAGCCGCGCTGCTCGGAGTTCATGGGGAACTTTCTGGTGGTTCTGGCCAAGCATGACCGGCTCGATCTGCTCAGCACGATCATGGAAGAAGCGACCCTGGAGCAAGAACGCCGCTCCGGTCGTCAGAGAGTCTTGGTGCGTTCGGCAGTTGCCTTGTCGCCTGAGCAATTGGACTCTGTCCGAGTCCAGTTGAAGGCCGCGATGGCGACTGACCCCATTGTTGTCCCCCAGGTCGAGCCTGCGCTGCTCGGGGGTTTGATTATCCAGGTGCAGGACACCATCTTCGACGGTTCGGTCGCCACCCGGTTGACCAACCTGACACAGCGGCTGCGGGAAAGGTATGTCCATGAAATTCAAGGCGGACGAAATCGCTTCAGTTCTCCAGAAGGAAATTGAAGACTTTCGCGGACAAATCCAGACAGCTGAAGTCGGTCGTGTGATCGAAGTCGGCGACGGGATTGCGCGCGTGGTCGGCCTTTCGAACGCCATGGCGGGCGAAATGGTCGAGTTCGAAGGTGGCACACGCGGTCTGTGCTTCAACCTCGAAGAAACCTCGGTCGGGGTCATCATCCTTGGCGACTACCTGAAGATTCAGGAAGGTCACGAGGTCAAGACCACCGGAGCACTGCTGTCGGTGCCAGTCGGTGACGCTTTGATCGGCCGCATCGTCGGTCCGCTCGGCAACCCGCTCGACGGCAAGGGTCCGATCGTGACCAGCGAGACGCGCCCGGTCGAATACACTGCTCCCGGAATTGCTGGTCGCCAGCCCGTCAAGCAGCCGCTCCAGACCGGGATCAAGGCTGTCGACGCCATGACCCCCGTCGGTCGCGGTCAGCGCGAACTGATCATCGGTGACCGCAAGACCGGCAAGACAGCTGTCGCGGTCGACGCGATCATCAACCAAAAGGGCGGCGACGTCATCTGCATCTACGTGTCGTGCGGACAGCGTTCCGCCAACGTGGCTGCGGTGGCCGAATCGCTGCGAGCTGCCGGGGCGATGGACTACACCATCATCGTGGCCTCATCGTCGTCCGACCCAGCACCTCTGCAATACATCGCTCCGTATGCTGGGGCCGCAATTGCCGAACACTTCATGTACCAAGGCAAGCACACCCTGGTCGTGTACGACGATCTCTCGAAGCAAGCTGTCGCCTACCGCCAATTGTCGCTGCTGATGCGGCGTCCGCCGGGTCGCGAAGCCTATCCCGGTGACGTGTTCTACTGCCATAGCCGTCTGCTCGAACGAGCTGCGAAGCTGAGCGATGAACTGGGCGGCGGCTCGATGACGGCCCTGCCGATCATTGAAACGCTCGAAGGCGAAGTCTCCGCGTACATTCCAACCAACGTGATTTCGATCACCGACGGCCAGATCTACCTGGAGCCGAGTCTGTTCTTCGCCGGTGTCCGCCCCGCGATCAACGTGGGGATCTCGGTCTCTCGCGTGGGTGGTAACGCCCAGACGAAGGCCATGAAGAAAGTCGCTGGTTCGTTGCGTTTGGACCTCGCCGCCTTCCGTGAACTCGAAGCGTTCGCCCAGATGGGCACCGAACTCGACAAGGCGACGCAGAATCAACTTGACCGCGGCAAGCGGATGATTGAACTGCTCAAGCAACCTCAGTACGCCCCGCTGCACTTCGCCGACCAGGTCATCTCGTTGTACGCTGGTACGCGGGGTTACTTCGACCACATCCCTGTCAACAAGGTGGCCGAGGCTGAGAAGACCCTCATCACTTTCATGAAGGATGAGAAGTCGGAAGTTCGCGACGCGATCATCAATACCAAGGACTTGGCGAAGGACACCGAAGAGGCCCTCAAGGCCGCTCTGGAAGCCTTCCGCACCCGGACGCAGCAAGCTGCCGCCAAGGAGAAGGCCGCCGTGGCGGTGTAGCAGAATTCGTCAGAATTCTGCTGTGTTGATTGCCCATACGGTGAAAGTCTGACTACTGCCGCTACGGAACCCAAAATGGCCAACTCTCGACAACTCGTGAAACGCCGCAAGGCGGTCCGAAACATCGCGAAAATCACGCGGACGATGGAACTCATCGCCACCGCGCGGTTCAAGAAAGCGATGGACCGGGCCACCGAGGCAGCTGCGTATACGAAGAAGATCAACGAGATCGTGGCTGACCTGGCGGGGGCCAACTTGGCGTTCTCGCATCCGCTGCTGCAAAAGCCAGCGGAAGAGCAGAACGTCGCGCTGCTGATCTTGACCTCGAATCGCGGCCTGTGCGGCGGTTTCAACGGAGGAATTCTGCGGAAGGGGATGGCCCGCCTGCGTGAGCTCAAAGCGACGGGCAAGACAGTGCGACTGGAAGTCTCCGGCAAGCGTGGCTTGTCGTTGATGAAGTACGAGAAGATCCCCGTCGACGCAGCCTATACCAACTTCGAAGACAAGCCCGGATTCGATGAGGTGAACGCCATCGCCTCGCGGTTCGTGGCCGACTTCATCGCTGGTCGAATTCATCGTCTTGACATTGTCTACCAGAAGTTCGAGTCGGCTGCCAAGCAGTCTCCTGTCGTGGAGACGATCCTCCCGATCGGCGATCTGGCTGCAGTGGCGACGAGTGGCACAGCTGGCAAGGGCAGCGGGATCGAGTACGAGTTCCTCCCGAACGCGAACCAGATTCTGGAAGAGATCGTGCCCGCCGCCTTCAAGGCTCGGTTCTTCAAGTGCTTCCTCGACGCAGCTGTCAGCGAGCAGATTGCCCGCCGAGTCGCGATGAAGGCCGCCCACGAGAATGCCCAGGACATGATCAAGTCGATTTCGACTGCATACAACCGCGCTCGACAATCGCAGATCACCTCCGAACTCAGCGAGATCATCGGCGGGGCAGCGGCTCTGGAATAGCAGTCGGCCATCAGCAGTCAGCGTTCAGCCAGAGTACCAGCCAGCACCCACATCAACAGACAGTCAGACACCCAGGAGCTTGCACCAGTTCGATCGATTATCACCGGCCACTTTCTGGCTGACTGCTAATTGCTGACCACTGATCGCTCCCCTCAACAGAGGCTCACGATGGTTACCTCCACTGCCAGCAACACCGGTCGCATTACCCAGATCATCGGATCGACGTTCGACGTTGAATTCGCCGAAGATCACATGCCCGACATCTACAACGCCGTCACCGTCCAGGCGAAGGTGAAGGGGATCGAGATCAATGTGACCGGCGAAGTGCAGCAGCACCTCGGCGGCGGTCGCGTCCGCTGCATCGCCCTCGGCACAACCGACGGCATGGTCCGCAGCATGGAGGTCGTGAACACCGGCGCTCCGCTGTCGGTGCCGGTCGGCAAGGAAACGCTGGGCCGCGTGTTCAACGTCCTCGGCAACGCGATCGATGGTCGCGGTGATGTCACCACTCAGGAAAAGTGGCCGATCCACCGGGCACCGCCTCGGCTGGAAGACCTCTCCTCGAAGACGGAAGTCTTCGAAACCGGGATCAAGGTGATCGACCTGCTGACCCCGTTCGTGCGTGGGGGCAAGGCCGGTCTGTTCGGGGGAGCCGGTCTCGGCAAGACCGTGATTCTGACCGAACTCATTGCCCGTATCGCAGCTGCTCACGGTGGCTACTCGGTGTTCGCCGGGGTCGGTGAACGAACCCGTGAAGGAAACGACTTGTGGCTGGAAATGCAGGAAGCCGACATCGGCTCGACCGGTCGTAAGGTCATCGAGCAGACCTGCATGGTGTTCGGCCAGATGAACGAGCCGCCCGGTGCCCGTCTGCGTGTTGCACTGACTGCACTGACGATGGCCGAATGGTTCCGCGACACGACCGGGGCTGACACGCTGCTGTTCGTCGACAACATCTTCCGGTTTTCCCAAGCCGGTTCGGAAGTGTCCGCACTTCTCGGTCGGATGCCGTCCGCCGTGGGATACCAGCCGACGCTGGCCAACGAACTGGGCCAGTTGCAGGAACGCATCACCTCGACGAAGCGTGGAGCGATCACGTCGGTGCAAGCTGTGTACGTGCCCGCCGACGACCCGACTGACCCGGCCCCGGCCACGGCGTTTAGCCACCTCGATGCGTTCATCTACCTCGAACGTAAGATCGCGGAAAAGGGTCTGTTCCCCGCCATCGACCCGCTCGCTTCGTCGAGCCGAATCCTGGACCCGCAGATCGTCGGCGAACGGCACTACGCTGTGGCCCGCCGCGTCCAACAGACGCTTCAGCGTTACCGCGAACTCCAGGACATCATCGCGATTCTCGGCATCGACGAATTGGCCGAAGCTGACAAGCTCGTCGTGCATCGTGCCCGCCGGATCGAGCGGTTTCTGTCCCAGCCGTTCCTCGTCGCCGAAGCGTTCACCGGCAAGAAGGGGAAGATTACCTCGATGGCCGACACCATCCGCAGCTTCGAAGAACTGTGCGACGGAAAGTGGGACCACCTCCCAGAAGGTGCCTTCACCTATGTCGGCGTGATCGAAGAAGCCGAAGAGCAGGCCAAGAAGATGGCAGCTGGCTGATACGGTGCCGCTCTGTCTGTGTGACGAGCCCATCCTGGCTCGGACTCTTGTGAGGTTCTCCCCATGATCGCTGCCACCGAACTTCGCCTTGTCCTTGTGACCCCAGAAACGACGCTGCTTGATCAGAACGTCCGTTCGGTCCAGTTGCCGCTGTTTGATGGCTCGATGGGTCTGCTGCCGGGGCGTGCTCCCGTTGTTGGACGGTTGGGTCGTGGAGAATTGAAGTTCGAAACCGGTGGCGTTTCGAAGAGTTATTTCATCGATGGTGGGTTCTTACAGGTCAAGGGCTCCGTGGTCACACTGCTGACAAACCGCGCAGTCTCCGCAGAGAATATTGACCCGGCGGTGGCACAGCGGGCACTCGACACTGCGATGTCGATGCCAGCTGGGACCGATGAGCAATTCGCAGCCAAGCTGGCCGCCGATGAGGCCGCTCGTCGAATGCTGAAGATCAAGCGGGGCTAACGCGGTTTCTTCTCCAGGCGTTCTTGCTGCTCAGCCAGGCGAACTTGCCATTCGGGAAGAGCCCAGATGCCTGCGATATTCTTTTGAGCGAGCCGTTCCGCTTGCTCAAAGATTCGCCTGCGGTCGCTCCGAATTGGAAATGAGACCACAGCTGGGCTGTGACCACTTTCGATCAGACGCTCGTTCAGCAGTGTTCCATCAGGCAGGTAAACATAAGCCAGAAGGCGACGGTAGTTGTCCAACCGTTCGCGGTCGAACTCGAGCGTCACGTCACGCTGCTCTACGAGATTTCGCGTGAACTCGTACGCTTCCTGGCCAAATGGCTCTGCGGGGCGATCCGGGTGTTTGGTTTCGGGAGTATTGACGCCGAGCAACCGGACTCGAAAGCCCCCTTCGAGCAGTAGCGTATCGCCATCGATTGCCCGGATGACTATGACCGGGACGCCCGCTGGCGGAAGCGTTTGTAGAGATCGGGCTGTTGCGACTCGCCACAGGATTAAGGCCGTCGCGATGAGCCCCAATACAAAAGCCGCTGTAGGCCAGCGGCGACGAATGCGAGAACTCGACTGGGCGATCATCTCCACGCCTCGTCAGTTCGGGCTGATATTGAACCGCTTGCGAGTTTCGCGACCGAGCGGGTCTTTCTCGAACCGGCGAGTGCAGGTGACACACAGATCGAGCCTGAGCGACTTCACCGGTGGTTCGGGCAATTGAAACTCAGAGGTTGTATCCATCAGCGAAATTTCGTCGGCGATTGCCTGCAGGTGGTCCTGGTCAAGATCAGCCTCGGTCAGGGCTTCGTCATCCTGTTGTAGCCGTACCTCGATATTCACCGAGTAACGCTGTCCGTTGATCACGCGCCTGCATTGGTCGCACGTGTAATGAAGCATAGGGCCGAGTCCTGTATCCCCGGGGGAGGGGAGATGAATTCGACGTGCGGCAGAAGAGCGGCACGCCAACGAAACAGATCCACGGCAGTCCCTTGCCGACGCTCCCGTGAGCGGGTCTCACCACTCATGAAACACACGTCAGTCTTGAGGGTGATTTAACCAGAAAGCATCGCGCGCGTGAAGGGACGCCGACTCGATTTTTCCGGGGTCCCCTGAACTTGTCCAAACGAGGTGATGAGACAGTCCGGGGATCACGAATCGCCATAGGAGTCGTCCAACAATACGTCGCAGTCATAGTCGCCTTTCGCTCCGCGAAAGAGCGATCTTTCGCGGAGCGAAAGGCGACGCTCGTTACCTGACGGTGCCTGATCCGATCGATTCCGAAACGAATCCCCTCTTGAGGAGAAACGTCGTCCCCAACCAATGACCGCCCCACAAAAAACAAGCAGGTCGCTCGGTTCCTTGAACCGAGCGACCTGCAATCCGTTGAGTCATTGAGTCTTCGTACAACTCTACTTTGAGGTGTCTTGAGCTGTGGTCTGAATCTCGACGAGTCCGTTGGCCTGGAATGTCATTGGCAGAGAACGCCCGGCAATCGTCAGGGTGAAGGTGTCTTGAAATTCGCCCATGGCATCGGGAGGGGTCACTACCAGAGACAGCATGTGTGTTGTCTTCTCTTCGGTCGGAATCAAGACCTTGATGCACTCCGGATGGTCAGCACATTCAACTCGTTCAATACGGACCGGCTTCTTCGAGCGGACGATGACAGTGAACTTCGCTTCCTTGCCCGGCTTCAGGCGCCCCAGACTGAGTGTCTCAGGCGTGATCTGAATGTCGGTCTCTACGCGGCCTTCCACTCGCAGAGCGACATTGGCGTTCGAGCTATCATTCGTAACCAAGATCAGGCTTTCCTGAATGTTGCCGAGCTTGGCATCCGCAGCAACCTTGACCAGGATTTCGTACTCCACCCGCCCATTGCCACGGGTCAGCTCCTTCATCTCGGTCGTCAGGCCAGGGTTGCGTGAGCGCACCTCGCGGATCTGCCACTGATCGTTCCCGGTCCGCGTGACCTTGACCTTTTGCTCGCCGCCCTCACCCGCTGTGAGTGCTCCGAGATTTGCAAATCCTGGCTGCATCCAGACGTCGGTCCGAATGAATGCTTCGCAGGGAATGTTGACGGTGGCGTACTTCGTTCCCTCAAAGCGGAATTTCACGGTGAGAGTGACATGCCGTTGGCCCTGAAAGCGGGACGTGTCGAGAACCAATTTGATCTTGCCCTGTTCATGGGCCTTCAGCACCTTGGTTTCGGTGGAGGCTGAAATGCATTTGCACGAGGTCGACACACTCACGATTTCCATATCAGGTGCAAAGCGATTGGTGAACTCCAGGAATCCCTGGCAGTCACTATGCTGAGCCACAGGGCCGAAGTCGAACTTCGGCTCGGCGAACATTTTGTTCGCCCACTGATTCGATTGATCGTCAGACATCGCTGGCGTGGCAAACATCGACAGGGCAATCAAGCCCAGCGATACTGTGGAACAAATGCGGTTGAACATGGAGGGCCTCTTCGGGTGACAGTAAACCGACCGCACCTCAGAACTGTGCGTCCGCCCTTCCTGGCACCTGCGTCCACGCAGGTCGATTTCCCAAAGTCAGTGCCCGCAGGCACCACACATCCGATCTCAGGTTCTGGCCGTTGGCCTGCGTGCTCGACAACTGGGTCAGCCGCGCAGACATCCGACAACGAAACTGGCACGATCCCATGATACGGCGGGTCTGCCGGATCAATGCGACATTTTTACAAAATTCCGTACAGCTGAGCCGAATTTCCCCAACGTTTGGTTACGGTTTCGGCAACGGAGCCGTCACTGCGTCCGCAGGAACGCGATCTTGAGCTTCGGGAACTGGTTCCTCTGCCGCCGGATTGACAGTGGCTTCAATCATCCCGATCGCTTGAAACGCCAGCGTCGCTGTGCGTCCGGCGATCGTGACAGTAAAGGCTTCTTTGAGCTCGCCCGGCTCATCCGGCGGAGTGATCGTCAGGCTCACGATATGAACCGACTGATCCACCGAGGGAATCGACACGCCGTAGCATTCGCGGGCCGAATCACATTCAACCTTTTCGATTCGGAACGGCTTGCGCCCCTTCACAACAACTTTGACGACTTTCGGAACACCGGGCTTCAGTGGTCCAAACTGCACCAGTTCGGGCGTGATCTGCAAGTCGGCTTCCACGGTCCCGTCAACCAAGATCGGGATCGTCGGATTGGCAGCGTCGTCCGTGACCAATACCAGTTGATCGATGACTCGCCCCTTGGGAGCATCGCCGTCCAGCTTGACCAGCAGCTCGTACTCAACCCGGCCGTTTTGACGGAGCACTTCTTGAACTTCAGCTTTGAGGTGCGAATTCCCAACCCGCACTTCTGGACGCACCGTCCAATTGGCGCGTCCTGCGTACAACACTCTCACACGCCGCTCTGCGACCTCGCCTGGTGCGACGATTCCAAATTGGACAGAACCGGGGTCAAGCACAACGTCTTGTCGAATGTAAGCTGTAATTGGGATGCGTATCTGTTTGACTCCGCCGTTGGCGAAAGAAGCATCCAGGGTCACGGTGACATCCCGCTTCTTCGAAAAACGCACGGTGTCCAGGTTCAAAGTCAAACGAGCCACTTGCCGCGAATTCAAGACTGAAATATCCAACTGGGGCGTGATGCACTGACAACTGGAAACCGGGTTAGAAAGTGTCACGATTTGCTTGTAGGAATTCGTGATCTCGATGACATGCTTCGCCTCAGCTCCTCGAGCGACTGGGCCAAAATCATACGTCAGGTCGGAGAACATCTGCTCGGCCCAATTCTGACCAAGCTTGTTGACCATGGCCGGATTGAGTGCCTGTCCCGGCTCAACGAAGGCGGAGACTGGCACCGTCACTGTTTTATAGTTCACGCCATCAAACGTCATCTTCAGGGAAACGGAGGCCAGTTTCGCGGTCCTCGCAACTGCGGGGTCGAGCGACAACTCAAGTTGGGCCACGTCCTTGGAATTCAGATTGCTCTTGTCGACCCTCGCCTTGAACTCGGAATCCGAGGATGTCACCTCGGAGATGGTGACGGTTTCTTTATAGAGATTTGTGATTTGGATCACATGTGTCGCAACAGCCCCCACAGCTGGGGATCCGAAATCGTACTTCTGCTCAGACAACATCTTGTCTGCCCAAGTCAGCTTCTCGACTGCGGAATCAGCGCGCAGGGTCACCGGCATCGGAATCAACGCCAGCAACAACACCCACGTCAGGAGTGATCGCTGAGCAAGAATTCGAAGACACTGGCAAGACAACACAGAGGCAATCCTTGATCGGGCTGTCGAACACAGCCGCAGTGAAATCCACCCTCCGGGTGGAGCACAGATTGTAAAGGCAAGGAAAATTCCGCGCCTAGACCATTTCTGTGCAAGATCTTCCCGCGACACAGCTTGGAAACGATGTACACGATGCCCATAGAGTGCCCGCGCCAGCCCGGTCCGTCAATTGGAGATCACAATTCTTCACCGCATTTCCTGAACCAGAGGACAGTCTCCGTCCGGCCTGCGAATTGGGAAACTTGATCGACCTTGGTAAACCCTGCCGGATAAACTCTCGGGATTGGCGATGGTGTGATCACTCGATCAGCGACAACGGTTCACTCTCTCGATGAACAAGAACGAGACTCACGCCAAGTTCGCCATCCCCATGGGCTTGCACCTCCTCTGAAAGCCGTTGCAAAATAGCGAACCTGTGTAGGCTGGCTGCGTTCAATCACGGAGACCTCAGCCGCTCGATCGATGCGTAAAGCGGCCATTCCTGCCTCAAAACCCTCGGGTTCCCGACATTTCAAAGAATCCGCAAGAACCCGCTTTGCGAGACAGCCCAACATTCTCTAAGATACCACTTCACGGGGCGTAGCTCAGCTTGGCTAGAGCGCCTGGTTTGGGACCAGGAAGTCGCAGGTTCAAATCCTGTCGCCCCGACTCGGTGTAACAAGAGGCCGTTTGGCGAGTTCGTCAAACGGCTTTCTCTTTTCTACGACTAGAGTTACGTCGCCGAGCAGGCGGTTCA